>NZ_UFWZ01000001.1:1831875-2442500 GCF_900461105.1 Clostridium putrefaciens | reverse complement strand
CGGAATTTACTAACGTAAATGAGCACCAGACTGAGGCAGCTAACGAAGTAGTACGAAGGTTATAACGAACGAAGGTCAAGCTACAAAGGGCACATGGCGAATGCCTTGGCATCAAGAGCCGACGAAGGACGCGATAAGCTGCGATAAGCTTCGGGTAGCCGCAAATAGGCTGTGAACCGAAGATTTCCGAATGAGGAAACTCACATGGGTAAACCCCATGTATTGTATACTGAATAAATAGGTATATAAGGGTACACCCAGGGAACTGAAACATCTAAGTACCTGGAGGAAGAGAAAGAAAATTCGATTTCCCGAGTAGCGGCGAGCGAAAAGGAAAGAGCCCAAACCAGAAATTTATTTCTGGGGTTGCGGACAGATCATTAATATGGCGGTAATTTTAGTCGAATACAACTGGAAAGTTGAGCCACAGCGTGTAATAGCCACGTAGACGAAAGGATAAAGCCTAAGATCTGATCCAGAGTACCACGAGACACGTGAAACCTTGTGGGAAGCAGGGAGGACCACCTCCCAAGGCTAAATACTACTTGATGACCGATAGTGAAGAAGTACCGTGAGGGAAAGGTGAAAAGAACCCCGGAAGGGGAGTGAAATAGAACCTGAAACCGTGTGCCTACAACCGGTCAAAGCACCTTATGTGTGTGATGACGTGCTTTTTGTAGAACGAGCCAACGAGTTACGATATGTAGCGAGGTTAAGTACTTAAGGTACGGAGCCGAAGGGAAACCGAGTCTTAATAGGGCAAATAGTTGCATGTCGTAGACCCGAAACCGGGTGACCTATCCATGGCCAGGTTGAAGCAGAAGTAAAATTCTGTGGAGGACCGAACCAAATTGGTGTTGAAAAACCATGGGATGAGCTGTGGATAGCGGAGAAATTCCAATCGAACCCGGAGATAGCTGGTTCTCCTCGAAATAGCTTTAGGGCTAGCGTCGGATGTGAGTAGTGGAGGTAGAGCACTGAATGGGCTAGGGGCCGTATAGGTTACCAAACTCTATCAAACTCCGAATGCCACATACTATTAGTCCGGCAGTCAGACTGCGAGTGATAAGGCCCGTAGTCAAAAGGGAAACAGCCCAGACCATCAGCTAAGGTCCCAAAGTATAGATTAAGTGGAAAAGGATGTGGGATTTCAAAGACAACTAGGATGTTGGCTTAGAAGCAGCCACTCATTAAAAGAGTGCGTAATAGCTCACTAGTCGAGAGATCCCGCGCCGAAGATGTTCGGGGCTAAAATCTATCACCGAAGCTATGGGTGTACATTTATGTACGCGGTAGAGGAGCGTCCTGTACTGGCTGAAGTCGTACCGAAAGGAGCGGTGGACGGTACAGGAGTGAGAATGTTGGCATAAGTAGCGAGAACTAGGTGAGAATCCTAGTGGTCGAAAATCTAAGGTTTCCTGGGGAAGGTTCGTCCGCCCAGGGTTAGTCGGGACCTAAGCCGAGGCCGAAAGGCGTAGGCGATGGACAATCGGTTGATATTCCGATACCACTATGTAGCGTTATTACCAATGGGGTGACGCAGGAGGATAAGATGTGCTAGCTATTGGATGCTAGTCTAAGCACTTAGGGAGTCTGGATAGGAAAATCCGTCCAGGCAATTCTGAGGTGTGATGGGGAAGGTCATTTTGACCGAAGTATCTGATTCCACGCTGCCAAGAAAAGCCTCTAGGGAGCAAAGTAGTGCCCGTACCGCAAACCGACACAGGTAGATGAGGAGAGAATCCTAAGACCATCGGAAGAATTGCAGTTAAGGAACTCGGCAAATTGACCCCGTAACTTCGGGAGAAGGGGTGCCTACGCAAGTAGGCCGCAGAGAATAGGCCCAAGCAACTGTTTAGCAAAAACACAGGTCTCTGCTAAAGCGAAAGCTGAAGTATAGGGGCTGACGCCTGCCCGGTGCTGGAAGGTTAAGGGGAATGCTTAGCGTAAGCGAAGGTATGAACTTAAGCCCCAGTAAACGGCGGCCGTAACTATAACGGTCCTAAGGTAGCGAAATTCCTTGTCAGGTAAGTTCTGACCCGCACGAATGGCGTAATGACTTGGGCACTGTCTCAACTGCAAATCCGGCGAAATTGTAGTGCCAGTGAAGATGCTGGCTACCCGCGATTGGACGGAAAGACCCCGTAGAGCTTTACTGTAGCTTAGCATTGAATTTCGGTATTGTCTGTACAGGATAGGTGGGAGACTGAGAAACTGGGGCGTCAGCTTCAGTGGAGTCATCCTTGGGATACCACCCTGACAGTACTGAGGTTCTAACGGATACCCATGAAACTGGGTGCCGGACATTGTTAGGTGGGCAGTTTGACTGGGGCGGTCGCCTCCTAAAAAGTAACGGAGGCGCTCAAAGGTTCCCTCAGAACGGTCGGAAATCGTTCGAAGAGTGCAAAGGCAGAAGGGAGCCTGACTGCGACACCTACAAGTGGAGCAGGGACGAAAGTCGGACTTAGTGATCCGGTGGTACCTCGTGGGAGGGCCATCGCTCAACGGATAAAAGCTACCTCGGGGATAACAGGCTGATCTCCCCCAAGAGTCCACATCGACGGGGAGGTTTGGCACCTCGATGTCGGCTCGTCGCATCCTGGGGCTGAAGTAGGTCCCAAGGGTTGGGCTGTTCGCCCATTAAAGCGGCACGCGAGCTGGGTTCAGAACGTCGTGAGACAGTTCGGTCCCTATCCGTCGCGGGCGTAGGAAATTTGAGAGGAGCTGTCCCTAGTACGAGAGGACCGGGATGGACTGACCTCTGGTGTACCAGTTGTCACGCCAGTGGCATTGCTGGGTAGCTATGTCGGGACGGGATAAACGCTGAAAGCATCTAAGCGTGAAGCCCACCTCAAGATTAGATTTCCCATAGCAAAGGCTAGTAAGACCCCTTGAAGAACACGAGGTTGATAGGTCAGAGGTGTAAGTACAGTAATGTATTAAGCTGACTGATACTAATAGGTCGAGGGCTTGACCAAATTATTTTAAACCATATGCAGTTTTGAAAGAACAAGTTCTTTCAAAGATCCGGTGATTATGGCTTAGTGGTAACACCCCTTCCCATTCCGAACAGGATGGTTAAGCACTAAAGCGCTGATGGTACTGCAAGGGAGGCCTTGTGGGAGAGTAAGTCGTCGCCGGGTATATCCTTCGGGATTACCACAAATAATGTTCCGTGATAGCTCAACGGTGGAGCACTCGGCTGTTAACCGATAGGTTGGAGGTTCGAATCCTCTTCACGGAGCCAATTATATAATTTAATATAAGGCTTTAAGAACTTTTAATTATAATAGTTAAAGGTTCTTTATTTTTTTTTTGTAATTTTATTATCAAAATATATTAAGATTATGTAAAAGTATAAAAGAATTTTTACTATTTTGTAATCTATCATATACAATAAAAAGTTATTATTATATATGAAGACAAGCATCTGCTAATTATAAAGTAATTCGACTTTATTTTAGTGAATTTTGATCAAAGATTAGGGAGTGTAAATATGTCAAATATACATCACAAGAATCAAAAGTTTACTATGAAAAAACATAAAAAGTTAAAGAACAAAAATCTTGCCATTAGTATTTTAGTTTTATCAATATTATTAATTGGAATAATTATAGGCCAGTTTATAATAAACAAATATGGTGAAAATGATTTAACTGTATCTGCATCAGAAGAAACAAACTCACCTGATACTGGAAAGACATCTAAAAAGGATAAGGAAAAGATAGAAGAAAAAGAGTTACAATACAAAAATACTTCAATAAAGGGTCAAGACAAGATAGATTCTGCAACTGTGGCAAAGGATGCTATAAATGGTAATGCAGTTAAAGATGATAAAAAGATAATTTATTTAACCTTTGATGATGGACCTTCAACAACGGTTACACCTAAAATACTGGATATATTAAAAAAAGAAGATGTAAAGGCTACATTTTTTATATTAGGCAAAAGTTTATCTTCAGATGGTGTTACTATTAATGAAAAATCTGGAGAAGTTCTAAAACAAGAATATGATGATGGACATGCTATTGCTAATCATACCTATTCTCATGATTATAAATATCTTTATCCGAGTAGAAATATTAATATGACAAGGGTTTTAGAAGATGTTGAAAAGAATAATGTTTTAATTAAAAAGGTTATCGGAGAATCATTTGAAACTACAGTTGTAAGATTTCCAGGAGGACTTATGTCTTGGAAAGGACAAGATGTAGCTTTAGAAAAACTAAAAGAAAAAAATATAGTACCTGTGGATTGGAATGCATTAAATGGAGATGCAGAAAGCAAAAAGAGGACACCTGAAGAATTAATCGAAAAGGCTATAAATACAAGTAAAAATAAGGACAAGGTTGTAATGCTTATGCACGATACCTATGGAAAAGAAACTACAGCTGAAGCCTTAACAAAAATAATCCAACATTTTAAGATGGAAGGATATGAATTTAGGACTTTAAATTAGATATCTTAAACAAAAATTAATAATAAGTAAATTAAATTACAAGGTTACTATAAATTACAATAGATTACTATATATTAATTATTTTCATAATATTAAAGATAAATTATGATATAATAAGAGAGAAGTTGAAATAGACTTCTCTTTTATTATATTACGGAGAGAGGTAATTATGGACAAAAAGGTATTGATTGTGGAAGATGAAAATAGTATAAGAGGTTTTCTCAAAATAAACTTTAGAAGAAATGATTTCACGGTTATCGAAGCAAGTTCTGGAGAAGAAGGTTTTAGAAAGGCAATGTTAGAAAATCCTCATATTGCAGTTTTAGATGTGATGTTACCAGGTAAAGATGGATTTACATTGTGTAAGGAATTAAGAGATAGGTTTCCTGACATGGGCATAATTATGCTTACAGCCAGAAATCAGGATATGGATAGGATAATGGGATTAGAACAAGGTGCTGATGATTATTTAAGTAAACCTTTTAACCCAATAGAATTGATGCTTAGGGTTAAGGCAATAATTAGAAGAATTGAAAGTAAAGATGTATTTAAAGATAAAGAAGTTGTTGAAAGAAATGGATTTAAATTAGATCTATATTCACAAAAGTTGTATAAAGGTGATAAAGAAATATATATTACACCTAAAGAATATTTATTATTTAAATTATTTATAGAAAGCCCTGGAAAGGCATTTACTAGAGATGAGTTATTAAATATCATTTGGGGATATGAATATTTTGGAGATCCAAAAATAGTAGATGTTAACATAAGAAGATTAAGAACTAAGATAGAAGAAGATCCGTCAGAACCTAAATATATACAAACCATTTGGGGAACAGGGTATAGGTGGAATAATGAAGAGGATATTTAAAGGGGATCAAAGTATTAGAGTGAGACTTATATTAAAATTACTCATAATAATTTTATTTACTATATCAATTTTAGAAGTGTCACTTATTACTTTTGTTGGCCAATATTTTTATAAAAATACTGAGGATATTATTACAAATCAAGTGATGGTATCAGCAGATCTTTATAATAGTTATTTTTCTAACTCTACTTTAGAAGATAACATACTTGATAATGTAGATGTATTTTGGAAACAAACTAATGCACAAGTACAAATATTAAATACTGATGGTAAGCTTATAATGGACTCACTCGGTGCTACTTCAGAGGAATATATAAAGTCCGTAGACGTTAAAAAAGCTATTGGCGGTGAAAAGGGAAAGTGGGTTGGAAATGTTAATTATTATGATCATAAAGTAATGGCAGTGTCTTACCCCCTAAAATCTTACGACGAAACTGTTGGAGTTATTAGATTTATATCATCTATGGAAGATGTGGAGAGCTCAATATATTCTATTTCTCTTGTATTTATAGTTATAGGATCAGCTGTGCTTATAATATCTGGAATAGTAACTTGGTTTGCAGCTAAAAATATAATATACCCGGTGAGAGCACTTACTATAACTGCAGAGAAGATGGCAGAAGGAAATTACTATATAAGAAATACTAAGGTTAAAGATGATGAAATAGGTAAATTATCTGATACATTAAATTATATGGCAGAAGAAATATTAAAAAAGGATAAACTTAAGAATGAATTTATTTCATCTGTATCACATGAACTTAGAACCCCTCTTACATCAATAAAAGGATGGACTGTAACCCTAGGATATGATTTAGAAGATAAAGAAGTTATAAAAGATGGATTGAGCATAATTGAAAAAGAGTGTGATAGACTTACTGAAATGGTAGAAGAGTTATTAGACTTTTCGAAGTTCGTATCGGGAAAGGTTTCACTTCAAAAGGTAAGTATAGATATCATTGATATCATAAGTTATATCGATAGATATATGAGCCCAAGGGCACAAAGAGAACACATAGATCTTCTAGTATCAGTAGAAGATAACATACCTAAAGTTTATTTAGATGTAAACAGAATGAAGCAAGTCTTTATAAACTTATTAGATAATGCACTTAAATTCACGCCAAAGGAAGGAAAGGTAACTATAAAAGCCTATGCTAAAGCTGATGAGTTAAATGTTGTAATTATAGACACAGGAAGCGGTATAAGTAAAAAGGACTTACCAAGAATAAAAGAAAAGTTTTATAAGGGAAAGAGTAGTAAGTCACAAAATGGGATAGGTCTTTCCATTTGTGATGAGATAATAAAGCTTCACGAAGGTAAATTTATTATTGAAAGTGAAGAAGGAAATGGAACTGTAGTAAAGGTTATACTTCCACTAAAAGATAAAATATCTATAGGTATATAAATCAGGTATATGGTATCTTATTTAGTGGTGATTTAGGAGGGGAAGATGCGAAGGTTTTATATTATAATAATGTCTTTTTCATTAGTGTTTATTCTGTCAGGATGTAATCCTATTGAGTTTAAATCCACCTCAAAAATAATATCGCCTGAAAATAAAGACTTAATGATTAAAGGTAAGTGGTATATAGATGATTATAAAATTATAAGACAAGTAAAAGTTAAAAATCATAAGTTAAATAAATACTTAAATACCTACATTCAAATAGATAGTGATTTTTTATATGTTGGTGGGGATGTGTATCAAGACGTAAAGTATAAATATAGAAGAGTAAATACACATAATTACTTCATGAATAATAGTGAAATTAATCCTAAAGCCTTAGGTATATATATAGATGAATTAGAGGTTGTATCTGCAAGTTTAGATGGCAAGGTTTTGTATGAATATATAAAATATGATGAAAATAAGTTGATGTTTTCATCTGATGGAATATATTACTTTGCAAGTAAAAGAGGTAATTTAGTAGATAAAGATGTTAGAGGATTATACTCAAATAATACCATAGGGGAAGAAATCCAAGATGTTAATAAAAATAAAAGGTCTGGAGTATTGATTGGTTTAAGAAGTCAAAGAAACCAAACCGAAAATGGAAATATAAATGAGAGTGAGTATAGGACTTTATGGATTTCAAGTACAGATAAAGACGAGGTTAGAGTAAAGGAAAAACCTAATATAATCTTTCCTAGAATATCAGGATTTTGGGAACTTGGTGTAAAAAAGGATGTAGTTAATGGATATGAAAATGAAACGGTTTATGTAAAGACATATGGATATAAAGAAAATAAATATATTAGAGACTACTTTAAAGATGCTAATGACAATGTTTATAGAAATGTCAATTTTATAAGTAATGATTATATTGCTTTAGAATCTATTAAAAATGATAAAAATAATACCATAGTATCAGATGAATATGTTGTTTTACCTCTAGACAATATTCAACAAGAAAAGGGTTTAAAGATAGTAGATATTGAAGGACAGGAAGCAAAAGTAGTTCAAGAAAAGTCATTTAAATCAGTTATAGAATCTAATAAAGACTTAAAAGCTAAGTTAGAGACTAATTTAAATGAAGAAAGCTTTACTGTGGTTAGGAAAAATGGTCATTGGGCGTTTAAAGGTAGAGTTAGACCACAGTCTAAAGATGAGGAATTGTTTTTAGACTATAACATAAAAATATTACCATCCAAAAAGCTTATAGTTTATGATGAATTAAAAGTCCCTTGGAATAAAATAAAAGAAAGAATGCCAGAAGCTTTAGATGCATACACTTCTCCAAATAATGATATAGCGATACTTATTTCAAAGAGTAGCCTTTTTGTGTATTCTATTAAAAATGGTGAATTAAGTGAAAGACCTTTAAAAAAGGTTAAATTAAATGAAGAAGAAAGTGTTATTATGTCAGAATGGGCATTAGATGAATTTGTTTATAAATGGGATAAGATATTTAGATAGCAATATATAAAGGGTAATAAAAGAATGAGGCTTAGAATATTCTTATAAAGGTGTAAAATTAAAAGCAGGTACATATATAATATATCTTCTTTATTTCATATTAAAATTTTAGGAAGTGATTAGGTGTTAGAAAAGAACGTAATTAAAAAAGTTCTAGGAAAGGCTTTAAGTACAGGGGGAGATTTTTCTGAAATATTTGTAGAAGATAGTATAAATAATAACATATGAATGATAAATGGTAACATAGACAGTGCTGTTTCAGGAAGAGAGTTTGGTATAGGCATAAGGATATTTAAAGGATTTAAAAGTGTGTATGCTTACACAAATGATAAAAGTCTTAAGGGGATGTTAGAAACAGCATATAAAGCATCCTGCGCTATAGGGGAATTGAAGGAACACATGCTGGTGCAAACTCAATTACTGGGGACTTTTCATTAGCTGCTAAAGGATTTTCAATAGGCTCTGGTAAAAAGGTAGGGCCTATAGAGCAAATAACAGTAGCAGGAAACTTCTTTGAACTGTTTAAAGATATAGAATATATAGGCGAAGATTTAGAATTTAATATACCAATGGGAGCTAATTTTGGATATCCATCAGTGGTTATAAAATCATTATCTGTAGCAGGGAAATAATATTAATTAATTTTTAGTTTAAAGGACATTTAAACTTATTTAAAGTTTAAATGTGAAATTAAAAAGACACCAAGAGTTCAAATAAACTCTTGGTGTCTTTTTAATAAGTATAACTTTTTAATTAGTGTTATCCTTTTTAAAGTAATTGCTTTTTATTATCTTATCAGATATTTCTAGCGCCTTAGTAGAGTGTTCTTTCATATCTAAAGAGGTTCCTACAAAATCTTTATTTGTAAGGATAGAATAATCCTTTTCTGTCTTTAAAAGATTTCTTCCCATAACCGTAGAATTATAAGATATTTCATTTATACCCATTAGGTAAGCTAGTGTAGGCATAAGATCTATTTGTCCACCTGTAACTTCTAATTTTTGAGGAGCTTCAAGAGACTTGTCATATATTATAAAAGGGATATGATTGTCCACAACAAGCCACTTAGGGTCTGGGGACTTTAATTTTTGAACTTGATCATTATAGTACTTATGAACACCGGTGTGATCACCAGTTATAGCTACAACGGTATTATCTAGTAGACCTTCAGCTTCTAGGTTTTGTAAAAACAATCCTATCTGCTTATCTGTATAATGTATACTTTCAAAATATCCACCAAGTACATTATTATCTATATCTTCACTTAAATTTAATTCCTTATATTGTTTAGGTAAATCAAAAGGACCGTGACTAGTTAATGTAACCATAAAGCTATAAAAAGGTTGCTTTTGACTTTTAAGAATAGGAACTATTTGTCTGAAATAAGAAGCATCACTAAGACCAAGACCGATAACTTCATCTATTTCAAAGTCATGGGAATCTACACACTTTTTAAAACCTACGCCTTTAAGGCCTTCCATCCAATTCCAAAATGCTCCCTTGTCAGGGTGAATAGCTAAAGTTTCATAACCCATTTCTTCTAAAAGTAATGGTAAGGAGTTATAAGTATTATTAGGATAATTAAAAAAAGTACTACCTTGCCTTAATGGATAAATAGATGTATTCGTCATTAAGTCAGAATCAGAGCTTGTACCCTCATTAACCTGCTCGTTTATATTAGGAAAGTAGATGCTATTACTTAATAGTTTATTTAAATTTGGTGTTATTTCTTTACCTTCTACCTTTTCGTTTATAACAAAGTCTTCTAAAGACTCAACTTGAATTAAAACTAAGTTTTTATCTTTAAAAAGTCCTTGGTATTGGTTATCTGGAATGTCTTCAAATTTATCTTTGTACCACTTATCTATTTCTGCTGTATCCTCACTAGTAAGCTCTAAGGTTTTTGAATTTTGCCATACAGAATAAGCATTGAATATATGATATCCTATAGGAGAAAAATATCTAGTAGTGTCAGTGGCATCGTACATTGAAAAAAGATAGCTCTTATCATTATCCTTTTTTAATATCTCTGTAGAAAAAGGTACATAAAATATAAAACTAACAGTAATAATAATTGTTCCAAAGAAAAGCCCTAGGTGACGTCTTCCACCTATACAAATATCTTTATGTTTTAAAGACCATAAACTTAAAACAACTAAATCTACTATAAATAATAGGTCATATTTGCTTAACATAGAAAAGATACTACCAGAAAGATTATCTAAATTAGCAGTCTGTTTTACTATGGTAAGTGATGGAACCGTATTAAAACCTCTAAAATACCAAAGATCCATTAATATAAATAGGGTTAAAAAGCTATTTATAGATATAAGATATTTTATATGGCCTTTATTTTTAAACAAAAAGTAAAAAGACATGAAAAGTAGTATAAAAGCTAAATAATAATTTAAAAAATAAATTGAAGATTTAAATCCTAAGGCTAAATTAAAACTATATGTATTTTTGTTATTAATAAATGATAGAAAAAGAATACACTTAAAAGTGATACTAAATAATGTAATAAAGAATAGTAATCCTCTATGTACACTACCTTTACTATGAGACATTGGTGTTTTCATATTTAACATATCAACCATCCTTTTTATTATAATATTGGGATTATAGTAATGTAGTATTAAGTATCTAACTATATAATTATAGGATACAATTTAAATAAAGTGAAGGAAAAGGAAAGATATTTAATAAACTAATTTAGTAAATGTTAAACAAACAATATTAATATGGTTTATTATATTATCAAACAGGTTTAAATAAGGGTATTTAAAAAACAAATAGTATTACTTTAAGGTATTTAAAAAACAAATAAGGTAATTTCATTATTGATGTTATAATAAAGCTATGTTTTAAACTATTAAAATAAGAGGTGAATTAATGTGATACATACAATTGATTGTAAAGGGCTTAAATGTCCACAGCCTGTTATAAATACTAAAAGATATTTTGATTCTATAAAGGAAGGCAAAGCTTTAATAATAGTAGATAACGAAGTTGCAAAAAACAATATATGTAAATTTGCACAAAGTAATGGATATAAATATGAGGTAATAGATTCAGAAGGGTTATTTAGTATAAGTATAACTAAAGAAGAGTGTAATTGTGAAATCATGGAGTTTCATAAAAGGTTAGTAATAGTTGTAGGTACGGATAAACTTGGAGAAGGAGATGAAGTTTTAGGTGCAAACCTCATGAAAAGCTATATGTATGCTTTGTCTGAAAGTGATGATATGCCATCAGATATTATATTCTTAAATTCTGGAGTTAAACTTACTACAAAAGATTCTAGCGTTATAGATAGTTTAGATGAACTAAAAAGTAAGGGCGTAAATATAACTAGTTGTGGTACATGCCTTGATTTTTATAATCTAAAAGATCATTTGCTTATAGGAGATATATCCAATATGTATACAATTGTAGAGACCATGAATAAGGCTGATAATACCATAAAGTTGTAGAAAGATAGACTTTTATGGTAAAACAAATTATAAAATTATATACTCTTATATTTGAAATTAGGATTATAGTTTAAAGCTTCTCAATATTATATTGAGAAGCTTTTTTAAAAGTCCTTCTTATATACTATAATTTATATTACAATAGACCTAACATAATATTATATATTATAATGAAGATTCTAAACTTAACTTAAAGGGGAAAATCGATGAAACATTTATTCATAATAAATCCTAAGGCTGGTAAGGGAAAAGCTGTTACCTTTATCAAAGAAATAAAAGAGTATTTTAAAGATAAGGAAGATTATTTTATAGAAACAACTGAAAGGGAAGGACATGCCACGAGTTTAGTGAGAGAATATGTGGATAGAAATGATTATAGAGTATATTCTATAGGTGGAGATGGAACATTAAATGAGGTTTTAAATGGTATTATAGGTAGCAATAGTAGTCTTGCAGTTATTCCAGCTGGAACAGGAAATGATTTCATAAAAAGCATTATGGAAGGTGGGAATAATAAAGATATACTTAGAAGAACCATTGAAGGCACGGAAGAATTTATAGATCTCGGAAAAATTAACAAGAAGTATTTTATTAATATATCTTCCGTAGGGTTTGATGCTGCTGTCACACAAAATGCAAGATACTTAAAGCGAAAGCCTTTTGTAAGTGGAAAGTTAGCTTATCTTTTTAGTATATTTCTAACTATGTATAAATTTAAAGGGATAGATGTGGATATAATTATAGATGGAGTTACTATTAAAAGAAAGATTCTTTTAATTGCTATAGCTAATGGAAAGTACTATGGTGGAGGAATGAAAGTCGCACCAGATGCAAAAGTTACCGATGGGCTTTTAGATATATGTATTGTTAATAATATGAGTATGTGGCGAGTATTTAGATTATTTCCAAAGCTAATAATAGGTAGACATGGAGACATAGAAGAGGTAGAATTTTTGAAATGTGAAAGCATACTTATTAAAGGTAAAGAAAGTTTTCCTATTAATATGGATGGAGAGATATTAAATAATAATGAGATTCATATAGGGGTTGAAAAACAGCATATAAGAGTAGTAAAACCAAATAACTAAACAAAAAATATGATTTTAAAGGAATACTTCTTAAAAGAAGTATTTTTTTATACTAATAATAAGTATAAAGGTTATAGAATGTAACCAAATAGTATAGTATAATACTTATATGTAATATACTATATATTTTAATATTAAGGCGGAGGGGTATAAATGGCATTTATGTATGAACCTTCAGCTAACGAGGTTAAAAATGATCTTAGATATTTAAACCTTTTAGCAAATCAATATCCTACAATTGCAAAAGCTAGTACTGAAATAATTAATTTACAAGCAATATTAAATCTTCCAAAGGGAACAGAACATTTTTTAACTGATATTCATGGAGAATATGAACCCTTTTTGCATGTGTTAAGAAATGGTTCAGGAGTTATAAAAAGAAAAATAGATGACATATTTGGAAACTCATTAAGAGAATCAGAAAAAAAGAGTTTAGCTTCACTTATATATTATCCAGAACAGAAATTAGAGATAATCTTAAAAGAAGAGGAAAATATAGATGATTGGTATAGGATAACTTTATATAGACTTATAGAAATTTGTAGATATGCATCATCAAAATACACAAGATCTAAAGTTCGAAAAGCTCTACCTAAAGATTTTTCTTATATAATAGAAGAATTACTTCATGAAGAGCCCGGTAGAGTAGATAAACAGGAATATTATAATGAAATAATCAACACAATAATATGTCTTGATAGGGCAAAGGAGTTTATTATAGCTCTATCAAAATTAATTCAAAGACTAGTTATAGATAGACTTCATATTGTAGGTGATATATTTGATAGGGGTCCTGGAGCACACATAATATTAGATACCTTAATCGATTATCATGCAGTGGACATTCAGTGGGGAAATCATGATATACTGTGGATGGGAGCAGCAGCTGGATCAGAAGTTTGTATAGCAAGTGTTCTTAGAATTTCAGCAAGATATGCAAATTTAGATACTGTAGAGGATGGATATGGAATAAACATGCTACCTCTTGCAACTTTTGCATTAGAGCATTATAGAAATGATGAGTGTGTATACTTTAAGCCGCGTTTTGATTGTGAAACAGGATATAGTTTAAATGAAATAAATTTACTATCAAAAATGCATAAAGCTATAGCTATAATTCAGTTTAAATTAGAAAAGAAGATAATAGAACAAAGGCCTGAGTTTAATATGGGAGACAGACTATTATTAAACAACATAAACTATGAAGAAGGTATCATAGAAATAGATGGCAAGGTTTACAAATTGACAGATAGCAACTTTCCAACTATAGATCCTAAAGATCCCTATAAACTAACGGAAGATGAGGATATCTTAGTAGAAAAGTTAAAGTCTTCTTTTATAAATAGTGAAAAGCTACAAAAACATGTAAGATTTCTTTTCGCAAAAGGCAGTATATATTTAAAACATAACTCTAACTTACTTTTTCATGGGTGTATTCCACTAAATGAAGATGGAAGCTTTACTAAGGTTATGCTAAAAGATAAGGAATTTAAGGGGAAGGCTCTTTTAGATGAGTTTGATAGATTAGCAAGGGAAGCATACTTTTATAAGAGTAATTCAACAGCTAAGCGGTATGGGTTAGATACAATATGGTATTTATGGACGGGCCCTTTTTCTCCTTTATTCGGAAAAGATAAGATGACTACCTTCGAAAGATATTTTATAGAGGACGCGGAAGCTCATAAGGAACCTAAAAATTCTTATTATAAATATAGAGATGAAGAAAATGCTTGCAATAGAATATTAGAAGAGTTTGATATGGATAATGTTAATTCTCATATAATAAATGGTCATATGCCTGTGCAAAAGAAAAATGGAGAAAGTCCTATAAAGGCAAATGGAAAGCTGTTAGTTATAGATGGTGGATTCTCAAGAGCATACCAAAGGAAAACTGGAATTGCAGGATACACATTAATATATAATTCATTTGGACTTCAGCTAGTTTCACACGAACCCTTCAAATCTACAGAAGATGCCATAATAGAAGAAACTGATATTTTATCATCTATGGTAGTTTTAGAACAAAATGTAGAAAGAAAGACTGTAGCAGATACAGATGTAGGTGAAGAATTAAAAAAGCAAATTAAAGACTTAAAGATGTTACTTCTAGCCTATAGAAAAGGGCTTATAAAAGAAAAAAGATAGAGATTTTATCTCTATCTTTTTATTTCGTTAAATAGTACATATAGTCCAATTCCAATTAAAATAACTGGGAATAGAAGTTTATAGTCCATCCAATAAAACAACTTATTAAATACTTGATTTAGTATTGACATAACGGAAACTGTAGTCAGTATAAAAATAGGAATTAAAAGTCCTTTTTCTCTATTTCCAAACCAGTATAATTGAAATAAGCCAATAGCTACAGAAAGTGGATAAAGTGGCCATATATATTTTTTCATATGAAAGCTTGAAACATTTTCTATTAAAAATAATGTTCCTAAAGTAGTAAGTATGCCTCCGGGAACCAATGTTCCTGGATCTTTTCGTGTTTCAAAGTATTTCACCTCGAAAAGTATACCGGGGATTAAAAGAAGCAGGGGCCAAAGATTTCTAAAACTGAGTATGTCTATAAAAAATATTCTATTTATTAAGGCTGACAATCCTAAAAGTATCAATATAATACCAAAGATAAAGTTACCTTTCTTCATAAAGATTCACTCCTTTGCAAAGTTTATATATATAAATTCTATTACAAGTTGTAACAATTGTAAAATGCTTAAAGTAATATTTATTTTATAGCTTAGATGACTTTAGTCATAAATTATTAATAATATATATAAAAGTAGTTATAAGGGTTATTAAGTGAGCTATATTTTTAGTAGTATAGAAAAAAGATCTTGAATTATTGTTGAAAATTTATTGATTTATTAATAATTTCTATGTATTATATTAAATTCTTTTATAAAACATTAAAATATCTTTTATATAAGAAAAAATATTAAGTTTTGAATAATGTGTGGATTATTCTGAATTTAACATATAAAATGTAATTATGAGTATATTTCAATACTTAAGAATATTTATAATATTTAAGAAGGGTTGGTTGCTATGATAAGTAATGTAGATATTTTAGAAGCTATGACAATAAAATTAGATGATGAACTTCCAAAGACCATTGAATTTAAGGAAGGTATAAGACGAGCTCCAGATAGAGGCTTTACACTTACAAAAAATCAAACACAGATAGCCTTAAAAAATGCATTAAGATACATACCAGAGAAGTATCATAAAACTTTGGCTAAAGAGTTTATGGAGGAACTCAGAACTCGGGGAAGAATATATGGATATAGATATAGACCGGAGTCAAGAATATACGGTAAACCTATAAATGAATATAAAGGGAATTGCATAGAAGGTAAAGCTTTTCAAGTTATGATAGACAATAACTTGGATTCGGATATAGCACTTTACCCTTATGAACTTGTAACCTATGGTGAGACAGGACAAGTGTGTCAAAATTGGATGCAATATAGATTAATAATGAAATACCTAGAAGAGATGACAGAAAATCAAACTTTAGTTATAGAGTCTGGACATCCGTTAGGTCTTTTCAAATCAAAGCCAGAAGCGCCAAGGGTTATAATAACTAATGCTTTAATGGTAGGGATGTTTGATAATAACGAAGACTGGCATTATGCTATGCAAATGGGAGTTGCAAATTATGGTCAAATGACTGCTGGTGGTTGGATGTATATAGGACCTCAAGGAATAGTACATGGAACATTTAACACTATATTAAATGCAGGAAGACAAAAACTAGGAGTAGGACAAGATGAAGATTTAAGAGGTCATATATTTGTTTCTTCAGGACTTGGTGGCATGAGTGGTGCACAACCAAAGGCTATAGAAATATCTGGAGGAGTAGGAATAATTGCAGAGGTGGATTATTCTAGAATACAAACTAGGTTTAAACAAGGATGGGTAAGCAGGGTATCTTCAGATTTGAAGGACGTATTTGATGTAGCTAAAGAATATATGGATAAAAAAGAGCCTATATCCATTGCTTATCATGGAAATATAGTAGACTTATTACAGTATGCTGTAGAAAATCATTTTCATATAGAATTATTATCAGATCAGACTTCTTGTCATGCGGCTTATGAAGGGGGATATTGTCCTCAAGGAGTAAGCTTTGATGAAAGAACAAAACTACTAAGAGAAGATAGAAAGAAGTTTAATACTTTAGTGGATTCTAGTCTTAGAAGACATTTTGAATTTATAAAGATTTTAGTGGATAGAGGAACATATTTCTTTGACTACGGTAATTCCTTTATGAAAGCTATTTATGATGCAGGGGTTAAGGAAATAGTTAAAAATGGTGTAGATGAAAAGGATGGATTTATATTTCCATCTTACGTAGAAGATATAATGGGACCTGAATTATTTGACTATGGATATGGACCATTTAGATGGGTATGTTTAAGTGGTGATCACAAAGACCTTATAAAAACTGATAAGGCTGCCATGGATTGTATTGATCCAAATAGAAGAGCCCAAGATAGAGATAATTATATGTGGATAAAAGATGCAGAAAAGAATCAGCTTGTAGTTGGAACAGAAGCTAGAATATTATATCAAGATGCCATGGGAAGGACTAACATTGCATTAAAGTTTAATGAGATGGTTAGAAAGGGAGAAGTTGGCCCTATAATGCTAGGAAGGGATCATCATGATGTAAGTGGAACAGATTCACCATTTAGAGAGACATCTAATATAAAAGATGGAAGTAACATAATGGCAGATATGGCTATTCAATCTTATGCTGGGAATGCTGCTAGAGGGATGAGTCTTGTAGCCCTTCATAATGGTGGGGGAGTTGGAATTGGAAAGTCAATTAATGGAGGCTTTGGATTAGTTTTAGATGGTAGTACTAGGATCGATAATATAATAAAAAGCGCTATGCCGTGGGATGTAATGGGAGGAGTGGCTAGACGTGCCTGGGCTAGAAATGAAAATTCTATAAGCACAAGTATAGAATATAATAAAATGCGGTCTGGAGAAGAACATATAACCCTACCTTTTATACCAAAAGATGATCTTATAATGGAAGTTATAGAGGAATCCTTTAAAAAAATAAAGTTAGAAACATTGAAATCTGAAAATAAAGAAGACGTGAAACTAACGAAAGAAGAAATAATAATAAAAAAAGAAAATATAAAAGGTTGGAAGTAATAGTTAATAGGCTTTAAGTAAGTACTAATTATGAAAGGATGAAATTTGATATGAGTAATGAAAAAAGGTTAATAGAATGTGTACCAAACTTTAGCGAGGGAAGAGATTTAACCAAAATTGAAAAGATTTTAGATAACTTTAGAGGTAAACAAGGTGTGAAGTTATTAGATTATAGTAGAGATGAAGATCATAATAGATTAGTTGTAACTGTTGTTGGAGAACCAATTGCATTAAAAGATGCAGTGTTAGAGGCTATGGGAACAGCAATTGAAATTATAGACATGAGAGTGCATAAAGGACAGCATCCAAGAATGGGAGCTACAGATGTAGTACCTTTTATACCTATAAAAAATGTAACTATGGACGAGGCTATAGAGCTTGCAAAGACTTTAGCTAAAGAAGTATCAGAAAAATATTCATTACCAATTTATTTATATGAAAAGGCTGCATCTACCCCTGAAAGAGAAAATCTTGCAAAGGTTAGAAAGGGTCAATTTGAAAAGATGGATGAAAAGTTAAAAGAAGAAGAATGGAAACCTGATTTTGGACCAAATCATGTTCATGAAACTGCGGGCGTTTCAGCTATAGGAGCTAGAATGCCATTAGTTGCTTTTAATGTTAACCTAGATACTGGCAATTTAGAAATAGCAAATAATATTGCAAAAAGTGTTAGATTTATAGGTGGGGGACTGAGATTTTGTAAGGCTATGGGAGTTGAATTAAAAGAAAGAGGGATAACACAAATATCCATGAATATGACAGATTATACTAAGACATCATTATATAAATCTTTTGAAATGGTTAAAATGGAAGCAAAAAGATATGGAGTTAATGTAGTAGGCAGTGAAGTCATAGGACTTTTGCCTATGGAAGCCTTAATTGATACTGCTGTTTATTACATGGGAATAGAGAACTTTTCCTTAAATCAAGTTTTAGAAAACTCTCTAATGGAATAATGAATTTGAAGGGAGTAAAAGATATGAAAAATAAAGTTATTATAAAAGATGCTTCTGAAATAGTTACCTGTAGCGGATTTGAGGCTAAAAAGGGAAAAGAGATGCAGGATATAGCTGTAATTTATGATGGAGCTATAATTATAGAGGACGGAATCATAAAAGATATAGGAATATCAAAAGAAATTTTAAAGGATATAAATGAAGATGAATATGAAATAATATCAGCAAAAGGAAGAGCTGTACTTCCTGGATTTGTTGATTCTCATACACATTTTGTATTTGGAGGATATAGGGCTGAAGAGTTTTCTTGGAGATTAAAAGGTGATAGCTACATGTCTATTATGGAAAGAGGCGGGGGCATAATAAATAGTGTAGAAAGCACAAGAAAAGCTACAGAAGAGGAACTTTATACCCTAGGTCAGGAAAGATTAGATTCTATGATTAAGTTTGGTATAACTACTGTAGAAGGGAAAAGTGGATATGGACTTGATATTGATACAGAGTTAAAGCAGTTAAAGGTGATGGAAAGACTAAACAAAGATCATGCTGTGGATGTAGTATCTACATTTTTAGGCGCTCATGCAACTCCAAAGGAATACAAGGGTAGAACAGATGATTACGTAAAGTTTATCATAAATGAAGTTTTACCAAAGGTTAAAGATAAGGCGAAATTTTGTGACGTATTTTGTGAAAAGAATGTTTTTTCTATAGAGCAGTCAAGAGAAATATTAAAATCGGCTAAGTCTTTAGGTATGAAAATAAAACTTCATGCAGATGAAATAGTACAACTAGGAGGGGCAGAGCTTGCAGGTGAATTAGGTGCTACATCAGCAGACCACTTGTTACAAGCCTCGGATAAAGGAATAAAGGATATGGCTAAAGCAGGTACTGTTGCTACATTACTTCCATGTACTGCCTTTAGTTTAAAAGAATCTTTTGCAAGAGGAAGAGAGATGATAGATAACGGATGCGCAGTAGCATTAGCTACAGACCTTAACCCAGGTAGCTGCTTTACGAACTCCATACCATTAATGTTTGCACTTGCTTGTCTTCAGATGAACCTTTCTATAGAAGAGTCAATAACAGCTCTTACTATAAATGGAGCAGCAGCTTTAGATAGGGCAGATGAGATTGGAAGTTTAGACGTTGGTAAAAAGGCAGATATTATAATGCTTAAATATCCTTCATACAAATTTATACCTTATAATATAGGTATGAATACTGTAGATATGGTAATTAAGGATGGAAGGGTTGTTATTTAAATCCATTAAATAAGATTTAAGAATAGAACACAAATAAAATTAAAGCAAAGAAATATGTAATTAAACTTTACATATTTCTTTGTATTTTATATTTTAATCTGTAACATGAGGTACAGATTAAAATATAAATTTAAACTATAATGATCTAAAAGGATTTAAATAATTTATATACAGGAGGATCTTTATGGAGACAGGTAAAAATAAGAATAGAATGCAATTTCCAGTAGATTTTGATGTATTTCAAGGATTTAATATAGATAGCACAAAGGGGCAAGTGGAAGATATAAATGGGGTCGAAAATATGTCATCAAAGATTTCACAGTGGCCTATAAAATTAAAAATTGTAAGTCCTTTCGCATCAGCTTTACAGAAGAAACATCTGCTTATATCTGCAGATTGTGTTGCCTATGCTTATGGAAACTTTCATAATGACTTTATGAAAGATAAAGCGACTCTTATATTATGTCCTAAATCTTTGGATACAGTTAATTATGAAAATACAATAATAGAGATCTTAAATGTTAATCAAATAGAATCATTAACTTTAGCTAGGATGGAAGTACCTTGTTGCATGGATATAACAGAGATTATAATAAATGCATTGAAAAAATGTGAAAAAAAAATTAATTTTAAAGAAGTCATAGTATCTATTAGTGGAGAAATAATTTAATAAACAAAAAACACACTAAATATAGTTTTAAAGTTAAATAATACGTACCTTAATAATATATAGGTAATATAAAAGTTATTATAAGGATTATGAAACGCATTGCATTAGAATGTAAAATGTGATAAACTTAATACATAATTTAATAAAAAGATAATAGATATTTAAAAGTTTGGTGAGTTTAAGAGAACCAGATTTAAGTTGATACTTAAGTCTTGTTCTCTTTTTTTGTTATAAAAGAATGGAGGGTTTTAAATGTATGATGTTACAATTATTGGAGCAGGTGTCATAGGGGCTTCTATAGCAAGGGATATTAGTAAGTATGAATTAAATACTTGCGTTATAGAAAAGGCTGAAGATGTATCTTCAGGAACTAGCAAGGCAAATAGTGCTATAATTCATGCAGGTTATGATGCAAATCCAGAGTCAATGAAGGGTAAATTAAATGCAAAAGGTAACGCAATGTTTGATAAATTAAGGGATGAGTTAGATTTTCCGTTTAAGAGAAATGGATCTTTTGTACTTTGTTTTGAAAAAGAAAATGCATATAAACTAGAAGACTTAAAGAAACAAGGAGAATTAAATGGAGTTCCAAATCTTAAAATATTATCAAAAGAAGAGATTTTAGATATGGAACCTAGTATATCAGAAGAAGTTGTAGCAGCTCTTTATGCTCCTACAGGGGGGATAGTTTGTCCTTATGAACTTACTATTGCATTGTCAGAGAATGCCTGTAAAAACGGAGTAGAATTTAAACTAAATACAAAGGTTGAAAATATAATTAAAAAAGATGATAGGTATATAATAAAAACTAATAATGGTGACATTGAAAGTAAGGTTGTTATAAATGCAGCTGGAGTTTTTGCAGATGAAATAAATAATATGGTAAGTGAAGATAAGATACAAATAACTCCAAGAAGAGGAGAATACTGTTTATTTGATAAGGCGGCAGGAGATATGATAAATGGTACTATATTTCAACTTCCAACAGATATGGGAAAAGGTGTACTAGTAACACCTACAGTAGACGGAAATCTTTTAGTTGGTCCTAATGCTATGGATATAGATGATAAAGAAGACTTTACAACTTCAAAAGAAGGCTTAGATGATATATTAAAAAGGGCTACTAGAAGTGTTAAAAACATTCCCATGAATCAAATAATAACAAACTTTTCAGGTCTTAGGGCGCATAGTAATTTAGATGATTTTATAATAGGTGAGGCAAGAGATGCTAAAAACTTTATAAATGCTGCTGGAATAGAATCACCAGGGCTTTCTAGCGCTCCAGCTATATCAGAAGTTGTATTAAACATAGTTATAAAAATGCTTAATCCTTCATTAAAAAGCAACTTTGATGCTATAAGAAAGTCTATACCTAAGTTTAGGGAAATGAGTAATGATGAAAGAAGAGAATTAATAGCTAAGGACCCAAGGTATGGTAAGATAATATGTAGATGTGAACTTATAACTGAAGGTGAAATTTTAGATTCTATAAAAGGACCACTAGGTGCAACAACACTTGATGGTGTAAAAAGAAGAACTAGAGCTGGAATGGGAAGATGTCAAGGTGGATTTTGTTCTAGTAGAATAGTTGATATATTGTCTAAAGAGTTAAATGTTCCAGTTACAATGATAAAGAAAAATAAAGGAAATTCTAATATATTAGTATCAGAAAATAAAGAAGGAATCTAATTTTAAATATAGAGTGGAGGATTTAGGTATGGAAGAATTTGATATAGTTATAATTGGAGGAGGACCAGCTGGTATGGCAGCAGCTGTGGCTGCAAAAGAAGAGGGTATAGATAGTATATTAATCTTAGAGAGAGAAGACCACCTAGGTGGAATACTAAATCAATGTATTCACAATGGTTTTGGACTTCATACATTTAAAGAGGAATTAACAGGACCAGAATATGCTGAAAGATTTGTGGAAAAGATAAATGATTACAAAATACCATACAAGTTAAATTCTATGGTGCTTGATTTAACTAAGGAAAAAGTTATAACAGCTGTAAATCCAGAAGATGGAATAATTGAAATAAAAGCTAAAAGTTTAATTTTGGCTATGGGTTGTAGAGAAAGGCCAAGAGGGGCTATAAATATTCCAGGCAGTAGATGCGCTGGTATATACACTGCTGGTACGGCTCAAAAGTTTGTTAATATAGAAGGATATGTACCAGGTAAAGAAGTTGTTATATTAGGTTCAGGTGACATTGGTCTTATAATGGCTAGAAGAATGACTTTAGAGGGAGCAAATGTAAAGGCAGTAGTAGAGGTTATGCCTTATTCTGGAGGACTTAATAGAAATATAGTTCAATGTCTTGACGACTTTAATATACCATTAAAACTTAGTCATACAATTATAGATATAAAGGGTAAAGATAGAGTAGAGGGCGTTACTGTGGCTAAAGTCGATGAAAATAGAAAGTTAGTTAAAGGTAGCGAAGAATATATACCTTGTGACACTTTATTATTATCTGTAGGATTACTTCCTGAAAATGAGCTATCAAGAAAAGCTGAAATAAAACTATCTAATGTAACTGGTGGACCAGAAGTGGATGAAAGTATGCAAACTGATAGTGAAGGAATATTCGCCTCGGGAAATGTGCTTCATGTTCATGATCTTGTGGATAACGTTACTTTAGAAAGTTATAACGCAGGAAAAAATGCTGCAAATTATGTAAATGGAAGAAGCTTTGAAGGGGAAAAAATAGATATAATAGCTACTGAAGGAGTAAGATATACTGTTCCTAAGAGGTTAAATCCTAATAATGTTGAAAAACAACTAGAAGTTAGATTTAGAGTTGGAGAAGTATATAAAGATTGTTATGTAGCAGTGTATTTTGATGATGTAAGAGAGATGCATATAAAGAAAAGGATTCTTACTCCAGGTGAAATGGAAACAGTGAGATTAAGCAAAGATATGCTATTAAAGCATATAAAATGCCAAAGCATCACAATCAAGATAGAAAGGGAGTAGGTAATATGGAAAAACGAGAGTTAATATGTATATCTTGTCCTATGGGATGTAGGCTTGAGGTTGAAATGCAAGGAAAAGAAGCTATTAATGTTACAGGGAACAGTTGTAAGAGGGGTTATGAGTATGGAATAAAAGAGTGTACTAATCCTACAAGAATAATAACCTCTTCAGTAAAGGTGGAAAATGGAGAAATACAAGTGGTACCTGTAAAGACAGAGATAGATGTACCAAAAGGCAAGATGTTTGATTGTATTAAAGCGTTAAAGGGATTAAAAGTAAAGGCCCCTATAAATGTAGGAGATACAATAGTTAAGGACATAGCAGGTACTGGAGTTAATATAATAGCAACAAGAAGTATAGCATCAAAATAAACATACATTAAAGTGCTTTAAATTATATGAATATAAAAAGAAGAAAGAAAATGCAAAGATTTTCTTTCTTCTTTTTAGTTTTTCTGAATGTTATGGTACTTAATTACTTCTTTACTTAGAGCAGTATAATAAATTCTCATATAATCACCTTTATTCATGTACAAAGGTGATTTAGAATGTATTTTTATTTCTCGTTTTCTTGTATAATCAGTAATTACATAATAATAAGTTATATTAGTAGATTTACCAGAAGATTCTTCAAATTCATCATTACAATAACCTTCTAGATAAGTTGAAAGATTAAATATTATTTCAATAATGTGGTATATAACATTAAGTAAAGTCGGTATTAATATTATGGTTATAAGATAAATGCTCTTATTTTCATAATAATAAGTAATAAAAAATGATAAAAGTATTAGAGTTAAAAATATTCGGTTGATGAAAGTTTTAACAAGGGCTTTAAATAATTCTTTTCTAGTTATGTTTTTATTTAAATCCTTAAAGCTGATTTTGTACCTCCAAAAAAATGTGGTTGTAAGTGATGGCTTTTCTACATAAGTACCCATGGCTTTTTGCCATCGTACTTGCCTATCATCTTCTTCTTTGCATTCTGGATGCTTTTTTATTTGATATAAGGCTATTGGTATAAAGAGTATACACATATTTAAAGCTGTTTCATTGAATAAATCACCCTTATTTAATTTAAATATTATAAGTGTATATAATATAAATAGAATCTCCATTAAACAAAACAAAGGTAGTTTAGCTTTCATAACATTATTATCTAAAGGGTTAACCTTTATTTCAAGTAAAGAAAATGGAAGAACAAACAAGGGTAATATTCTAATTATGGTCATATTAGATATAAAAAGGTGGAAAATAGGAAGATTTATATAAGGAGATTTAAGCCAAAGTAATACTATTAGTATAATATTTATGAGGAATATTGTAGTAGTTATATAGTATATTTGGATATCCTTTCTTTTATTAGATTTAATAATCAAAGTTATATCACCCCTAAAAATAAATTATGCATAAAAGTTAAGATATCTATAAAAAGTAACATTTAAGGTGAGGCTTTTGTATAAACAATCTTCTTTTATGATATATTTAAAATATAATATATATTTATTATATTCGAATAGAAAGGAAGTATCTATGAAAAATGATAGAAAGATAAAAAACAATTATATATTACTAGATGGAGCCATGGGTTCACTTTTAAAGCAAAGTGGAATAAATGACTATAAAAACATACCGGAGTTAAATATTAAAAATAAAGATTTAATTAAAAATGTTCATGAAAGGTACGTAAGATCAGGAAGCGACATAATACTTACTAATAGCTTTTCCTTAAATGGAATAAGCTTAAAAGGTGATGATTACAAACTTAAAACCTTAATAAAGGCATCTATTGATATAGCAAATCAGTCAAAGGGAAATAGTTTAGTTGCGTATGATGTAGGTCCTCTTGGCGTTAATATGAAAGATAAATCTGTAGACTCAAAAGAAATATATGAAACTTATTATGAAATAGCTAAAATAATTAAAGAGTTAAATGTAGATATGATATTTATAGAAACTATGTATCAAATGGAGGAGGCATTATGTGCGTTAGATGCATTTAAGGAGACTAATAAAGATATATTTTTAAGCTTTACATTTAATAATGATAATAGATTATATTCAGGAGAGAACATAAAAGATATTGTAAGGTTACTTAAGGATTATAAGTTAAAAGCTTTAGGATTTAACTGCGTAGATGTAAGATCAAAAGCCTTGTCATTAACCAATGAATTTAAAACATATTCAGCATTTGATATAATAGCTAAACCTAATTTAGGAATACCAAAAGAAGAAGATAATATATTAACTTATGGTGTATTAGAATCTGAATTTTTAGATGAAATGGAATCTATATATAAAGCAGGAGCAATATATATAGGCGGATGCTGTGGCACTAATCCAAATCATATAAAACTATTAAAAGAAAGGCTTTGGAATATTTAAAATGTGGTAAGTATTAGAGAAGATTAAAATAACTTTTTAAAACATCCCTCACATATGAACTTATTTCCATTATCAGCAGACATACCTGCATTTTCTCCTAAAGGTTTTAAGCAGATATAACATGACTTTTTATGATCATTTTTTAAATTATCTTTAGGTAAATTTGAAGGAGATTTTACTACCTTATTTGATGGTGGAGTATATTCTATTGGATCTAGTAGAGTTTCATTTCCACTTATTTTATAAGAAATATTGTACTTACTTTCAGCGTAAAGCTCTAATTCAAACCTAGGGTTTACTTTATCATATAATTCCTCTATATAAAGTCTCCTTATTTGAGCATCGTTTATTATTAATCCACTTTTTTCGATTCCATCAAATATACTTTTGGTAATATTATTTGTGTCAGGGTGACGTTTAGAGCTTTTATAATAAACCTTCAATATTGCTATTAAAGATTCTGTAAGTATTAAATTAGGATTTTGGCACATAGTAGCATAGGCAATTTCTTCTTCATATAATGCATATCTATCGTGGTATTTTCCTGAATTATAAGGCAAAATAGCTCGTCCACTAAGGTTAAATAATTTAAAATTAGATTTAGATATAGGAGATCCCTTTACAACAACCTTTGCATAATAGCATGACATAAACATTACTCCTTTATTAGAACTTAAGATTATATAAAGCTATTTATAGATTCATATAATATATTATTTCCATGGTAATTATTCTATCACTGAAAACTTATGTTCTCAAGTGTCTTTTTAATTTTATGTGTTAAATTTATTATTGACTTCGAACTCATTGATTATATAATTCGTATTAAGTATAATATAATTACAGAATGATTATATTAAGGATGGTTGAATATGGATAAAAGTATAAGGATATTAGCGATAGAAAGTAGTTGTGATGAAACAGCCGCAGCAGTTGTAGTAAACGGGAGACAAGTTCTTTCAAATATAATTTCATCTCAAATAGAAACTCATAAAAAGTTTGGAGGCGTAGTTCCAGAAGTAGCATCGAGAAAACACATAGAAGCAGTAAATACTGTAGTGCAACAAGCACTAGAAGAGGCTTCTATGAATTTAAATGATATAGATGCCATAGCTGTAACCTATGGGCCAGGACTTGTAGGGGCACTTTTGGTAGGTATACAATATGCAAAGGGTTTAGCTTATG
This sequence comes from Clostridium putrefaciens, assembly GCF_900461105.1. GTDB lineage: Bacteria > Bacillota > Clostridia > Clostridiales > Clostridiaceae > Clostridium_L > Clostridium_L putrefaciens. Next base: position 2,415,080 of record NZ_UFWZ01000001.1, on the reverse strand, counting down.
GAAGTAAAAAACCTTTAATAGGTATAAATCATATTGAAGGTCATATAAGTGCCAACTTTATCCAACATAAAGATTTAAAACCACCTTTTATGTGTCTTGTAGTATCAGGTGGACATACATTTATTGTATATGTAAAAGATTTTGGTAAGTTTGAGGTTATAGGTGAAACTAGAGATGATGCGGCAGGAGAAGCTTATGATAAAGTTGCAAGGTCACTAGGTCTTGGATATCCAGGAGGTCCTAAGATAGATATACTTTCAAAAGAAGGAAATAAGGATGCTATAAAGTTTCCTAAAGCTAATTTTCATGATGGATCTTTAGATTTTTCTTTTAGTGGTGTAAAGTCATCAGTTTTAAATTATCTAAATAAAATGGAAATGAAAAATGAGAAAGTAAATAAGGCAGATGTGGCCGCATCATTTCAAAAGGCTGTAGTTGAAGTTCTTACAGATAATGCTCTTAAAGCTTGTAAAATAAAAGGGGTAGATAAGATAGCTATAGCAGGTGGAGTTGCATCTAATTCAGAACTTAGAAGAAATCTTATTGAAAAGGGAAGTAAAGAAGGCATAGAGGTTTTATTTCCAGATCCTATTTTATGTACTGATAATGCTGCAATGATAGGAAGTGCTGGTTATTTTGAGTTTATGAAAGGAATAAAATCTGAACTAGATTTAAATGCAAGACCCAATCTTAAATTAGGAGAAAGATAATTATGAAGTTTTTACCTTACTCTAATAGTATGCATAAATATAAACCCAAAAGGAAGGTTAATAAATTAAGAGTTGTAGAAATAGTTGTTGTAATATTATTTTTAATAACATTCTTTGGAATGTTATATGAAAATATAAGTAGCCATAAGATGAGCATTAAAGCAAAAGGCAAGGGTAAATATGTATCTATAAATGAAAAAAAGATATATTATGATTTAGTTGGTCATGGAAAGGCTACTATAATTTTAGAATCGGATATAGGAGCGGATCACTTAGAGTGGAGTAAACTTGTTAAGAGTATGCCAAAGAATTTTAGAGTATTTTATTATGATAGGTCAGGATATGGCTTAAGTGAAGGATCAGCAAAAGAGATAAGTATAGAGGATGAAGTTAAAGACCTTTCAGATATATTATATAAAGGAGCAGTTAATGGACCTTATATATTTGTGGGAAATTCATATGGATCACTTTTAGCTAGTAACTTTGCTAAAAGGTACCCAAATGAAGTCATAGGATCGATACTTATAAATCCTATATTAGAGAATAATCTTAGCTTAAAGGAAACACAAAAGGATTTGAAAAAACAAATAAGAAATAAATCAGTTCAGGAAACATTTTCCAGTATAGGTTCTATAAGAATACTTAATAATATAAATATGATTAAAATAAAAAATGATATAACATCACTTCTTTCAGAAGAAAATGCAGAGATATTTAATTCATTTACTGTAAGTAAAAAATATTTAAGAGCATACAAAGAGGAATTAAAAATTTTGAAAAATTACAATTTGGACTTGCAACATGAAGGGTCATTAGGTAATAAACCATTAGTAATCTTATTGAGTGAGAATAAAGGTGATAAATATATAAAAGAAGCTAGCAAACTGTCGGAACTATCATCTAAATCTGAGGTTAAAGTATTACCTAATATAAGTAATATACCCTTAGAAGATGAAAATTCAATCATATTTTATTTAGGGAATATTCTAAAAGAAACAAATAAGTTATCTGAAAAGTAGCGGGAGTTAGTTTTTATAGAAAGGTAAATAGTATTTTTAGAATTATTTACTATCATACTTAAATATAAAATTTTAGTGAGGATTTCAATATATAATTTGAATACCTCACTAAAATTTTATATTTTGACATACAGTTGTAACAATTATAGTTTAATATATAAACAAGAACAGAATATAAGTATAGAGAGGATGATTTGAATGGATGAGAGGTATGAAAATAACTCTGAAAACACAAAAAAGAAGATACAGGGATATTCACCAGATTTTATTATTATACCAAAAGAAAAGTCTGAAAATGATAATGAAAATCATCGAAGGGAGAATATGAGTATGGAAAAGGTTGATAATAAAAAATATAGAGATAGAAGTATATTTCCATATGTAGCTTTGTCATTAATATTTGCTATAATAGGTGGGCTTTTAGGAGCAGCTGGGGTACTATATGTAGCCCCACAAAGTGAAAAATTTAAAAGCACTGCCTTATACAAAACTATAATAGAAGAAAAAAACAAAAATTATGGTACCACTTCTTTAAGAGAAGATAAGGAAGCTTTAACTGTTACTGAAATTATAGATAAGGTGGGGCCAGCTGTGGTTGGAGTTACCACCAAAAGTATAAAAGACTATGGTATTTTTGGAAATCAAGCAACAGAAGGTATAGGATCTGGATTTATAATAAATGAAGAAGGTTACTTACTTACAAATTACCATGTTATAAAAGGCGCTCAAGATGTGAAAGTAATATTAAATGATGGTAAGGAAGTTGGAGCAAAGGTTGTAAACTACGATGCAGAAAATGATATAGCTGTAGTTAAGATAAAAGAAGAAATGAAGATGCCGGGAGTAGTGGAGCTTGGAGATTCAGATTCTGTTCAAGCAGGAGAATCAGTTGTTGCAATAGGAAATCCTCTAGGAAAGGAATTTTTGGGAACTGTAACATCTGGTATAGTAAGTGCAATAAATAGAACTATAAATATAGGTGGTAAAGACTTAACGCTTATTCAAACAGATGCAGCTATAAATCCTGGTAATAGTGGTGGTCCTTTATTAAATTCAAGAGGTGAAGTAATAGGTATGAATACTGCCAAAATTAATTCAAAGTCAGCGGAAGGTGGGGTAGAAGGTATTGGTTTTTCTATACCTATAAATCAAGCTAAAGCAAAACTTGGAGATTTATCAAAACCTATATTAGAAATAGGTATTAGGGGAAGAGATATATCAGAAAGGGTATCTAAAGAAAATAAAATACCAGTAGGAGTTTACGTTATGGAGGTTATAGAGTTTAGTCCAGCAGAAAAGGTTGGAATAAGACCATCTGATGTTATCACAGGATTTGATGGTAATAAGATAAATACTATGGCTGAATTAAATAAGTTGAAATCTCAAAAAGGTAATGGAGATGAAGTTAGTATTGAAGTTTACAGAGAGGGTAAAAGCAAAACTATAAAAATTATATTACAGGAAAAGAGATAAAATTAGGCAAGGTAAGTAAATGTAGAAAGCTGATATAGTAATTACTATATCAGCTTTTCCCATTCTTCATATAAAGTTTCTAATACTTTTTGTAGTTCTAGTAATTCTTTGTTAATAGATTCACTCTTTTCTGCATTTGAATAAACTTCTTCTAAACAAAGTAGTTCTTGAAGTTTTAGTATATTTGATTCACTAGATGAAATATCTTGTTCTAAAGATTTAAGTTTATTTTCTTCTTCTTTTGCTTTTTTATCTAAATTTCTTCTTTTGCGTTTTTCTTCAGATACCTGAGTTTTGCTTTTGTTTTGAAGTTCTTCTAATCCTTCATATCTAGAAGGATTCTTCTTCTTTTCTTGGAAGTAATTATAATTTCCAAGGTACTCTTTTACTCCATCTGAATTAAGTTCACAGATATTATTTATAACTTTATTTAAAAAGTATCTATCATGTGAAATAATAAGTAAGGTTCCATCGTAGTTATTTATAGCATCTTCTAAGGCTTCTCTTGACATAATATCTAAATGATTTGTAGGTTCATCTAATAATAGAAAATTAGATTTTGAAAGCATAAGCTTTAAAAGATTAATTCTACATTTTTCGCCACCGCTTAATTTGTTTATTTCCTTAAAAACATCATCACCAGTAAAAAGAAATGATGCCAAAGCATTTCTAACTTGAGTTGTTGTCATATGAGGATATTCATCCCAAATCTCATCAATAATTGTTTTGCTTTCATTTAAGTTAGATTGTTCCTGATCATAATAGCCAATGAATACATTTTTACCTAAGGTCTTTGTACCTTTATTAGGAGGTATGTCATCCATTATGATCTTAAAGAGGGTGGTTTTACCTCTTCCGTTTTCACCAATAAGGGCTATACGATCTCCTCTTTTTATATCAAGATTAACATCAGAGAAAAGTTGGTTTTCTCCGAAGTTTTTGCTTAAGTTTTCTATATATAATACATCATTTCCACTTTTTATTAAGGTTTCGAATTTAATTTTAGAAGCCTTTGAGTCTTTATCAGGGGTTTCTAGTCTTTCTATTTTAGCTAAGGCTTTTTCTCTACTTTCTGCTGCTCGGATACTTTTTTCACGATTAAAAGATTTATATTTTTCAATAATGTCCTCTTGTCTTTTAATTTCAATTTGTTGGAGATTATAAGCTTTTAGCTTTGTTTCAAATTCTTTTTTTCTAAGGTCTATATATTTTGAGTAATTTGCGTTATAACAATCTACGTGTCCATTAATAAGTTCAAAGGTGTGGGTAGTTATAGCATCTAAGAAAAACCTATCATGGGATATAATAATGATGGTTCCTTTATAGCCCTTCAAGTAATCTTCAAGCCACTCTATAGCATCTAAATCTAAATGATTTGTAGGCTCGTCTAGAAGTAATATTTCAGGCTTTGTAAGAAGAAGTTTACAAAGGGCGACCCTAGTTTTTTGACCACCGCTTAGAATAGTTATAGGCTTTTCATAGTCATCTTCGAAGAAGCCTAATCCTTTTAATATCCTATTAATATCACCTTTATATGTATATCCACCTTTATTATTATACAATTCAGTTAAAGTTGTATAGTCTTTTATAAGCTTATCATGATAGGCAGCTTTATTAGGATCATAGCCTTCATTTAACTTAAGTTCTAACTCTTTTAGTTTTTTTTCAATGGATAGTAGTTCACTAAAAACAGAAAGCATTTCTTCATAAATACTACTATTAGATCCTAGGGAAAGATGTTGGGAAAGGTAGCCTAGGGCTTTGTTTTTATCTATGAATATATCACCTGTATCATAAGAAAGCTCACCTGTTAATATTTTAAATAAGGTGGATTTACCAGCTCCGTTAGCACCTATAAAACCAACTTTATCTCCTTCATTTATAGAAAAATTTACTTTGTTTAATACTACATCTATACCATAACTTTTTGAAATATTTTTACAACCAATAACAATCATATTAATACCGCCTTGTTTTTTTATTATTGACTACATTATACTATATTATTATTTTTAATAACAAAAATAATAATATAATAACAAAAAATATATTTATTATTATAACATAGATCACTTATAAACATAATATTTAGTAATTAGAATGTGGTAAAGGTATACATTAATTTTCGGAAAACAAGTTATAAAATTATTAATTAAAAAGTTTGGTAAAATATATTGACTATTGGTCATTAAGGGATATAATAATATATGTTAGATAAATGACCGGTGGTCATTAAACTAAAAAGTTTATTTGAAATGTACAAAAGAAATAAGATAGAGATAAACAGTTTAGAAGGCTTTTTTATGAAAGAAGGAGTATAGAACATTATGGATATCACATAAAGATTATATCAGGAGTGGATAAGATGAATAAGGTAATTAAAAAGGATGAAACAAAAAGCAAGTCAGAAAGTAACAAAAGAATAAAAGAAAAAGATTTATATAGTGCGGCTTATGAACTTTTTACTACAAAGGGATTTCAAAATACTGCTATAGACGATATTGTTAAAAAGGCTGGAGTAGCAAAGGGAACATTTTACCTGTATTTTAAAGACAAATATGACATAATAAATAAAATTATACTTCAAAAGAGTTCTAGTGTTATAAAAGAGGCTATGGAAAAAACAGAAGAAAAGTCTTTTGACAACTTTATAGATATGTTTTTATTTCATGTGGATTATATAATAGAATACTTTAAAGAAAATAAACTTATGCTTAAGATTATAAATAAGAACTTTTCATGGGGTGTATATAGAAGAGCTATAATGAAGCCTGAACAACATGAAGAAATGAGACGAGTAGTAGATATATTTATAGTTAATATGGAGTTACGTGGTACTGATGAAAAAGAATCCGAAAAAATTCTATTTATGATTATAGAACTTATAGGAAGTGTTTGTTATAGCAGTATCATACTTGAAGAACCTTATGACATGGATACTATGAAACCTATTTTATTTAAAACCATAAAAAAAATGTTAGAAGTTTAAAGATAAAGAAAGGAATGAGGCAAAGTGAAGAAATTTGGTGCATTCATATCAAAGCATAGAAATATAGTGCTTATAGTAGCAATACTTTTATCAATTTTATCAGTTTTTGGTATGATAAATACAAAAATAAATTATGATGTTTTGACTTATTTACCACAAGATTTAGATTCTATGAAAGGTCAAAATATTTTGGATGATACATTTGCAAGTGCATCTTTATCTATGCTAATTATGGATGATGCAGAACCTAAAGAGGTATCTAGAATAAAAGAAAAGGTTCAAACAATTGATGGAGTAGAGAGTGTACTTTGGATAGATGATGTCCTAGATATATCTATTCCAAAGGAGATATTACCAGAGGATGTAAGGGGAGCGCTTTATAGCAAAGATTCTACAATGATGGTAATAAAGTATAAAGAGGGAAGTTCCTCAGAGGTTACACAAAAGGCTATAACAGATATAAGAAAAGTAATGGATGAAAAAAGCTTTCTAAGTGGATTATCAGCTATAGTAAAAGATACAAAGGACCTTTCGGATAAACAGACTCCTATTTATGTGTTAATTGCAGTAGTTTTATCTACAATAGTTTTAGCGCTTACTATGGAATCTGTAATTATACCATTTATATTTTTAGCCTCCATTGGATTTGCAATCTTATATAACTTTGGAAGTAATATATTCTTAGGTGAGGTTTCATATATAACAAAAGCCTTGGCAGCAGTACTCCAGTTAGGGGTAACTATGGACTATTCAATATTCTTATTGCACAGATATGAAGAAGAAAAGCTTAAAATAGAGGATAAAGAAGAAGCTATGGCAGAGGCAATAGCAAATACCATAGCAGCTATATCGGGAAGTTCTCTTACAACTATAGCCGGTTTCCTTGCACTTTGTGCTATGGAATTAGCTCTTGGAAAAGATATAGGAATTGTAATGGCTAAAGGAGTATTACTTGGAGTAATATGTACGGTAACTATTTTACCGGCCTTAGTTTTATACTTTGATAAAGCTATACACAGGTTCAATCATAAAACCATATTGCCTGAATTTACAAAGGTTGCAGATTATGTAACTAATCACTATAAGTTTATTGTTGTTATATTCGTTATAGCTTTTATACCAGCAATTTATGGAGCTAATAATGCAAAGGTGTATTACAACTTAGATGAGTCATTACCTAAAGACATGGAATCAGTGGTAGCTTTAAACAAGCTTAAGGAAGATTATAATATGACAACTACACATATGATAGTTGTAAAAGATGATTTGCCGCAGTACAAAAAGAAAGAAATGGCAGATCGAATAGAAAAGGTTGAAGGAATAGAAAAAGTTTTATCTTATGATAAATTAATAGGTGGATCAATTCCAGAAAGCTTTGTACCAGAAGATATAAAAGCAAACTTTAAAAAGGATGGATACAACTTAATAGTTGCAAATTCTATATATAAAGCAGCACAAGACGAAGAAAATGCTCAAGTGGATGAAATAATAAATATCGCAAAAGAGTATGATGGAAATGCTATGGTATCAGGCGAGGGACCTTTAACTAAAGACCTAATTCGGATAGCTGAGAGCGATTTTAAAAGAGTAAATGTAGTTTCAATTGCAGCTATATTTGCCATAATATTTGGAGTGTTTTTATCTTTTTCATTACCACTTATTTTAGTATTGTCAATTGAACTTGCTATATTTATAAATCTTGGAATTCCGTACTACACAGGTACAGCACTTCCTTTTATCTCAAATATAGTAATCGGAACTATACAGCTAGGAGCAACTGTAGACTACGCTATTTTACTTACATCTAGATTTAAAGAGGAAATTGGAAATGGATATGACAAGATAGAAGCTATGAAAATATCTGTACAAGGTTCAGCAAAATCTATAGTAACAAGTGCTCTTACATTTTTTGCAGCTACTGCAGGAGTAGCACTTATATCAGATATGGAACTTATAAAGAGTCTATGCTTTTTAATGGCTAGAGGAGCTATTATAAGTATGGTTGTAATAATATTTATATTACCATCAATATTAATAGTTTCAGAAAAGTTTATAGGGTTTACAACTAAAGGGTGGAAACAAAATAAAAATGAAAAAGAAAATGTTGAATTATCAGCTTAAATTTACAGGAGGTAAGTATAATGAAAAAAGATAAATTGAATTATATGTCAAAAACAATTATAAGTCTTGTTTTAGTGGCTTCAATAGTAAGCCCTAATTTAGTACAGGCATCGGAAGCAGTTAAGAAAGATGAATCAGTATATATAACATTAGATAAAGATGGAAATGTAAAAGATAAGATAGTAAGTGCTTGGATTCATAATCCAAACGGTGGTGATATAAAAGATAAGTCCAATTTAAAGGATATAAAAAATATAAAAGGTGAAGATAAACCAGATATAAGTGGAGAATCAATTACATGGAGATCTAAAGAAAATGATATCTTTTATCAAGGGAACTCTAATGAAGAGTTACCTTTAGAAATAACAATGGTATATTATTTAAATGGAGTAAGTATAAAACCAGAAGAATTAGCAGGGAAATCTGGTAAGGTAAAAATAAGCTTGGAAATAAAAAATAAAGAAGCTCATAAGGTTACTATTAATGGCAAAGAGAAAACAATATATACACCCTTCGCTACTGTAGCTTTATTAAATTTACCTATAGATAACTTCAAAAATATAAAGGTAAACTCTGGACAGATAGCTTCTGATGGAAATAACAATATAGTAACTTATATAGGGTTACCAGGATTAAAGGAGAGCTTAGGACTTAACACCATGGATATAGATCTTGGACTTGAAGATAAGCTTGAAATAGAATCTGATGTTGAAAACTTTAAGATGGGACCAGTAATGATAACAGCTACGCCAGATCTTCCAGAGATTGAAAAGTTAAAGAATTCTAAAGACCTTTCAGAACTAGTTGATGGAATAGATGAATTAAAAGATGCTAGTGGAAAGTTAAAAGAAGGTAGTGAAAAGCTATCAGAAGGAGAAAGCCTTTTTGCAGAAAAAATGGGCGATTTAGTGGTTGGCACTGATAAATTAAAGGATGGTAGTACTTCCCTAAGAAATGGAGCCTATGATTTAAAATCTGGCATAAATACTGCGGGAAAAGGTATTGGAATAATAAAAGGTGAAATGTCAAAAGGAGAAAATCAAAAAAAGATTGCATTAATAACAGAGGATAATAATGTTGAAAGAGAAAGAACATTAATTAATGATGCTTACTTTGCAAAAGATATTGATGTTTCAAGTGTTGGAGGTTTAGTACCTTTACTTAGTGAGGATAATATGAATCTTATGGGGAAGACGTTTATAGATTATAGGGCAGTTGGAATATCAAAAATGTTAGCAAATACCATGATTGAACAGTTAAAAGCATTATCAACACCAGAGAATATAAGTAATATTGAGGCTTTAATAAACACTACAGATAAGCTAAGTAGTGTAGATATAGATGCTGAAAAGTTACAACCATTACTAGAGGTTATGAAAAATGTAGATAAATTAGCACCGCTTATGGGAGAATTAAATTCATTAGCTACTATGGATATATCTGTGATAGATACACTATCACCTATATTTCAAAATGCTAGTGCAATTAACAATATATTAGATTCAGCAAAGGCTCTAGAAAAGGTAAATGGAGCAGAGATGAAAGGGATTTTAGAACAGCAAGAAGCTATGGCTAATAAATTTGTTGCAGATACAGAGGATCTAATTAAAGAAGAAAATGTTAATGCATTAAGGGAAGCAGTAAATAAAGCTTATCCTCTAGATAATCAACAAACAGCAAAGGTAAATAAACAGTTACAAGGATTGATTAGTGGATATAATGGTGCGGTGGTAGGAGTCAGAGATGGATTTATTAAATCCAAAGGCAGTATGGATAGTATGAAAGAAAGCTTAAAAACTTTAATAGCACTTCAACAAGCTCTTGGGCAAAATAAAGATGCTTTAGAAGCTATTTCAAAAGCTCTAAATCCAGAAACTATGAAGAGTATTAAGAAAATGACTGCTACATTAAAGGGCGCTCAATCTAAAATACAAGATCCTAATACACAGGTTATGTTAAAGGGATTAAATGAAGTATTAAACAATAAAGAGATTATGGGCGAACTTAATAAGGTAAATCAAATGCTTCCAGCTATACAAGGAATGAAGTCTACTTTAGATAAAAACAAACAAAATATAGCTATATCAAAGAAATTATTAGAAGCTAGCAAGCGTAAAGAATTTAAAGAAACAGTTGGTAATATATCAGTATTAGAAGAAGATATGAAAAATCTTCAACCTATAATAACAGCTATAGAAAAAAATATGACACCAGATATAATGGATAAGATATCTAAGTCACCTGAAAGTATAAATACCCTAATGACTATGCAAAAACATCTTAAAGATAGTGAAGATATACTTTCAATAATGAAGGAATCTTTAGAAGAAGATAATGTGAGTAAGGTAAGGGAGTCACTAGGTAAGCTTCCCCAATTGACTGGTGGAATAAAGCAACTAGAAGAGGGCGTAAATAGGCTATATGAGGGTACATCAGATTTGAATAATGGAGTTGAAGGATTAAACTTTGGAGCCGCACAACTAAAAGATGCTTCAAGTCAATTAGCAAATGGCGCTAAAGAATTAAAAGAGGGAATGGAAAAGTTTGATGAAGAAGGAGTAACAAAGCTTCATGATAAAGTAAGTGAAGGTGTAGCTGATATAGATGAGGTACTAGCATCTAAAGATGAAATTGTGAAGTTATCGGAAAACTACGGAACATTTTCAGGTATAGAAGAGGGCATGGAAGGTAAAGTTAAATTCATAATAAAGACTGAAGAAGTAAAAATACCAGAAGTGAAAATAGAACAAAAAGTTGAAGTTAAAGAAGAAAGGAAAGGTTTTATTAACTGGATAAAGAATATATTCAGTTAATAAAAAATCACCTAGGGAAGCTAAATTGGATTTTATACAAGCATTAAGATATTAATAAAAGATACTTGTTATGATATAAACTTAAGAAGACTTCTCAATTAATGAGAAGTCTTCTATTTTTTTTTAAAAATATATAACAATACTGTTTACAAAAAAAGAAAAATACTATACAATACGATTGAGAATGATTATTAATATTAATATTAACATGTAAAGATATAAAATATAATGTATAGAATTTAGTGTTAGAAAAAATATATAAGGAGTGATTATAATGAGTATACTAGTAATAGGCGGAGATAAGCTTGGAAATATTAAAGATTATTTAAGAGGAAATGGTTTTGAAACTATAAATCATATTACAGGAAGAAAAAAGGGTGATTTAAAATTAGATATACCTGTAAATACTGACCTTGTTTTAGTTTTAACAGATTTTATAGGACATCAATTAAGTAAGACCATAAAAGGAAGAGTAAAGGAAAATGATACTAACATAATATATTCAAGAAGATCTATTAGTTACTTAGATCAAAATATAAAGCAATTTTTAAAAAACAATCAATAAAAATATTAAAACAATTGGTTATATTAATTGAAGTTAGATTATTTGAAGTTAGATTATTTTAGATCAGGGAAGAAGAAAGGAGTATCTGTGATTATGATTTATAATAGAAGTAAACTTGAAGGTGTAATTTATAATGAAGAAGGTTTAGAGTCTTTGTTACAATATGGATATAATAAAGATATGAAGTTAAATGAAGTTTTATTTAAATTAAAACAACGATTTGCTTTTGTCTGTCTTCATGAGATAGGATTACCTTTAGGATATCCTATTTATTATGTAGTTATGAATTTAAATAAAAAGTAGAAGTTATAAAGTACACACTTTAAAACTTCTACCTTTTATTTTTATTTATATTAATTACTTATACATTAATGTGAGCTTTATCATATCTTTCATTATGTTCCTTGCAAGATTACAAGGCATATTATAGCACATTAGAGTTTTCAATATCATTGGATTATTACATTCTATCTTTCTTAGTATCTTTTCCACATTTTTATCCTTACTTCTAAAGTCATCGGAATAATTAACATCTTCAATTTCTCTACAGCCCTTTGTGCAAGCATCATGAGTTGGGATTTTATTTTCTACGTTTGGTGGTATGTTATAAGGAGAGCCCATCATAGGATTTAACATATTAGGATTACCCATCATATGCATAGGACACATCATATTAGGATTACCCATCATATGCATAGGGTGCATCATGCTCAGATGGCACATCATATCCATAGGCTGCATCATGCTCGGATGACACATCATATCCATAGGCTTCATGTTGCTTGGATGGCACATCATATCCATAGATTGCATCATATTAGGATTACACATCATACCAATAGAAGCTACTGAAGGATCTTCTAGGATTCTAGAGTCATTTTGCATATCAGAGAAAACATTTGTATCTTGAACCCAAGGGACAAAATTCATATCATCATCTTTTTCCATAAAGGAGTCTTTTTCACACATAAAATAATACCTCCATTTTTTAAACTACAATATATACTATGTGAAGATATATATATTGTTGCAGGTTAAAATAATATTAAAAGATAGTATCAAATTACAGTGTATATGAATATTAATAATATAAGAGGGAGGAATTTTTATGTTTATAGATTATAGGAATCTTTTTTCTGAAATAAATCATTATATTAAATTAGATAATGGTAAAGTAGTGAAAACTATAAATTTTGATAATGCAGCTACTACTCCTCCTTTTAAGTATGTAATGGATAATATACAATACTTTTCATCTTACTATGGTTCAGTTCATAGAGGGGTAGGTTATAAGTCTAATATTTGTTCAAATCTTTATGAAGAGTCTAGGGAAGCTATACTAAAATATTTTATGGCTCCTAATGATGAATATACTGTTATATTCACTAAAAATACTACAGAAGGTATAAATAAATTATCTAATAGGCTAATTTATAATAAAGATGATGTAGTGCTTTCTTCCTATATGGAACACCATTCTAATGATTTGCCATGGAGGGGGAAGTGCAACTTAGATTATATAGAGATAGATAGGGACGGAAGACTATCTCTAGAAAGTCTTTATCAGAAGCTTGAATACTATAATGGAAGGGTTAAATATGTAACATTAACTGGAGCATCAAATGTTACAGGATTTATTAATGATATATATATGATATCTGAAATATGTCATAACTATGGAGCAGAAATTATAGTAGATGGAGCTCAGATGGTGCCTCATAAAAAGATATGTATTAAAAATGATAATAGAGCAGCTGCTATAGATTATTTGGTGTTTTCTGCACATAAGATGTATGCTCCCTTTGGTATAGGCGTTATTATAGGTAAAAAGAAAGCTTTTGATGCAGGAGATCCAGATTGTAAAGGTGGAGGTACAGTGAAGTTTGTTACCAAGGAGGAAGTAATATGGGAGGATGTGCCTTTGAAGGAGGAAGCAGGTACACCAAATTTTATGGGGGTTGTTGCGCTTATATCTTCATTAAAGGTTATGGAGTATCTAGATATTGATATTATAGAAAGACATGAAAGAGAGCTAACAGCATATTTGCTTTATAATTTAAATAAGAGAGAGTATATAAGTATATATGGAAGCACTAAAATGGATAAAGATAGATTAGGCATAGTAAGCTTTAATATGAAAGGACTTCATCATGAAAAGGTAGCAGAAATGCTATATAAATATTATGGAATTGAAGTTAGATCAGGGTGTTTTTGTGCTCAACCCTATGTACAAAGACTTCTTAAAATATCACAAAAGGAGATAGAATACTATAAAAATAACTTGAATTATCCAAAGCCAGGAATGGTTAGAGTGAGTTTTGGAATATACAACACAAAAGAAGAAGTGGATTATTTTATATCAGCGCTAGATTATATTAATGGTAGGTATAATTACTTTAATAAGTTTTAAGTTTCAGGTGGGATTTAAGCCCATCTGAAACTTGAAATATTTATAAATTATTTATTAAAAACATTTATAAGTTATTTATTAAAAATATGATAGCTTGGTATACAATTATTATATATTAATTCTACATTACCAGAAATAAGAGGATTCGCGTAGGTGTAAAATAGCTCATTTACACCATTGCCTTCTTTGTTGATCCAATCTCTAGGTATGTATTTAACATTATTAGCTACAGTGGATGCTTTTATAGGAAAGGTTTCAGTTGAATAAGTGCTACCATCTATTCTCTTAATTCCAACCATATATCCCGATATACCATCTTTTGCAAATCTAAGAGCAGCAGCACCAGAAGCATAGGCCTCCTCCACATCTATAGAAGAAGATACATGCATTGCACATCTTTGCAGTACACCTAGTTCTAATGATTTAACCCTAGTTGTTATATTATTATCTAAAATTAAATTCCTTAGATAATTTCCTACACCTCCTAATTGAGCATGTCCAAAATTATCATGGCATCCTGTAGATTGAAGGGTAGATAAGAAGTTTCCACTATTATCCTTTAAGCCTTCAGAGGCTACTATATATACATGATTTTGTTTTTTGAACTTTTCGCTAACATCATTTATAAAGGTATCAGCATTAAAGGCTATTTCAGGAAGATATATAAAATCAGCTATAGGTTTATTGTTAAGTTTTGCTAAAGAAGCACTAGCAGCAAGCCATCCTGCATCTCTTCCCATAGTTTCTAATATAAATATACCGTTATTTATATAAACAGAAGAATCTAAGTATGTTTCTAAAGCTACTGTGGATATAAACTTTGCAGCACTTCCAAAACCAGGAGTGTGATCTGTTATTGGAAGGTCATTATCTATAGTTTTAGGTATACCCATTATTTTAACATCTAAATTTTTGATTTCCGCATACTTACTAAGTTTTGACACCGTATCCATAGAGTCATTTCCACCTATGTAAAAGAAGGCTTTAATGTCTAATTTATGAAATATATCAAAAATTTTAATATATTCGCTTTCATCGTTATTATAATCTTTCATTTTATATCTACAAGAACCTAAGCCGGAAGAAGGGGTAAGTTTAAAGGTTTCTAATACATTTTTATCACAAATTGATAAATTTATTATATTTTCATTTAGTATTCCCTCGATACCATTTAGTCCTCCGTACACTGTATTAAATATGTTTAACTTAGTATTTTCATCCACAAGACCTACAACGCTTGAATTTATAACAGAAGTAGGACCTCCAGATTGAGCAATAAGGCAATTACACATTATAATTATCTCCTTTACATATATGTTATATACTATATAAGTCATTATGACTCATTATGAGTCGTTATGAGTATAAAGTATTCATCAATTAATAATATATAATATATAATCAGAAAAATAAAGGCTTTTAACTAAATATATAAGTAAGTAATAGCATTATATGCTTAATGTTAAAATTAATAGAATCTTAATATTGATTTAAAAAAGTTTACTCTTTTCAATATGATAGTTGAATATATTAACAAGTGATGCAGTATATATTAATTATCACTATTAACATGTTTGAAAGGAGACTAATATGACGTTTTTATCTATATTTGTAGTTGCTATTGCATTGTCTTTAGATGCCTTTGGAGTAGCACTAAGTATAGGACTTAATTCAAATGTTAAGTTTAGGAATAAGTTATGCTTTTGTATGTCCTTTTCATTTTTTCAAACCTTATTTATGTTGATTGGCTCCTTTGGAAGCCTTATATTTAGTCAGTATGTAAATTATACTTCTAGTATACTAGGAGGGATTATAGTAGCTATACTTGGTATAACAATGATAATAGAAGGTATGGAAGATAAAAAAACATATATATTTTTAAAGCCAAAGATGTGTATATTATTGGGGGTATCTGTAAGCATAGATGCTTTAGTTATAGGATTTACCTTTTTTGAGACAATAACTAGCTTAATATTACTTATTAAAATAAGTTTGTTTATAGGGATGGTAACTTGTACTCTTACAATTATAGCATTTATAATAAGCAAGTTTTTTAGAAGGATAGAATTTATATGTAAGTATGCAGATTATATCGGAGGCATAATATTAATTATATTAGGATTGAAATTAATATTTTCGAGGTAAATAATTACTTTGATTTTATAATATTATTTGTTATAATATTAGTGCAATTACACATAATAAGTGTAAACGTGGGAGGGAGAGGGAAAGACATGAAGAGGAAAAAAATTGAATAAATTATTTGACTTAGATATTAATGAAACCACAAGAAAAAAGGAAATGTTAGCAGGGCTTACATCATTTTTTGCTGCTGCTTACATAATAGCGGTTAATCCAGCTATACTAGCAGATGCTGGAATACCTATGGAAGCGGCGGTTATAGCTACAGTGTTATCTACTTTTGTTGGATGTTTACTGTCCGCATTTTGGGGAAAGTCACCAATGATATTGGTACCTGGTATGGGGGTTAACGCTATGTTTTCTTACACCATAGTTAAAACTATGGGATTAACCTGGGAACAAGCATTGGCATCGGTGTTTATTGCAGGAATTTTGTTCGCTGTGGTAGCCTTTACAAAACTTGGTGAGATACTAACAAAATCAATTCCAATATCATTAAAAGAAGCTATAACTGTAGGAATAGGTCTTATGATAACCTTTATAGGACTTCAAAAGAGCGGAATAATAGTTTCAAATGAAACAACATTTGTAGCACTTGGAAGTCTTAGTGATCCGGCAGTTTATGTAACTCTTATAACCCTTATAATCACATTGGTGTTGTTTGTGAAGAATGTTCAAGGTAACTTTCTTATAAGTATGTTTTTAGGAGTACTTCTTTCAGCGGCATTTGGATTAATTGATTTATCACAGATTTCTTTTACGGGGTTTTCCATTGGAGGATATAAGGAAGTAATAGGCCATATGGATTTTAGTAATATATTTTCAAGTTCATTTATTGTGTCAACATTTTCTATATTATTGGTGCTTGTATTTGAAAACCTTGGATTAATCCATGGACAGATAAATGTAATGCTAGATAAACCTGAAAAGTTTAAAAGATCATTTCAAGCTACGGCTATGTCAGTTATTAATTGTGCTATAGTTGGAACAAGTCCAACAGTAGTATCAATTGAAGGTGCTGCAGGACTTGCTGCAGGTGGTAAGAGTGGGCTTACATCATTTACAGCAGGAATACTATTTTTGCTATCTATAATATTTATGCCTATAATTAAAATTATACCTAATAGCGCTATAGCTCCTATTTTGATAATAATAGGTAGTTTAATGATTAAAAACGCATTAAATATAGATTTTAATGATTTTACAGAAGGATTTCCAGCTTTTTTGATTATTGCTATGATACCGCTTACCTTTAGTATAGTAGATGGTATGGCTTTTGGATTTGTGGCGTACCCTATAGTGAAATTAGCTAGTAAAAGGCATAAAGAAATATCAGTTCCTATGTATATAATATCATTTATGTTTTTAATTAACTTCATACTACATGCTATTTAATGTAATGATAATATATATTTAAAATCAAAAAAAGATCGCATTTAAAATGTGATCTTTTTTGCTTTATTATTTATGTTTTTTACAATCCTTACAAATACCCTTCATCTTTAGTTCGTGTTCCACTAATGTGAATCCTGTTTTGTTTTTTACAAGCTCTTCAATTTGTTGCATTGGACATTGTAGTTCTATCTCTTTATGACAAAGACTACATTCTAGCAAATGCTTGTGATTATGCTTCTTTAAGGTGTAATTATATGTACCTTCACCAAGATCATATTTTTCTACAAGACTTTTTTCCTCAAATAAATCTAAGCTTCGGTACACTGTTGATAAGTTTATACTTATATTAGATTCTAAACATTTGTTATGGATATATTCTGCAGTTATTCCACAATCACAGTTAGATATTATATTGTAAATTATAATTCGTGCTTTAGTAGCTTTTATAGTCTTGTTTTTTAATAAATCCATTGTATTCATAAAATTCACCTACGATACTTATTTATTAGCAATATTATAGTTAAAACTACTACAGACGTTAAAGCAATAGTACCTCCAGTAGCAGTATCTAACTTATACGATATGAAAAACCCTGCAAATATATCTATAAACCCAAACAATATAGAATATATAAGGGTACTTTTAAAACCTTTTTTTAGTTGCATAGCTGTAGCAACAGGCACAACTATCATTGAAGATATAACAAGCACTCCGAGTATTCTTATGGATATAGATATTGTAGCAGCTACTATAAGAGTGAAGATATAGTTAACTAAAGATACATTTACTCCAGAAACTTTAGCACCCTCTTCATCAAAGGTAGCATAGATTAATTTATTGTATAAAAAGAATATAAATATAAAAGATATAGCACCTATTATAGCCATCCATATTAAATCAGTCTTTGAAACTGTTAGCATGTTTCCAAATAATATAGAATTAACACTTGAACCCGCTTTTCCTGTACTCATTATTAAAATTGCTATACCTATACTAAGGGTTAGTATTATAGACATTACAAGTTCTGAATACTTTTTATAATAGTTTCTTAAATATTCAATTAAAAGGCCACAGGCGGATGTGAAAATGAAAGATGTAATAATGGGATTTAAACCTGATACTAAACCTATAGCTATACCAGCAAAGGAAGCATGAGATAGGGTATCACCCATCATGGAATATCTTTTAAGAACTAAGAATAACCCTACAAAGGGACAGAGTATGGATACAAAAAGTCCTGCCATTAAGGCATTTCTCATAAATTCAAATTGCAACATGTAAATCACCTTTCGTTATAAACATTTAAAATTTTATCTCTATATTCCTTAGCATTATATAAAACACCATTTCCGGTGTCGGAATTTAGCTCATATATATGAGTAGAGTTTTTTAGAACAGCGTCTAAATTATGCTCAACAGATATAACAGTAATATTATCTTCTGTATTTAAGGATTTTATTATAGCATATATTTCTTTTTGACTTTGAAAATCAATTCCTGTAGAAGGCTCGTCTAAAATTATAAGTTTTGGTGATCCCATCAAAGCTCTTGCTATGAATATCTTTTGTTGCTGGCCACCAGAAAGGCTCCCTATTAATTTGTTTTTATAAGAAGTCATAGAAACTATTTGAAGACTCTTATCAATGGCTTTAGAATCATCTATTTTACACACCTTTTTGTGGTTAGATAACAATTCATGAACAGTTATTGGGAACTCAGAGTTGAAACTGTCAAGTTTTTGTGGAACATAAGCAATGTTTGATGTATTTACCTTAATATCTCCTTTTAGTGGTTTTAGTAAACCTAAGACTAGTTTTATTAAAGTGCTTTTAGCGCTGCCGTTTTCACCCACTATTGAAAAATAACTACCCATTGGAATAGTCAAATTTACGTGGTCTAATATGTATGGTTTATTGCCTTCATAAGAAAAGCATAGGTCTTTTATTATAATCAAATGTTTCAGCTCCCTGTATTCTAAATTGTATGTTGACAATGATTACTTCGTATATTATTATATACTTAATGCAAATGATTTGCAAGGGAAAAGATAGGCTAGGAGGAAACAATGAAAAAAAAATTATTTAAAATTATAGGTCCATTGTGTATGATGATATTATTATCAGCTTGTGTAAATAAAAAAGAGGCGGTAGACAACAATGAAAATGCAGAAAAAAAGATTTTTGTAGTATCTAGCTTTAATGCTATGACTGAATTTGCTATGGCTATAGGGGGAGATAAAATCGAGATTACAACTATAGTACCAAGCGGAGTAGAAGCTCATGATTTTGAGCCTAAAGCAAAAGATATGAAAAACATGTCTAAAGCGGACTTATTCGTATATAATGGTTTAGAAATGGAACACTGGGCAGAAGACATATTAAAAAGTATAGATAATAAAAATTTAGTAGTAGTTGAAGCATCTAAAGGTGCAGATTTAATAAAAACTTCTAAACAAGAAGGACATGAACATGGGCATTTTGATCCACATGTTTGGCTAAGTCTTAAAGAAGCTAAGGTGGAGGCTAATAATATAAAAGAAGCTTTAGTTAAAATAGATTATTCTAATAAAAGCTATTACGAAGAAAACTATAAAAGGTTTGAAAAGGAGCTAGATGATTTAAAAGATGAGTATGAAAGTAAGATAAAGCCGCTCCAAAATAAAACATTTGTAACAGGTCATGCAGCTTTTGCATATTTATGTAGGGAATTTGACCTACACCAATATAGTGTAGAGGATGTCTTTGCAGAGGGAGAACCTACACCACAAAAAATCAAGGAACTTGTAAGTATTGGAAAAGAAGTCAATTTAAAAACTGTATTTACTGAAGAAAATGTGAGTCCTAAGGTATCAGAGACACTAGCTAGAGAGATTGGTGCTAAGACAGAAACTATTAATACTTTAGAGTCAGAGGGAAATTATATAGAAACTATGAGAGAAAACTTACAGAAGATATATGAAAGTTTAAATTAATAAGCAAGAAGAAAGTTTAGGATGTTTTAAAGGGATAACTAATATATAATAAGTATAGGCTTACAAATTATAAGAGTAAGCCTATTTAACTTAGAGTATAGGGTGTCCTTTGAAACATCCTATTTAATTTAGTATATTATATGTTAAGATATATTAAAAAACTTTAAGTAAGCATAAAAATAAAGGATTATAAATAAGGAGGATTATTATGGAATTTTCATCATTAGTAATTATGGAGAAAGAAAAGGATACTAATTTATTTTTAAGAGAACTTGGTAGCTACGAAGTAAGATACGGAGGTAATTATGTAAGAAAACTATTTTGTATAGACAACATGGTAAGTCTTTACTTTGATACTGATAAGGATGTTGAGGAATGGGAATATTCAGCTATATTTGATTTGTTTGATACAGAAGCTTTTATAGAAAAAGGATATAAAATAAAAGATAAAGATGAAGAATATAATCCTACATGGGTTATAAGCTTTCCTTATGATGAGAAGAGAGAAGTTATGAGCTACAAAATAAATGAAATATGTAATTTAATAGATGAATGCTTTAAGAAGGTTTATTTAGATATAAGAGGTAAAAAAGAAGACTATATTTAAGAGTTCAATAATAATATTACAACAGATTAATTAATGACATATACAGATTCAAGAATCTTCATACTATTATAATAGTAATTTAAGTTTTGCTATGATACCATATTTATATATGGTTTATTAAAGGAGGGGTTTTTTATGACGGAAGTAAAAAGATTAAAAACAAGAGACGAAATAGCTTCAGAGTACAAATGGAATATAGAAAAGGTATATAAAAGTTCAAAAAGATGGGAGGAAGACTTTCAGGAGCTAAAGATAGAAGCTTTAAAGCTAAAAGAATTCCCAGGGACACTTAACGATCCTAAAAATTTAATATCATATCTTAATTTAAAAGAAAGAATATCGAGAAAAGCAGAAGTTTTATTTGTATACGCTCACCTTAAATCAGATGAAGATACAGCTAACACAGAATTTCAAACTATAAAAGAAAAGATAGATGGATATTTAGCAGAACTGTCTAGCATAAATGCATTTTTTGTTCCAGAGATATTATCATTAAATGAAGCAGAACTATTAAAAAATATAGATGAAATACAGGAACTAAATATGTATAAGTTTTTTTTCAAGCAGATAATTATAATGAAACCTCATACACTTTCTAGAGAACTTGAAGAAATGTTGGCTTCGGTTTCAGATTGTCTTGAGGCTCCAGGAAATATATTTGGTATGCTTACTAATGCAGATATGACATTTCCAAATATAGAGGATGAAAATAATAAAGAAATTGAACTTACAGAGGTTAATTATGCAACCTTCATAAGGTCAAAAGATAGAAGAGTTAGGGAAGAAGCTTTTAAGGCTTTATTTAGTACTTATAATAAATTTAAAAATACTTTAACTAGTTCCTTAACATCTTCAGTAAAAAACTTTATATTTCTATCAAAGGCTAATAAATATAAGTCATCTTTAGAGAGTTCATTAAAACCAAACAACATACCATTAGAAGTTTATTATAAATCTATAGATACTATAAACAAGAATTTAGATTCACTTCATAGGTATGTAAGGGTGAAAAAAAGGTTATTAGGATTAGATGAGATGCATATGTATGACTTATATGTTCCTGTAATAGATATACCAAAAGAACATATTGAGTTTGAGGAAGCTGTTAAAATAGTAAAAGAAGGTTTGAATCCACTAGGACAAGAATATTTAAATATATTTAAAGAAGGCGTAGATAATGGGTGGGTGGATGTATTTGAAAACAAAGGTAAAAGAGGAGGAGCATATTCTTGGGGATGTCATGATACTATGCCCTATGTTCTTTTAAACTATAACTATAGTATAAATGATGTTTCTACTTTTGCACATGAAATGGGTCATTCTATACATTCATATTATTCAAGAAAGAATCAACCACACTTATATTCTAATTATACTTTATTTTGTGCGGAGGTTGCTTCAACTACAAATGAAGCACTTTTAATTCACCATCTTATAAATAAAGAAGAAGATGAGAATAAAAGGTTGTATTTAATAAATCAAGAATTAGAACAAATAAGAACTACAGTATTTAGACAACTGATGTTTGCTGAATTTGAAATTTTAGTTCACGAGAGTATAGAAAATGGGAAACCATTAAATAGTAAGGACTTATGTGGCATATGGCATGATTTAAATGTAAAGTACTTTGGACCTGATATGATTGTAGATGACGGAATAGATATGGAATGGGCAAGAATACCACATTTTTATTCTGACTTTTATGTTTATCAGTATGCTACAGGGTATGCAGCTGCAAGTGCTTTTGCAAAGGCTATATTAGAAAATAATGAAAATGCATTAGAAAAGTACAAAGGATTCTTAAAAAGTGGGGGTAGTGATTATCCTATTAATACCCTAAAAACAGCAGGCGTTGATATTACTACATCAAAACCTTTAGAAGCTACTATAGCTAGATTTAATGAACTTTTAGATATGCTAGAAAAGCAATCTGTATAAATTTTTAATTACGAGGTGAAGGTCTATTGAGACTTCACCTTGTTTAATTTATAATAATCTGGTAGGGTTACTATATTTTAATAATACATTTTAATTGTGATATTATTTATATATACTCATTTTGTTACAGTAAAAAGAATTTTATGAGGTGAATTATGCGGATAGAGTTTATATTAAAAGTTAAACCTGGTGATATACTGGCAAAAAGTATATTTTCTAGTGATGGGAAAATTCTCTTAAGAGCTGGAGTTAGCCTAACACTTAATTATATAAATAGACTAAAACAATTGGATGTGCTTTATGTCTATATAGAAGATAAGAGGCTTTCAGATTTAGACTTAGAAGATATAAGGCTGAATGAATTAAAAGTAGATACATTAAAAGGTGTGAGTACTATAGTAAAAAAGATCACCTTAAATGATAGAGTAGATATTATGGATTCCTTAATTAAAGTAGAAGAACTTATGAACTACATAATAGAATTTGGAGATATAAATAAAAGTTTAAACGATATAAAAACTCATGATAATTATACATTTGTACATAGTATTGATACTGGAATAATGGCTGCCTTTTTGGGGATAAATATGGGGTTTGAACGAGCGGATATTGTAAATCTTGGCATTTCAGCTACCTTGCATGATCTAGGAAAGGTGAAAATAAGTAAAGACATGTTAAACAAGTCACAAGGACTTTCAAATGTTGAATATTCAGAAATGAAGAAACATCCAATATATGGGGTGGATATATTAAGGTCAAATACGGATCTTTCTGTAAAGATAACAGATGCCATATTACAGCATCATGAGAGAATAGATGGAACAGGATATCCATTTGGATTAAAAGGTAATGAAATATGTATTAATGCAAAAATAATATCGGTTTGTGATGTCTACGATGCTATTAGTAATGATAGAAGTTATAGAACAAAATTTAATCCAAAGGACTCTTATGAACTTATACTAGCTGGGTCAGGGAAGTTCTTTGATGAAGAGGTAGTTAAAGTATTTAAAGATACATTTGCAGTGTATCAACTAGGTTCATGCTTAAAGCTTTCAAATGGAGTAGAAGGATATGTAATAAAGCAAAACAAGGGATTTCCAGACAGGCCAGTAGTAAGGGTACTTTATCATGGTAAGGACAAGAAACCTATAAGGTTTTACGAAATAAACTTATTAGAGAATATAAATTTATCTGTAGAGTGTGTCTACTAATCATAAAAGATGATGAATGAAAGTAATGTAAAAGGATTATCCCTGAAGATTAAAATAAATATAAAGTCGTTTAATTTGTTGAAAATAGCTTAGGTATTATGTAAGATAGAATTATTACAATAAAAGTATTAATTTATAATAGGTAGATTAATTAAAAAGTGAGGATTTATGAGAAAAGAGTATATTGATAATATTATTTCATCTTTAATAAAAGAGTATGGATTCAGTTTAGAAGAGAATAATACAGCAGAGGATAATTGTAAAAATCTTTTAGCTATAAAGTATGAAAATGAAAATGCCTTTGTAGTTACATTTTCTACTAAAGAAGACTTTGCAAGTAAAAACTTCTTAGCACTAGAATATATGAAGAAAAAAGGCATTAAGTCATTAAGTCTTAACAATATAATAATAGATAAATTTACAAATGATTATTTAAATATACTAGAAAATCAAAATTATAATTTTATAATATTAGATTCAGAAAATGGTGGATTGATTGGGAGTAGTGATCAGATAAAAAACTTTGCAGGATTAATTTCAAAGCTTGCTCAAAAGGACAAAGATGTTAAAACTAAAAAAAGGCCCCTTAAAAAGTCAATAAATGAATATAAAGCTACCTACACACTTATAGGGATAAATATACTTATATTTATAGTGTCAGCTTATTTATCTAAGAGTATATTTGATATAGACATAAAGGTATTGTTACTTTTAGGTGCTAAAAATAATAAATTAATAAATGCGGGTCAGTATTACAGATTATTTATGGCTATGTTTTTACACGGAGGTTTGTTACATTTAGGATTAAATATGTATGCCCTTAGAACTACAGGCGAAATAGTAGAGAACTTTTATGGGAGAAAGAAATTTTTGATTATATATTTTCTTTCAGGAATTACCTCATCATTAGCTTCTTATGTATTTTCACAAAGTACATCAGTAGGTGCTTCAGGTGCAATATTTGGACTTTTAGGAGCTTGCCTTATTTTTGCATACAAAATGAAAGAAAAAATAGGAAAAGAATTTTTAAGGAACATATTATCAGTTATAGTTGTTAATATATTAATAGGTGTTACCATACCTAATATAGATAACTTTGGTCACTTAGGAGGACTTGTAGGAGGTATTATAATTTCTTTTATATTATTTAAAGAATAAAATGTCATTAAGGACTAATCATATTTTAGCTTATTTAGTAAAAGGAAGTGGATTGATGTGCTAGTTTCGAATTTGAAGGTTAAACTATCAGAAGAGGATTTAATTGGAATTATAGATGGATATTTAAATATAGAAGGTCTTAAAATTAAATCTATTTTAATAAATGAATTTATAGAAGTAATAGGTTCATATAAAAAGGTTATAGATATTCCATTTAAACTTACCCTAGCATTTGGAAGTTTTTATAACAATAATATAAATTTAAAACTCACGTCGCTTAAGGTATATAAGATAGGGGTTATATCACCACTTAAAAAATATACCTTAAAAAAGGTTGTAGAAGATTTAAAACAAAGAGGCGTATACGTTAAAGAAGATAATGTTACATTAAATTTAAACATATTATTAAAAGCAGTGCCTTATGTAACATTTAAACTAGATTATATAGAATTATTAAAATCTTATGTGGAAGTTTCAGTTTCAACTTTAGAAATTTCATTAAATAAAAGTGTAGAATCTTTAAAGATTTCAGAGGTTATAGAAGATGAAATGATCTATGAAAATATTGAGAATTTAGAGAAGGTTAAAGATTATTATTCTATAACTAGGCAAAGTGTTAAGCAAAGTCTGCCAGAAAGATACAGTGAAGCCACTGAATGGGCAATGATTATGCCAGATGTTTTATCTTTAATTTATAGAATATTTAAAGATAAAAGGGTTAAAATGAAGACTAAGATAGCACTAGGAACATCTATTGCTTATTTAGCTCTACCTTTTGATATCATTCCAGATAGAATACCTTTCATAGGGAAGATTGATGAATTTGCAGTAGCATTTTTTGCGCTAAATAGAGTTGTAAATGATGTACCACTTCCTATTATATTAGAAAACTGGGAAGGTAAAAACAATATAATTATAGTATTTAAAGAAGCTGTAACCTACATAAATAAATTTAGTGGTGGAACAAACGTTGATAAGTTATATAATGCTATTTTAAAATTTTCATAAAAGACAAGGTGAGGTAATAGATGGGAAAGAAGTTTTATGCAATAAAAGAAGGATATGACGGTGTAAAAGGTGAAAAAATAACCAATAAGATAGTTAATAGTTGGAACGAGTGTTTAAGTTATGTAAAAGGTGTAAAGAGCGCTAAATATAAAAGTTTTGAATCTTTGGTGGAAGCAGAAAAGTTTTTAAAAAGTCATAGCAAACTTTTTAAGAAAGGTATAGATGAGTATCCAAAAGATATTCCCCAAATATATGTAGATGGAAGCTTTAACACAGTAACTGGCGTTTATGGATATGGGCTTGTGGTTATAATAGAAGATGAAATAGTATATGTTGAAAAAGGAAGCGGTATAGAAGATAGCGAAAAGTGTTCAAGGCAAATAGCAGGTGAACTCAAAGCTGCTATGAGGGGCGTTGAATATGCCATAAAAGAAGGCTATAAGAATATACTTATATTTCATGATTATGAAGGAATAAGCCACCATGCTACAGGGTACTGGGAAAGAAAAGGGAAATCATCACAAGATTATTATAATTTTATGAATCATTCTATGGAGGAAAATAGGTTAGAAGTAATATTTGTCAAAGTAGATAGTCATACCTTAGATTTATATAATGAGCTAGCAGATGAACTTGCAAAGTCTGCTGCAGGGGTAGAAATAAAAAATATATTCAATAAATTACTTAAAAAACAAGAAGTAAAAGTAACAGATGAAAAGATAATTGAATATATCGGAGATATAGTAAGTGAGGCTTCTAAAGAAAATATAAAGATTTCTAAATTTGTTAGTGAAAATTATAGAAAAGAAAGTAAAAATAAAAACATAGGATTAGAAACAATAAACATTATAGAGGAAAAAGACGAAATATTATATGCTATAAAAAAAATAAAAAGTCTTTCACTTAAAGATACTAATAAATACTTGGAATCATTGGATAATAAGTTAAAAGATGATATTATAATTAATATTTTAAAATAAGTATTATTCATTCTCCAATTATTACAACGTTTAATAATATAAAAAGTGTATAAACTACCTATAGAAATAAAAAAAGGGGTGGTTAAGCATGAAGAAGACTAAATTTATTACAGGAATAACTACAGGAATTGCTATTGGTGCTGCTGTTAGCATGATGAGTACTGATATGGTAGACAAAAAGACTAAGAAAAGGATTAGAAAATCAGGTAAAACAATAAGAAACGTAGCCGATAGCATGTATAGCGGAATGTCAAGCTTTATGAAATAATAAAACAAAAAAAGAGAAGTTTAATTTTTATTAAACTTCTCTTTTTTAGATTGTATAAGATTAAAGAAATTTAAATAAAATGTCTAAAAAGTTACAAGTTATTAGAAATATGAAGAAATAATGTAACAATATGTAACAAAATATAGAAAAGTTAAATATAAAGTTTGAAATTACCACATTTATTCTAAAAAATATAGGGTTTACATTAAAGATATGGTATAATAAAACAGAATATTCATGCAAGGTTTTTGAATTATTAATATGTATTATGAAGGAAGAGTGATTATGGAGATTTTATCCTTAGGTGAAAAGATTAAAAGGCGGAGAAAAGAACTAAATATGACATTAAAAGACTTAGCCAAAGACCGGATAACCCCAGGGCAAATAAGTCTGGTAGAGTCAGGAAAATCTAATCCTAGTATGGACCTATTAGAATATTTAGCCTATGCCCTTGAAACTTCTATAGATTATCTTATGGAATCTGAGGAAAGTCAAGCAGAAAAGATATGTTTGTTTTTTGAGAATATGGCAGAATCTAATATACTTAATGAGGATTTAAATAGTGCTATTGGATATATAGAAAAGGCTTTATATTATGGAGAAAGATATAATTTAGAATATAGAAAGGCAAAAAATCTATATCTAAGAGCTATTATCCATAAATCTCACAATGAATATGGACTCGCACAACAGTTTTTCCTATCATCAAATGTTATATTCATAAAAAGTAATAGCTATGAAGAGATTGTAAAAACCTTTTTAAATTTAGGAAAGGTTACATTTGATGCAAAGGCTTATTATTCTGCTAGTAGTTATTTAAAGCAAGCAGAAAAAACATTTTTAGAAAATAATATGGGAGACGATGCCTTAATAGGTGAGATATATTATTACATCGCAAATACCTTTTATAAATTAGAAAGTTTAAATGATGCAATAAGCTACACTTATCTTGCAAAAGAAAAGTTTAGTAAGTTAGATGATAAAAAAAGTTATGCAAACTCACTCCTTTTGTTAGCAGACCAATATAATAAAAAGGGAGACGTAGATAATGCTATAAAATATTCTGTTAAAACTTTAGATATATTTAGAGAGTTAAAAGACTCATTTCAAATATCTCAGATTGAAAATAATTTGGGTAAACTATTTTATGAGTTTGAAAATATTGAGCAATCATTTGAGCATTTTAATAAGGCTAAGGACATGCGTTTAAGAAATGAAGATCCTAAAATAGTAGAGACTCTTATAAATATTTGTGAAAATTACATAAAGATAAAAGATAAAGAAAAATGTATGGAAGCATTAAGAGATATATCATCGAAGATAGAAGATGGTGATAACGATGCTTTAATAAAATATTATCTTTTAAAATATAGAGTCGAAATGTTACTCGAAAACAGTTCAGAGGCAGAAAATACATTAATAATGGCTTTGAATTTTGCAAAAAATATGCAACTTTATAAAGAAGCTGCAGAAATATCAATAATTTTAGGGAATTATTATATAGAAAATAAAGATGATAAGGGTGCAGCAAAATATCTTAATGAAGGAGTATCAATGTTTAAAAAACTAGGAGTAATTAAAAATATTTAGTTGCAAAATCATTGAAAATAATTTTTATTTGGATAGGTGTGATAAGTTATGGAAATATTATCTACAGGAGAAAAGATTAAAAGAGCTAGAATATATAAAGGGGCTACATTAAAAGATATATGTGAAGATGAAGTATCAGTATCCAAAATGAGTTGTATAGAAAATGGGAAGGTTGCACCAGAAAGATGGATTGTAAAGTATATAGCAAAAAAGCTTGATTTAGATGTGGACTATCTTATGAAAAGCACTGATGAACAAATAAAACATAATATAGAATTATTAAAAGGTAGCACATTTAATGATGAGGTAGAGGAGAAACTCCAATATAATTTAGATTATTCTCTAAAATGCAAATATTATAACCTAGGATTTGAAATAGTACATATCTTATTTGATGGATACTTAAAGGTTGGTAAGTTCGAAAATATCCAGATTATAAATAGTAAGTATTACGATCTTTGTCAAAAATCAGATCCTTATAATAATAGACTTGTTTATTATAAGGATATGGCAAGATATTTATTTATGAATAAAGAATACCTACAAGCAGCCACATACTATAACTCTGTAAAAAAGTATTTATTTGAAAGTGAAATGAAAGATTACGAAATGTTATCAACGGTTATATATAATGAAGCCGCATGCTATATGATGATAGAAGATTATGATAAAGCCTATGAGGTTGTTTCAATGGTTATAGATATCTTAGATAATGTAAAAGGTGATACTAGAAATGCAGAAATTTATCATTTATTAGCTATATTATCCTTAAAGATGGAAAAAGAAAATTTTGAACAGTATGAAGAGGAATCTTATAAGTATTTTAAAGAGGATAATACAGGAAAAGCTAATGCTATGTTAAACTATGCGATTCCGATGTTTGAAAATGGTTATAAGGATAAAGCCACACAATATATAAAAAATGGATTAAATATATATCCAAAACATGACAAAAAGGAATTGGTAGGATGTATGCTAAGATGCATAGAAGTATTAGTAGAAAATAGTATATTAGATGAAGCGCAACTAATTTCTAATGAAGCCTTAAACTTAGCTATAACTTGTGATGAAATAAAACATATACAAAAGTCATATTATTTTAAATCTGTGATATTACAAAAACTAGGACATTATGATAAAGCAGATATGTATATGAACCTCTCTACAGATGCATTGTTTAAATATGCAAATAATCAAGAGCGATATGAAAGATATATGGAAATGGGAAATATGTATCATAAAATAGGAGATATAAGTGAAGCTATAAAATATTTCACATTAGCAATAGGCCTTAAAAAGAGGATATGATCAATATCTTTTTTAAAAAGTAATTTAATAATATATTTAATAAAAAAAAGATTGTATTATATTGTAATATAGTCTTTTTATTTTTATGATATATTGATAAACTATATAATATATCATAAAAATAAAAAATATAATTAGGAGGAGAAGATGTATGAATATAGAAAAATTAACATTAAGAGTACAACAATCACTGAATGATTCTAATGCTTTGGCTGTAAGTTATAATCATCAACAAATTGATATAATACATCTCTTTGCAGCTCTTGTACAACAAGAAGATGGACTTATTCCAAATATCTTAGAAAAGATGGGGATAAATTTAAAATCATTAAATGATAATATAGACAGTGAATTAGATAGACTTCCAAAGGTTTTAGGAAGTGGCGCTGCTGCTAATTCTGTATATCCTACAAGAGGTATAGAAGAAGTATTTATTGCAGCAGAAAAAATAGCCAACAATTTTAAAGATTCTTATGTTAGTGTTGAACATGTTATGTTATCAATAATGGATATAGATTTTAATGGACTTACAGGAAAGATAATGAAAGGTAATGGGATAGTTAAAAAGGATTTTATGAATGAATTAGCTAAAACTAGAGGAAATCAAAGGGTGGATACTGTAGACCCAGAAGGGACATATGATGCTCTAAAAAAATATGGTGTGAATCTTGTAGAGCTTGCGAGAAATCATAAGTTAGATCCTGTTATAGGAAGAGATGAAGAAATAAGAAGAACTATTAGAATATTATCTAGAAGGACTAAAAACAATCCTGTATTAATAGGTGAACCTGGAGTTGGTAAAACAGCTATAGTTGAAGGTCTTGCAGAAAGAATTGTAAGAGGAGATATTCCAGAAACTCTTAAAGATAAGATAATATTTTCATTAGATATGGGAGCTTTAATTGCAGGAGCTAAATATAGAGGAGAATTTGAAGAAAGATTAAAAGCAGTATTGAAAGAAGTTCAAAGAAGTAATGGAAAAATAATTTTATTTATTGATGAACTTCATAATATAGTAGGAGCAGGTAAGGTAGAGGGCTCTATGGATGCGGGTAATCTTATAAAACCTCTGTTAGCTAGGGGGGAGCTTCATTGCATAGGTGCTACTACTTTTGACGAATATAGGAAGTATATTGAAAAAGACAAAGCTTTAGAAAGAAGATTTCAACCTGTAATAATAGGAGAGCCATCTGTAGAAGATACTATATCTATATTAAGGGGATTAAAAGAAAGATTTGAAATACATCATGGGGTAAGAATTCATGATTCAGCTTTAATAGCTTCAGTTAAATTATCCGATAGATATATAACAGATAGATTCTTGCCAGATAAGGCCATAGATATTATGGATGAAGCAGGTGCAATGATAAGAATGGAAATAGATAGTTTGCCTACAGAACTTGATATTATTAGAAGAAGGATATTCCAACTAGAAATTGAACTTGAAATCTTAAGTAAAGAAAAAGATAGCTTTTCTAAAGAAAGATTAATGAATTTAGAAAAGGAACTTAGTGAATTAAAAGAAAAGGATAAGGCTATGACAGCTAAGTATGATAAAGAAAAGTCTCATATCTTAGAAGTTAGAGATTTAAAAACTGAGCTTGACGATGTTAGGGGTCAAATTGAAAAGTACGAGAGAGAATATGATTTAAATAAGGTAGCAGAATTAAAGTATGGCAGGCTTCCACAAATAGAAATGAAGATTGAAGAAAAAGAAAAGTTAATTAAAGATAACTACGAAGGGGCACTGTTAAAAGAGGAGGTAACGGAGGAGGAAATATCTAACATAGTATCAAAGTGGACGGGTATTCCTGTTTCAAGACTTTTAGAAGGGGAAAGAAATAAACTTTTAAGACTTGAAGATGAACTAAAATTAAGAGTTATAGATCAAGAAGAACCTATAAAGGCTGTAGTAAATGCTGTTATTAGAGCTAGGGCAGGACTTAAAAGTCCAAACAAACCAATTGGATCTTTTATATTTTTAGGTCCTACAGGAGTTGGGAAGACAGAACTTGCTAAAACCTTAGCCAGAACATTATTTGATAGCGAGGAAAATATTATAAGAATAGATATGTCAGAATACATGGAGAAGTTTTCAGTATCTCGACTTATAGGTTCACCTCCAGGTTATGTAGGTTACGAAGAGGGTGGTCAATTAACAGAAGCTGTTAGGAGAAAACCATACAGTGTTATACTTTTTGATGAGATAGAAAAAGCTAATGAAGATGTATTTAATATATTTCTTCAAATTTTAGATGATGGAAGGTTGACTGATAATAAAGGCAATATTATAGATTTTAAAAATACAATTATAATTATGACATCTAATATAGGAAGTCAACATTTACTTCAAAATAGTAAAGAAGATTATATAGAAAGTGATATAAAAGATGCGGTATTGAAGGAAATGAAAGATAGATTTAAACCAGAATTTCTTAATAGAATGGATGACATAATTTTATTTAAACCATTATCTAAAGAAGGAATAATAAAAATTATAGATATATTTTTGAAGGATTTAGATTATAGATTAGAAGAAAAAAATATAAAATTAAATATAACAAAAGAAGTAAAGATTCTTATAGCGAAGGAAGGCTATGATCCTATCTATGGTGCAAGACCACTTAAAAGATACATCGAAAACGCTTTAGAAACAAAAATAGCTAGAAAAATTATTTCCGGAGAAATAAAAGAAGGTAATAATATAAAGGTGATAATGGAAGATGGAGAAATAACAATTAAAGAAAATATTAATAAATCAATATAAGGCTAAAAATGTAATAATAAAAACAAAAAGGTGACCGAAATATTATGTATCTCGGTCACCTTTTTATTTTAAAACTTTATCCGATGGCTACTATCCGTAACACCCCTACCCTCTTCAAGGTGGGGGATGACGGCTGCTACGCCACTGGATAAGTTCTTCTAAGACTCAGATGGAGAGATGTATTCCTTATAAGCAAACTCCACCTGAGTCTAAGAATCACTTGATAAGTTATATTGTTTAAATTTGTTCATGCTATCTAAACTTTTAAAATATTTGTCTATAGTAGCTCCACCAAGACATTCTAAGTCATCATAAAAAACTACCTCTTGTCCTGGAGTTATAGCCTTTTGTTTATCTTCAAATTCCACAAAACATGTATCATCTTCCATAATAGTTACTGTAACATTTTGGTCTGGCTGTCTATATCTAAATTTAGCAGTACATTTAAATCTTTTAGGCTTAGGATTATTGCTTATAAAACTTAAATCCGTAGCTATAAGCCCGTAAGAATATAAAAGCGGGTTATCCTCACCTTGAGCTACGTAAAGTGTATTGGTTTTAAGATCCTTTTCAGCTACAAACCAAGCAGTCCCTTCACCACCTATTCCAAGTCCTTTTCTTTGACCTAAGGTGTAGTACATAAGTCCATTATGATTCCCCTTGACCTCTCCGGATAAAGTTTTTATTTCACCGGATCTTGCAGGTAGAAACTCACTTAAAAATTTATTGAAATCTCTTTCTCCTATAAAACAAACGCCAGTGCTATCTTTTTTATTAGCAGTTTCAAGATTTGCACTTTTTGCTATTTCTCTTAGTTTGGGTTTTTCTAAATGACCTATTGGAAATAATGATTTAGAAAGCTGATATTGATTTAGTTTGCATAAAAAATAAGTTTGGTCTTTATTAGTATCTGCACCTCTTAAAAGTTTGTATTCTCCATCTTTAAACACTACATTTGCATAGTGACCCATAGCTATATAATCAGCATCTAATTTTAAAGCCATATCTAAAAAGGCTTTAAATTTTATTTCTTTATTGCACATTACATCAGGATTTGGAGTTCTTCCTTTTTTATATTCTTCTAAAAAGTAGGTAAAAACTCTATCCCAATATTCTTTAACGAAGTTTACCGTATAATATGGGATTTCTAGTTGATCACAAACTCTTCTAACATCCTCATAATCTTCAGTGGCTGTGCAGGCGCCATTAGCATCTTTTTCATCCCAATTCTTCATAAATATACCCACCACATTATACCCCTGCTCTTTAAGCAATAATGCGGCTACAGAAGAATCTACACCGCCGGACATTCCAACAATTACCTTTGTATCTTTAGGATCTTTCATATATATCAATGTCAAAAAACGACATCTTCCTCCCCTCATATTAATAATTCTATTATACATACATATACTTTCTTTGGCTATTTTACTGACTAAATATTTTTAACACAAAATGAATTATTAATCAATATTTTGTGTTAAATATTTTTTAAATATAAGTACAAAGCATAATAAGGATTCGTATAACTAATTTTAAAAGGTAAATATACCTTATTCTAACATGCGGGGGGATATATAGTAAATTAAAAAGTGTATAGTTTAAGATAATAATTCTAATACTAAGAAGGTAAAATCAATTAGATTAAAAGGAGAGGTTGAAATGCAATTAAATCATTTAGAATTACAAAATTTAAGGCATCTTATAGGATCTCATGAAACAGCAAACAAAAAGCTTAGTGATTATGCACAAAATGCTACAGATCCACAAATAAAACAAATGTTTGAAAAGTCTGCTACGGATGCAGAAAATACAAAACAAAAATTAATTAATTTTCTAGGTTAGAAGGAGGGGTATAAATGCAAGATAAAGAAATGGTTAATGATATTTTATCTATGGTAAATAGTAGCCTTACAGGATATGCAAGTGTTATAAGTCAAACAGAAAATCAGCAATTAAGGCAAACTATTCAGCAAATACGAAATTGTGATGAGGAAGGTCAATATAACTTATTTAAAGTTGCATCCCAAAAAGGGTTTTATAAGCCAGCAGCACAGGCAAATTCTGAAGAGATACAAGAAGTTAAATCTCAGTTTAATGGTTAAAGTATTTAAAACTACTGAAATTAAATTTGAAGTTTGATTAATTCTAAAAATATAAAAATAAATTAAATAATAAAGGCTTTCAAATTAATTATTTGAAAGCCTTTATTATTATACCTTTCAGAGAAGCAATCTTCAAATTAAAATATAAATTCAAAAGTCTTATTAATTATTTCATAATATAAAACTTGAAAATTATAATCTGGAGTACACTATTAAAAAAAAGATATTAACATTTCTAAAAAGAAGTGATAAAATAAGATTAGTCGATATTCTTTTAGAAGTCGAACTTATATACAGTAAAACTAATATTCAACTTATATCCTATAAGGAATAAGAGTGAGGAGGATGTCATGGAAAATAGAACAACACTATCAAAAACAAGACAACTTACAGTGGTAGGAATGCTATCAGCAATATGTATTGTATTAGGTGCTACAGGATATGGATTTATCCAGCTTCCTATAGCAAAAATAACTATAATGCATATACCTGTAATAATTGGTGCCATAGTAGAAGGACCTAAGGTTGGAATGCTTATAGGATTCATATTTGGGGGGTTTAGTCTTATACAAAACATAGTTGCTCCCAATATGTTATCTTTTGCATTTATAAATCCTTTGGTGTCTATATTACCAAGGGTATTAATTGGTTTAACATCTTATTATAGTTATAAACTAATTAAGGTGAAAAATGAGTCTTTGAGTATAGGTATAGGAGCTGCGGTAGGGTCTTTAACAAATACAGTAGGAGTTTTATTTATGATATATGTACTGTATGTGGACAAGTATGCAGAGGGAAAAGGTCTTACTATTGCAAAGGCAACAAAAACTATTTTTGGGATAGCATATACTAACGGTATTTTAGAAGCCATAGCTGCAGTATTAATAACTGTTTCAGTGGTAGGAGCTGTAAATAAGATAATAAAAGATAAAAGGTATACTAAATAAAGTTTAAATAAATTAATTAAAGCTTGCACATTAAAAGTGCAAGCTTTAATTGTTTAAAAGTATTTTTTGAAATTGTATCTAATATTGAAACATGTTATTTAAAATCATTTTCAGTATAATTTTTCTTCGATTCATGATAATCTACATCTTCAAAGGGTTTATTAAAATTTGGATCTTTTTTTATTAAATCTTTTTTATCAGGTAATACAATAGCAGCTGCAATATAAACTATAACACCTACAAAATAAATAAAGGCTAGACCTATCCAAACTAATCTTACAATAGATACATCTATATCAAAATATTCAGCAACCCCAGCACAAACACCAGAAATCATTGATTGGTCTTTAATTTTATATAATCTTTTTTTATCATTCATATAAATTCCTCCTAACATTAAATTTGTTTTTATGATTACATTATATGATTATAAGTGTATTATAACTAGTTATCAGAGTAACAATTTAATATGACTATAGTAATATTAAAATAAGTAGTGGATATATATTTATATAATGTTTATAATTAATAAGAAGAAATTAGAGATAATAATATTAAAGTAGGTGATATATATGGAAATATATTTAGATAACAGTGCTACCACGAAACCTTATAATGAGGTTATAGAGATTTTAGTGTCTACAATGAAAGAGGTTTATGGTAATCCATCTTCTGCTCATAAATTAGGTTTTATGGCAGAAAAGAAATTAAATGAGGCTAGAGATACCATTAGTAACACAATAAATTGTTCAAAAGAAGAAATTATATTTACATCTGGGGGTAGTGAAAGTAATAATCTTGCTATTAAGGGCTTTGTTAAATCTGGTAATCATATTATAACTTGTGCTACTGAGCATTCTAGTGTTTTAAATACAATAAAAGAAATGGAAAAACAAGGCGTAAAAGTTACATATCTTTCTTTAGATACAGAAGGAAAGATTGACTTAGAGGAGCTTAAAAATAGTATAAATAAAGATACAGTGCTTGTATCTTTAATGCATGTAAATAACGAGACTGGTATAATCCAAGATTTAAAGTCCATAGGGAACATAATAAAAGAAAAAAGCCACAGAGCTAAATTTCATGTGGATTCAGTACAAGGTTTCGGAAAGCTTAATATAAATGTACAAGAATGTAATATTGACTTGTTATCTGCTAGTGGACATAAAATTCATGCACCTAGAGGTGTAGGGTTTTTATATATAAAAAATAAGCTAAGACCTAAACCACTTATTGAAGGTGGAGGTCAAGAAAAAGGTTTTAGAGGGGGCACTGAAAATGTTGCATCTATAACCGCATTAGCATTAGCAAGTAAGATTATGTGTGATAATATAAAAGAAAATTATATTAAGGTTAAGTCTATTAAAGCATATTTTATTGAGGAATTAAAAGATTTTGAAGGGGTTAGGATAAATAGCCCACTAAAGGATGAGTTTAGTCCTTACATATTAAATATAAGTTTTAAAAATATAAAAGGAGAGGTTTTGCTTCATGCTTTAGAGGATGATGGTATTTATGTTTCTACAGGATCTGCATGTTCATCAAAAAACTCTAAAGAAAGTAGAATTTTAAAAGCTCTTTTAGTGCCTAATGATTACCTAGAGGGTGCTATTAGATTTAGCTTTTCAGAGTTTACAACTAGAGATGAAATAGATTATACTTTGCAAGTGCTAAAAAAGTCACTTGGATTTTTAAGGAGAGTTAAAATATGAAAAGAATAATATTAGTAAAATACGCATCAGAAATATTTCTTAAGGGTTTAAATAGAAATAAATTTGAAAAAAAGCTTAAAGAAAATATAAAAAAGGTATTAAAGGATATTGATTATGAATTTATAACAGATCAAAATAGATGGTTTATAGCAGGAGAGGACCTTCAAGGAATAATAGATAGAGTTAAGAGAGTCTTTGGTATTGCTGAGCTTTGTATTGTTAGAATGATACCAGCAGAAATTGAAGAAATTAAAGTAGAGGCCTTAAAGGTTATGAAAGATATAAATCCACATGACTTTAAGGTGGAAACTAAAAGGGCAAACAAAGATTTTCCTATAGGTTCTTTAGATGTTAGTAGGGATCTTGGTTCCTACATATTAAGCAATATGGAAGAAATGATAGTTAACGTAAATAAACCTGAATATATTTTAAATATTGAAATAAGAAAAAATGCCTATGTATATGAAAAGAAAATAAAAGCTATAGGCGGAATGCCTTATGGTATGAATGGAAGCACAATGCTTATGCTATCAGGTGGGTTTGATTCTCCAGTTGCAGGGTACTTAATGGGTAGACGGGGAGTAGAATTAAGCTGCGTTTATTACCATAGTTCACCCTATACTAGTGAAAGAGCTAAAGAAAAGGTAAAAGATTTATCAAAGATACTAGCGTCTTATACTGGGCATATAAAGCTTTATGTAGTACCTTTTACTGACATACAGATGGGCATAGTTGAAAAGTGCAGAGAAGATGAACTTACAATAATAATGAGAAGATTTATGATGAGACTTGCCTGCAAACTTGCAAGTGTAAAGGGTATAGACTCAGTAACAACTGGTGAAAGTGTAGGTCAGGTAGCAAGTCAAACTATGGAAGGGTTAATAGTAAGTGATGACGTATCAGATAGACCTGTTTTTAGACCATTAATAGCTATGGATAAGAATGATATAATGGATATAGCAAGGGAAGCGGGAACTTATGATACATCTATACTACCTTATGAAGATTGTTGTACTATCTTTGTTCCAAAACATCCTAAAACTAAGCCAAGACTTAAAGAAATAATAAAGTCTGAAGAGGCTTTAGATATAGAACTATTAGTAAAAGAAGCAATAAACAATACTGAATTAATAGAATTTTAAATATACAAAGGCGAAAAGTGTTATTAAATACTTTTCGCCTTTATATATAGTTAACAAAAAGTTAAGATATATTACGACAAAAAATATAAAAATATAGTATAATGGGTGTAGTTAAACTTAACAAAGGAGATGGTTTTTTGTTTAAAAAGAAGTATTTATGTATTTTCATAAGTGTTTCTTTGCTTTTTACTACGGTTAATGTCGTTTATGCAGCTCCGAGTTATGTAAATAAGAAAGAAAATGAAATACAAGAAAATAATAAAAAGATAAAAGAACTAGAAAATAGAAATAAAGAAATACCTAAAATACAATATGATTTAAAAGTAGATTTAAATTCTCTTCAAAATAAATTACAAGAAAAAGAAAAACAACTTGAAGATATAAAATCTAAGATAAGTCATTACGAAAACGAGATAGCTAAGATCGAGGAGAATGTATCATTAATTTCTAAAGATATCAAAGAAACAGAAGATATGATTAACAAAAAGACTGAAGAAATAAAAAAACGTGAAGAAGAAGAGAAAGAAAAGGAAGAAATATTAGGTCAAAGACTTAGAGGAATGTACATAAATAACCCAACAGATGCAATCTTAAAAGCTATTTTAGATAGTGGTGATTTTGGAGATTTAATTTCAAGGGTAAATAATATTAGTCGCATGATAAAACTAGATAAAGAACTTATAGAAGAAGTAAGAAGTATGAAAGAGAATCTAGAAAGTGAAAGAAAAGGCTTAGAAGAAGAAAAGAACAATTTAGATAAAAAGATGATTTTATTATCAGTTAATAAAGAAAAGGTAAAATCTACTCAAAAGGAATTGTTAACTGAAAAAGATAATGGACAAAGAATAATATCAGATCTAAATATTATTGAAGAGAATAAGAAATTAACTATAAATAAATTAGAAAAAGAGAAGTCTTCAAACGAGCAAGATGTATCAAAACTTGTACAATTTAATGATAAAGCGAGACAACAAATAGATAGCTTTATTAAAGAACAAATTAACAGCAAACCGGAAGAAAAAGCTCCGCTAAAGGATAACAACCAGGGTAATTCATCAGGATTTATAAGACCTGTAGGTGGAAGTATCACTAATGGGTTCGGTGAAAGGATTCATCCAATAACTGGCGCTAAGGGTATGCATCATGGAGTGGATATAGCAGTAGGAAGAGGAACGTCTATAAAAGCAGCTCAAAGTGGTACTGTTATTACAGCAACGTATAATAATATATATGGAAATATGATTATTTTAAGTCATGGAAATGGTGTACAAACTGTTTATGCGCATGCTGAGAGCCTTAATGTATCCTCAGGGCAGCAAGTAAAACAAGGACAAGTTATTGCACAGGTAGGCTCAACGGGTATTAGTACAGGTCCACATCTCCATTTTGAAGTTAGAATAAATGGAAGTGTAGTAAACCCCATGTCATATATACAATAATCTAAATGATATAAAAGGAAAGCATATAGTATTATATGCTTTCCTTTTTGTTGTATATATATTATATTGATTATGGATAATATAATATAGAAAGGAGTTATGATATGGATAAAGAAATGATTAAAAATATGGATCCCAATATGCTCTTAAGTATATTAAATATGAAGCTAAGAGATGAATTTAATATACTAGAAGATTTAATTAAAAGTTATGATTTAGATAGGGACGAGTTAATAAATAAACTATCAAAATCAGGTTATATATATAATATTAAAATTAATCAATTTACACAAAAATAGCTTTATAAGTTGTATTAGACTAAATAGTGAGGAAAGAAGGTTACTTTGTATGAAGGTTTTAAAAGAAATAAATGAATCTATATTAAAAGAAAATTTAGAACATGGTTATGAGGGCTATACAGAAAATGTGTTTAAAGAAAAGGTTATAAAATCATTTGGATGTGGGTGTAAGGGGAGAGATACATCTAAGGGTGAGTCAAAGTGTAATTGTAAAAATAAAAGATAGCGATATTACATAGAAGTTTCAAAAAAGATTAATAAAAGACCCCTTAAATTAGACTATGAATTTAAGGGGATTACCTAATTTAAAAGTTTAATTATATTACGCCCTTTCCATTAAGAAAAGCTTTATATTTCATATCCGTTATAAGTATATGGTTACTTACCCAGTCCAATAAAAAAGAAAGTGCTTCTAGCATAGATCTTTTTTGATTTATATAGATATCTTCATTGAATTCTAACATCTTTATTTTATTTATAAAGGTCTCGTGTTGAACTTTATGTATAGAAATATCTTCATATCCATTGGTAAGCATTAGATTTTCCTCAAATTGAAAGTGATATATTGTATAATCTGTTAGCTCATTTAAAATTTGTTTAATATCATCATATTGATCAGTTGTAATATCATATTCTTTTATAAAATTAGATAATTTATTTGCAATTCTAAACAGCTCTTTATGTTGATTATCTATATTAATTATATTAACACTATAATAATCTTTCCAAAAAAACATAAAAATCCTCCTTATTTAATAATAGATATATAATTATATCATAAAATTACTTAATCTATATTTTGAGAATTAGTTTGTAGAGTATTCAATCATTGATAGTTATAAGAAATTAGTTCTGAAAATTAACTTAACTTGAAAAACAGATATATAAATGCTATAATTCATTGATAATACAAAAATAAATACTTCTATTATTAATAAAAGAAAATGTTATTTTAAAAAAAGAAAATATATAGTAAACTTATCTCTTATTAAAACAATATATAGTATAATGATATTACTAATGGCTAGGAGGGGAGATATGGGTAAGCTTAGTATATTTAGCAAGGATTATCAAAGAAGAATGCGTAAACGAAAATTTAAGATAACAATTATAATCTTGGTTATAATTATTATTGTAGGAACTATTTTCTATAGTGGGTATATACCTAATTTTATAGAAGAAACAAAAAAACAATATAAAGTTAACAAAGAAAAACAAGATATAGAAGAGAATCAACAAATTGAAGAAGAAACAAAAATAAAAGAAGAAATAAAGATAAAAGAAGAAACTTTGAAAATTGATGAAGAAGAAGACAATCTTCCTATGGAAGAACTTTATTATGAAATTAATACTACTAACGGCTCTACAGTAAAACTTATATATGAAAATCAAAATGAAGAAAAAAAATATAAATTTTTAGATAGTAATGGACAAAAGGTAAGTTTTGATATAAATCCTTCGGGGAAAAATATGATTATATATGAGGAGGATACCCAAAATCTGTTTGTTTATGATATTAATGGAGAATATATAGACGGTACCTTAAAAAAGTTTACATCGGCTTCGGCTAATAAAATTTTTGAAAAGGATTCAGTATTAGCAAAAGAACCATCATATATATGGTGTGGTACGCCTAAATTTTATAATGATAGAAAAATAGCATATGTAAGCCAGCTTCCTTGGTTTAAAAAAGAAGATAAATATATATGGATTTTAGATTTAAATGGTTTATCGCATAAAAAAACAGATATATCAGGTCAAAATTTAACTATAAGTGGTATTAAAGATAAAGGACTTGAAATAGATGCAGATGGTACTTTAAATTATATAACAATTGATGATAATATAATAAAATAAATATTTTAAACACCTTATAAAAAACTATAGTTTGATCTTAAATTTAAATTATTACATATAATATTTGAAAAAGTTTTTAAAATTATGTTATAATGTGTAGGTTAATATATAGCTTTTAATATAAGAGTTTATTAGGAGGAATTACAGAATGAATGTTAAAATGGAAAAACCAGAAATAAACATGGTTAAACTAGAAATTACAGTAGATGCTAAGAATTTTAGTGAAGCATTGAAGAAGTCATATAATAAGAATGTAAAAAAATTCAATGTACCAGGATTCAGAAAAGGCAAAACACCAATAGGAATCTTAAAACAATATTATGGCATAGAAGTACTTTATGAAGATGCTATAAATTTCTGTTGTGAAGATACATACCCAAAAGCTATTGATGAAAATAACCTTGAAGTAGTAGATTACCCTGAAATAGACATAGTTCAAATAGAAGAAGGAAAAGACTTTATTTATACTGCAAAAGTTGTAGTTAAACCTGAAGTTAAACTTGGAGAATACAAAGGACTGGAGATAAAAAAACCAAAATATGAAATAGACGAAGAAGAAGTCCAAAAACAACTTAAAGCTATGCAGGAAAAAAATGCTAGATTAGAAGTTAAAGAAGAAGGCAAGGTTGAAGATGGCAATATCGCAGTTATAGATTTTAAAGGCTTTATAGATGGAGAGGTTTTTGAAGGTGGAGAAGGAAAAGAATATCCACTTGAAATAGGATCAGGAACATTTATAGGAGACTTTGAACAACAATTAATAGGAACTGCAGTTGGAGAAAGTAAAAATATTAATGTTAATTTCCCAGAAAACTACGGAAATGAAGATTTAAATGGAAAACCAACTACTTTTGAAGTAATGGTAAATGAAATAAAAGTTAAGGAACTTCCAAATTTAGATGATGAATTTGCGAAAGAGGTATCTGAGTTTGATACTTTAGAAGAATTAACAAAAGATATAGCGAAAAAGTTAGCAGAAGATAATGAATTAAAAGAAAAAAGAGAATTTGAAGAAGCTGTAGTAGAAGCTGTTTGCGCTAATGCAACTATAGATATACCAGAAGTAATGATTAAAAAAGAGATAGATCAAATGATGAAGGACTTAGAAATGAGACTACAATATCAAGGATTAGATCTTGAAACTTATTACTCATATACTAACAATACAGAACAAAAAATGAGAGACTTTATGAAAGAAAACGCAGAGAAAAAGGTTAAAACTGACTTAGTTCTTCAAAAAATTAGTGAAGTTGAAAAAACAGAAGCTACAGAAGAAGAAATAAGAGAAAAGGCTATGGAAGTTGCAACACAATATGGCGATAAAGAAATAGAAAAAACAGCTGAATTAATTGTTAACGCTCAAGGAGAATTATTAAAATCAGATGTTATAATTGCAAAGACATTAGACTTCATAGTAAAAAGCAGTAAAGTTATAGAAGAATAAGATTTAAATCACATTGCCAGAATGATTAGTTTCTGGCAATTGTTTTTAATACAATAGAATTTATATAGAAGTTGATGTATAATAGTATATAATAATATTAAATAAATATTATTATATAGTTACAATATGAAAAATTGGTTATATTATATAATGTAAGATATTTTA
Organism: Clostridium putrefaciens; assembly: GCF_900461105.1. Classification (GTDB taxonomy): domain Bacteria; phylum Bacillota; class Clostridia; order Clostridiales; family Clostridiaceae; genus Clostridium_L; species Clostridium_L putrefaciens. The sequence continues at coordinate 2,370,524 of NZ_UFWZ01000001.1, read as the reverse complement.
AGGAGGTAATGGTATGAGTTTAGTACCTATGGTAGTAGAACAAACTAATAGAGGAGAGAGATCTTACGATATATTTTCAAGACTTTTAAAGGATAGAATAATACTTTTAAGTGATGAAGTTAATGACACTACTGCAAGCCTTATAGTAGCTCAACTACTTTTCTTGGAAAGTGAAGATCCAGATAAAGATATACATTTATATATAAATAGTCCAGGAGGATCGATAACATCTGGTATGGCTATTTATGATACTATGCAATATATAAAACCTGATGTATCCACAATATGTGTGGGAATGGCAGCTTCTATGGGATCATTTTTATTAACAGCAGGAGCAAAAGGAAAAAGATTTGCTCTTCCTAATAGTGAAATTATGATACATCAACCACTTGGTGGATTTCAAGGTCAGGCAACAGATATAGATATACATGCAAGACGAATATTAAGAACAAAAGATTTATTAAATAAGATATTAAGTGAGAGAACAGGTCAACCAATTGAAGTTATAAAAAGAGATGTAGAAAGAGATTATTTCATGACTTCAGAAGAAGCTATGAATTATGGAATAATAGACAAAGTTTTAGTGAAAAATGAACTAGATGTATAAACTAACTTTTTTTAATTTGACCTTAGCGAGGTGTAACTATGGTAAAATATGATGATAAAAAGCAATTGAAGTGCTCCTTTTGTGGGAAAAACCAGGATCAAGTAAGAAGACTTATAGCAGGTCCTGGAGTTTATATATGCGATGAATGTATAGAACTATGCTCAGAAATTATTACAGATGAATTTGAAGAAAGCTTGCAGTTAGATGTAACTTCAATTCCTAAACCAACTGAAATTAAAAATTACTTGGATCAATATGTCATTTCTCAAAATGATGCAAAGAGATCTTTAGCGGTGGCTGTTTACAACCACTATAAAAGGATAAATTCTAATGAGGGTGAACATGATGTTGAACTTCAAAAAAGTAATATATTATTGCTTGGTCCAACTGGTTCAGGAAAGACATTATTAGCACAAACCCTAGCAAAATTTTTAAATGTTCCTTTTGCTATGGCTGATGCTACTACATTAACAGAAGCAGGATATGTAGGTGAGGATGTTGAAAATATACTTTTAAAGCTAATTCAAAATGCAGACTATGACGTTGAAAGAGCGGAAAAGGGCATAATATATATAGACGAAATAGATAAGGTATCAAGAAAATCAGAAAATCCATCTATAACCCGTGATGTTTCTGGAGAAGGGGTTCAACAGGCACTTCTTAAAATGTTAGAAGGTACTGTGGCTTCAGTTCCACCTCAAGGAGGAAGGAAACATCCTCACCAAGAGTTTATACAAATTAATACTTCTAATATATTATTTATATGTGGAGGTGCTTTTGATGGTGTGGATAAGATAATAGAAAAGAGAACTAGAAAAAGTTCTATGGGATTTGGAGCAAATATTCAGTCTAAAAATGAAAAGGATATGGGTAAATTACTTAAAGATATATTACCAGGAGATCTTTTAAAGTTTGGACTTATACCAGAATTCGTAGGTAGACTTCCAATAGTTGTTACATTAGAAACTTTAGATAAAAATGCTTTAGTAAGTATACTAAGTGAACCTAAAAATGCTCTTGTTAAACAATATAAGAAATTGTTTGAATTAGATGATGTAACTTTAGATTTTGAAGATGGAGCTTTAGAAGCTATAGCTGAAGAAGCACTAAATAGAAATACTGGAGCAAGGGGTCTTAGGGCTATAATTGAAGAGATAATGAGAGATATAATGTTTGATATTCCTTCAGATGAAGAAATACACAAGGTTATAATAACTAAAGAATCTGTAACAACTAAAAAGCCTCTTTTCGAAAGAGTAGAAGGACAAAAAAGATTACCTGTCAAACCAAAAAAGTCTAAGAGTAAAAAAGGCATAGAAAGTGCTTAAGTTATAGAACTTATACTGTGCTATTTATTTAAATATAAATTTAATTATAAACAACTCCTTAGTTCAAGGAGTTGTTTATTTTTAAATACAAGTAAAACTTTGTTTTTATTTTAAATCAAAATACTTAACACTTATTAGTTTGATTTTGATATGATTACATTATCATAAGTATAAAAAGTTGAATTTATATAAGTCTAGTAGGATTAACTCTATATTATAATTGAAATTTAATAGTAATATGTGTATACTAAATAAGATTGATTAATATATATAAGTGTTTCCAAAAGAGTTTGATAATTAGAATCATTTGATATTTAAAGTGTATAATTTACTATTTATGTATAATAAATTTAAAAATAATGTATAATATACCAGAGAAACGAGGTAAGAAAATGGATAAAAAAGTAAAAGAAATTCCTCTTATTCCTTTAAGAGGAATAACTATTTTTCCTTATATGGTCTTACATTTTGATGTAGGTAGAGAAAAGTCTATTGCTGCATTAGAGGAAGCTATGATGAGGGATCAGGAAATATTTCTTGTATCTCAAAAAGATGCGAAGATAGAAGAACCAGAAGAAAGCGAAATCTATACTGTAGGGACCTTGTGTAGCATAAAACAAATATTAAAATTACCAGGAGATACGGTAAGAGTATTAGTAGAAGGATTAAGCAGAGCTAAAATTATAAAATATGTAGAAAAAGAGCCTTTTTATAAAGCAGAAATTAATGTGTTAGAAGAAGACGACTATGTAAAAGATAACAAATGTGAAGCCTTAGTTAGAACGCTTAGAGAGGTATTTGAAGATTATATAAAATTATCAGCAACTATACCTTCAGAAGCTTTAATTAGCTTTGATGATATGGAAGACCCAGGAAGGTTATGTGATATAATTAGCTCTTATCTAATGCTTAAGGGTGATATAAAGCAAGAACTTTTAGAAGTATTTGATATAGCTAAGAGAATAGAAAAATTAATTGTAGTTATAAATAATGAACTTGAAATTTTAAATATAGAAAAAAAGATAGGAGTAAGAGTAAAGAACAAAATAGATAAAGTTCAAAAGGAATATTATCTAAGAGAACAATTAAAAGCAATTCAAGAAGAACTAGGAGAAGATGACGAAGAAAAAAAAGAAATAACCAAATATAAAAATAAAATAAAAAAAGCAAAGCTTCCAAAACAAGCTAAGGAAAGAGCTCTTCATGAATTAGAAAGATTAAAAAACACAGGAAGTTATTCTTCTGAAGGTGGGGTTATAAGATCATACGTTGATTGGATATTAGAGCTACCTTGGAATGTTGAAACTACTGATAATGTAGATATAAAAAGAGCAAGAGAAATATTAGAAGCAGAGCATTATGGATTGGATGATGTAAAAGATAGGATAATAGAATATTTAGCAGTAAAGCATATGAGTAAGTCTCTAAAAGGGCCAATACTTTGTTTAGTAGGGCCTCCTGGGGTTGGAAAAACATCTATAGCTAAATCTGTAGCTCATGCTTTAAATAGAAATTTTGTTAGGATGTCTTTAGGTGGAGTAAAGGATGAAGCAGAAATAAGAGGACATAGAAAGACTTATGTTGGAGCTATACCTGGAAGAATAGTATATGGTATGAAGCAAGCCAAATCTAAAAATCCTTTATTTTTATTAGATGAAATAGATAAGATGAGTAATGACTTTAGAGGAGATCCTTCAGATGCTTTATTAGAAGTATTAGACTCAGAGCAAAATAATACTTTTCGGGATCATTATTTAGAGCTCGAAATGGATCTTTCAGATGTAATGTTTATAACTACAGCAAATACATTAGATACAATACCAAGACCTCTTTTAGATAGAATGGAGATAATAGATGTATCAGGATATACCTATGAAGAAAAACTAAATATAGCTAAAAGACACTTAGTTCCTAAACAATTGAAAGAACATAATGTAGATGAAGATATAATCAAATTTACTGACAGTGCTATTAGTGAAATTATAGAGGGATACACTAGAGAGTCAGGTGTTAGAAGTTTAGAAAGACAGATAGCGTCTGTTATAAGAAAGAGCTTAACAGAAATGCTAGAAAAAGACACTAAATCAGAAAATATAACAATAAGTCAAATTAAAAAGTATTTAGGAAATGTGAAGTTTACTTATGATAAAGCAGATAAAGAAGATAAAATAGGCGTAGTTACAGGAATGGCTTGGACTGCTTATGGTGGAGATATATTACCTATAGAAGTAAGTGCCATGAGTGGAACAGGAAAGCTAGAACTTACAGGACAATTAGGCGATGTTATGAAAGAATCAGCTAAAGCAGGATATAGTTATGTTAGAGCAAATGCGTCTAAGTATGGTATAGATCCAGATTTCTATAAGACAACAGATTTGCATATACATGTACCGGAAGGTGCAGTTCCAAAAGATGGACCTTCAGCAGGGGTTACCATGATAAGTGCAATAGTATCAGCACTGTCTAAGAAAAAGGTAAGACATAATGTTGCCATGACAGGTGAAATAACTTTAACAGGTAGAGTACTACCTATAGGCGGACTTAAAGAAAAATGCTTGGCAGCTTATAGAGCAGGTATAGATACAGTGATAATACCAAAAGAAAATGAAAAAGATCTATTAAAAATGCCTAAATCTATAAAAAGCAAATTAAACTTTATTGTAGCTACACATATAGATGAAGTTATAAAAGATGCTTTAATTGAGGAGAAGTAAAATGATAATAAAAACATCAGATTTTGTAACATCAGCCGTAACTAAAAGGCAATATCCAGAGGATAAGAGGACAGAAATAGCATTCCTAGGAAGATCTAATGTAGGTAAGTCTTCACTTATTAACGCTTTGACAAATAGAAAAAAGCTTGCAAAGGTAAGTTCTACACCAGGTAGAACACGACTTATAAACTTCTTTCTAATAAATGATGATTTTCACTTGGTAGACCTTCCAGGGTATGGATATGCTAAAGTCTCTAAAACTGAAAAGGCACGTTGGGGTAAGATAATTGAAGAATATCTTGTTAGTAGCACTACGCTTAATAGAGTTGTACTATTAGTAGATTCTAGACATAAACCATCGCCAGATGATGTTATGATGTATGAGTGGATAAATTATAATAATTATGACGTAGTTGTAATTGCAACTAAGAGCGATAAGATATCAAAAAGAGAAAAAGCTATGAATGAAAAACTTATAAAGGATACATTAAACTTAAAGCCGGAACACAGGTTGATATTCTTTTCAGCTGTTAAAAAGGATGGAAGAGAGGACCTTGTAAATCTATTGTTTGAAGATCTAGCATTAAAGTAAAATATAATTTGATAAAAGCTTGATACTATATGAATATAGTATCAAGCTTTTTTTCGCATACACAAATACTTACATTGAAATTAGATGGTTATTAAGTATATAAAATATTAGTATAAATAAAGTGTAAGTATAAGTAACAAAATATTATGGAAGGAATAGTATATAGTATAACCAAAGCAAAATAAAGGTTTAGGGAAAGGAGGAGGTAAAGTGGATATAACAAGTTTAATAAGTGAATTAACTAATAATACAGAGGGATTAAATATGGAGGGTTTAAACATGGATGGACTTAATATGAATAACTTAAATATGGATGGCCTAAATATGAATAACATTTCGTCTCTCATGGGAGGAAAGGGTGGTTCAAAGAACAATAACTTGCTACTACTAATATTTTTCATCTTTTGTTGCTGCAATAAAGGCGGTTTTGGACAAGGAAATCAAGGGAATACTGTTTGTTTAGAAGCTTGTGATTGCAAATGCAAAAAGAAAAAGTGTAAATGCTGTGATTATTGCGAACGTCCTGAACAACTAATATGTAGACCTGCAAATTCTTGCAACAATAACGGTTTTGGCGGCCTTGGCGGCTTTGGCGGTAATTGGTGTTGGATAATAGTTTTAATATTAATTCTATGTTCTAACAGGGGAAACTCTACATGCAAAGATAAGTGTTAAAGTAACAAAATAGAATAAAGAGCTTAGGTATTTCAACTAACACTATAGAGTATTAAAATCTCACTTAAGCTATTACAAAACTAAATGTAAAGATTAGATTACAATAAAACCATTGCCCAAGAAAGGGGGGTTCAAAATGTCAAAAGGTAAGTGTAAATGTTATAAAGAGTGTAGATGTGGAGGTAATGTTAGCAGTAATTGCGGAAACATCGGTGGAAACAACTGTGGAAATGGTTGTGGAAGCATCTGTGGAAGCAGAGGACTCAATATATGTACCCTATTACCATTCTTATTAATTTTAGGTGAAACAGGATTAATAAATAATAATAGGATATATACTTTAATCCTTTTATTCTGGTGTTGCTGTGGAGGTAACATGGGAAAAACTTTATGTTGCTAGTTTAAAAGGAAATTGGAGGGCTGAAAAGCCCTCCAAAAAAGTTATATAATAAGGAGGCGCATAATGGGAAAAAAGAAAAGGAAGGATTACGATAGAGAAGTTAGGCAACCAGAAATACAAAATGACAATGGAAATTATGGTGGTATGAATCCTATGATGTCTATGTTAAATAATGTAGATATGAATAAGCTATCTACCATGTTAGGACTTTTAAATTCTAATGGTACTGATCTTGGTAATTTAAATATAGCAGATTTAATTGGCACTATGAACAATCAAGGGGTTCCTAATAATACCACTGCTAATAATACAAATAATAATGCTGCTTTAAAATCAAACAATCAAATAAGAAGAAACATAGATATTAATGTAGGAAATGAAGCTATTGTACAGCTTTTAAACTCATTAAAACCTTTTTTAGGTGATAGATCAGATATAATTGATAATGTAATAGATATATATTTATCAGAAGATGATTAATGAATACCTATAAAAGGCTATGTTTTTAATTAAAAACATAGCCTTTTATATTTTTGCTTAATCTTGAATCTTATTTATTAACATAGTACATCTTCCATCTAATGATGCACCTTCTTTTATAGTTACATGCTTAACCGTAATATCCCCAGATATATTTCCTAAAGGCTCTATTATAAGATTGTCTTCACAGGTTATGTTTCCTTTAACCCTCCCGTTCACTTTAGCATTCTTACAACTTATATTGCCATTGTATAGAGCTGTTTCGCCGATTATAATATCATCCTTCCATTTGATGTCGCCATCTATAGATCCATCTATTTTAATTAGACCTTCGCCAGAAATGTTACCTACTATACTGCATAGCTCGCCTATTAGAGTCTCTATTCGATCAAGGTTTTTACCATCCTTATCAGAAAACATTTTAATCCCCCTTAAAATTAATAAAAAATTATAAAAAGTTTTTTTGAATAGTGTATATTTTAAATTTATATGTCAATAATATTAAGGAGATAGGAGATATATCTCCTATAGCTAAATTTTTTAGCGATACAAAACCCCCATCCCCCTTTGGGTCGCTTTTAGCGGCCCTTATTTTTTTTAGACTAATTAAAGCGATAGAATTAATTATATAATATAGATACAGAATAAATTTTAAATTTATTATTATAAGTATCACAAGGTCTCAATAGAACGCTTAAACAATATTGAACTTTTGAATTTTGGTTAGATTCTAATGTGGAACTAAAGTTTAGATTCCATTTTATCTCTAAAGGACTATTTTTATTATCCCAACTTGTATCAGTGAAAAATCCATCTAAAAACTTAAAATTAGTTCCATCTACAGATAGTTGATTTAAAGAAGAGATGTTTTTAGACATTAATCCACTATAAAATATGTCAAGGTTACTAGAGTCACCTTCAGGTAAGTTCTCTATGTAATGGATAAGTCCTAAGATTGAATCTCCTCCAGGAAGATTTGATGTGTCATAACTAAACTGGTTTAATTCCTTCTTAAGTAGTATATTATAACACATAGTAAATTCACCATCTTTTATATTTCCGGATAGAAATTTTGGAGACCTTTTATTGCCGTTATCTAAAAAGCCTATTACATTGTTATTTGAACAATAAATATCTTTAAATTTATGTTCATCCCAGTAGAACACATGCTGTATAGGAATGTCATTTTCAGAGCATTGTGTAAATATTGAGGGTGGTTTATTTTTTGATATACTCATCATTGTAGCCCTTAAAGGCCAATGTTGATAGGATTCTCCTAAGGTATTAATCTTTTTGAAAGGTTTTAAAAAATAAGTTTCATTCTTGGTATTTATCTGGAGATAATATTTATTTTTAGATACTTTTGAATAAAGTATGTCATTTTCACCATCTCCATTAAAATCGCCTTTAATACTTTCTGAATCATTTAAAGAAACAAAGGTAGTAGAGGATTTATTGAACTTAGGCCAAGGAATAATTAATAAAGAAAGTATAATAATAATAATAATATATATTGAATAAGCTTTTTTAAATGTAAATACCTTCAACCTCATAAACCCACCTCTTTTAATTATATGAATCTAAAAATATATTTAACTCTTATATATAAGATATATTTGAAATTACTGCAGAATATGATAGAAATAATAATATTTCAAGATATAGGACTTTATAATTTTTACATACTAGGAGGATAATATGAAAACACATAAGAATATATATATAATCACTATAATTTTATTATTAATTAGTTTATCTGGATGTGCCTTAAGGAAATCAGAAAAGAATAATGATGATAAGGAAAGTAATACTATAAATATATTTGTTGATACAAAGGATGAAGCTTCAATGGATATGATTAAATTTGCTATAGAATCATATAAGAAGCAGGAAGAAGGAATAAAAATAAATATAAAAGCTACCACTAATAAAAATGACATGAGTGCATGTTTGAAAGATACTAAGGATATAGATTTAGTTATAACGAGCAGGAACAATATACTAGATCTAAGTAATCAGGGACTTATAGCTGATTTAAATGAATTTTACAAGAAAAACGATATAAATGATCGGTTTTATAATATAATAACTTCTTATGGGATTAAAGGAGATCAATATTTTGCTGTAGGGATTTTACCCTTCACAATGCAAATAATATATAATCAGAAGTATTTTGAGGATAAAGATATAGAAATTAATAAGTTCACACTTGAAGAGCTATTAAAGTTTATAAATGTTAAAGATATTAAAATACCAATTGTAGCTCCTGAATCTATTGATGCTATGGAAGTAATTACTGTGTTGCTAGGGGATAACTTAGTAAATAAAAAAGAGTTAGAACATATTTATGAAGGAAATGCTGAAAAGTATAATAATTTTAAGGATATTCAAATTGTTTTAGAAGGACTAAATAAATTAACTAAAGATAAATACCTAACTAAAGATATGTTAGAAGTAAAAGATAAAGATATATTAAATTATATCGATAAGGGGAGATATCCAATGGGCATTGTAGCTTCATCTTATAATAAAGGTGAAGAAAAATTAAATACAAAAGTATTTAGTAACTATAAACTTATAGGTAAAGAAAAGACCCCAGTAGTATTTATGGAATCATTAATTGCAGTTGCAAATAATTCTAAGAATCAAGAAGATGCAATGGATTTTATGAAGTTTATTTATAGCGATGAATTTCAGATGCGGGCATCAGAAAATGGCTTTGTTACAGGGAATATAAAAGCTATGGAAGATAATCATTTAATAAATTCTAATTTAAAAAGTGATATAATTTCTAGCAATATGACTAATATACCATTTATATATAGCTTGCCGCCTAAAATAAGAAATGAAGTTAAATCAGAAATATATGATATATTAAGGGGTAGCTACAGTGGAGATGAGTGGACGAAGTTAATAAGAGAGTCATATTAATGATATAGTGTAATAATAGGTATAGTAACAAGAGGGGAAGGTTTCTAACAAAAATAAATATTATAGAATAAAATAATAGCTACTCCTAAAGGTTAGGAGTAGCTATTATTAATTAGAACAGACAATAAGAATACTATTCATTTGATACCTTACATTTAGCGCATAATCCATAAAAGTATAATCTATTAGTTACTATATCATAATCCGTATAGGGTTTTATTGTATTGTTAAGTTCGTCAAAGGTTATACCTTCTATATCATCCACACGATTACAACACATACATTGAATATGGGGATGTGTTCCAATTCGCCCATCATACCTAAAGTTTCCTTCGCCTACATTAAGTTCTTGAACAAGGCCTACTTCTACTAAAGTTTTTAAAGCTTTGTAAACGGTAGCTAAGCTCATTGTAGGATAGGAAGGTTGAAGTGACTTATATATAGCTTCAGCCGATGGGTGCTCATGAGTGGATTGAAGATACTTATAAACAGCAATCCTCTGCGGAGTTAGCTTTAATTTTTTTTCTTTAAAAATAGCTGTTATATTATCCATTGTGCACCATCCTTATTATTTAATTAGTTCTATTATATAATAAAAATTATCACAAGTCAAAATATAATTATAAATTCAACATAATGTTATTTATGTATCAAATAAGCACGAATACATTATAACATTAATAAAGTATAAATAATATAAGTTTTAGTTGTATAGACAAAATAAAGAGGAGTGTAAAATAAAGACATAAATAAAACACTTGTATTTTTATGAAAATGTGATAGAATAAATTTAAGGCTGTTAATAAATTAACAATATTTACACGTGTTCATTTCACTTTAAAGAACAGAAATTCTGTTCTTTTTTTTACCTGTTTATAATAAACAAAGAAGGACTTTTAATACTTTATTAGAATTATATAAGGTATAAGACGTTTTAATGATAATAACTATAATATAGTACTATTATTATTATATATAAATTAATTTGTAACAAAAGATTAACATTAGGAGGTTTTAAGGTTGGTAGATTTAAATGAAGCTTTAAGCTATGAAAAATATATGGAATCCGCTACAAAGGAACATTTAGACATATATGATAAGACACTTATAAGTGACCAAAACATTGTAAAACTAAAAGAGTTAGATGAAACTATAAATGTCATAGCATTTAGTGAGGGGTATTGTCCTGACTGTAATGTTTCTTTACCTATGTTAAAAAGATTTCAAGAGATAAATTCAAATGTAGCAATATATATATTTAAAAGAGTAGGAAACGAAAAGTTTTTAGAAGAAAATTTAGGTGAGGCAAGAATTCCAACGTTTATGTTTTTTGATAAGGACATGAAAGCTTTAGGTGTATACGTAGAATTTCCAGAAGAACTAAAAGCAAAAGTAATTAGTGCAAAGATTGATGATAAGAGAAGGTTCATTGAGGATTATAGGGAAGGGAAATATAATATTCTTGTAGAAGAAGAATTCTTAAATATTATTTTTTCTAATAGATAATTTTAAGGGAATTAATATTTAGGAGGCATATATGGATAAAAAGCAGATAGCAGTTATAAAGAAAAATATAAAATCTAATAGTAATATATTGAAGATAGAAGAAATATATAGTTGTTACTTTAAAAAAGATAGTGGAAAGATAATATTTAGTGAAAAAAAGGATTTTAATATAATTGAGGAAGAAGTTCAAAAATTATATATTAATAATTTTAAAAGGTTATTAACAGGTAATATAGATGAAAAGCTATTTCAACTTGATTTTATTGAAAAGGAAGAATTAAGTACTCAAAATATACTTCTTAATTTATTGAATGAGGATATTGAAGAGGATAGTATGAAAGATTTAGTAAATAAGATATACGAAAACTGTATATATGATACTGATATTACTATAAATATATTAAAGGGTAGATATACTATAGATAAAAATTCTTTATTAGATGAAAATCCTAGTTTTATTTTAGTATCGATAAATAGAGTGGCTGCACCTAAAAAGTCTTTAAAATTTGATTATGAAAGTAAAAGCTTTAAAGAAAGTTCTAACTTAGATGTTATTTTAGATTTAAATGCTCCGATACAAGGATTCTTATATCCTATATTAGATTCAGAAGGGCAAGACTTAAATAAAACACTATATTATAATGGTAAAATAAAAACTTTAGATGAGGGATTTATAAAAGGGGTACTAAATTGTGAAATAAAACCTACCCTTACAGAAGATAAGGAGAACTTTTCAAATATAATAAAGTTTTCTGCAAAGGATGGATTAAAGATATCCACATTAAAAGACTTATATGAGTTTTTAGGCGAACAAAAGGAAAATGGTGAGGAAAGCTTAACTATAAGAGATATACTTCCCTTTATAGAAGAAGAAAGCGCTCTTAAAGAAGAGGAGTTATTAAATATAAGTAAAAATATTTTAACTAAAGACGATTATGCTTTCAATATAAATAGTATATTACCAGATTCTAAGTCTAAATCTTTGAAGATTGAAAATCAATATGTAACTATAAATATAAGTCCTGCAGCATTAGATAAAATAAAACAAAATGTAGGCGAAGATGGTAAGAGGTATCTTATGATAAGCATGGATGAAAAATCCTATATAGGTGACATAGAAATTAAAGATGATGAAGTTAAAAAAGATATTGAAGATTTAAGCTTAGCTTTGGAAAAATAGAATAGCACATTAAATGAATTTTTTAATATATATGTTTATTTGAAAGATTATAAGGGTTAAGGCATAATCAAAAATTATGAACATAACCTGTAAAATTAATAATGATATATAATAAGGAATATTAATAGAAGGCATAGGGAAGGATAATTGCTTATAGATATAAAAAAGTATTAATATAGAGATATTAAAAAATATTAATTTTAATAATATTTCTAAAAAAGGTTTCCTTAATCCTTCTATATAGTATTTCATAAAAGCATAAATACCAAAAAAAAGAAGGTATGAAATAGAAAAACCTTTTAGTCCTAGTATAAAGGATAATATAAAGCACGCTATATAAACTATAAAGGAGGATCTTATATTAATAGATAAGATTGAAATTGACATTATTGAAGTGGTTATTGCAAGTAAAGTTAATTTGCTTGTGGGGATTATACTTGAAATATATAATATTATCACAGTTAGAGATGTGAAAAGTCCACCTTTAGCAATATGTTTACTCTTATCCATTTAAATCCTCCTTATTTATTTAATTTATTAATTATTACTTAGCAACAAGGGATACAATCTCCACCGAAGCATTCGCACATAGTATCAAGGCACCAAAGCTTAAGACATATATCACAGGCACCACCATTGCTACTAGAATTACCGTATGATTGTCTATAACCTGTAGTACTATTATTCATCATATTTAATGCTTGCCTATATTCAAAGTTATTAGGATCTAACCTACAAGCTATTGATATATAATTGAATGCACTATCATTCCAACCCTTTTTTAGATGAACCATACCCATAAGATAATTCCATTCACCGTTCCTTACTTTTATATTATTTAGAGCGCTTTCAGCAGATCTTATATCTCCTCTTTGAATATACATTCTTATTTCACTAAGATTATTATATTCAGAATGATAATTTTCATTACTATAATTTTGGTTTGAACTATTGTTTTTAGAATCTTTTAAAAGATAATTATAAGCTTCATTTATTTCTCTCATCTTATCCTCTGCTAGATCTTTTAATGGATTATTTCCATATTGATCAGGGTGATACTTTTTAGCAAGTTCTCTATAGGCTAATTTTATCTCTTCATCTGTAGCCGTTTCTTTAATTCCTAGTATTTTATATGGATCTGTCATAATAATTACACTTCCTTTTTTAGATTTATATAAATATTATCTTTATTATATTTTTCAGGGAAGAATACTTTATCCGTTTTTTCCATTAAGCCATATTTTAATATATTTTCTATTAAATCTTTATTCTTTTTAATTGGTAGTTTGTAAAAGATATCAATGCATTGTGAAGCACAGTAAACTAATGTAAACTCAACCCTATCTTTTATTAAAGGATAAAACTCTAAATAACTTAAATTATTTTCATTAAAACAATGATTTATAGGGTTAAATTTATTATGTTTCATATCATCCTTTAAGTCATCTATAGCATCTATTAGATATATCCATTTTCCAAGGTTGTATCCAAGCCAATAAAGGTCTTCTATAAAGCTATGATCCTTAAAGTTATAACTTGTTAAAAGTATACCTGTAAGATCAGCAAAGGTGTCACTTATACTATCTATATTAGTTTCGTTTATATTTTTTTCTTGGGTTGAAAGTTTTTCTAGGGAGATCTGTATTTGACTTTCAACATCTTTTAGATAGAGCGGATTTTTTTTTATGTACAGATTAGAAATTGAATATAGTATTTTATATTTAAAATCCTTTTCGTCATTCAAATCATCTAAAAGTTTATAATGTGTCAAAGTTATATTAAGGTTTGAAGCATAATTTACTGAGTTGTTATTAGTAACATATAACCTTTTCTTTAGTGGATGAACAGGACAACGTTTAAGATTTAGATGGAAGGGTTCATCTAAAAGAGCATCTATTAGGATAGCTAAAAAGGTCATATCATAATTAAGAGAAATACGTGGTATATTACCATAACTACTTTTTATAGACTTACATACACCACAATAATAAGCTTTAAATATTTCGAAATCTTTTATTTTAAGTTCCATCTTACATGGAGTAACATATCCAAACATATATATGTCTCCTTTATATTTATAGAGTTTGCAATAATGACTGTTACATAAGGTGATTATAACATAAAAATTATCATAGTATCAAAGATTGTTATCATAATTAGTTGGAGGATTTAAATCTACATTTAAGTTAAGATATATTTATAAATTATTATATAAATTGTTTATATAATGGTATGTTTAAAGAAGTTATGATAAAATTAGATTATGAACTTGAATTAAAGGAGGTAGAACATGAGTAAATATAAAGTAGGGGATGAATTAATAATAATTGACAACACAAAAATAGAAGACGAAAAGTTAAGGGACATGACAAAGCTGCAAATTAATGAAGATTTTGCTCAAATCTCTTGGGGGCTTAAGATCATTGATGTTGAGTATGATAAACCAAATGTAACACTTTCATATAGAAATATGTACGGAGAACTTAACAAGGTATTTGCTGTTTGTAAGGATATAGCCAACTTTGATCAGGAAAAGGTTTTAGAAAAGGCTTTGCTAAAGGCTTTTCAAAATGAAATTATTAATATTACAGTAGTTAAGAACGCTGGAAAGAAGTGTGACAAGTAGAAAATTGTAAATTAACTATTACTATGTATAAACAGACTGGAGATACAGTTATAATTATGTAATTGTATTTATTGAATGATTTAAACACGGGTGTAATTGTTAATAATTTATCACTTTGAGATTAATAAAAGTTAAATTAGTTTATATTCCATATGAAAATATAAAAGTAACCTTAGCTACTGTACCCTTAGCTAAGGTTATTTTTATTAAGTTACTATAGTTTCAATTGATCAACAATATACTTTTTGTTTAGTATTACTTTAAAGATAGTAGATCCAAGTATTGTAACTACTACAAATTCTCCAAAAGCGATGTATAAAGCAGTTGCTATAAAAGGAGCATTTGTTAACAAGGTAAATTCTAGGCCTAAAATAACACTATTAAAAATTGTTGGCCATAAAGAAGCAATAATAACATTTTTTGATTTTGTTATCATAAATAAGCTTATAGTGGTGGCAAAGCTTCCAAAGAAGACATCTACTATACCAAGGGGGCTAGTAATGTTTGCAAGTACACAACCCAAAACTAATCCTGGCACATAAAGTGGATCTATAAATGCAAGCAATACCATAACTTCTGAAATCCTAATTTGAAGAGGACCATAACTTATAGGCGCAAGCCCCATGGTTATTATTGCATAGATAGCTGCGACCACAGCCATTTTCATCATTTTATTTAAAGATATCTCCTTTAAATAATACTTAAATACTGCAATTAGCATAAATAAGGTTAAAAAAGAAAATAAAATTATTATTAGTTTGTTATTCATAAAAACACCTCCTTTTTTTACTAGTGGGTACAAGGAGAAAACACTATAGTAACCTTATAAATTATATCATAGTCTTTAAAATAGTAAATAGAAAATTGAATATTAATTAACAAGTATTTAATTTATTCATATGTAACATAATATTTACATTTAACCCTTTAATTTTTAGGAAAATTAGAATATAATGATTTTAATTAGCAATGGTGGTAAAGGGGGAAGAAGATATGAGCTATTGTCCATTTTGGTCTAATGATAATGAAATACAAGAATGTTTTAAAGATTGCGTATTTTTTTCTTGTAATAAAGATAATCAATGTCCATTTAAATTTTATGATTTTAATAACAGTATGCTACTAGATAAATTAATGGGATTAAGTACAGAGGAATCAGAGAAACCAGAGAAATCAGAACAAATGATATTATAATACCATATGAAATTTAAGTTAAGAAAGGCTTTCAATAACCAAATTACTGAAAGCCTTTTTGCTATTACGTTTTTATTCGTTGTCTTTATAGGATTCGGAATACTTATGTAATAAGTTTTGTTTTACACCCCAAAGCTTTGTAGATAAGTCTACATAATAAGTATGAGGATTTTCGAATCTTAATACTTCAGGCCAAAGTTTTGAGGTTTCTTTTTTTGCATATTCTTTTATTTCAAGTACCGGTGGACTTTGGTATATAGATTCACCTTTATCAAATATCTTTACCATAAGGTCTTTTACATAATAGTTTTTTATTTTCTTCTTCTTCCATGTATAAACAGGGTTAAATATTTCAAGAGGCTTAGTTTCATCTATAACCTCATCATTTAAAGTTATTAAATCGACTATAGCTGTATGTGTTTTATTATCAAATACTCTGTAAATCTTTTTAAAACCCGGATTAGTTATTTTTTCTTCGTTTTCACTTATTTTAATTTTGGGTGTTATACTTCCATCATCTTCTTCTATGGCACATAACTTGTACACACCACCAAAGACTGGTTCGGATTTAGCCGTAATTAATCTTTCACCAACTCCAAAGCTATTTATTTTTGCTCCCTGTGATAGAACATCAGATATTATGTACTCATCTAGGGAATTAGAAATGATAATTCCACAGTCTTCATAACCAGCCTCATCTAACATTTTGCGGCATAGTTTTGTAAGGTAGGTAATATCACCACTATCGATTCTAATTGCAGAAGGTCTTAGCCCCTTTGGTTTAAGGATTTCATCAAAGACCTTTATAGCATTAGGTATACCAGACTTTATAACATTATAAGTATCTACAAGAAGAACACAACTTTCAGGATAGGTTTCTGCCCAGGCTTTAAATGAATCGTATTCAGTTTCAAATAACTGAATCCAACTGTGTGCCATGGTTCCAGCAGCTGGTATGTCAAAGATCTCGTCAGCTATAGTACACGCTGTAGAACTACAACCACCTATAACAGCAGCCCTTGCCCCATAAATAGCTCCGTCGTATCCTTGAGCCCTTCTAGAACCAAATTCCATAACAGGTCTATCACCAGCAGCCCTACATATTCTATTTGATTTAGTGGCTATAAGGGTTTGATGATTAATAGTAAGTAAGATCATAGTTTCAATAAATTGAGATTGGATGATGGGTCCTTTTACAGTTACTAAGGGTTCATTTGGGAAAACGGGATTTCCCTCGGGTACAGCCCAAACATCACAACAAAATTTAAAATCTTCAAGATATTTCAAGAAATCATCAGAAAACATATTTTTAGATTTTAAATAAGATATATCTTCCTTTGTAAATTCAAGGCTACTTAGATACTGAATTAGTTGGTCTACACCAGCCATTATGCAGTATCCACCACCATCAGGCACTTTTCTAAAAAACATGTCAAAATAGGCAATTTTATTTGCTACATTGCTATTTAAATAAGCGTTGCCCATGGTTAATTCATAAAAATCTACTAACATAGTAAGATTTCTATGATTATGAACGTCGAATTTTGTTATATTAGCCATATCAAATCTCCTTTTAAATTAAGCTTTTATATAATTATAACCTATATATATAATATAACAAATTTATATTATATAAATTAATATTTTATTTTAACAAATAATATTTATAAAGATATATAATAGTATAAATATAGATAGTAAAAGTGGACATAATGATTATTAACATTAATTTTATATAAGATTTAAGAAAGGAATGAAATGATGAGTTTTTCTTTAGATGAATATCAAAAAAATGCGGTTACAACAAAAGAGAAAAACCTTTTAATAATATCTGCACCAGGAAGTGGTAAAACTACTGTAATAGTGAATAGAGTTAATTATATTGTTAAAGAGTTAAATGTAAATCCTAATAATATTGTAGTTATAACATTTACAAGATCTGCGGCACAGAATATGAAGGAAAGATATTTAAATATGACAAAGGACATAAATGCACCCTTCTTTGGAACCTTCCATGGACTTTTCTACAAGATATGTAACAGGCATTATGGAAATATAAAGATTATAGAACAAAGAGATACCTATAGAATAATAAACAATGTACTTGTACAGTATTTAGATGAGATAGGTGAAGAAAAGGTAAGAGAGGTACTTAATGATATATCAATTTTAAAGAGTAGCTTTATAAAAATAGAAGATTTCAATCCTAGTATGGATAAGGAAATCTTTAGAAGTTGTTTTGAAGGTTATGAAAGCTATAAAAAAGAAAATGGCCTTTGGGATTTTGATGATATTCAAATAAATACAGCACAGCTTTTTGAAAAGGATGAAAAGATTTTAGACGGATATAGAAAACTTTTTAAATATATGTTAGTAGATGAATTTCAAGATTGTGATGATACTCAAATACATATACTTAAACTTTTAAATAAATATAATTCAATATTTGCAGTGGGTGATGAAGACCAATGTATATACTCATTTAGAGGATCTAAACCTGAATGTATGGTTGACTTTTCTAATACATTTAAAGGTGGAAGTAAGATATATTTATTATATAATTATAGAAGTACAGAAAACATAGTAGAAACAGCAAAGAATCTTATAGAATTTAATAAAATGAGAAATAATAAGGTTATAAAATCTTATAGAAAAGATAGAAAGCCTATATTTAACAAACAGGTTTTAGATGAAGCATTTCAAAGTAATGATATATCACAAAAGATAAACCTATATTTACAGATGGAAGATTGCAAGTATAAGGATAATGCTATTTTATATAGAACTAATCTTGAATCAAGGCCACTTATAGATACGTTTATAAGAAATAAGATTCCTTTTGTACTGCTAGACAAAGAATATAATTTTTTTGAACATTTTATATGTAAAGATATGATAGCTTACCTAAGACTTTCTATAGATCCTTTCAATAGACAGGATTTTTGTAGAATAATAAATAAACCTTTTAGATATATAAGTAAAGTGAATTTAGATAAGGTTAGAAATTATAAGTTTAAAG
This sequence comes from Clostridium putrefaciens, assembly GCF_900461105.1. Lineage (GTDB taxonomy): Bacteria > Bacillota > Clostridia > Clostridiales > Clostridiaceae > Clostridium_L > Clostridium_L putrefaciens. Next base: position 2,351,272 of record NZ_UFWZ01000001.1, on the reverse strand, counting down.
ATGATTGCTTTTGTATATTGAAAGATATTGATGGGTTAGCTGCCTTTCAGGCAAGGGCTGTAGAGGATCTTCGAAAAGATGTATTATGGCTTAATAAATTGTCTTTAAGAAGTGCTATAGATTTTATTATTACGGATCTTGGATATATAAATTACCTTAGAGAGTACAGTGAAAAGTTTAAAATTAAACTATCTGATTTAGAGGATATGTTAGAGGAATTTAAAAATGCCTCTGAAGAATATAATAACATTATTTTATTTTTAGCTCACGTAGAAAATGTGAAGGAAGAGATAGAAGACAGTAAAAAGATTAAAAATAAAGATGCTGTTATAATGAGCACTATTCATGGGGTAAAAGGAATGGAATTTAAAAATGTATATATAATAAATTGCAATGATGACATAATACCACATGTTAATAGTAAAAAGGATAGTTTAGAAGAGGAACGTAGATTATTCTATGTTGCAATAACAAGGGCTATAGATAACTTGTTTATATATTCTACTGAATATATGAGGGGAAAGAAAAGAGATATATCGCCATTTATAAAAGAATGTAAGTTACAAGAAGAACGAATATCTATACCTTATAAAAAGGGAGATAAAATTTATCATAAGGCATTTAAAGAGGGAATTATAACTTCTGTACATGGATATGAGTTAGAAATAGAGTTTATAGATGGAGTTAAAAGAAGATTTGACTTTAAAGTTCTTTATATGAATAAGTTGATAACAAATTTAAATTAAATATACTAAAAAGATATATTGAGAATATAGGTTATTAGTTATATAAAAAAGCAATACGATTTTACATGGCTTTGTTGTATAATATATCTAAAAGATAAAGGTTGTTATTATAAGAGATTTTTAATAGGAAGGCGAAGTACAAAATGAAAAAAATGAATATAAATCCTAAAGATATAATATTTGCTTTAGATATAGGAACTAGATCTGTTATAGGATCAGTTGGAATAGTAGAAAATAAAAAGCTGAAAGTTATAGCTGAATATTATGTAGAGCATGAAGAAAGATCTATGGTAGATGGTCAGATTCATGATATAAACAAGGTATCTGAAGCAGTTGAAGCTGTTAAACTTAACTTAGAGGACAAGTTAGGCGTGAAGTTAAAAGAAGTGGCAATAGCTGCCGCTGGAAGATTTTTAAGAACTACAAAGGTAAAGGCTGATTTAGATATAAACGAGGATAAGGAAATAAGCAAAGAGTCTCTAAGAAAGCTTGAACTTACAGCGGTTAATAAAGCAGAAGATGAAACAAATAAATCTTCAAATGGTAAGCTTTATTGTGTTGGATATAGCATAGTGAATTATTATCTTAATGGATATGTGATTTCAAATCTTTTATCTCATAAGGGGAAAAATATAGGCGTTGAAGTTATCGCCACATTTTTGCCAAGAACGGTAATAGATAGCTTATATTCAGTGATGAATAGACTTAATTTAAAGGTTGTAAGCCTTACTTTAGAGCCTATTGCAGCAATAGAAGCAGCCATACCTAAAAACTTAAGATTATTAAATCTAGCATTGGTAGATATAGGAGCTGGTACCTCAGATATTGCAATAAGTAATAAAGATAGTATATCAGCATTTGGAATGGTTCAAATGGCAGGAGATGAAATAACAGAAGTTATATCACAGAACTTTCTAGTAGATTTTAATACAGCTGAAATCATAAAAAGGTCACTTTTAACTAACGAAGATATAACATATAAAGATGTGCTAGGTTTAGAAAACAAAGTTAAATCAGAGGCAATAATAAAGCTTATACTACCGGTTGTAGATAAGATAACTAATGCAATTGCTCATAAGATATTAGAGCTTAATGGAGATAAATCTCCAAGTGCTGTTTTTTTTGTAGGGGGGGGAGCTCATACTCCATATATTAGGGAAAAGCTTAGCGAAAAACTTAATTTACCTCTTGAAAGAACTGCTATAAAAGGAAGAGAAGCTGTTCTAGATTGTATATGTCTAGATAATTCCCTCGGTAGCATAGGGGTTACAGTACTTGGGATAGGTCTTATGGCAATAAAAAGTCTAGGTGAAAACTTTATAGATGTTTATCTAAATGGTGAGGTAATAAGCCTTTTTAATGTTCAAAATCATAAGGCTATCGATGCATTACTTCAAGCAGGTATAAATCCTAAGATGTTAATAGGACATAATGGTAAGAATATAAGATTTACGTTAAATGGTAGTACAAGATTAGCATTTGGTAGTCTTGGTAAAAATTCTACCATATTTATAAATGGAAAAGAGGGAAGTTTAGATTCCACAGTTAAAGAAGGGGACTCTATAGAAGTAAAGTTTGCATTGGATGGAAAGGATTCAGAACCTAATATAAAAGAGTATATAAAAGGAGTAGATTGTGTATCATTTTTTTATAATGACAAAATTGAAAATTTAGAGCCTAAATGTATGATTAATGGTAAAGAGAAAGATATAGATTCAATAATAAAAGATGAAGATTTTATTGAAATAATAAATATTGTAACACTAAAAGATTTCAAATATTATACACTAAAAGAAGAAGGTATATTTAGAAAAGATGGAAAAGTGCTTAAAGATGATTATATAATAAGAGAAGGAGACAGAATATACAAAGAGGCTAAATTAAATAATAACTTTGATAAAAAATTAAACGATGTATCAGTCAAAGACGGAAAGACAAAATATGTAGCAATAGAAATCAAAGTAAATATAAATGGAGATGAAATAGTTCTTAAAGGCAAAAATGAATATGTTTTTGTGGATATATTTAATTATATTAATTTTGATCTTACCATGTCAAAAGGCACAATAACTTTAGAACTTAATAAAAAAGAAGCTTCTTATTTAGATAAACTAGAAGATGGAGATATTATAAAGGTTTATTGGTCATAGGAAGATTAGTTGTAAAGGTTAGTTAAATACATCTATATATATTTAACTTTAAAGGATATATAAAGGAGAAATGACTTTGAAAGAAAAAATAGATTTTTTAAAAATGGCTGAAGAAATAAAAGAAGAATTAGTTTATATAAGAAGAGATATACACGAGAACCCTGAACTTGGATTCGAAGAATATAGAACATCAAAAAAGATAAAAGATATTTTAGATAAGGAAGGAATACCTTATAAGGCTGTAGCTGGAACAGGAATATCAGCGTTAATAAAGGGTGAAAAGTCAAGCTCTGATAAAGTTAAAACTATAGCTTTAAGAGGAGATATAGATGCTTTGCCTATAAAAGATGCTAAAGTTTGTTCTTATACATCTAAAATAGAGGGAAAAATGCATGCTTGTGGTCATGATGCCCATACTACTATATTATTAGGAGCAGCTAAAATTTTAAATAGTATGAAAAAAGAATTAAAGGGAAATATAGTACTATTATTTGAGCCAGCAGAAGAAACTGTAGGTGGTGCAAAATATATGATAAAAGAAGGGGTACTTGAAGAACCGTATGTAGATGCAATAATTGGACTTCATGTATCAGAAGCTATAGAGGCGGGGAAGATAGGCATTAAAAGAGATGTTTTTAATGCAGCATCTAATCCATTTACTATAAAGATAAAGGGGAAAGGCGGTCATGGAGCTCATCCTGAGGATACTATAGATCCAATATTAATAGCTAGTAATATAATAATGTCTTTGCAAAGTATAGTAAGTAGAGAATTATCGCCTGCATACCCATCCGTTATAACTATAGGTAGTATACATGGAGGTACAGCGGAAAACATAATACCAAAAGAAGTAGAAATTAAAGGTATAATAAGAACTATGACTAATGAACAAAGGGAATACGCAAAAAAAAGAGTTGCTGAAATATCAAAAGGTATAGCAGAATCTTTAAGAGGCAGGGTAGAAATAAAAATAGATGAAAGTTACCCTTGCCTTTATAATGATGATGAAATGGTGAAACTTTTAGAAAATACTGCGCCAAAAGTAATAGGCGAAGAAAATATTATAAAACTTAAACATCCTAGTATGGGAGTAGAAAGTTTTGCTTACTTTGCTATGGAAAGACCGTCAGTATTTTACTTTTTAGGCAGTGCTAATTTTGAAAAGGGAATAAACAATCCAGCTCATGGGGATCTATTTGATATAGATGAAAGTTGTTTACCAATAGGGGTTGCACTTCAATGTAATATGGCTTATGAATATTTGACAAGATAATAATTAAGTATTAATCTAAAGTATAATTATAAAATAGCTGTGTTTATGATATAATATCGTGGCACAGCTTTTAAAAATGGTTTAGGTATGTGCAGTTAGTTTGATAGGAGTGGTGTTATGAACGTAGAAATCGGAATAAATGAAGCAGGTCAAAGATTAGATAAATTTTTGAGGAAGTTATTAAAGGATGTGCCTTTAAGTGCTATATATAAGGTAATTAGAAAAGGTGACGTAAAAGTAAATGGGGTTAAAGGTAAAGAAAAGTATTCTTTAGTACAAGGCGATATAATTACAATAAGAAATATAGAAAGCAAAAAAGAAGAGGGATTAAAGTTCCAAAATGCAAAAGCTGATTTTAAATCAGTCTATGAAGATGCAAACATGCTTTTATTAGAAAAGTGGCCAGGAGTATTAGTTCACTCTGATAAGAAAAAGGGAGAACCAACACTTACAGATTACGTACTTACTTATTTATATGAAAAAGGTGATTACGTACCAGAAAGAGAATTGACATTTACACCGGCTTCTTGTAATAGACTAGATAGAAATACTTCTGGAATAGTGATATTTGGAAAGAATTTTGATTCTCTTAAGGCTCTAAATGAAATGATAAGAGAAAGAAAAATAAAAAAGTATTACTGTGCCTTAGTTAAGGGAAGAATAAGAGATGGTGTATATGAAGCTTATATATCTAAAAATGGTGAAGAAAACAGATCTGAAGTATTTAAAGACATGAGACCTGACACTAAAAGAATAGCAATGGAAGTTAAGACAATACAAAGCAATGGAGGATTTTCATTTATAGAAATAGAACTTTTAACAGGAAGAAGTCACCAACTTAGGGCTCACTTATCATTTTTAGGTAACCCTATAATTGGAGATAGTAAATATGGAGATAAAACTTTAAATGCATACTTTGAAAACAAATTTGCACTTAACTTTCAATATTTATATGCCTACAAAGTTGTATTTAAAAATTGCCCAGAAAGCTTAAGTTATATGGAAAATAAAACCATAACTGAAGCACTTCCGCCTATATTTAAAAAGATTAAAAGTGATGTTTTTAAATTCTAATTAATAATATTATATATTTTATAAAAGGAGATAGTTATGAAGGAGCAATCCACAACTAAAGGATTTGCCGTATTATCTGTAGCAGGAATGATGGTAAAGATTTTATCTCTTTTATATGTGCCTTTACTATTGTCTATAATTGGTGATGAGGGATATGGAATATATGCAGCAGCTTATGATATATTTAGCCTTGTGTATGTTATGACAAGTTCAGGAATGCAAGTTGCTATATCAAAGCAAGTATCAGAACTTATAGCTCTTAATAATCCAAAAGATGCAATAAAGACATTTAAACTAGCTAGATTTATGCTAATGATTATGGGGTTTTTAGCAGCTATAATAGTATTGATATCTGCTAGTAGAATAGCTAACTCTACAGGGAACTCTAAATCTTATTATGCTATACTAGCATTAACACCTGCAATGGTAGTAACATCTATATTAGCGGCATATAGAGGATACTTCCAAGGCCTTAGTATAATGACGCCAACTGCTGTATCTCAAATTATAGAACAAATTACTAATATAATATTTAGTTTAGTATTTGCCTATATTATGATGAAACAAAGTGTAGATTTAGGCGCAGCAGGAGGAACTATCGGTACTGCTATAGGTGCATTAATAGCAGCATATTATCTTTCGAAAGTATATAAAAAGAGTAAAGATATGAAATTCAAATATAATGAAGAGTCAATAACTGTAAGAAGGCTATCTAATAAAACACTTTTAAAAAGATTGTTTAAATATGGATTTCCTATAACCTTAAGCTCAGGAATGCAATATTTAGGAGCTGTAATTGACCTTACTATAGTTAAAAGAAGGCTTGAAGTTGCGGGGATTTACCTTGTAAAAGATAGAAATATAAAATATTCTATATTGAGTAAATATAGAACATTATTATATGTACCTCTTACTATAATAGCAGCTCTTTCATCAGCTCTTTTACCAGCAATATCAAGAGCTATGGTTTTAAAAAATAAAAAAGAGGTTAAAGAAAAAATAGATTTTGCTCTTAAAATAAGTTATATTGTTTCAATTCCTTCAGCTGTAGGACTAGCAGTTTTAAGCAAAGAAATTTATAGATTAATAAAATACGGAGCAGGTTATGAAATAATGACTTATGGAGCTATCATAGTTGTATTTATGGCTATAGTTCAAATTCAAACTACAATTCTTCAAAGTATAAATAAACTATACATAGTAATTGTTTCTTTAGGTATAGGGATAGTTGCAAAACTTGTAGCTAATTATTATTTGGTTGCAATTCCAAGTTTAAATATAAATGGAGCAGTAATTGGAAGCTTATTATGCTTTTTAATACCTATGATAATTAATAATATAGCTTTAAATTCAGCTTTAAAAGTAAGAATAAGCCTTATAAAAGTAGCTATTAAACCAACAGCTGCTGCAGTACTAATGGCTATAGTTATAAAAGTATTAAACTTTAATTTTGGTGTTATATTAAAATTTGTTGGAGATACGTATATATTAAGCTCCATATTTACTATAATATCAATTGGAATAGGAATGATGGTTTATCTTTATGGATTGGTACTTACAGGTGGAATAACTAAAAAGGATATGGATGCATTACCAAATAAAATCACAAAGATATTACCAAGATTTATATCACATAGATTAAGGTAATAAAATATATACACTAAAAAATTAAAATTACACAAGTATATAAATATATATAAAAAATAGCTTGAATCTTTTTCAAGCTATTTTTTTATTATATTTTGTTTTTCTTTACAGTAAAAAGTATAGAAAGTAAAAAAGAAGAAAATCCTAAAGAAATCAATACAAAGTTTTTAAAAAACATTGATGAATTAGGGATTTGACTTTTTAATATGATAATACTAAAGTAGGATAAAATTGAAATAAGTAAATATATAAATATATTTGTTATAGAAATATTAATGTCATAGTGTTTTCGAATTTCTTTAAGATTTAAGAAAAGAGATATTATAGAAGTAATAATAATTGTTATACCATACCCAAATATATTTATACCTTTTATACCTGTTAGTATGTATAAGCTTATAAGTTCTATAACTGATATAAGCAAAGAGTTTCTAAGCATCACATTTTGCTTTCCAAGTCCATTTAATATTCCATAGGTAGTTGAATCACAATATAAAATTGGAGGACATAATGAAAGAAATTTTATATAAGAAGTAAGATCATCTCTCTTGAAAAACATCATACCTAAGTTTTCAGGTATTGAAATACATAATACAAGGGTGGAAAGACCTAATAAAAATGCAATTCGAAGAACCTCTATTATCCTACCTTCAATAAAATAAGAATCATTTTTATTTATACCTTGAGCTAAATCAGGTACTAGAACTGTTATTATAGACCCTATTACTACCATTGGGAAGAATACAATATTTAATGTCATTCCAGTAAACTTCCCTATAAGTGAAAGTGCTTCAGAATAATTAAAGCCTGAAACAATAAGCCTTCTTGGTAATATAAGAGTAGATAATGCACCAAGGGCTGTAGATACAAATGCATTTAAGCAAAGGGGAAGGGAAATAACAAGTACATTAAATAAAAGCTGCGTTCTAGATTCAGTATCTTTATTTGCATAAGACAGAGAATTAATGGACCTTTTATAATAAAAATAAAGAAGAATAAGGCTGATACATTCACCTAGACATAATGCTATATATGCAGCAGATACGGTTTGTGTTACATCTTTTAAATTGAAGAAGTTAATTATAAATACAATTATAAGTATCCGTATAAACTTTTCTAATATATCTATAAATGCAGGTATTTTTATAGAAGAGGTTCCATAAAAGTATCCTTTTAAAATATTAGAAATACCTATAAACATCATTGCGGGGCATGTAATTCTTATAGATAAAATAGTTCTTGGATCCTTTATCATCTTTTCGCCTAAAAATGGAGCAAAAAAGAAAACAAATATTACAACTAGGCATGCCCATAAAATATCAAATTTCATGGTTATATTTATAGTCTTTTTTAAATTTCCTATATCATTATTATATTTATATACTGCAGAAATTTTTGAAACAGCTGCTATTATTCCTCCACAGATAAGACATATAAAAAGATTGTATATTGGCATTACGAGACCGTATAAACCCATGCCTTCTGCGCCAAGTTCTCTTGAAAGTGTGATAGAAAATATAAATGCTAATATTCCAGTGGTGAGATTTGATAAAGTTAGTAAAAAGGTATCTCTATAAAACTTATCATTTATCATTTATCATTTATCCTTTATAATAATGCTAACCTTAATAATTATTCCTAAAGGTAAATATATATTCTATAATTAGCATTTATTAAACTGTAATAATATTATTAGAGTAGGGGAATATAAAAATGTATAATATATATTGAAGAAAGAATTAAAATATTGTATTATACTCTAATGGTAATGATTATTAATTGTGCACAAATATAAAATTATATTATAAAAAAAATCACAAATAAAAAGAAGGAATTAATTATGAATAAAAACAAATTTGAATTTACTTATGGAAAAGCATTGCATGGGGTTATGTTTGCAGTTAATCCATTCAAGAAACTAGTGTTAAAAACTCATTGTATCGTTCATAAGTTTATTAACATACAAGCTATACAAATATTAAATAATGACGGATATGTGGATGCAGGGGATTATTACAGAATCAATATAAAACCTCTAAATGAAGGCGTTGCTTGGGCTGATCAGGACTTTAAAAGTTCAAATCATTTTTATCACGTAACAAAGGGAAAAGGACTTTATGGATTCTCAGATGCACTAAGTGAAGCTAAAAAGTATCATAAGCTATCCTTAAGCTACTTAGGAAAAGGGGATATGAACAAAGCATTATTTTATTTAGGGGCAGCTTGCCACTTAGTTCAGGATACTACAGTACCTCATCATGTAAATAATAGACTTTTAAAAAAACACAGGAAGTTTGAACTTTGGATAATATCTAAGCTATTTAGTGACTATTCTTTTGCTGTAGAAAGTGGAATATTAAGGTTTAATGGTTTAGAAGAATATATAAAAAATAATGCAATAATTGCGGATGACACTTATAATAAGTTTCAAGTTGTTGAAGATAAAGAAGAAAGATATTTTAAAATAGCTTCTGTCATATTAAAACAAGCTCAAATAACTACAGCTGGCTTTTTGCTAGATTTTTATGAAGAGTATATAAAAGATAAAGAACTTTATAAGTAAGCTTCAATGTATTAGGAAGCGGATAATTACTGTAATAAAATATTGAATTTATAAATAATTCATCCATTATGTGGAAGAATTATTTTTTTTGTGTTAAATTAGTTATAATAGTAATAATTAAGAGGAGATGATACCGTGAAGAAAGGTTTAGAGCATATAATTGATTTAAAATCTTTTAAATTTGAAGGTAATGTATTAGATATAGGTGAAGAAAATTACGGTATAGTATATAATTTATTTAAAAGAAACGAAGAAGACAATAATACAGTAGATTATATAGAAGGAAACGAAAATAAAAAAGATATTGAAAAAGGATACTACAATAATGTAGTTCTGTTTTTTTATCTAAGTACTTTATGGGGAGAAAAGGATAGAGAAAAGGTGTTAAAGGATGCCTATGAGTTTTTAGATCCTAAGGGAGCCATACATATATGGGATATAAGTAAGTTTAATAATAAGATATTAAATGAAGATATAAAACTTCTTTTACCTAAAGAAGAAATAAAGAAGATAAAAGTTAAAGATTATAATATAATAAAAGACTATAGTAAAAAAGATGCTTTAAATTTACTAGAAAGATTTTTTGAAATAAAAGTAATACAAGATTGGAATGATATATATTATATATCTGCACAAAAGAGGGAGGACATAATTAATGAAGGTGCTGCTAGTAGGAATAAACTCAAAGTATATACACAGCAATTTAGCAATAAGGTATTTAAAGGCTTTCACAAAGGATTTAAATTTCCACTCTGATACAAAAGAATACACTATAAATGATAGGATTGAAAATATAGTACCAAGTATAATGGAAGAAAAAGCTGACATAATAGCTTTTTCAACATATATATGGAATCTTGAGTATGTAACTAAGATAAGTAAAATAATAAAATTAATTGATCCAAGTATAGAAATAATATATGGAGGGCCTGAGGTATCTTATGATGGTGAAGATTTCCTCATAAATAATTCTGGGGATTATGTAATAGAAGGAGAAGGAGAGGAAACCTTTAGAGAATTTATAAAAAGAAAGATGGGTATTATAGAAGAAAACAATATAAAAGGATTATATGAAAAGAAAAATGGGAATATTACTTATGGAGGCAAACGTCCTTTAATGGATATGAGTAAGTTGATTTTCCCCTATGAAGCGGATGAAGATCTAGAAAATAAAATAGTGTATTTTGAAGGATCTAGAGGGTGCCCATTTAATTGTAAATACTGTCTTTCATCAACAATACATGGTGTAAGATTTTTAGATACTGAAAGAGTAAAAGAAGAACTACAATTTTTAATAAAAAAGAATATAAAGCTTATTAAGTTTGTAGATAGAACGTTTAATTGTAATAGTAGATTTTCTATGGAAATATGGGAGTTTTTATCAAGTGTAAATACTACAGCAACTTTCCATTTTGAAATATCAGCAGATATATTAAAAAAGGAAGAAATTGAATTGTTAGCAAAGGCACCTAAAGGAAGATTTCAATTTGAAGTAGGAGTTCAAACAACTAATGATGAAGTCTTAAAGAATATTAATAGAAATGTAAACTTTAGTGATATAAAAGAAAAAATAGAAGAACTTCAAAGCATCAAAAATATAAAGCAACATCTAGACCTTATAGCAGGACTTCCAGGAGAAGATTATGAGTCTTTTAAACGATCGTTTAATGATGTATATTCTATAAAACCAGAAGAGGTTCAACTGGGATTTTTAAAACTATTAAAAGGAGCGCCTATGACAGAGGAGGCAGATAAATGGGGAATGGTTTACTCACCCTACCCTCCTTATGAAATATTAAAAACTGATATGATAAGTTACGAGAGAATGACAGAACTAAAGTCCTTAGAGGCTATGGTGGATAAGTATTACAATTCTCAAAAGTTTACAAATATAATTAATTATTTTGAAAAGAAGTTCGAGAATCCTTTTGAGTTTTTTAACGCATTAGCTATGTTTTATAAGGAAAAGGGATATTTTAAAAGAAATTTATCTAGTGTAGAATATTATAAGGTATTTATAGAATTTAATGAAGAGGTTATAAAATGCCATTATGAAGATGAGCTTTTATTAAAGGAAATAGTTAAGTTTGATTATATGAGCTTTAACAAAAAGAAATGGTTACCTATGTTTTTAAATAGAAGTATATCAAAAAAGGATGATAAAAAGTTAAAGGAATATATAAAGATAAATTATAATAGGGATAAAAATTATCATGGAGAAGCTTATGAAATTGATATAATTAAATACATAGCTTGTGGAGAATTCCATAAAAGCAAAAGTTATGTACTCTACGATGAAGAAGATTGGAATAAAATCAAGGATATTACAGAAGAGTTTAAAAGTAATTAACAATTATTTAATAAAATACATTATATATACAAAAAAATAAAAAAAGATTAGATTTATAAAAAAAATATTGTTTATAAAGTTGAAATATGAACAAAAGGTAGTATAATATTAAGTATATTGTAATTAATACTACATAAAGTATTAATTAATATAAATATAATAACTAAATATTCAATAAAAGGTGGTGAGACTTTGGCATTAAATGTACTTAAAGATATAAAAGAGGCTGAAGAAAAGGCTGAAAGTGAAGTAAAGGCTGCACAGCTTCAAAGTAAAGAGCTATTAAAAAATGCACAATTACAAGCACAAGGAATGCATGATGATATAATAAACAAAGCAAAAGAAGAAGCAAAGAGTATTATGAATCATGCTATAAAAGAAGGTGAAGATGAGTCAGTACCAATCCTTAAGGTTGGAAAAGAGCAAAAGAATCAAATACTAGATTCATCAAAAGATGTATTTGATCATGCTGTAAAAATAGTTATTGAGAGGATAGTGAGTGTAAGTGGCAATAGTTAAGATGAATAAATTTACTCTACTAGCCTTTGAATCACAAAAAAAACAGCTTTTAGAAGAATTACAACGCTTTGAGGGAGTGCAGTTTATTAATCTACAAGATCAAGAAACATTAGATAAACATCAAGAACTAAAAGGACTTAGAAAAGATGAACTTGGTGTAGACTTTAGTGAATATGAAAGCACCCTTTTAAAGATAAAGTTTTCTTTAGATTTTTTAAAGCCATATATGGAAAAGGAGTCAACTTTAAAATCATTTTTAAATGGAAAGAAGACTCTAAACTATAAGGACCTAGAAGAAAGTATAAAGACAAACAATTGGCAAGAGGTTTATGAAAATCTAAAAGAAAAAGAAAGAAAGCTAAATGCTTTAGGTAATGAAAGGACCAAATTAGAGACTGAAATTAGTACTTTATCATTATGGAAGAAATTTGATGCTCCTTTTATAGATCTGAAAAACTTAAAGTATGTGTCCACGTTTATTGGAACCTTTGCAACTCAGTATGAGTTAGACCTTATTAAGGAATTTAATGAAGTTTTAAAAAATGGCTACATAGAAATTGTTAATAAGGATGTACAAGATACTTATATGTATGCATTAGTTCCTAAAGAGGATGAAGATAAGGCTCGTGAGATATTAAAAAATTATGGTTTTAATTCTTTCGCTTTAGTACATGATAGTACACCTAAAATTCTTATAGATGATTATAGGGCAAAGGTTGTTGAACTAAACAAAGAAGAAGAAAATATAAAATTAGAACTCAAAAAGTTAAATTATGATTTCGAAAATTTGGAAGAAGCCTATGATTATTACAATAATATAGCATTAAGGCTTAAAACTTCAGAAAACTTCCTTAGGACAGAAAATATAGTAACCATTTATGGATGGAATATTGTAGATACTAATGAAGATCTAAAAGATAGTATTTCAAGAGCAATTGGAGAAGATTATTATCTTAATTTTAGTGAAGTCCTAAAAGAAGATATTGAAGATGTACCTATAAAGCTTAAAAATAATAAGTTCAGTGAAGCTTTTGAGAGTATAGTAGAGATGTATAGTCTACCTTTGTATAGTGAAATAGACCCTACGCCAATACTTTCAGTATTTTATTTCATATTCTTTGGAATGATGCTTTCTGATGGAGGATATGGATTAGTAATAGTAATAGCTGCACTACTCGGAATGAAGTTTTCTAAAGACAAAAGTAAGAAGAAGACATTTAAGTTCTTCCTTTTTGCTGGTATATCAACTATCGTGTGGGGAGCCGTATATGGAGGCTGGTTTGGTGATTTATTTACAGAATACTTTGGAATAAAGATTCCATTCTTATTAGACCCACCAAATAGCATAATAGAAATCTTTGCTTTATCATTAGGCTTTGGTATTATCCACATATTTATTGGACTTGGTATAAAAGCTTATATGTTAATAAGAGACCATAAGGTAAAAGATGCAATTTATGATGTTTTAAGTTGGTATGTAACAATAATAGGTTCTATAATGATGATAGCTGGAAGAGGTGGATCCATTGGTAAATGGATGCTAATAGGAGGCTTAATCACTTTACTTTTAACTCAAGGACGATCTGCTCCAACTCTTGGAGGTAAAATTGGAGGAGGAGTATATGGGGTTTACGGTATAACAGGTTATCTTGGAGATATAGTTTCATATTCACGTCTTCTTGCTTTAGGCCTTGCTACTGGATTTATAGCTAATGCATTAAATCTTATAGTAAGCTTATTTCCAAAACCTTTTATATATGTATTAGCTCCAATACTTTTTGTTGCATTGCATTTATTTAACTTACTTATAAATGCATTAGGATCATATGTTCATGCAGCAAGATTACAATACCTTGAATTCTTTAATAAGTTCTATGAAGGTGGGGGTAAAAAATTTACTCCGTATAAACTTTCAGAAGAATATATAAAAATCACAAAATAGATAGGGGAGGATTTTAACATGACATTCGTACAATTTTTAGTTGATAACAACGGAGGGCTAATCCTAGCATTATTAGGAGCTGCTCTTGCTACAGGTCTTGCAGGAATAGGTTCTGCAAAAGGTATAGGTATAGTAGGTGAGGCTGCTGCAGGTCTTATGACTGAGGAACCAGATAAATTTGGTAAGACATTTATACTTGTTGCATTACCAGGTACACAAGGACTATATGGTTTTGTTATAGCATTATTACTATTCACAAAGATAGGTATATTTGGAGGAGAAGCGCCATCATTAGATCTTGGTTTTAAATATTTAATGGCATCTCTACCAGTTGCACTTGCAGGATGGAAATCAGCTATTGCTCAAGGTAAGGTTGCTGCATCAGGAGTTCAGATATTAGCTAAAAGACCTAATGACGTAATGAAAGGTGTTATCTATGCTGTTATGGTTGAAACTTATGCAGTTTTAGGTTTCGTTGCATCATTATTCATGGTCTTATTTGTAAAATAGTTTGGAGTGATAAGGTATGTCTAATATTAACAATCTAGTAAACAAGATATTAGATGAGGCTAATACGAGAAAAGACGAAATCCTTAAATTGGCTCAGAAAGAAAAAGAAGATATAATAAATGCAAAAGTCCAAGAAGCTAAAGTTCTTGAAAAATCAATAGTTGAAAAGGCTAAATTAGAAAGTACTACAAGAAAAAGTAGAATAATTTCTAATGCTGAGCTTCAAGTTAGAAATGAAAAGCTAGAAGCAAAGCAAACTATGATTTCAAAGGTTTTAGATGAGGCTTTAAAGCAATTAGGAGATATGGATTCCACACAATATGTAAATTACATTAAGAATAAAATTATTTCTTTAGATATAAATGGTGATGAAAATCTTATAATTAATTCTAAAGATAAAAAGTTATTCTCAAATGAAGTTATAGAAGGAATCAATAAATCATTAATAGCTAAGGGCAAAAAAGGTAATATAAAGATAATTTCTGAGCAAAGAGATTTCGAAGGTGGCTTCATCTTAGAAAAAAATGGTATAGAAATCAACAATACTTTTGAAGCATTAATAAGTTCTATGAAAGATGAATTAGAATATGAAATAGCAAAAGTGTTGTTTAACTAAGGAGGGTAATAAATGGATTCAATGCTTTTTACCCAGGTAATACCCAGACTTAGGGTTCTAGAAACAAAACTTTTAGATAAATCAAAAATTGATAGAATGATAGACTCAAGTTCTAAAGAAGAAGCTTTAAAGGTTCTTCAAGAATCAGAGTATTCTACCCTAATGTCTAATACAAAAAGAGCTGAGGATTATGAAATTATATTAAGTGCTGAACTTAAAAGGGTTTATAAAATGCTATATGAAATGACACCAGTAAATAGTATTGTGGACATAATGAGCATAAGATATGATTATCATAATATTAAAGTTTTAATTAAAGGTAAAATATTAGAAAAAGATTTTTCTAATATGATTATACCTATAGGTACTGTAGATACTAATAAGCTTATATATGCATTAGATAATGAGTATTATAGAGATCTAAATCCTATAATGAGAAAAGCAATAGAAGAGGCTCTAGAAGATTTTAATACTTCAAAAGATCCACAAAAGATAGATATTATTTTAGATAAATATTTATTCATTCATCAGCTTTCTTTAAATGAGCAAATAAATGATAAATTTCTAGATAGGTATTTAAAATACCTTATTGACCTAACTAACATAAAAACTCTTTTAAGGGTTAAAAAACAAGAGAATACTAGAGATTTCTTAAATAGCTTAATTATAAAAGGTGGATATGTTGATAGAGATAAATTAAATTCTTTATATAATGATTCTGTAGAAAATATTCCGGGAAAGCTTGCGTTTACTGATTACTCAGGAATTTTAAAGCTTGGAATTGAAGATTATGTTAAAACAGGATCTATAAATTTATTCGAAAAGTTAAGCGAAGATTTTATAATGAATTATATGAAGAAGGCTAAATATATAACTTTTGGACTTGAACCTCTTATTGCATATATATATGCAAAGGAAACTGAAATTAAGCTTATTAGAATTATAATGGTTGGTAAATTAAATAACATTCAAAGTGAAGTTATTAGAGAAAGGCTGCGTGAAAATTATGTATAAAATAGGTGTTGTAGGAGACAAAGACTCCGTTTTAGCATTTAAATCTTTAGGCATAGAAGTTTTTCCAGTAGTAGAACCAGATGAAACTAGAAAAACTATAGATAGACTTGCTAGAGATAATTACGCGGTTATTTTTGTTACTGAAGCAGTAGCTAAAGATGTAACTGAAACTATTGAAAGATATAACAAAGAAATATTACCAGCTGTAATATTAATCCCAAATAATCAGGGGACATTAAATATAGGATTAAGTAAGATAAATGAAAATGTAGAAAAAGCAGTTGGTGTTAATATTTTATAGGAAGGTAGGTTGGTAACTTGAAAACCGGTAAGATTGTTAAAGTTTCAGGTCCTTTAGTAGTTGCTGAAGGATTAGAAGAAGCTAATATATATGACGTATGTAAAGTTGGAAAAAACCGCCTTATCGGTGAAATCATCGAGATGAGAGGCGATATGGCATCTATACAGGTTTATGAAGAAACCTCAGGAATAGGACCAGGAGACCCAGTTGAAACAACTGGAGAACCTTTGAGCGTAGAGCTTGGACCAGGCTTAATAGAG
Source organism: Clostridium putrefaciens (assembly GCF_900461105.1). Lineage (GTDB taxonomy): Bacteria > Bacillota > Clostridia > Clostridiales > Clostridiaceae > Clostridium_L > Clostridium_L putrefaciens. The sequence continues at coordinate 2,334,307 of NZ_UFWZ01000001.1, read as the reverse complement.
TCCATGTTTGATGGTATTCAAAGACCATTGAATGCATATCTTTTAGCTGCAAAAAGCAATTATTTAAAAAGAGGAGTAGAAGTACCTTCTTTAGATAGAGATAAAAAGTGGGATTTTAAGCCTAAGGTAAAGGTTGGAGATAAGGTTGTATCAGGTTCTACGCTAGGCGTAGTTCAAGAGACACCTGTTATTGAACATAAGATTATGGTTCCTTATGGAATAAAGGGAGTAGTTAAAGAAATTAAACAAGGAAAACATACTATAGTAGAAACTATATGTGTTTTAGATACAGATAAAGGTGAAGTAGCTTTAACTATGATGCAAAAATGGCCTGTTAGACGTGGGAGACCTTATGAAAGAAAATTAAACCCAGTAGAACCTATGATTACAGGACAAAGAGTTATAGATACATTTTTCCCAGTAGCTAAAGGAGGAACAGCGGCAGTACCAGGACCTTTTGGTGCAGGAAAGACAGTTGTTCAACATCAAATAGCTAAATGGGGAGATACTCAGGTTGTTGTATATGTTGGATGTGGAGAACGTGGAAATGAGATGACGGATGTTTTAAATGAGTTCCCAGAACTTAAAGACCCTAAAACAGGCCAGTCATTAATGAAAAGAACTGTTCTAATAGCAAATACATCTAATATGCCAGTTGCTGCTAGAGAAGCTTCAATATATACAGGAATTACTATCTCAGAGTATTTTAGAGATATGGGATATTCAGTTGCTATAATGGCTGACTCTACATCACGTTGGGCAGAAGCTCTAAGAGAAATGTCAGGAAGACTTGAAGAAATGCCTGGTGACGAAGGTTATCCTGCTTATTTAGGTTCAAGACTTGCTGAATTCTATGAAAGAGCTGGTAAGGTAGTATGCCTTGGTGGTGAGGGCGTAGAAGGAGCTGTTACAGCTATAGGCGCTATATCACCTCCAGGAGGAGACTTATCTGAGCCAGTAACACAGTCTACACTTAGAATAGTTAAATCATTCTGGGGACTAGATGCACAACTTGCTTATAGAAGGCATTTCCCATCTATTAACTGGATGGATTCTTATTCACTGTATGCAGATAAAGTAGGAGAGTGGATGGATAAAGAAGTTGCTTCAGACTGGGTAACTATAAGAACAGAAGCTATGGCTCTTCTTCAAGAAGAAGCTACTTTACAAGAGATAGTTAGATTAGTTGGTATAGATGCTTTATCTGAAAGAGATAGATTGAAACTTGAAGTTTCAAAGTCTTTAAGAGAAGACTACTTACAACAAAATGCGTTTAATGAAGTGGATACTTATTCATCATTAACAAAGCAATATAAGATGTTAAAGCTTGTATTACAATTTTATCATGAAGGTGAAAAGGCATTAGAAGCAGGCATTTATTTAAAAGAAATTTTAGATATAGAAGTAAGAGATAGAATAGCTAGAAGTAAGTATATACCTGAAACAGATATAAGTAAGATAGATGAAATATCAAAGGAACTTTCAAGCGTTATTGACAACTTGATAAGCAAGGGAGGTGTAGCTAATGCTTAAAGAATATAGAACAGTAACCGAGGTTGTCGGACCTCTTATGGTAGTTGAAGGTGTTGAAGGCGTAAAATTTGACGAGTTAGTTGAAATTGAAATGCACACTGGTGAGATGAGAAGAGGTAAGGTACTTGAGATCAATGGTAGCAAAGCTATGGTTCAGATATTTGAAGGATCATCAGGTATAAATCCTAAGGGGACTAAAGCTAAGTTTTTAGGCAAACCTCTTGACCTTGGTGTTTCAGAAGATATGCTTGGAAGAGTCTTTGATGGTATGGGTAGACCAAAGGACAATGGACCTAAAATAATACCAGAAAAAAGACTAGATATAAATGGAGAGCCTATAAATCCAGTAGCTAGAGATTTCCCTTCTGAATTTATTCAAACAGGAATATCTGCTATAGATGGACTTAATACACTTGTTAGAGGACAAAAGTTGCCAGTTTTCTCAGGATCAGGACTTCCTCATGCACAACTTGCTGCACAAATAGCAAGACAGGCAAAGGTTTTAGGATCTGATTCTAAGTTTGCGGTAGTTTTTGCAGCTATAGGAATAACCTTTGAAGAGGCAGAGTTCTTTGTAGAAGACTTCACTAAAACAGGATCAATTGATAGATCAGTATTATTTATGAATCTTGCAAATGACCCTGCAATAGAGAGAATAGCAACTCCAAGAATGGCTCTTACTTGTGCTGAATATTTAGCCTATGAAAAAGGTATGCATGTTCTTGTAATAATGACAGACATGACTAACTATGCGGAGGCTTTACGTGAAGTATCAGCAGCTAGAAAAGAAGTGCCGGGTAGAAGAGGATATCCAGGATACCTTTATACAGACCTTGCTAATCTTTATGAAAGAGCAGGAAGAGTAAGAGGTGCAGAAGGATCTATAACTCAAATACCAATACTTACTATGCCAGAAGATGATAAGACACATCCAATACCTGACCTTACAGGATATATAACTGAAGGACAAATAATTCTTGCAAGAGAATTATATAAAAAGGGTATAACACCACCTATAGACGTTTTACCATCTTTATCAAGACTTAAAGATAAGGGTATAGGTAAGGGGAAAACAAGAGAAGATCATGCAGATACAATGAATCAGTTATTCTCAGCTTATGCTCAAGGTAAACAATCTAAAGAGCTAGCTGCAATACTTGGAGAGTCTGCACTTTCTGATACAGATAAAAAGTATGCAAAATTTGCGGAAGCTTTTGAAAAAGAATATGTAGATCAAGGATTTACAACTAATAGGACTATAGAAGAAACCTTGGACCTTGGTTGGAAATTACTTAAAATACTTCCAAGAACGGAGCTTAAGAGAATAAGAGATGAATATCTTGAAAAATATCTGCCTTTAAGAAAGGAAGATTAATATGACAAGATTGAATGTTAACCCTACAAGAATGGAACTTAGTAAGCTTAAAAAGAGACTAGTAACTGCAACTAGAGGACATAAGCTATTAAAAGACAAACAAGATGAGCTTATGAGACAGTTTATAAATTTAATAAGATATAATAATGAGCTTAGAAAGTCTGTAGAAATAGAGCTTGAAGAAGCTTTAAAGAGTTTTGTTATGGCTAGAGGAGTTATGAGTTCTGAATTTTTAGAAGAAGCAATAGCCTACCCTAAAGAAAATATAAGTTTAGAGATAGGTAATAAAAATATAATGAGTGTTAATGTTCCAGTAATGAATTTTATAAGACAATTAAATGATGATGCTGGTAGTATATATCCTTATGGATTTGCGAATACTTCAGCAGAATTAGATGGAGCTATTGAAAAGTTATATAAAGTTCTTCCAAGACTTTTAGAACTAGCTGAAGTAGAAAAATCTACTCAACTTATGGCAGATGAAATTGAGAAGACAAGAAGAAGAGTTAACGCTCTTGAATATATGACTATACCTCAATTACAAGAGACAATTAAATATATTAGGATGAAGTTAGATGAGAATGAAAGAGGTGCTCTAACAAGACTTATGAAGGTTAAGAGCATGATAGAACAAAGAGGGTAATACTTTTAAATTCAAATCAATATCTTAATTAATTTACAAGACTTAAAGATACAAACTTAATATGATATAAAAATAAGAGGTTAAGGAGCTTTATAATAAAGCTCTTCTTAACCTCTTATTTTGTTATGTCATAATAGATTAAATAAGGTCCTTTAGAAACTAGGGTGTAACTTTATATATAACCCTATATTTAGAATGTTACTCCCTTTACCCCAAAGGTAGATCCTAAAATTGGAAATCTAGACTTTTCGTAGATGGAAAGATTCTCTTCGTCTATAATAAGAGATTTGTGAATATAAACATTTATTTGTTTATATTCATAAAGTTTGTAATCATTTTGATTGTCTAAAGTTTTTAAAATCTCAATCCAGAGATTTTTAACAGAACCACTTCAGCCAACATTTGATGTTACTGTCTTTATAACAAAAAAACCATTTTTCTTTGTAGCTGCTTTTAAAGATTTATCATCGATTATCATATTTTTACCTCCCTATACTTATACCTAGTATAGGTATATTATAGCCATCTTTTTAACTTGAGTCAATATTAGTTAAAAAAAGTAACTTATTCACAAAAAATGATGTTTACAATGACGCTGAATGGATGTATACTAGTGTATATACACTAGTATATTAAAGGGGGAAATATTTATGGAAAATAAATTAGAGAAAATGGTGCTTACTTCGATATTTATAGCCTTTTCAATAATAATACCTATACAATTTGGATTTTTAAGAATTAACATACCGCCATTTTCCGCAACTTTAGCTTCTCATGTACCCATGTTTTTTTCTATGTTAATATCACCAGCAAGTGCTATTGTGGTTGGGATTGGATCAGCTGTAGGATTTTTGTTAGCGGGGACACCTCTTCCGGTAGTTGCAAGAGCTAGTATGCATATTATAGTAGGCTTTATAGGAGCCACAGCTATAAAAAGAGGTATATCATTTAAGCAGGTTGTAGTTATTACATCACCAGTACATGGTATATTAGAAGCATTAGCAGTGATGCCTTTTGTTGGATTTAATGCTTTTTATATTTTGGTTGTAGTTATGATTGGAACCATGATACATCATATAGTAGATGGATTAATATCTTATGTATTATTAAAAAGTTTGTCAAGCGCTATGAAAAGAGATATGACAATGAGTATTTTAAAGCAATAACTAATAAATTTAATATTAAGGTAGATTAAAAAAGCTTTTTTAAGTTAAAATAAAAAAGCTTTTTTTATTTATATATTTATAACTTTTAGAACTTAACATAAGTTACCCTTAGACTCACGTGGAGTTTTCTTATAAGGAATACATTTCCCCATCTGAGTCTTAAAAGAACTTATAAAGGGGCGTAGCAGCCGTAATACTCCACCTTGAAAAGGATAGGTATGTTACGGATGGTATCCATCGGATAAGATAATATCATATAAATGTAAAAGTAACTGTAATTTTAAAATAAAAGTACTTTAAATAAGATAAACATTTTATAATTTAACAATAATGTCATCTAAGGTTCTTAAAGCGATAGAAAAGGTATCTTTTGATTTTTTAGAACTTATAGCACAACACTTTGGCCTAGTAGCTATATCTTCTAATAACTTTTCAGGTAACTCAAGTATACGTTTATCAAACCCTTTACTTTTTAATAGGCGGTTTACTATATCATACTTTGAAGAATAATCTTCACTAGAAAGATTATATATACCATAATTATCTGTTTTTATAATTGTATTAATAAAAAAGGATAAGTCTTTCATTGATGTTACATTAGTTTTTTCAAGGGAGCAAAGTACAATAGGTGACGGATTATCTAACATCTTTAGTATAGAGCATTTGTAGGAGTCGATAATCCAAGAAGTTCTAATAATGAAAAAGTTATTTAAAAGAGTTCTTATTAAATTTTCACCCTCAAGTTTAGTTTTTCCGAAAATATTTATTGGATCACAAATATCAGTTTCAACGTAGGGTAAGGACTTATGATCGCCATAAACATAGCTAGTAGATATATAAACTAGAGGGATATTAAATTTATAACACATAGAAGCTATGTTTAAGGTGCCTAAGGTATTGGTTGAGTATGCTAAGGACTCATTTGCTTCACAATAATCAACATCAGTTATAGCGGCTGTGTGAAGTATTATATCAGGATATATTTTGCATATAATATCATAAATTTTAACTTTATCAGTTACATCAAAATCATCTTTAGAAAAAGAATATATTTGATGTTCATCACTAAGTGAAGTAGTTAAATAGCTACCTATATTTCCATTACCACCGGATATTAAGATTTTCAAATTATCACCTCATATATTTAATTTGTATATAAAAAGTATTTAGTTTAGGTACTTAAAAAGAGTGTAATATATCAGTAAATTTTACATCTTAGACTGTTATTTTTTTTAGTATGCATTATAATAATAAAAGAAGGTTTTTTATGCTCTTATTATTTATCAAGTGATTCTTGGGCTCAGGTGGAGTTTGCTTATAAGGAATACATCTCACCATCTGAGTCTTAGAAGAACTTATCGAGGGGTGTAGCAGCCGTCACCCACCACCTTGAAGAGGAGGGGGGGTTACGGATGGTAGCCATCGGATAAAAGCCATATTAAAGTATATGATAAGCTTATTGAAATTATTGATATATGATTTTAGAAAGTGATAAAACTTAGAAAAGAGGTGCAACCTTGGAAAAACAAGCTGAATTACAATTAGAAAGAAAAAAGCTAGAGGATACTAAATCCTGGATAGAATATAAGATTGACTCTATTGAAAATGATAAAGAAGGATTACAAAAGAAAATATCTGAATTAAAAAAGGCTTCTCATGGAAGCTATAGTGAAGAATTAGAAACAAGTTTAAAGTTGTATGATATTGTTTATAAAAGTTTAGGTAACTATAAAGAAGCTTATGCAGAACCATACTTTTCTAGGATAGATTTTAGGGAATATAGAAAAGAAAAAGAAAGTTATTATATAGGAAAGTTTGGACTTGGAGACATAGAAAATGGAGAAGAAGTAGTTATAGATTGGAGAGCACCTATAGCTGATCTTTATTATAGCGGATCAGAAGGGGATTCCTATTATACAGCTCCTGTTGGAGTTATCAATGGAGATTTATCTTTAAAGAGAAGGTTTTTATATAATGAAGCTTATATAAAAGATATTTTTGATGAGGGTATAAATAATATAATAATAAGAAACCTAGAAGATGCTTCAGCTGAAAATGCTTTAGTAGATGAATTTTTAAGAATAAATTTGGAAAAGAGTACCGGAAACAAATTAAAGGATGTAGTAGCAACTATTCAAAAAGAACAAAATGCTATCATAAGAGCAGAAAAGAACTTTCCTATTATAGTGCAAGGATCAGCAGGTTCAGGTAAAACTACTGTAGCACTTCATAGACTTGCTTATCTTTTATATAGACATAAAAATAAGATAAGTGGAGAGGATATATTAGTATTAGCACCTAATAATTTATTTTTAGATTATATATCAGAACTTTTACCTAGCCTTGGTGTAGATAAAGTAAAACAAAGTACATTTGAGCAGATATCTTTAAATATACTAGGTATTAAGAAAAAGGTAGTAACTAAAGATAAAAAGTTATCCTTAGTATTAGAATCAGATGTTGAAGACGTTAAGTATATAACTAACTCTAGTAGAGTAAAGGGAAGCATTGTTTTTAAAACTATATTAAATAGGTACATTCAATTATTAGAAAGAAAAGATGGAAATATTAAAGACATAAAGGTAGAAGATTATGTGTTATTTGAAAGTAAGGAGATAAAAAGATTATTTTTAAGAGACATGTCAAACCTTCCTATAAATAAAAGAAAAGAAGAAATAAAAAGGTACTTTACTTTAAAACTTAAAGAAAAGATAAATGATATTATGGCAAGAATAGACTTTTTTTATGATTATACAATTGCTAGGACAAAAAGGACTATGGAGGATGGCGCAGAAAGAAGGAAACGAATCATTGAAATATATGATGAGAGAGATGAAAAAAAGAAAAACATTAAAAGAGAGTCAAAAAAGTCATTTGAATCCTATTTTATAAATTGGGGTAACCTAGACTCCCAAGATCTTTATTACAATATGTTCGAAAATGAAGATGTATTTTATGAAGCAACATCAGATAAGATTCCAAAAGCTTTAGGCGAATATATGAAAAATGAAATATTAAAAAATAAAGAAGAAAATATCATAGATAGTGACGATTTAGCAGCCATGCTTTATATAAAGTTTAAAATAGAGGGTGTACCTGAAAAGTATAAATTTCAACATGTGGTTATAGATGAAGCACAAGATTACAGCTATTTCCAACTAGAAGCCCTTAAAAATATAGCAAAAGCTGAGTCTTTTACAATTGTTGGAGATCTTGGGCAAGGCATATATTATTATAAAGGGATTGATAATTGGACTACTGTAATAAAAGAAGTGTTTAACGGGAATTGTAGTTATATGCCCTTAAAACAAAGTTATAGATCAACTGTTGAAATTATTGAATTTGCAAATAAGGTCTTAAAAAAACAAACAAATAACTTAGATCCAGCAATACCTGTACTTAGAAGGGGTAAAGAACCTAAAATAATTAAGTTTCAAAATAATAAAGATTTTGCACAAAAGATAGATCAAATAGTTAAAGAAGTTAAAGAAATGGGAAAGAGTAGCATAGCTATAGTAGGTAGAACCTATAAAGAATGCAAAAAGATAAGTGATTATATGAAAAAATATAGTGAGAATTCTTGGGATTTAATAAAAGATGGTGACAAAAGCTTGAAGATTGAAAGGATAATAATACCTTCTTATATGACAAAGGGACTAGAATTTGATTGTACTGTAGTTTATAATTGCAATGAAGATAATTATACTAATGAGGAGATAGATAAAAGGCTACTTTATGTGGTTCTAACAAGGGCTTTACATTTAGAATATATATTTTATAATGGAAATATATCACCTCTTTTGGAGAAGTCTTCTTTAGTATAATCAATAAGTTTACAAATGTGTTGAATATATAATTTGTAATATGTTAATATATATTCATTGATTAATAAACTTTTTTACTCTATATTTGTTATTAGGATAAAGAATTTTATGAACTATATAAGAAGGCTAAATTAAAATATAAATTTAGTCTAGTTTATAGTCTTTAAGTTAGATGAAAATGAGGTGAAGATTTGGAAGAAAAAGAAATAATGTCATTTAAAGATGAAGAAGGCAACAAAGTTGATTTTGAAGCTATAGCAAGAATTTATCTAGAAGAGAAAGAAAGTGAGTATCTTATTTTATCAGAGGTAAATGGTAATGAGGATGATGCTTTTATATTTAGAGTAGATAGATTTGAAGATAAAGAAGAATTAAACTTAGTAGAAGATAAAGATGAGTTTGAAGCAGTAAAAAAAGAATATAAAAAGTTGTTATATTAAAATAAATGTTAAGGGGTATTATAATGAAAAAAGATGAAATAATTGATTTTTTACTAGAAAGAGAAATAAGTGAGGTAGAAGAAATACCTTACAAAAATGATATATTAGTTTTAAGAGCTTACTATGATTTTGATGAAGAAGAAATGAAATCAGCTAAAGCTTATGCTAATGATGAGTGTAAATCTGAAGAAGAAGACAATGAATGGTATGATGATTTCTTACTTCCTTATCTTAGCGATGTAGCTATAGATAATGTTGGAGAGCTTGTAGAAGACCTTATGGAAGAGTTTGAAGTGGAAGGTCAATATGTATCTTATGACATACCTAAGGAAAACTGTAAGTATAATGAATTTATATTAGCTGTATGCTCTAAAAATAAAGAGTTAGATATAGAAGATATTCTAAACGAATTGAATTTATAAAATAAGGGTTTTCAAATGGATACAATTACTGGTTGTGATACATTTTATGATTGAATCTATAGAGAGAATAATTATAGTGTAAATGAGAGGCTTGTATAAAAATAAATATTATAAAATATATATAAGGAAGTATACCACTTAATTTATGACCTTTATGTTTATAATATATTATTAATTTATACAAGTCTTTTATATTTTATTTGGATATTTTTAAAATTAAACATTTAAAGAACTGAGGAGTCAATCTAAATATTTATAATATCTAACAATAAGCTTGTCCAATGCCTCACTACATTTAACAACACAATTGTCAGTAGGTTTTCTTGTGGATAGTAACTTATATAAATCATTTTTTAAAGATTCTATTTGATCTGCTAATATATCTTTTTCCATCTGCACGCCTCCAAAACTAGTATGTTACTTAGACTATTTTATCAGAATTTGAAAAATATAAAAGTAAAAGTTTTAGTCAAAATACTACAAAATAATACAAAAACATACATAGTTATATATAAAAGTACCGTAAAGTATAAAATAAACACATTTAAAATATTAATTAAGATTATAAATGAGATAATAATATAAAAGATTATATATTTGTGTTTGTAATTTTACTTTAAATAATGTTTAATATAATGTAGATACTAATTTCAAAATACATTAATTAAATTATAAGTTTTAATTTAATTAATGTTTAATATACTATATAGAAATTATCAAAACAAGAAATTGTTTTGATATTATATTTTATGTAAAACATATGAGAAAGGATGATATTATGAAAATTGAAGATGTAATTAATAGAATAAACATTTTATATAAAAAAAGTAAAGAGGAAGGCTTAACTGAACAAGAAACACTTGAACAAAAAGAGTTAAGACAAAGATATATAAATAACGTTAAAACTAATTTTAGAGCGCAATTAGAAACTATAGAGAAAAAGTAAAATTAAAATATGTAAGATGCTTTTATTAAATTAAAGCTTAGGGGTGAAAAGATGACAGTTACAGTAGAGAAGTTAATAAAGGATTTTAAATTAGAAGTTTTATCTGAAGGTAAAAAAGGAATAATGATAAATACTAGTGACTTTAATAGGCCCGGATTACAACTTTCAGGATTCTATAATTATTTTTCTAAAGATAGAATTCAGATAATGGGTATGGCAGAATGGAGCTTTATAGATGATATGCAAGTAGAGCTTAGAAAGAAAAGGCTTAAAAAGTATTTTACATTTGAAACTCCTTGCTTAATACTAACAAGGGACTTAGATCCTCATAGTGAATTACTTGAGAATGCTACTAAGTGCAATAAGTGGGTTTTAAAAACCAATATGATATCTACAAAGTTTATAAGTAAACTTACTACCTATCTTGATGATAAGCTAGCTCCAGAAACTAGAGTACACGGCGTATTATTAGATATTTATGGCATAGGTATATTAATAACAGGTGAAAGTGGAATAGGTAAGAGTGAAACAGCTTTAGAACTTATAAAAAGAGGACATAGGCTGGTTGCGGATGATGCAGTAGATATAAAAGAAATTGATGGGATACTAAAGGGAAGATCTCCATATATAACCTTTGGTATGTTAGAGGTAAGAGGTATGGGAATTATAGATGTCCCAGCTTTATATGGTCTTAGCTCAGTATTAAATAATAAAACGATAAAACTTGTTATAAGTTTAGAACATTGGAAAGATGAAGATGTATATGATAGACTTGGTATAGATAAGGAATATGTAGATATACTAAATGTTCCTGTAAGGAAAATAACAGTACCTATAAGGCCTGGAAGAAATATAGCTGTTATAGTAGAAGCAGCAGCGGCAAACTATAGATACAGCCATATGTCAAGTGTTACTCCAGCTGAAATAATAGACCAAAGAATGGAGATGGATATACATGAAGATGACTAATCATAAAGATGATTTAAGAATTATATCTAAAAATAAAAGGAAAGAATTATCCACTCTAGATAGAAAGCATTACGATAGTTTAATATTAGAGAATGTTTTAAATGATCAAAAGTTTAAAGATAGCAATACTATTTTTATATATGTAAGTTATAAGGATGAAGTAGATACACATGAAATAATTAAAAGTGCCCTTTTATTAAACAAAAAGGTATGTGTACCATTGATTATATCTAAAAAAGATGGTATGGAAGCAATATATATAAATTCTTTAAAGGATCTTGAAGCTAATTATATGGGGATACTAGAACCCAAATATAATAAAGACAATGTAGCTAAAGCGGAAGATATTGATGTTGTGTTTGTGCCTGGATTAGCGTTCGACACAAATGGTGGGAGACTTGGCTATGGTGGAGGATTTTACGATAGGTTTTTAAAGAATCTAAAAAAGCAAGCTGTAAAAATAGCATTAGCTTATGAAAATCAGATAGTAGATTATGTTCCGATGGAACCATTAGATGTAAAAACTGATTATATAATAAGCAATAAAAAATAAAAGTTAATTACACATTTGTATTTAACTTAGAATTCATGTAAAATGTAATTATTGGTAAAGTTCTTGCTAAAACTTATAAAATGAATGGGGGTAAACTTATGTCAACGAGTAATGAACAAAAAAATGTATTGACTAAAACTTACGATTCTGCTTGGGATAAGTATTCAAAAGATGACCTACAAAAGGTATTCGCTTTAAGCGATAGATATAAAGAATTTATATCTAAATGTAAGACAGAACGTGAATGTGTTACAGAATTTATAAAGCTTGCTGAGGCAAAGGGTTACATCGACATAGAAAAAGTTATTTCAGAAGGTAAAACATTAAAACCAGGAGATAAAGTATACGCAAATAATAAAGGTAAAAACTTAGCTATGTTCTTAATAGGTGAGGAAAAGATGGAAAAAGGTCTTAGTATATTAGGAGCGCATATAGATTCTCCAAGACTTGATTTAAAGCAAAACCCATTATATGAAGATACAGACCTTGCTCTTATGGAAACTCACTATTATGGCGGGGTTAAGAAATATCAATGGGTTACTATTCCTTTAAGTGTACATGGAGTTATGGTTAAAAAAGACGGAACTACTGTTGAAATAGTAATAGGTGAAGATGATAATGATCCAGTTATAGGAATTTCAGATCTTTTAATTCATCTATCAGCAGATCAGATGGATAAAAAGTTAGGGAAAGCTATCGAAGGTGAAGACCTTAATATATTAGTTGGAAGTATGCCATTAGAAGATAAAGATTCAAAAGAAAGAGTTAAGAATAATATATTGAAATTATTAAATGAGAAGTATGGCATCATAGAAGAAGACTTTGTGTCAGCAGAACTTGAAGTAGTTCCAGCTGGTAGAGCAAGAGATTATGGATTTGATAGAAGTATGGTTATGGGTTATGGACATGATGATAGAGTATGCGCATACACTTCTTTCGAAGCAATGATAGGGATGGAAAAATCAAAGAAAACTTATGTAACTTTATTAGTAGATAAAGAAGAAGTAGGTAGCATAGGTGCTACAGGTATGCAATCGAGATTCTTTGAAAATGTAGTAGCAGAAATTATGGATAGAACTTCTGATTACAGTGAGTTAAAACTTAGAAGATGTCTTTCAAATTCAAAGATGTTATCTTCAGATGTTAGCGCTGCATATGATCCTAACTATCCATCTGTTATGGAAAAAAGAAATTCAGCATACTTTGGAAAAGGATTAGTATTTAACAAATACACTGGATCTAGAGGAAAAGGTGGATGCAACGATGCTAATGCTGAATACATTGCAGAACTTAGAACGATAATGGATAAACATAATGTAACATGGCAAACAGCTGAGCTTGGAAAAGTGGACCAAGGAGGCGGAGGAACTATTGCATACATCCTTGCTGAGTATGGCATGGAAGTAATAGACTCAGGTGTAGCACTTCATAATATGCATGCTCCATGGGAAGTAGCTAGTAAGGCAGATATTTATGAGGCAATGAGAGGGTACTGTGCATTTTTAATAGAAGCATAAATCCTTAAAAAATAAAAAAAGTAAGAATCTTAAGTTAAGATTCTTACTTTTAATGTTATCCAGTATTAATATATTTAACTTTTAACATTGCTGTGCAGAATTCTACCATCCTCTTAGGTGGAGTATAGTTCACTATATAGGAATATAAAAAGTAAGATGAAGTATTAAACTTTAAGGTTACCTTAAATAAAGATATTTATAAAGTCTTCGAGTTCTTTTAAGGTACTATCCATAGAGCCTATATATCCATGCTTAACATCATTTTCGATTCCATGAAAATCTGACCCACAACTTATAAGTTTATTATTTTTTAGAGCTATATTTATATATTTTTCTTGTTCTTCTAAAGAGTTTAGATAATATATAGCCTCTAGTCCATGAAAATTTAATTTTATTATATCTTCTATAGGCGTCTTTTTAATTAACTTTGGATGGGCTAAGATTACTATTGCATTTAAATCTCTTAGTAGGTTTATGCCTTCTAGAAGAGAAATTTTTTTGTTTTGAACGTAAGCAACACTATCTTTATCTATAATATTTTCAAAGATGTATTGAAAGGTATAAGGATAACCCTTATCAATTATAGCCTTGGCTATATGGGGCCTTGCAACTACTCCCTTAGCAGTCTTTTTAACATCTTCGTAATCTAATTTAATATTAAAAAACTCATCTAAATTAGAAACCATCTTTTTTGCCCTATAGATTCTATAATCTTGTATTTCGGATAAAAGGTTTTGAAAGTTTGGATCCTTATAAGAATCGTCAGTAAAGTATCCAAGGATATGAATGCTTTCATCATTATGTATGGTGGAAAGCTCTATACCGGGGACAACTTTAATGTCTAATCTATCACCTTGCAAAATGCCTTCATAAAGAGAGGATGTTGTATCATGATCTGTTATAGCCATCAAGCTTAAAGATTGTGATTTTGCTAACTTAACTAATTCCTTAGGGCTAAGTCTTCCATCGGAAGCATTGGTGTGTAAATGAAAATCTGCGTGTATATCCATAGTCTCACTCCTTCTTTTATTAAGTATATATAAAATAAATAAACTACTCAAACATTAAAGTGAAAGTTCAATAGTTTATTTTAACCTTAAAAGAAAGAGTTATGATATAAGATATATTATATAATGTTGAAAAATAAGTATATATTTTATAAAGGTTTATCTATTTTATATTTGGAAAAGTTATATAAATTATAAGCCACAGGAATATTATTCATGGATATGAAGTCCATTGGCTTATTACCATCCCATGGGTAAATTGAAACAAAGTCAGAGTCATAAACATTTATTACATATTTCACAGAATTAATGTTTATAAATATCTTATAACAAGGAACTTTATCGATACCATAAGGATCATCTATGAAGTCATCTGCATTTAATGAAGAAAAAAAGTTGATTAATACATCCATATCATCTTTATCAAGTGAAGATTCTTTATGAAGATTAGTTTCATACAAAGTAGACAAAAATTCTTTAGATTCACCTAAGCTATTAAATAAGCGTTCTGTGTAAAAGTGGTTACTAGGTTTAGAATTAAAGGATAAATTGGCATCAGAAAAAGTGCAACTAACAAGAAGCACTGAGCTTATTAATATAGATATTATTATATAGGATAATTTCAAGGAAATTCACCTCACAATCATTTTAAAATAAAAATATGAAGAAATATATATTAATATTACTTTTAAACAAAGAAATAAAAATAAATTAAAAGTATTAATATTTATATACGAAAGTGTTAATAAAAGTTATAAATCCTTAACAGAATATTAATACTATTCTACCGTAAAATATGATATATTTATATTGTAGAAATATAATAATAAATATAAGTAATCTAACCCCTTATTTATACAACCCTTTTAATTTAAAGATATTGGTATCCCCCACCAATATCTTTTTTAATTTAAAAAAAAGGATACTAGAAATGGTAGTCATAAAAGATACTGATTCATATTATAGAGTAATGGAGGTATTTATTATGATTAACTTTCAAGATATAGGACTAATGTCGGCTGTAGTTATGGGATTATCCCAGGTAGCTAAAGAGCTTGGAGTAAAAGTTAAGTTAATACCATTACTGAATCTAATACTAGGAATTATGGCAGGGATTTTCTATATATCACCAGGAAACTTTAAAGTGGGTTTACTTTCAGGTATTACCATTGGCCTTTCAGCTTCAGGATTCTACTCTGGGGTTAAAAATGTGAGGCAAGAATTTCGGGGATAAAGATAAAGAAAATCATTATTTCAGATTACTATGTTTTAAGGTTTTATCCATGAGTTAAAATTACTATAACTCATGGATTTTTTATTGAAATAGTTTAGAAAAGTCTACCTAAAACCATAGGCTATGAATATAAAAATACTGATATTTAATATTTTAGTTCTTTAATATAGTTCATTATTTTAGGTGTCCAGGCATCAAAAAGATTAGGTTCCTCTTTTTTTAGAACTTCTAAAAATGGATCTAGTATTTTAAGTTTATACATACCCTTTGATAGATGCCTTGGAAAGTCTCTATCCTTAGTATAAAATTTCTTAGGATCAATAACCTTTAAATTTCCGTTTGGTTGAACAAAAATATCCTTACACCTTAAATCTATTTTGGTAAAGTTCAACACTTTAAATTCCTTCAATAATTCAATAATTCTCTTGCCTAGTTCATCATTGAAACCATGTTTTCTTATGTATTTTGGTAACATATCGCCATCTACATATTCTCTTATCATGTAGTTTTCACCTATGTCATATATCCTAGGAAAGTATTTATTACCATTTACCTTTTCCAAAATGATGTATTCACCAATAAAGCTTTTAATATTGAAACAAATTTTTATAACATTCCCATCTGGAAGTAGATATACTATGCCATTATGACCTTCACCTAGAAACTTACAATCTAAAAGATTAATATCAAAATCATAGTAAGGATTTACAATTAACTCTTTATTTTTATGCATATGGAACCTTCTATACATTACTTATCAATTATATTTATGATGGTAGGTTTAGGAATATAACGTATTACCTTAATATTCAAAGCTAGATTCAATAAAATAGACAATGTTTTAAAATAAAAGCTGAATAGAATGTATATAGAATAAGTATAAGGCAGCTACTTGATTTTAAAAATTAACTATAAAGTGTAAGGGGAAGTGATATAATAGTATATAAAGTATTTCATGTACAAGGAGTTTTAAAAGATGAAATATTTAAAGAGTGAAAGTATTATGACAAAATAGTGATGGCAGCTTTTAGTCCTATGTAATAACGTGATAACATAGTTGTTGGTAGATATTTAAGGTGAGAATGGAGGATTTCTAATGAATGGTTATATTTGCCATAAGTGTGAGGTTGTAAAGGTGTTTAATAACAATGTATTATTAGTAAATGAAAAAGATATTGAAAAGATTCTATTTAGAAAAGGCATAGGTTTTGGACGAAAGACTGGCGATATAATAAGTTCAGGTGAAAAGGTAGAAAAGATTTTCACTATAGAAGATAAAAATAATTATGATAATTTTAAACAATTAATGAGTTATGCAGATAAAGAAATAATTGCTTTAAGTGAAGAGGTAATAGTCATGATATCTAATGAACTTTCAGAAGAATTAGATGAAAAGATACACATATCACTAACGGATCACATATTATTTGCTCTTAAGAGGTTAGAAGGCAATGAAGAAATAGAAAACCCTTTTCTTGCAGAAACAGAAATACTCTATAAAACAGAATTTGATATTGCAAAAAAGGCAACTATTATTATTGAAAAAGCAAAAAAAATAAAGATACCTGATGGAGAGGTAGGATTTATAGCTTTACACATACATTCTGCAAGAAATAATGGAAAATTATCTAATACCATAAAATATAATTTTGTATGCAATAGTGTGGTAGAGTTTTTAGAAGAAGAAATAGATATAGAAATAGATAAAAAGTCTTTAGATTATGCAAGATTTGTAACACATATAAGGTTTGCAATAGAACGATTTTTGAATAATAAGCCCATTAAAAATGAACTTATTTCAGCTATTAAAAAACAATATAAGTCTTCTTATGAAATAGCAAAGAAATCAGCTAAAATAATTGAACAGCAACTTTATATTGATATAACAGAAGATGAGATAGGGTATTTATCAATGCATATTGAAAGATTAAGGCAGGCAAGCCGTAATAATTATAATTAAATTTATAGTATATCTTAGTATAAAAGGTTAACAGTAATATATTGACAAACGCATAATCCTATTATATAATTAAATTAATAATTAAATATACTTATGTGAAATCATTTATTAGCGTGTAACCTATTAATAATAGGGCAAAAGCTGAAAGGGAATTAGAATTCTAATCCTTTTTGGCTTTTTTTATTTATTGAATTTTAATGCTAAATATAATTATTGTGTTAAAAAAAGGAGGTGGATAACAAATACGCTGAATGTAAGGAATATATTGAATGTTGCTAGAGGTTTAAGTTAATAAGTATGATTTTCCCAAGTAGTGTATTAATTTATAAAAATAAAATGGAGGGATAAAGATGGAAAATGGTAAAAATAATTTGCAAGGGTTATTTACTAGTGTTATGAAAGCTTTAATTGCACCAATTATAGTATTACCAGTGGCTGCAATATTATTTAAGATTGGTGATGCAAATGTATTAAATATTCCTTGGATTAAAGAGATAGGTGTTGCAATATTTAAAAACCTAGGAATTATATTTGCTGCAAGTATTGCTGTAGGTATTGCTGAAGGTAATAATGGAGTTGCAGCTATATCAGCTGTTGTTGGGTATTTTGTATTAACTAGTGTTGCTAAAACTATAAATGTGGATATTAATGCATCTATGCAGGTATTTGCATGTGTAGCATCAGGACTTGCAGCTGGCCTTTTATATAATAAATATAAAGATATTAAGTTACCACAAATATTAGGGTTCTTTGGAGGAAAGAGATTTGTTCCAATAGTTACATCTTTTGTAGGATTAGTTTTAGGACTTATAACAGGATTTATTTGGCCTTAATTTTAAAGAAGATTTATTAAGCCTATTTACAAATAAAATGGAGGGATAAAAGATGGCAAAAAGTAAAGATAAAGTTTTAGGTTTTTTACAGAAATTAGGCAAGTCATTAATGATACCAATAGCAGTATTACCAGCAGCAGCATTATTACTTAGATTTGGTGATGCTGACTTATTAAATATACCTTGGATTATGAAGGCTGGAGCTGCGGTATTTGATAATCTACCTATTATTTTCGCATTAGGAATAGCAACAGGATTTGCTGAGGATAATGATGGAATGGCTGCTGTTTCAGCACTTATTGGATATTTTATTATAAATGGAGTAGCTCTTAGTTTTAATAAGACTATTAACATGGGCGTTTTTGGAGGTATTATTGCGGGTATAACAGCAGGGTTATGTTATAACAGGTTTAAGGATATAAAACTTTCTAATAAGTTAAAACTTATTACCGTAAATAGGCTCATACCACTTATTACCTTGTTTGTATTCATAATTATTGGAATTGCACTAGGGTTTATATGGCCTCCTATTCAAAAGGCATTAGATAGCTTTGCTAACTTTATGGCCCAAACAGGTCCTGCTGGTGCATTTGGATTTGGATTCTTTAATAGATTGTTAATTCCTTTTGGATTGCATCATATAGTAAATACTGTTTTTTGGCAACAACTAGGATCATTTACAACTGAAGCTGGTAAAGTAGTTATGGGAGATTATAATAGATTTTTAGCAGGAGATCCCATGGCTGGTGCATACTTAACAGGATTTTTCCCTATCATGATGTTTGGACTTCCAGCTGCTTGTTTAGCTATGATTACCACAGCTAAAAAGGAGAAGAAAAAGGTAGTTGCAGGGATGCTAATAAGTCTTGCAATAACATCTTTTTTAACTGGTATTACAGAACCAATAGAATTTGCATTTATGTTCTTATCACCAATGTTATATGGAGTACATGCACTATTAACAGGGGCTGCATTAGCAATTACTAATGCCTTTGGAATGCGTAATGGATTCGCATTTTCAGCAGGTGCTACTGACTTTTTCATAAATTGGGGTAAAGCAACAAAACCATTAAGCATCTTAATTGTAGGACTTATATTTGCAGTTATATATTACTTTGTATTTGTATTCTTTATTAAGAAGTTTGACCTTAAAACTCCAGGTAGAGAAGATGATATAGAAGATGATGCTCCTTTAAATAATTTAAACTTAGACGAAAAGGCTTTAAATATATTAGCATCTATAGGAGGTAAGGAAAATATTGATTCCTTGGATGCTTGCATAACAAGGATAAGAGTAACTCTAAAAGATCCTTCAAAATTAGATGAGATAAGATTAAAGAAAATAGGTATAAGTGGTATTATGAAGATAGGTACAAATAATGTACAAATAGTGGTTGGAACAATGGCAGATCCAATAGTTACTAGGATGAAAAAGTTATAGTATAAAGATAAATAATACTTATATTTTATGAATTTTAAGTTATTAAAAAGAGTTTAACTTATTTTTAATTTATATGGTTGTATTATAAAAGAAATAAAATAAAAACCCTTAACCTTGAAACGTAGTAGTTTCAATGAGTTAAGGGTTTTATTTACTGATTTGGTGCCGGAGGCGGGAATCGAACCCGCATGGTATCACTACCGACGGATTTTGAGTCCGTTGCGTCTGCCAGTTTCACCACTTCGGCATATCTAACAGAATCTATCATAGCATATTCTTTTTTATAATGCAACTATTTTTATTTAGGTATTTAAATAAGAATACTAAATATCTATTGTAATAAATCTTAAAAGAATATATATTAAGGTTGTATGTGAAATGTTATTTTAAATATAGAGGTATCTGAAAAGATGGCGGTGAAATATATTAAGATATAAGCTAATGTTTTTCTAGATTATAAGGGGGAAAAATATGCAAAATTTATTAAAGGGTATAATAGAAAGTAATAAAATTTATACAAAAGAAGGAACTGTTGCTTCGTACATACCGGAACTTGGGAAAGCTAATAAAGAAGATTTAGGTGTGTGCGTAGTTACATTAGATGGTAAGGAGTTTATGGCAGGGGATGCTGAAAAGAATTTTACTATGCAAAGTATGTCTAAGGTAATAGCACTAATTTTGGCTATCTTAGATAATGGCAAAAAATTAGTATTTTCTAAAGTTGGAATGGAACCTACAGGAGATAGCTTTAATTCTATAACAAGTCTTGAGGTTAAACATCCGGAAAGACCTTTTAATCCAATGATAAATGCTGGGGCTATTGCAACTACAGCCTTAATATCAGGGGAAACAGATGAAGAGAAAATAGAAAATATATTATCATTCACAAGAAAGATTACAGGAAATAAATTTATTGCAGTAAATGAAGAGGTTTACAGATCTGAAAAGGCTACAGGTAATAGAAACAGGGCTTTAGCTTATTTTATGAAAAGCAATGGATTATTAGAAGGTGATGTTGAATCAATATTAGACGTTTACTTTAAACAATGTTCTATAGAATGTAATTGTAGAGATATTGCTAGAATAGGCGCAATGTTAGCAAATGATGGTGTCTTGCCTTGGAGTGGAGAGAAGGTAATATCAAGAGAGGTAAGTCGTATAGTTAAGACTATAATGGTTACCTGTGGTATGTATGATGCTTCAGGTGAATTTGCAGTAGGTATAGGGATACCAGCAAAAAGTGGTGTTGGTGGAGGTATACTGGCATCTGTGCCGAGAAGGATGGGAATTGGAGTATATGGACCATCCTTAGATAACAAAGGAAATAGCATAGGCGGTATTAAAATATTAAAGGAATTATCAGATGAACTAGATTTAAGTATATTTTAAAGAAATACTAAAGAGTTTTAAACCAAGCGTTTAGAACTCTTTAATCTTTGTTAAATCATTGTTTAATACTAGATGTACTTTTTGATTAAATGTAAATTTAAGGCCAATTTTAATACAGTTTAAATTAAATATGATATAATTAAATCAGTTTATTCTTATAAGTTAGAGTGTAGAATAATAAAGATATTTCAAAATATATTAGATAGACTAAATAGGAGTGATTAATATGCCCCTTAGATTTTTGGATGGTGGGGAATCTCATGGAAAGGCATTGATTGCAGTTTTAGAAGGTATTCCATCTAATTATGAAGTAGATATAGATTATATAGACAATGAGTTAAAAAGAAGACAACAAGGCTACGGAAGAGGAGCCCGAATGAAGATAGAAAAAGATAGGGTTGATGTTTGGTCAGGACTTAGAGGAAATAAGACCACGGGTAATCCTATAACTTTTATAATTAAGAATAAAGATTATGAAAATTGGAGAGAATACTTTGAAAATGATGTAAAACCTGAAGACAGAATAGGCGTTGCTAGACCCGGACATGGTGATTTAGTAGGATTTCATAAGTATAAAACTGGAGACATAAGAGATAGCATTGAGAGAACATCTGCAAGAGAGACAGCTATAAGATGCGCTGTTGGTGCTCTATGTAAACAAATGCTATTAGATATAGGTATAGATATTAGAAGTAAGATTTATAGTCTAGGAGAATTTTATGACCAGAGTATAGATCTTTTTAATGATGAGGATTATGACATTATAGAAGAGAGTTCAATGCGATGCTATAATAAACATATTGAAGATGGTATGAAGTCAACTATAGATATGTGTAAAGAAGAAGGAGATACTATTGGGGGCAGGGTTTATATAGGGATAAAGGGTGTTCCGATTGGAGTTGGAAGCTATTCTAATTGGGATAGAAAGTTAGATGGTATACTATCCATGGCGATTATGTCTGTTCAAGCAGTAAAAGCTGTGTCTTTTGGGAAAGTTTTAGACTTACCTTTAATAGGAAGTATATATAATGATGAGGCATATTTTGAAGATGGAATGCTAAAAAGGGCAAGTAATAATTGTGGAGGTATAGAAGCTGGGATTTCTAATGGAGAAAATATAGAAATATATGCTGTGATAAAGCCTATACCATCTGTAAAAAAAGGACTGAATTCTGTAGATTTAATAAAGAAACAAAATGTAACTAGTCGTTATGAAAGATCGGATATATCAGCTGTAGTTCCAGCTTGTATAGTACTTGAAAATGTATGTGCGTTTCATATATTAGATGAAATTTTAAAGAAATTTCCTAGTGATGATTTTAATGAACTAAAGGAAAGTATTGAAAGATATAGAAGTGAACTACTTAAGTATTAAAATAAGATTGGGGTTCCTTTGAAATTAATATGAGGAACCCTAAATTAAATTCTATTATGAAGATGGAGGATGAACATGGAGAAATTACTAATACTAGATTCCAATAGCCTTATGAACAGAGCTTTTTATGCATTACCTCCACTTACTAACAGTGAAGGAATTCATACTAATGCGGTATTTGGTTTTACCTCAATGCTATTTAAAATTCAAGAAGAAATAAAGGCAGACTATGTAGTAGCTACCTTTGATAGGAAGGCTCCTACATTTAGACACAAAGAATATAAAGAATATAAGGCTGGAAGAAAGAGTATGCCACCAGAACTTTTTGAACAGTTCCCTTTGATAAAAGAGCTACTTTCTCTTATGGCCATAGATATTATGGAGATAGATGGGTTTGAGGCAGATGATCTTATAGGAACACTTGCTGTTTATGCTGAAAGCAAAGGCATTGAAGTTTATATAGTTACAGGAGATAGAGATGCTCTTCAACTAGCAACAGACAATGTAAAAGTTATAATAACTAAAAAAGGTATAACAGAGAAAGAAATATATGATAAAGATAGAATGATAGAAGATTTTGGGGTAACACCTACACAGTTTATAGATGTAAAGGGACTTATGGGGGATAAATCTGACAATATACCAGGGGTTCCTGGCATAGGAGAAAAAACAGCCTACAAGCTTATACAAACTTACGGTAGTGTAGAGACAGTGCTACAAAATATAGAAGAGATAAAGGGTAAAAAAGTTAAAGAAAACTTATATGAATACAGTGAGCAAGCATTATTCAGCAAAAAGCTTGCTACAATAAAAACAGATGTACCAATAGAAATGGATTTAGATTCCATAAAATCTAAAGAAAAATATGATGTTTTAGCCTTGAAAAAGCTATTTTTTAAGCTTCAATTTAAAACATTAATAGATAGACTTCCTAAAAACGAAGAAGATCAACATGAAACTCCTTTTGATGAATATGATGTAATTGAGGAGATAGAGGATCTTAAAGACTTAAAAAGTAATATAAAAGGTTTAAAGGAAAATAAGGCTTTATATATGAGCTTTGATATAATAGGTCAAGAATTATACTCAAATATAGAAATAGAAAGTATATACATAGACTTTGAAGATAAGGATTTTGTTATAAAGCTTAGTAAGCTTTTAGAAAAGGACAGAGAAAATACAATTTTAGTTCTAAAAGAATTTATGGAAGATAATAATATAAAAAAGATTTGTTATGATGCTAAAAATGCATATACTTCCTTTAGGAAAATAGGGATAACACTAGAAGGTATAATCTTTGATGTTAAAATTGCAAATTATATTATAGATTCAACAAAAGGACAACAAAGTCTGCAAGAACTTATAAATGAATATCTAGGTAGAGAAGTAAAAGGTGAAGGCGAAGGACTAAAAGCTCATGAAAATAGACTTATGGTAGAACTTTATGAGGTGCTTAAAGCAAAGATAGAAGAATTTAATATGGAAAGCCTTTTATATGAAATGGAACTTCCTTTAACTAAGGTTTTATCTTATATGGAAGAAGAAGGCTTTAGAATAAATAGAGATATGTTAGATAACTTAGGTGAAAGATTTAAATTAGAATTAGATAAGGTTCAAAAGGAAATATATAAGTTTTCAGAGGAAGAGTTTAATATAAATTCACCAAAACAGTTAGGCAAGATACTTTTTGAAAAGTTAGATTTACCGGTTATAAAAAGGACAAAAACGGGGTATTCAACTAACGCGGAGGTTTTAGAAGCTTTATCAGAAAAACATCCTATTATTAATAAAGTAACTTATCATAGGCAATTAGCTAAGATATATTCAACCTATGTAGAAGGATTAAAATCAGTAATTGACAGCGACGATAAAATACATTCAAGCTTTAATCAAACAGTTACTACAACGGGGAGGCTATCTAGTACAGAACCTAACCTTCAAAATATACCTATAAAGTACGAGATGGGTAGAGAAATAAGGAAGGTATTTGTATCTGAGAGTGAAGACTCTGTTATATTATCTGCAGACTATTCACAAATAGAACTTAGAGTACTTGCTCATATTTCAGAAGATGAAAATTTGATTTCTGCATTTAATGAGCATAGTGATATACATACAAAGACGGCATCAGAAGTATTTAATACCCCTATGGAAGAGGTAACATCTCTTTTAAGAGGTAGAGCTAAAGCAGTAAACTTTGGTATAGTATATGGAATAAGTGATTTTAGCTTATCAAAGGATTTAAAAATTTCAAAAAAAGAAGCAAAGCAGTATATGGATGCTTATTTTGAAAGATATCCTAAGGTTAAAAAGTACATGGAAGATATAGTTATTACGGCTAAAAAGGATGGGTATGTTACCACTCTTTTAAATAGAAGAAGGTATATACCAGAAGCAAATGCATCTAACATGATAGTTAGAGCATCAGGAGAAAGACTTGCTATGAATGCACCTATACAGGGGACAGCAGCAGATATAATAAAACTTGCTATGGTAAATGTACAAAAAGAATTATATAAAAGAAATATGAAAAGTACACTAATACTTCAAGTTCATGACGAACTTATATTAAATGTTTATAATGATGAATTAGAAGAGGTTAAAAATTTAGTAAAAAGAGAAATGGAAGAAGTATTAGACCTTTCCGTAAAATTAGAAGTAGATATAAATGTAGGTAAAACATGGTATGAAGCAAAATAAGTAATATATAATTTAAAAGTAACTGGTGATTTAGGCAATAAACAATATTAAAGGAGGCACCATCATGTTAAAGATAGGACTTACAGGGGGCATAGCAACGGGAAAAAGTACTGTATCATCTATGATGAAAGATGAAGGATTTGCTTTTATTGATGCAGATATTGTATCAAAGGAAGTATTTACGCTATATCCTTCACTTACAGAAGAACTAAAGCGTACCTTTAGTGAAACATTTTTTAATGAAGATGGTGCCCTAAAACGAAGAGAGTTTGGAAATTATATATTTAAATATAGTAAAGAAAGAATAAAATACGAGAATATTATAATACCTTTAATAAAAGATAGAATTATAGAACTTTTTAAGGAATATGAAAAACAAGGTGAAAAAGTAGTGATTTTAGACGCACCTACACTTATAGAAAATAATATGCAAGATTATGTGGATTATATAATCTTAGTGTGGACAAATAGCAAGGAACAAATAAAAAGGTTAATGGACAGAAATAACTTTACAAGAGAAGAAGCTATGGATAGAATAAATTCTCAAATGAATTTGCAAAATAAAAAGAAGGATTCAGATTTTATTATTGATAATAGTGATAGTATAAAATCTACAAAAGAAGAGGTAGACGAATTGATAAGTTTAATTAAAATGCTAAATAATTAATATGCTAGGGGGGAGTATGAAAAATAAGAGTTTTAAGATTGCATACAGTATAATTATGATTTTTATAATTTTAATCAGTTTTTTTTATACAATAAAAAATTTCATTTATCCATATAAGTATAGAAACTTTATAGAACGTTATAGTGAGGAATATAGCTTAGATCCTCTTATGGTTGCTGCAATTATAAAGACAGAAAGTGGGTTTAGAAAAGAAGCAAGATCTGATAAAGATGCGGTAGGACTTATGCAAATAACGGAAGATACTTCAAAGTGGGCAGCTGAAAAGATGGATATAAAAGATTTTAATGTAGAAAGCTTGAAAGATCCTGAATTTAATATAAAAATGGGATGCTGGTATCTAGATAATCTAAAAGAAGAATTTAATGGAGATATAGATTTAGTTTTAGCTTCTTACAATGGTGGTAGAGGCCATGTGCAAAAGTGGCTCAAAGATACAAGGTATTCGAAAGATGGTAAAAATTTAAGTTACATACCTTTTAAAGAGACTGATAAATATATAAAAAAGGTTAAAGTAAATTATAATATATATCAATTTATATATAATTAATATACATAAAATACATTAGGAGGAGACTAATGAGAGAATATAATAGTCTTGATATAGCAAAGGCTTCAGTAAAAATGGCCATATCCTCAAGAAGTGAAGAGGGAAATCTTATAAAAGACTTTAATAAAGAAGAAATATTAGCAGTAGCAGTAGATATCGGAGGGAACATAACTTCATCTATACCTAAGATAATTGAAAGAGCTTTAGTAGCATCTAAGAGAACAGGTATAATAAAGGATTGTCACGTACATGAGGGTGCGGTTGCAGGAGCTACAAGAGAGGCTATAATTCAAATATCATCAAAGGCAAACGGACTTAATGTAGGCGGAAAGATAGGCATTGCAAGATCTGGTGAACATTTAAGTGTATGCATATTCTTAAGTATAGGTTTGTTACATCTAAATGAAGTAGTTATAGGACTTGGTCATAGATCTATTCCTAGTTTATAACATAAAATTTATAAATAGGGTTTGACATAAAAAATATTATTTTATATAATAAAGGTGTTTTAGTAGTATAGTAGGAACAACGTGTAGGAAGATATTATAAATTAAGTAGTGTAGTAGGAACAATGCAATAGGAAAATGTCGTAAATTAAGTAGTATAGAAATAATTAAGAATAAATTAATATAGTGAAAATAAAAGTAATGTAGAACGGTAGAATAGTAGGAGAAAACTTTTATCTTAATAGAGTAAGGTATTTTTTGTGTTAAAATATTTTGTGCTTATTAAGCCTCTCCTTTTGGAGAGGCTTTTTTTAATATAAGATAATATGAAAAAAAGGAGAATGGTAGTATGGTAGTAAAAAAGTCAAATGTATTTTTAATTTTAATTATTTCAATATTAGTAATATTTATAGGAAGATTAATTAAACCTGTAAAATTAGAGAGTAGCACAATAAAATATAAAATAGGTAT
Source organism: Clostridium putrefaciens (assembly GCF_900461105.1). Classification (GTDB taxonomy): domain Bacteria; phylum Bacillota; class Clostridia; order Clostridiales; family Clostridiaceae; genus Clostridium_L; species Clostridium_L putrefaciens. Next base: position 2,306,828 of record NZ_UFWZ01000001.1, on the reverse strand, counting down.
ATCACAAATAGCAGAACATCCTGCATTAGATATTTCAAGGGAAGGTTTTATTGAAGGATTGAATTCTAAAGGTTTTGTAAGTGGAGAAAATATAGATATAGAAATACAAAATTCACAAGGTGATATTGCTACATCACAAATGATAGCTCAAAGATTTGGAGCTTTAAAAAAGGATATTATCTTTGCAATAGGAACACCTTCGGCGCAAACAGTTTATAATAACACAAAAACAACACCTATTATAGTTACAGCCATAACTGATATAGTTTCTTCTGGAATAGTGAAATCAAAAGAAGATATGAATAATAATGTCGCAGGAACATCTGATTTGGTTCCTATTTCAAAGCAACTTGAACTTTTAAAAAAAATAATTCCAAAGGCTAAGAAGGTAGGAGTTATATATAATACAAGTGAACTTAATTCAGAGGTTCAAATAAGGAATATGAAGGATATAGCACCAAAGTATGATTTGGAAATAGTTTCAGCTGGAATAAATAATACAAATGAGCTATCGCAGGTGTTAGATTCTATAGTAAACACTGTAGATGCTTTGTATATACCAACAGACAACCTTGTAGCATCTTCAATGCCACTTATTTATTCAAAATTTTCTAGTAAGAATAAGCCCATATTTGGAGCAGAAGAGGCCCATGTAAAGTCTGGAGCTTTAGCTACAGATGGTATAAGCTATTATAATTTAGGATTCCAATCTGGAGTTATGGCAGCAGAGGTTTTAGAAGGAAAAGATATAGAGACTATGAAGGTAGAGGAACTTAAAGATACTCAAATAGTTATAAATAGACAAGTATGTAAGAAGCTTAATATAGATATACCAAAAGATATATTAGATAAAGCAATTATAGTGGGGGAGGTACAATAATATGGAATTTTTAATTAGCATTTTAGAACAAGGATTTATATTTGGTATAGCAGCGTTAGGAGTTTATATAACTTATACTATACTAGACTTTCCAGATCTTTCGGTAGATGGTACCTTCACATTAGGAGCTTCAGTATCAACTATTATGATATTTAAAGGTATAAATCCATTTGTAACACTTATAGTTTCAATCATAGCGGGAGCTTTAGCGGGACTTGTTACAGGGTTACTTCATGAAAGACTAAAGATAACTAATCTTTTATCCGGAATACTTGTAATGATAGGATTATACTCAATAAATTTAAGGATAATGGGAAAGGCAAACGTAGCTATATTTAACAATATAAACATATTTTTAGGTAAAAGTCCACTAATAATAATTACGGTATTTGTAATAATTACTAAGATTATATTAGATTTATTTTTTAAAACACATATAGGATATGCAATAAAAGGTGCTGGAGATAATGAAGCTTTAATAACTTCCCTTGGAATAAATGGTTCTAAAGTAAGGATATTAGCTCTTATGATATCCAATGGTATAGTTGCATTTTCAGGAGGAATAATGGCACAATATCAAAGATTTTCAGATATTTCTATGGGAAATGGAACTGTAATTATGGCTTTAGCTTCTATAATAATGGGACAATCATTTATTAAAAAGGAAAGTAAGATAACAGCTACAACTAAGGTAATAGTTGGATCAATAATGTATAAATTAAGCATTGGATTAGTACTTAAGATGGGACTACCACCAACAGATTTAAAGCTTATAACAGCAGTTATAGTAGTAATAGCAATAAGTATAAATAATAAGGGTATGAGTATGTTTAAAAATATTAAGGGGCTTATACTAGTAGGAGGAGAAAAAAATGCTTAGTTTAAAGTCTATAAGTAAAAGTTTTAATAAAGGAACCATAAATGAAATCAGTATATTTGAAGATTTTAATATAGATATAAAAAAAGGAGACTTCGTATCAGTAGTTGGGAGTAATGGTGCAGGTAAATCTACTTTATTGAATTTGATTTCAGGAAATATAATAGCAGATAAGGGGATAATAAGCTTAAATGAAGAAAATATAACCCATTATGAAAATTATAAAAGATCTAAACTTATAGGTAGGGTTTACCAAGACCCAGCTAAGGGTACATCACCTTCCATGAGCATAATGGAGAATTTATCTATATGTAATAATAAAGGCAAGAGATTTGGTCTTAAATTTTGCATAAAAAAAGATACAGAAAGATACTTTAAAGATGAACTTTCTATATTAAATATGGGCCTTGAAAATAAGCTTCATACAAAGGTTGGAAGCCTTTCAGGGGGACAAAGGCAGGCACTATCACTATTAATGGCAACTATGGTGAGTCCTGATGTGCTTTTATTAGATGAACATACAGCGGCATTAGATCCTAATACTTCAGAAAATATAATAAATATTACTGAAAACATAGTTAAAACTAAGGGAATTACAACTATTATGGTAACTCATAATTTAAGTCATGCAATAACCTTTGGAAATAGGCTAATATTAATGCATAAAGGGGCTATAGTAAAAGACTTAGAAGAAGATTTTAAGTCAAAACTTAAGGTAAGTGATCTTATAGAAGAATTTAAAAATGTGGCTTCTAGTAATGAGTTAAGTGATACTATGCTTCTATCTTGAACTACACCACCTAAGAGAATAAAGGAATTGCGTTCAATTAGGTTGAAAATTAGATGAACTATATAGTAAGATTTCAAGTATATTTAATTTTTAATATAATCAATAATGTTTTTAATATATTATTGATTATATTAATTAATACTGATATAATATGATAAGTAAATGAATGTGCGAGAGTGGCGGAATGGCAGACGCGCACGCTTGAGGTGCGTGTGGGAAACTGTACGGGTTCAAGTCCCGTCTTTCGCACCAAAATAAACCGTAAGTACTATCGATATTTTGATAATACTTACGGTTTTAAATTTATTAAAAGTCTCAATACGTTAAGTTGGAATGATCACCAATTGATGTATTGGGATTTTTGGTTTTGGTAATATAATAATTAAGTCACATTATATATTTATATACTAATAAAAAGTGACTAAAGCTTCCAAGTAAAACAAATATGTGAAATAGTTCATGAAAACTGAACCTTTTAGATATATTAGGAGCCTTTACAGCATAGATAACGCCACCTATAGTGTAAAATACTCCACCCACAAATAACCATACAAACCCTGCGATAGGGAGCACCTTAGATAAAGGCTTAAGTGCGGCTACTAAAACCCAACCCATAAAGATATAAAAGGATGTAGATAGTATTCTAGGACTATTAAACCAAAACACCTTTAATAAAACTCCAAGTATAGCTAAAGACCAAATTGCTATAAAGATCCCCCATCTCCAATATCCTTGAAGGGATATTAAACATATAGGAGTGTAACTTCCAGCTATTAAAATAAATATCATAGAATGATCAAGCTTTCTCAAAACCTTTGTAACACCATCTGAAGTTATTACGAGGTGGTATACTGAGCTTGCAGTATATAGTAAAATAAGACTTAATCCAAAGATTATTGAGGAAGCCAACACAAGATTGTTTAAATACCCTCCAGTTGCATACTTGATAACCATTGCAATTAATGCAAATAAAGAAATTACTGCACCAAATAGGTGGGTAAAACCACTTATAGGATCTTTAAAACTTTTATCCAATCACACCACTCCTTATAATCAATACTAGTATACTTAGTTATGAAAACTATGTAATGCTATATAGATATTATACAACTGATTATATACTAATGTAAAGTAAAATGATGTATTTATAAATAAAAATATTAAAACTATATATAACTTGCATTTTATACAAAATACTAATAACATATAAAATATAAAGCATGAATATGAATTCAAATGGTTTTTATATTTAAACTATGTAGTTTTCATAGATTGGAGTAGAGTTTTGGATAAAGAAAGTTTGGATAAATTACTTAACAGTATGAACTTTGAACAGGAGGTTAAATTTCAAGATATACCATCAATAGATCTTTATATGGATCAAGTTATTAGTATATTTGAAAATAGTCTTAAGGGATATAAAAGAAATGAAAAAGATAAGATTTTAACTAAAACTATGATAAATAATTATGTAAAAGACAAACTTTTAATGGGCGTTAAAAATAAAAAGTATAGTAGAGAACATATAATTTTGCTAGTGTTAATATATAATTTAAAGCAAAGCTTGGCAATAGGAGATATTAAAAAGACATTAACGCCATTAATTGAAAAGTTAGAAAAGAAAAAAGAAAGTATACCTATTGAAGAGTTCTATGATATATTTTTAAATATAAAGGTGGAAGAAACACTTTTATTAAATGAAGATTTATATAAAAAATTAGAAATAATAAGTTCTAATATAGTAAAAAGTAATTTTGAGGAAAAGGATAGCGATTATATTACATCTTTATTCATGATAATTTCGCTAATAAATACTTCCAATATGTATAAAAAATTAGCAGAAAAGCTTATAGATGATAATGTTATGGGAATGCAAGAAGAATAAAGAAAAGGTGAATATAAAAAAGACTATTGACTGAAATGTTCATAAGTGATATATTTAAATCAAGATAAATCTGAGGTATTTGTGAAGCTCTTATTTTGAACCTACATTATTAAAATGGGAGTTTAAAATATAATTGCGAATTTAACTTATAAGCCCTAATGTATGACATTCACCTAGGCAAAGTTTTTGAAACAATATTGAAGACACCCACCTATCGGATAGATAGGTGTCAAAATTAGGGCAACGGTATTTTGGATTATTAATACAAATGAAGTTATAAGCAAGAAGAGGTTTTTAAACCTCTTTTTTTAATATTAAAATATATATATATATATATATTAAAGAATGATATCTAAAATACACAGATAAAAGGAGAATGGTTTATGGCGAATAAATTTTTAAAAGATGATAAAGATGATATTTTAAAAGGACTATCTTCTATAGAATATAAAGTAACACAAGAAAATGGAACAGAAACACCATTTAAAAACAAGTTTTTTGATCATGAAGATGAAGGCATATATGTAGACATAGTTTCAGGAGAACCTCTTTTTACCTCCTTTGATAAATTTAATTCTAGTTGTGGCTGGCCTAGCTTTTCAAAACCGTTAGAGGAAGGTTACGTAAAGGAAGAAAAAGATTTAAGTCACGGTATGAATCGAATTGAAGTAAGAAGCAAAGAGGCAAATTCACACTTAGGTCACGTGTTTACAGATGGACCAATAGAAAAAGGTGGTCTTAGATATTGTATAAATAGTGCAGCTTTAAGATTCATTCCAAGGACTGAGCTTAAAAGAGAAGGTTATGAAGAATACTTAAAGTTGTTTAAATATTAATAAATAAAGCTAAATTTTAAAGATTACCTTTGAAATTTAGCTTTATTTATTTTTCTAAAAAAAGTTTAATTAATTATAGAAAAAATGCTAATACTAAATATATATAAGTATTAAGAATCTACAGTTGAAAGCCTTGACAAAATAATAAAGATAGACTATTATAAATATATAATAAATAATAACTATTATTATATAATAGTAATTACAATAATAAAAGTAAAGTGGTGTTGCAGGTGAATAAAGAAGAAAAGTATATAGACTTAGTTATAATAGGATCAGGACCAGCAGGACTTACAGCTGCAATATATGCGGCCAGAATGAAACTAAACTTTATAGTACTTGAAGATGAGCTTGTAGGAGGCCAAATAAGATCTACATATTCTGTTGAAAATTATCCTGGCTTTAAAATTATAAGTGGTCAAGAACTTGTAGATAAGTTTTATGAACAAGCATTAAGTGCAGGTGCTACTATAGATGAATTTGATAACATAGTAAGGGTGAGTCTTAAAGATAATGAAAAGATTATAGAAACTGATAGCTTTATTTATAAAGCAGAAACAGTAATAATTGCTACAGGATCTCAGTATAGACCGCTACCTATAAAAGAAGAAGCAACATACCATGGAAATGGAATTCACCACTGTGAGCTATGTGATGGAGAAATGTATGAAGACAAAGATATTATAGTTGTGGGTGGAGGAAATTCCGCAATAGAAGGTGCAATATTTTTATCAAGATATGCTAAAACTATAACTATAGTTCATCAATTTGACAATCTACAATCAGAAAAGAGCTTACAAGAAGAGGTATTAAACAATCCAAAGGTAACTATGGTTTGGGACTCTGAAATAAGGCATGCTTATGGTGAAGGTAAATTAGAAGAAGTATTAGTAGAAAATTTAAAAACTAAAGAAACAAGCAAAATTAAAGCAGATGGCATTTTTGTTTATATTGGAATGATACCAAAGACAAAGATGTTTGAAGATCAAATTGATATAAATAAATGGGGCTATATAAAAGCAGGAGAAACTACAACTACAAATGTAGAAGGAGTTTTCGTTGCAGGAGATGTAAGAGAAAAGCTATTTAGGCAACTTACAACAGCTAATGCAGATGGTACAGTTGCAGCTCTTATGGCTGAAAGATATATAGTAAACAAAAGGAGGAAAAGTAATGGTTAAAATATACACTACTCCAAATTGTCCTTATTGTAAAAAGGCAAAAAGCTATTTTGATATGAAAAGTGTTGAGTATGAAGATATCAATGTAGGAGAAGATAAAGAAAAAAGACAAGAAATGATAGAAAAGTCAGGTCAACAATCAGTGCCTGTACTTGAAATAAATGGAGAAATAATACTAGGGTTTAATAAGTATGCAGTAGATGCTGCTTTAAATAAATAAATAAATAAATAAATAAATAAATAAATAAATAAACATATTAGAGGAGGATTTTATAATGGAAAGATTAGTAGGTAAACCAGCACCTTGTTTTAAAATGAATGCAGTTAAGGGTGACGGAAGTGACTTTTTAGAAATCAAATCAGAGGATTACAAGGGGAAATGGTTAGTTATGTTCTTCTATCCACTAGATTTCACTTTTGTATGCCCAACAGAAATAACAGCTTTTAGTGATAGAATTGAAGATTTCAAGAAACTTGGAGCAGAAGTTTTAACAGTAAGTTGTGATAGTGAATATTCTCACCAAGCTTGGATAAAACAAGATAAAGCTAATGGAGGACTTGGACAAATTAACTTCCCAATGGCTTCTGATAAAAGATATGGAGTAGCTAAAGATTATGGAGTATTCGTAGAAGAAGAGGCTATTTCATTAAGAGGTCTATTTATAATAGATCCAGATGGAGAAGTGAAATATCAAGTAGTTCATGATTTAAATGTAGGAAGAAATGTAGATGAGACAATTAGAGTGTTAAAAGCACTTCAAACTGGTGGAATGTGTCCAGCTAACTGGGAAGAGGGAGAATCTTTACTTTAAGACTTCTCAAAAATTTAATAAATATATTGAAAGCCTTCAAATAACATATTTGAAGGCTTTTTAGGGAATAATATATTAAGGATCATAGTAACTATAAAGAGGTGTAAATGTGTAGATGTAAGCATTTGTATATCCCTTTTTTATATATTATGGTTATGATATAATATTATAAAGTATTTTAATAAAAAGAGGGAGGCGCACTATGAAAAATTTAATGAAAATTGAGGACTTCTTAAACATAAAGGATGATAAAGAATTTGTACTTTTAGACTGTAGATTTAATTTAAGTGATAAAGAATATGGTAAAAATGCATTTTATGAAGGACATATAAAGGGAGCTATATATGTAGATTTAGAAACTGAGTTAACAGGAGAAGTCAAAGAACATGGAGGAAGACACCCTCTTCCAAATTTAAAAAACTTCACAAAAGATATGAATAAAAAGTTTATAGATGATGATATAGATGTTATTATATATGATGATGGAGATTTAGCTGCGGCATCTAGGCTTTGGTGGCTATTTAAGTATATAGGAAAAGAAAATGTATATATAATAGAAGAAGGTATAAATGCGTGGAAAGATAGAAACCTTCCATTAGAACAAGAAGAAACTATTAATGATGATAGAAGAGTAGGAACATTATCTTTAAATATAAAAGATGATATGTACTGTGACATGCAATATGTAAAAGACAATCTCGATACCATTTTTATAATGGATGTTAGGGAAGAAGAAAGGTACTTAGGGGATGTTGAACCAATAGATAAAAAGGCAGGACATATTCCAGGGGCTAAAAACTATTTTTGGAAAGATAATTTTAATGATTTAAAGGTTAAGCCTAAAGAAGAGTTAAAGGAATTATTAAAGGGCTTAGAGGAAAAAGAAGCTATAATAGTGCACTGTGGATCTGGAATTACTGGAAGTGTAAGCGTAATGATTTTAGATGAAATGGGAATTAAAGTTAAACTTTATAGCGGTAGTTGGAGCGATTGGATAAGCTATGACGAAAATCCTATTGTAATGGGAGAAGAAAGATAATAAAAATTAATGGCGGTGGTAACCTATGAAAATAGGTATGAGAACTATAAAAACTGCCTTAGCGGTTTCTATATGCATTCTTATTTCTAGAATATTTCCAATAAACAATGCACTCTATGCCTGCATTGCAGCTATTATAACTATGGGCAGTACTGTGTCTAACTCATATAAGTCAGGGGTAAATAGGATAAAAGGAACTATTGTAGGAGCTATTGTAGGGCTTGTAATGTCTCTCATAGCTCCAGGCAATATACTTCTTGTAGGTATTGGAATAGTTATAATAATTACTATATGCAACTACTTTAAGTGGGACAAATCCATTGCAATATCTTGTACTGTATTTTGTGTTATATTTATAAGCTTAAATGGAAGAAGTCCTTTAGAGTACAGTATATATAGGACATTGGATACTGTAATAGGTATAGTTGTATCTTTAGTAGTTAACTATACTATTGCCCCACCTAAGATACATGAAAATGTAGTTATGTCTTATAAAAGTTTAAAAGATGAACTATTTAATTTATGTAAAAGTGCCATATTAAATCCTACTAAGTTTAATTTAGATGAGTTTAAACACTATATAGATGCTTTAGATAGGAGCATAAAGATGCATGATGAGGAGTTCTTCTCTAAAACTGAAGGGTTAGAACTAATAGATGATTATAAAGAATTTATGAAAGATACTAGAAGATTATATATTTATTTTGAAATGATGGGTACTATGCAAGAAGATTTATTAATACTAAATAATGATAATAGAAAAACATATGAAGAAATTTTCAATTCTACCTATGAAATAGAATTAAAGGATATTAAGTTTTTAGAAAAAACATTTGTTATAGAGGAAGAAAATATAGTATATAATTATAATGTTAATAAGATATGCAATATATTAAAAAACATACAAAGTAATCCTATAAGAATATGAAAATGTTAATAATAGACTTAATTATTCACTTAAATTAATAATTTAAATATAATAATATATATTTGTGTTTCTTTGTGATAATGTGATAAGATAATAAAGAAATTTAAAAATAAAGAGGTAGAATTTATATGAATAAAAAAAATAGAGAGCGTTTAATTATAAGCTTGTTTATAGTGGTTTTTTTAATCTTTATGTTTATTAATAGAGGTAGACTAAGACAATTTATTTCCCTCGGAAATTTCATTGCTTATGTTAGAAGTTATGGAAAATATGCATTTGTTTGTTTTATATTAATATTTGCTTTAAAACCATTAGTATTAATAGTACCTTCAGCAATGTTTTCTATTGCAGCTGGGATAGTGTTTGGTCCTGTTAAAGGGTTTGTAGTGAATATGATTGGCTTTTTCTTATCTGGCACACTAGCTTTTTATCTTTCAAGATTTTTAGGAAAAGATTTTGTGGACAAGATATTAAAAGGACGAGCGTTGAATTTTAACAATAATATGGAAAAGGATGGATTCAAGGTGTTATTTCTTTTAAGACTTCCACCAGTGCTACCCTACGATCCATTAAGCTATACTAGTGGACTTACAAAAATAACATATAGATCATTTATACTAGCATCCGTGCTAGGTGTTATACCAGAGACTATATGCTATTCATATATGGGAGAAAACATATTAAATCCACTCTCAGCTAAGTTTATAGTACCTTCTTTAATAGTGTTATCAGCTACCGTATTATCTACGTTAGCGTTTAATAAAAGTAAAAAAACAGATAATCTATCTGAAAAGAAATAAGTTTTATGATATGTTATTTAGAAAATTTTATTAAAAGCAAAAAGTACTGTCTTTAAAAATAAAAGACAGTACTTTTTTTATAGAGATAATTGTTTTCGTTTATTAAAAAATGATCTGTAGGACATAAAACAAGCTAAAAATGCAGAAATTGAAGTTGTTGCAAGTAGCATAAATGTAACCATTATTTGAAACTTTATAGCTTCAATTGGAGGCGTTCCAGCTAGTATAAGACCAGTCATCATACCAGGAAGCGAAACTATTCCAAGAGTTTTAGTAGAATCTATAGTTGGTATCATACCTGTTTTCATAGCATCCCTTATAATATTCATAGAGGAAGGCAATATTTCTGCACCTAGTGATAGTTTAGTTTCAATTTCATCTCTATAATTTTTAAAGTTAATATTTAATTGTTTATAACAAAGACCGATAGCTACCATGGCATTACCTATAACCATTCCTGATACAGGGATTACAGAGTAAGGCTCATATTTTATAGATTTAGATAATACTAAAACACCTAAGGTTATAATAGTACCAGCTCCTATTGAAACTAAAGAAATAAGCAAGACGTTGTGGATGTTACTGCCTCTTTTTCTAGCATTCATAGATGCATTAAATATCATAAATAACATTAATAAAGTTGTGAAAGCATAGCTTTTAAGGCCAAATACATAGTTTAAAACATAACCTACCAATGTTAATTGAATTACAGCTCTTATAACACCTATCATTATTTCTTTTTCTAATTTAAGTTTTTGCGAATGTGATATAAATATAGACACAATTACTAAAGAAGAAGCTATTAAAAGCGAGTAGATATTTAATGTGTTTTCTGCATTCATCTTACCACCTCTAAACTTTTTAATTTTCCGTTTTCAATGGAAAGAAGTTTATTAGCATACTTTATACTTTGTTCCATATTATGTGTTACCCAAAGTATAGTCATTCCTTCTGAGTTTAGTTTATTTACAACAGACTCAACTATTTTTGTATTTTCTTCATCTAAGGCAGAGGTTACCTCATCTAAAAGTAGAACTTCTGGCTTAAATAAGATTCCTCTAATAAGTGCTATTCTTTGCTTTTCTCCACCGGAAAGTTTATGAATATCCTTATCTAATATTGAATATGGAAGATCAAATAATTTTAGAAAGTATTTGATTCTATATTTATCTAGAGTTTTCTTTCGTGTGATGTAAGGAAATTTTAAATTATCCATTACGGTATCTCCGAAAAGTATAGGATTTTGGAAACAATAAGTTATTTGTTTCCTTAATTCATAGGGAGAATAGTCTAAGTAATCTTTACCTTTAAATTCAATACTACCTGAGGTTTGAGATATAAGGTGACTAAATAACTTTAAAATAGTGCTCTTTCCACTACCAGAAGGCCCTACTATTGACATGTAATCATTCTTATCCACATTTATACTAAAGTTATCTATTATTATATTATTTTTATCCTTATCCTTATAAGTTACATTTTTCATAGTAAGCAAATTAATCAACCCCTATTATTCTTTAGTCAAAAAGTTTAACAAGGTTCTAAAAGGAATACAAGTAGAACCCTTATCATAGGCACCTGTAGTTTTAGTATTAGACATAAACCCAGCTATATCTATGTGAGCAAAGGCTACATCTTCAGCAAAGTACTCTAAGAACTTGCTAGCTACAATAGCACCACAATTTGTTCCACTATTTTTTATGTCAGCATTAGGGGTTTTTAGCTGATGTAAGTACTCTTCATTACTGGGGAATCTCCAGAGATTTTCATCTACTTCTCTTCCTGACTTTGTAAGTGTAAAAGCTAGTTCGTTAGAATTTGTAAAAAGACCTAAATTTGTGTCTCCTAAAAAATTAGCACAAGAACCTGTAAGTGTTGCAACATCAATTATAAAATTTGCTCCTAATTCCTTAGCATAAGTTATAGCATCACAAAGCACCATTCTTCCTTCGGCATCAGTAGATATTATCTCTACAGTTTTTCCGCTATAGGTTGTTATAACATCCCCAGGCTTAAAAGATTTACTAGAAGGCATATTTTCAACAACGGGTATTAAAGCCATAATGTTTTTATTTGGTTTAATCTTTCCTATGGCATCCATAAGTCCAATGGCTATAGAACCTCCTACCATATCATAAATCATCTTCTCCATTCCCTTACCAGGCTTTAGGGTTATGCCACCGGCATCGAAGGTCACACCTTTACCTACAATAGCAAATATATCTTTGCTATCTTTGTCACCTAAATATTGCATAACTATAAGACTTGGGTCATTTGTACTTCCTTTAGCTACTGAAAGTATGCCACCCATTCCCATTTGTTCTAACTTAAACTTATCTATTATTTGTATATCAAGGTTATGCTTTTTTGCTATGCTTTGAGAAGTTGTCACCAAATATTTAGGCGTAACAATATTAGAAGGCATATTAGAAAGGTTTCTTGAAAGATTAATTGAAGTACCAACCTCATACCCCTTAGTTATTGAAGATTCAAAATCTGAAATTAAATTAATATTAGATAATTTAATAGGGTCCTTTTTAGATTTTATACCTTCATATTTATAAAGAGATAATGCAATGGATTCACCTAAGGTATATCCTACATCTTCAGTGAAGTTATCTAATATATCTATGTTTTTAATTTTGTTTTTAAAGTTTAAAATAAAGTTACCTAGTCCATTGAAAAGCTTTGAATTATTATATTCCTCAGTAAGTCCAAGACCTACTATATAAATATTATCATAGCTACACTTTCCAAGTGTATTTATACATTCGGTTTCCTTATAAGTACCACTATTTTTTGAAAAGCTTAATATTTGTTTTATATCTTCAGGATAATTTAGATCGTAGTTTTGAAATTTAAATATTAAAATATTAGAATATCTTTTACTGTTACTAATTTCAATCATAGTCTCACACCCCTTATTAATATTACCTACTATAATAACATATTAAATTTACAAATAAAAATGTTGTGCCATATTATATTAAATAAAAATGAAGATATGAGTAAGGAATTTTAAGATTAAGTAATTTAAATTATATTTATATAAAAGTCTTTATATAAAATCTATATAAAGGTAATTTTATACTTTTGTAGAATTAACATCATTATAGATATTTTAAGGAGGTGAATTGTTGCATAATATTTAGCAGAATCTACATTGAAACATGTGTATATGGTGTATAAATGTTATCAGCAAGATGTATGTTTAATTTTAAAAATGCTATAGATGATTTTGTTATAAGCGATATTAATAAAGAAAACTTGATAGATGTTAGACAATGGCTAAATTCTCAAAAGGATATGGATAAGGATTTTGATAATAAAGGCATAACTTTTGAAGAAATGTTAGAAAGATTTTTAGAATATTATATAAGCGAAAATGAAATTTTCTTAAAAATAACTAAAGATAAAAAGATAATAGGTATCTTTAAGGGAAGATTTGAATTTAAAGATATAAATCAATTTGTAATATGGTACTTTTTAATAGATGAAAAGTATAGAAATAAAGGTATTGGAACTAAAATAATTACTAAGTTAATAGAATACAGTAAAGAAAAAATGAATATAGATGAAATTTGCTCAGTTACAGTAAAAGATAATTATGATGGAATAAGGTTTTGGGAGAGCTTAGGATTTAAGCAAATGAGAGTAGTTAAAGATTTTTTTGAAAGGGGTGACAAAACAAAAGATATGATTATCTTAAAAAAACATTGAGGAAAATCAAAACAACATTTTAAAAGTATTATATAAATTATATTTTCATGACTTTTAGAATAAATGTCTTCTTTTATAAATAGTATTTATTATAGTAGCATTATTATAAAGGAGGAAAAGATGAAATACACAAGATATAATTATAAAAAGAAGAAACCTTTAAATTATTTTATATTGTTTTTTATTTGTGGAGTGTTTGTATTATCATTAGCTTTCGGAAGTGTAATATCAAAATTATTAATAAAAGATAAATCAAACTTAAAAAGAGATTCTAATGAAGTAAATATAATAAATAAAAATAAAAAGGCTGAAAATGGTACGTTAAACTTTTATTTAGTTCAAACAGGAGTTTTCAGTAAAGTAGAAAATGCTACAGAAAACAAAAAGAAGCTATCAGAACTTGGATATGAATCTTTTATAATAGAAGATGAGGGTAAGCAAAGGGTGATAATAGGTATATTTGAAGAAGAGGAAGCTACCAATATCGTAAAGGATATAAAGGGAAAAGGACTTGATATTGCAAGGATACTTTTAGATATAGATAAAAGTAATAATGAAAGCAATGAAATAGCTGAAATAATAAGTGCAAATATTAAAGTGTTTTCTAAATTAAGGGAAAAAGAAGTTATGTCTATTAAGACAGAAGAAATAAAGAAATGGACAAGTGAATTAGAGTCTACTAAAACAAAAGGAAGGCAAAATGAGCTTTTAGAAGAAATAAAAAAATTCACTTTAGAATTGCCAGATGAAATAAAAAAAGAAGAGTTAAATAAGTATTATGAATATATATATATATACCATAAAAAACTTATACAAAATAAGTAAATATGTGTTTTGAAATAACAATAAAGTAGCTTTTTACTGTAAAAGCTACTTTATTTAGTTGGTTTTAAATTAAAAGTATAAAAAAGATATTAATTTTTTCTAAAATAATATAAAGCTACTTGTTTAAGAAATTTATAAATGATAAACTATATAGTATGTATAAATGGGTGGTGAATAATGTTGAAAAGTGTAAAGAAAAGTAGGGGATTATTTATACTTGTTATATTTATTGGAGGGATTTTAGGGAATTTTCTAGGGGAATTTATTTCAAATAATTTAAAGTCACTTGAGATTTTTAAAATCGTATATAATATTGGATTGACAAACCCGATACATTTAAACTTGAAAATTGTGGAGATTACTTTTGGTATGAATTTTAATTTAAATATTATGTCTATAGTTGGTGTAATATTGGCTATAATACTATATAGAAGGTACTAAACTGATAGGAAGTGTTTATTTGAATATAATTTTAGCATCTGCTTCAGAAAGAAGGCATGAACTTTTAAAGAGAATTATAAAAGATTTTAAAATCACAGTAAGTGATTTTGATGAGGGTAGTATAGAATTCAAAGGAAACTTTGAAGAGTATGTAAAATCTTTATCTAGAGGAAAGGCCACATCTGTAGCTAACAATTGTATAGATGATGCTATAATAATAGGATGTGATACTATTGTAGCTTTTAATGGTGAAGTTTTGGGAAAACCTAAGGATGAAAATGAAGCTTTTAATATGTTAGAAAAATTAAGTGGAGGTATCCATAATGTTTATTCTGGCGTAACACTTATACGAAAAAGTGATAACAAGATTTTCGAAGAAAGTGTTTGTACTGAAGTGAAGTTTTCAAATATTACAAAAGATGACATAAGAGCATACATAAAAACAGGTGAGCCCTTTGATAAAGCGGGTGCTTATGGAATACAAGGTTATGGTGGCTTATTTGTTGAGGGAATAAAAGGCTGCTATTATAATATAGTAGGACTTCCTATAAATAAACTAAATTATATGCTAAAGCAGGCCATAATCTAAAAAATTAGCTCTTATAATTTGTATATTTTATTCAGGGGATGGGGTAAATCTAGTTTAAGGAGAATCTTTATGAAAGATAGTCTAAAAATCATGGATTTACCAAAGAATGAGAGACCTCAAGAAAGACTTTTAAGATATGGGGCTATTAGTCTTTCAAACTCAGAGCTTTTAGCTATAATATTAAGAACAGGAACATCTAAAGAAAATGTACTTCAACTCTCAAGTAGAGTAATTAAAGAGTGTGATGGTGTTCAAGGAATATTAAATAGCTCATCAGAAGACTTAATGAGTATAAGTGGAATAAAAGAAGCGAAGGCATCACAAATTCTAGCCTTAGTTGAGTTATCTAAAAGATTTCACAGTTACGGTTCTGGCAAGGAATATAAGATAAAGACTCCAAAGGATGTAGCAGACTTATTAATGAGAGATATGGGGAGTTTAAATAAAGAGATTTTAAAGGTAATATATCTTAACACTAAAAATATAGTAATAGGTGTAGATACAGTATCTATAGGCAGTTTAAATTCTTCTATAGTTCATCCAAGAGAGGTGTTTTCTTATGCTATTAAAAAAAGTAGTGCTGCTATTATTGTGTGCCATAACCATCCTTCAGGAGATGTTACTCCTAGTATAGAAGACATCAATATAACCAAAAGATTAAAAGAATGTGGGAAGATATTAGGCATTGATTTGTTAGATCATATAATAATTGGTAAAGAGAATTATCTTAGTTTAAAGGAAAAGGGAATAATATAGATTTGAAGGGAGAACAACAATGGGACTATTTGGGAACAACAAGGATATGGGAATAGACTTAGGTACAGCTAATACTTTAGTATATGTAAAAGGGAAGGGGATATTACTTAGAGAACCTTCTGTAGTAGCTATAAATACTACTACTAAAAAGACTTTAGCTGTAGGCGCTGAGGCAAAACAAATGATAGGTAGAACACCTGGAAATATAACTGCTATAAGACCTATGAAAGATGGGGTTATTGCAGATTTTGATATAACTCAAACAATGCTAAAGACATTTATAGAAAAGGTAACATCAAAATCATCGTTTACTAGCCCAAGAATAATAGTATGCTTTCCATCAGGGGTTACAGAGGTTGAAAGAAGAGCTATTGAAGAAGCTACAAAGCAAGCAGGAGCTAGAGAAGTTCTACTTATGGAAGAACCTATGGCAGCGGCTATAGGAGCCGGACTTCCGGTTGATGAACCAACAGGAAGCATGATAGTAGACATCGGAGGAGGTACCACAGAGATTGCCATAATATCTTTAGGTGGTATTGTAACAAGCAAGTCATTAAGGGTTGCTGGAGATGAACTAGACCATGCCATTGTTAGTTACATAAAGAAGGGACATAACCTTACTATAGGTGAGAGGACTTCTGAAAATATTAAAATGGAACTTGGTTCAGCATTTAAAGATGAAGAAGAAGAAAGAAAGATGGACATTAAGGGAAGGGATATAATGACAGGACTTCCAAAGACCATAGAGATATCAGAAGAACAAATAAGAGAGGCACTAAGAGAGCCTATTGCTTTAATAATAGAGTCTATTAAAACTACACTAGAAAAAACACCACCAGAACTTGCAGCAGATATAATGGATAAAGGTATAATGCTTACAGGTGGCGGAGCTTTACTTAGAGGCATAGATGAACTTATAAGCAAAGAAACTCATATCCCTGTTCACATATCAGAATCACCACTAGATTGTGTGGCCTTAGGAGCAGGAAAAGCTTTAGATAATTTCGATAAAATAAGTAAAAGGTGATAATAAATGAAGTTTTTTAAAAACAAACTGGCAGTAACTGTAATAGTGCTGTCAGTTACATTTTTAGTTATAATAGGCTATACATCAAAAAAACAGGGAAAAGATAAAGTAAGCAGTGCGGTAGGAGTTACTTTAAATCCAGTCCAAAAAGTATTTTATAGTATAAATGATAATGTTAAAGGGTTTTTGAATTTTATTTTTAATTTTTCAGATGTTAAAAGTGAAAATACAGAGCTAAAAAAGAAAAACAGTGAACTTTCATCTAAATCAATTGAATACGACTCTCTAAAAAATGAAAATCAAAGGTTAAGGGAAATGTTAGATTTTAAAAGTCAAAGGGATGAGTACAATTATATTGGTGCTAATATAATAAATAAAGCTGGAGGAAGTATACTAGAGAGCTTTACTATTGATAAAGGCTTAAAACATGGAGTTAAGGTAGGAATGGTGGCTATAGATCCTAAAGGACTTGTGGGTCAAGTTACCGATGTTACTAACAGTTGGTCTACAATACAACCAATTACAAGTGAAAATGTTGCAGTAGGGGCATTAGTTGAAAGCACTAGGGACACTACAGGTGTGGTTAAAGGCTATAGAGATAATAACAAGGCAGTTGCAAGGCTAGAATATATTGATGCAAACTCTGAAATCAAAGAAGGGGATGTTATACTTACATCAGCATCAGGAGACAGTTATCCAAAGGAAATAAAAATAGGCGTAGTACTTTCTATTAAAGAAGATAAAGCTAAAATGGGTAAGACTGCTATTATTGAACCTTATGTAGACTTTAACAAATTAGAAGAATTATACTTAGTAGTACCAACTAGTAATGAAAACAACAATATAAAATATTAAGTGGTGATTGTATGAAAAGAGTCATATTAATACTTATAAGTTTACTTCTTTTTATCATAGATAATACATTTATGCCATTTTTGGAGGTTAATGGAGTATACCCAAGTCTACTTATAATTTTTGCATTAAGTTATTCTATAATTAATGGATATTATGAGGCTATTTTAATTGGAGTTTTTGCTGGCTTATTGCAAGATATATATTTTTTCAATGGTTTTGGAATAAATGCTCTTTCTAATATGTGCATATGTTTGATAGCTGCTAAAATTGGTGAAAATATATTTAAAGAGAAGTCACTTGCACCGATTATATCTATTTTTATGTTATCTATATTAAAGGGTGGTATTATATTTGTAATTTTGTTTATTTTAAATATAAAGATAAATTATTTTAACATACCTTTTGTAGCGTTATATAACATGATTATTACTACGTTTGTTTATAATAAGATATATAGTTTTAGTGCAAAGCCCTATATGAAAAACTATAAAGATTTTTGAAAAAGATGGGTGATTATATGAAAAGTAAAAAACAAATGAATAGATACACATCTTTAACCATGGTAATGATAATTATATTTTCAGGTCTTTTATCTAGACTTGCTTATTTGCAAATTATAAAATATGAAGATAATAAAGAACAAGCTAATAATCAATCTGTTAGGTTATTGTCAGAATCTGCACCAAGAGGGCATATTCTTTCAAATGATGGTACAAAACTTGCAACAAGTGTTCAAAGTTATGTATTGACTTTTATGGAAACAGAAGAAAGTAAAAAGGCCTTTTTTCAAACTATGTCTAGTGTTTTTACAATGTTAGATGAAAAGGAAGAAAAGCTTCAAGATACATTTGCTTTAAAGGTTGAACCTTTTAGACTTGAATTTAATACTAGTGATGAAGAAACAATAAGGGCACTAGAGATGAGATTTAAAAAAGATAGAGGGTTTGACTTTAATGTACAAAAAAGGTTATATCCAAATCAAAAAAATGAACTTACAATAGAACAGACTAAACAAATAGATAATGAACTTCTAAATGTTACTCCAGATGAAATGTTCTATGATTTAGTAAAGGATAAAGACTACGAGATATATAAGCTTTTAGGATATACCAAAGAAGAAGAAAAGGTTCTATTAAAAGAAAAGTCTGGTAAAGAGATAACAGAACTAATTATACAAAAGTATCCTATTGAAATTATAAGAAAGTATATGGTAATAAAAGATGCTATTAAGATGCAAAAGTTTTCAGGATTTAAACCTATAACTTTAGCTACAAATATAAAAAAAGATTCATCTTTTGTGTTTTTACAAAAACTAAGTCAACTTCCAGGAGTTGATGTTGGAGTTGAGCCTATACGCTTTTATCCTTATGGAGAATTTGCTTCGTCTGTAATAGGATATGTTGGGTCAATAGATGGAGGACAAAAGGAAAAATACGAGGAAAGAGGATATGATATATCCACAGATTTAATTGGTAAATCTGGCATAGAATCTGCATTTGAAGATAGGCTTAAAGGATCTAAAGGTGGAAATACGGTTAAGGTTAATAATTATGGTAGAAAAACAGATGAATTATTTAAATTAGAATCTGTTCCAGGGCATAACATCCAACTAAGTCTTGATAAAAATCTACAAAATGTTGCAGAACAAGCATTAGAAGATAAAATGAAATTTTTAAGAGCTAATATGCACCGTGAATATGGTCTTAACACAGCTAATGCTACAAGAGCAGCTGTTATAGTTCAAGATGTTAATAATGGTAAGATTTTAGCGATGGTAAGTAATCCTGGATTTAATCCTAATGATATGGCTATACCTGGGAGAATGAGTCCTGAAATAGTTAAAAAGTATTTTGCTCCAAACCTTGAGGAATTCGGTAATCAATATATTAAAGATAGAGGTCTTAGCATGACATTAGATCAGTTATTTCCACTAGTAGATAAAAAAAACCCTAAGGACAAAAGACGGAACGATCCTTATGATATATATCCTAAGGCTACATATAATTATGCCACGATGGGAGCTGTACCACCGGGATCTACATACAAACCTTTTACTGCAGCTGCAGGACTTGAGTCTGGAGTAATAGATGTTAATACGAAAATACTAGATCAGGGAATATTTAACAAACATGAAGATCTTAAAAATTATACTGGGGCCTGTGAGATATATTCTGAGCGACGTGGATCTCACGGAAATATAGATTTACAAGAAGCATTAGCTGTATCCTGTAACTATTACTTTTATGAGATTGGATATAGAATATATAAAGAATTTGGGTTAGACGGTCTTGCAGAATATTCTTGGAAGTTTGGACTTGGAAAAGACCCTAAAAGTAAAACAAAATCTACAACAGGTATAGAAATAGCAGAAGACACTAGAGGTCAGGTTTATAACTATGAATCTTTTAAAAACTTAGTATCATCTCTTTCAGCAGAGCCCTTAGTTGAGATATTAGAAAGTGGAAGATCATCAAGAGGAAATGTATTTAAACCACTACCTATAAGGAAAAATGATGAAGATACAAAAGATGTGGCAGAATCAAAGGCAGTTATAAAAACATTAGTTAAAGAAGAACTTCTTAAAGATTATAAACTAGCAGAAGTTACTTCTCTTATGTCAAAGTTTAAACCAGAAATGACAAAAGCAATAAAAAATTATATTTCAAAACTTCCACAAGAAGAAAAAGATCAATATAAAGATACAGATATAGAGGCTATGGTTATATCCATAACATCTTTTATATATTATGATAAAAGAGGAGAACTTACAACAGGAGCAGAAGTAATTAATGCATCTATAGGTCAAGGGATGAACTCTTTTACACCTCTTCAACTTAATAATGCTGTTGCAACATTAGTAAATGGAGGAACTAGGTATAAAACAACACTTATAGATAAAATTACGGATAGTGACGGCAAGATTTTAGAAGAAACTAAGCCACAAGTAACAGAAGAGTTAAATCTTAAACAAAGTACAGTTGATGCAATAAAAGAGGGTATGAGAAAAGTTGATGAAACTGGAACAGCTACATCTGTATTTAGAGACTTTCCAATAATTACTGGAGGTAAAACTGGTACTGCAACTTATAGAGCTAACGGAGAACAAGAAAAGGTTGGCCGTTCAGCTTACGGAGTTTATGTAGGATTTGCTCCATTTGATAAACCGGAAATAGCCGTAACCGTAATTGTATATGATGGTGGTCATGGATATTATGGAGCAGATGTAGTAAAAGCTGTTTATGAAGAATACTTTAGAGATAGAATATTAGCAGAAAGACCAAGCTATACATTTATGTACGATTACACATTAAAAGAATCAAAATCCTTATTAGAATTGGATGAAGAAAAGTAATTATATTTTTCTTATCTTAAAATTTAATAGTTATTATTGTAATTGAGGATAAGGACTTGTAATATTTAAGATAAAAGTCTATTTATCCTCTTTTTTTTAATAAATTTATTAAACTAATAGTTTTAAAATATTTTATTGGAAATGAGAAGGAGTTTAGCTAACTTATGTGGAAATAGTACATAATAATGTTATAAGGTCTATTGGAGGGCTTATATGAACATAGATAACATAGTCATAAAGGGTAATAAAGAGGGGTTAAATGCTATAATAAATATGGATAATTTTAAGGATTTCGATGATATGTTAGATTGCTTAATCGAAAAATTATCCAAGGGAAAAAAGTTTTATAAAGGATGTACACTTAAGATTACAACAGATATAAAACTTATAAATGAAAAACAAGCTAAAAGGCTAAAAGAAGTTCTTTTTGAAGAGGTACTTATAAAAGATTGTATTTTGGAAGAAAAAGAGGAAAAGGTTAATAAGGTTTTTTCAGGAGTATATGAAGGAAGAACTAAGTTTATTAGGAAAACTGTAAGAAGTGGACAAGTTATTAGATACTCAGGAAATATAGTTATAATAGGAGACGTAAATTCTGGATCTGAGGTTTATGCAGATGGAAACGTCATAGTTGTTGGAAGTTTAAAAGGACAAGTAAGAGCAGGAGTAACAGGAAATGAAAGGGCTATAATAGTGGCATTTAACCTTCAACCCGAAATACTTCAGATAGCTAGTGTAATTACAAGGGCGCCAGAAGATACAATTAAACCAGAGTATCCAGAAGTGGCTAGGATAAGAGACGGCTCAATAATAGTAGAACCATACGTTATAAATAAATACATATAATTACAAGTAAAGTATTCATATAAAAAAATAATATATACATTGGAGGTCTTGGAATATGGGAGAAGCTATAGTAATAACTTCAGGAAAAGGTGGGGTAGGAAAAACTACTACCACAGCGAATATAGGAACAGCATTAGCGGCTATGGGTAAGAAGGTAGTGGCAATTGATGGTGATACAGGTCTTAGGAATCTTGATGTTTTAATGGGATTAGAAAATAGAATTGTTTTTACCATATTGGATATTTTTGAGGATAGATGTAGATTAAAACAAGCTCTTATAAAAGACAAGAGGTTTCCAAATCTATTTTTACTTCCAACTGCTCAAACTAGAGATAAAGGAGATATTAAACCAGGTCAAATGCTAAGTCTTGTAAATGAATTAAAAGAAGAATTTGATTATGTAATAATAGATAGCCCAGCTGGTATAGAGCAAGGATTTGAAAATGCAATTATAGGAGCAGATAGAGCTATAATAATAGTTAATCCTGAAATAACTTCAGTAAGGGATGCAGATAGGGTTATTGGTAAACTTGATTCAAAAGGTATTGAAAAACACCATATAATAATTAATAGATTAAATTATGAAATGACAAAGAGTGGTGATATGCTTGATGTAAATGATATAGTAGAGACCTTATCGGTAAAGTTACTAGGGGTAGTTCCTGATGATAGAAGTATAACAATATCTACAAATAAGGGTGAACCTATAGTTCTTGATGAAAAAGCTATTTCAGGAAAAGCCTTTATAAATATAGCAAAGAGAATAACTGGAGAAGAAGTTCCACTATTAAATTTAGGTGTAGAACAGTCAGGCTTTTTAAATACACTAAAGAATCTTTTTAAAAAAAATTAGGAGGATTATATTATGGAGTTTTTTTCAAAGGCGTTTTTAAATAAACCGTCTTCAAAAGATGTTGCAAAGGATAGGTTAAAACTTATTCTAATTCATGATAGAGGAGATCTTTCACCTCAACTTTTAGATATGATAAAAAGTGAGATTCTAGAAGTTATAAATAAGTATGTAGAGATAGATTCAGCAGATATTGAGATGGAACTTACTAGAACATCAGAATCTGAAGGGAATTATCCTGCATTAATTGCAAATATACCAATAAAGAAATTAAAGCAAAGGTAAATAAACTAAAAACTTTAGAGGGTCTGCAATTAAATATGAAATTATGTTATACTAAGGCATAATTCATTATTGTGGAGGTACATTATGCTAAAAAAATTAAAATTAGATTATAGATATATAAAGGAATTAGATTTTGGGATTTTAATAGGATCTATAGTAGTATTATTATATGGAGCCTTAAACATATATACAGTTACAAGAGGGAAGGTAGGTATCTATTATCTAAAACTTCAACTTATATGGCTGGTACTCGGGCTTGTAACGACTTACATAATATTATTAGTAGACTATACCATAATAAAAAAATTTACATCAATCATTTATTGGGGATCTGTGTCTATGCTTTTATTAACTAGAATAATCGGAAGTACTGTAAATGGAGCACAAGGTTGGATATCACTTGGAAATAGAGCTATTCAACCTGCTGAATTTGCAAAGCTTGGTATGATAATGATGCTAGCTAAAAAGTTAGATGAAATGGATGGCAATATAAATGATGTTAAGAACTTTTTTACGTTATGCTTTTATGCATTAATTCCTATGCTGCTTATTGTGGTTCAGCCAGATATGGGTATGGCTATGGTTTGCTTTTTCATTGTACTTGGTATATTTTTTACCATGGGTTTAAATATAAAAGTAATATTAGGCGGTATTATGGGAATTGCATCATCTATAGCTATACTTTGGAATTCTAAGCTTATGAAAGCTTATTGGAAAAGAAGACTAATTTCATTTTTAAGTCCTGAATCAGATGCGCTTGGAGCAGGTCTACAGGCCACTAGATCTAAAATAGGTATAGGATCTGGAGGTATTGTTGGTACAGGTATGGGCCTTAAAACTGGCTCAACTAGCTATGTTTCACAGTTTGTACCAGAAGCTCATACGGATTTTATATTTGCAGCTCTTGGCGAGCAATGGGGATTTGTTGGTGCGATATTGCTACTATTTTTATATGCAATAATAATTTATAGAGCTATTAATATAGCTAGAACCTCAAAGGATATATTTGGATCTGTAATTTGTGTAGGGGTAGTATCAGTATTTTTGTTTTCTATACTCCAAAACATAGGTATGACAGTGGGTATAATGCCTATTACAGGAATAACGCTTCCTCTTATGAGCTATGGTGGAAGCTCTGTATTAACTAATTATATTGCTATAGGTTTAATATTAAATATAGGTATGAGAAGAAAGAAAATAAACTTTTAAATTGTACCTAGGTATTATATCTAAAGATTATATCTAAGTATTATAGTATAAATGTTATTTTAAATGGACATTAGTAATATATATGATATAAGTAAAGAAATATAATAAGTTTTTAAATGGGATAAAATACAAATACAGGAGGAATATTATGAAAATAGCACTTATTGCTCATGATAAAATGAAAGATGATATTATAGATTTTATAAAAAGGTATAAAGACGTATTTAGAGAGCATGAGCTTTATGCAACAGGTACTACGGGAAGACTTATAAATGAAATCTTAAATTTAAAAGTTCATCGGTTTTTATCAGGACCTTTAGGAGGAGATCAACAAGTAGGAGCTAAAATTGCTGAAGGCAATATGGATTTAGTTATTTTCTTTAGAGATCCTCTAACATCACAACCACATGAACCAGATGTAACTGGGCTTTTAAGACTATGCGATGTGCATTGTATTCCTGTGGCAACTAATCTTGGCACAGCCGAGGTAATGATTAAAGCTTTAAAAAACAGAGTAGATATATAAAGAGTAATTAAAAAGGGCATTACAACATATTTAATATGATGTAATGCTCTTTTTAATTAAGAAAAAACACGTACATACTCATTATATATTTATATTTTAATAATTATTTCTTATTAATCATATTTATATCATTAAACTATCTTTTTATAAATATAAATATATAGATGAAAAAGATAAGGAGTGTTTTTATGAGTAATTATAATTCTCAGTATGAAAGCTATTATGAAAAGATCTCAAAAAAGAGAAAGGATACTCCAATTTATAATGGCTATGGTAATAAATATAGTGGATATAATGGCTATGACAATAAATATAAAGAAGATAGCGATGGGATAGCTTTATTTAGCGGAGAATATTTTATAAAAAGAATCATAAGGGACCTTTTAGGTACAGCCTTTTTATTTGTATTTGTTTTAACCTGTAAATTAATACAAACTCCAAATTCAAAAGCTGTTTATGCATACTCTAAAGAAATGGTATCTACTGATTTTGATTACAAAACTAAAATTAGTTATTTAAAAGGTATAGACATAAAGGAACTAAAAGAGGAAATAGAAGATAAAAGTGAAGATATAATGTCAAAACTTTTCAAAAAAGAAAATATAAAAGATAAGATTAAAGAAGAGTTTGAAGTACCTTTAAAGGGAGAAATAACCTCTGGGTTTAGTATTAGAAAAGATCCATTTACAGGAGAAAAGAAAAATCATACAGGTATAGATATAGACTGTAAAGAAGGCACCGAGATTAAAACTATATATAAAGGAAGGGTTAAGGAACTAGGGGAGGATGAATCTTATGGTAAATATGTAGCTATTGATCATGGAGATGGTATTGAAAGCAAGTATGCTCATTTAAAGGAATATAACTTAGAAAAAGATCAAGTATTAGAAAAGGGGGATATCATAGGTCAAAGTGGAAATACAGGAAAATCCACAGCTCCACACCTCCATTTTGAATTTTCTTATATGGGGCAATACAAAGATCCTTTGAGGTATTTTGATAAAGAATTGTTTAAAAATTAAAAGACGAGGGCTTACATGATAAAAATCAGCAAGTATTTTATTCCATACATATTAATTATGTTTATGGTAGGCTTCCATAAAAGCTTCTTCATTTCCTTGTTTTGGGTATTTATACATGAATTTAGCCATGCATTAATGGCTAAATTAGTAGGAGTTAAAAAGGTAGAGATTAAAATTACACCTATAGGATTTTCTATGACTGGAGATGAATTTAAAGATATTAGTTTTGCGAAAGAGGTAGCTATAGTTATAGCAGGTCCTGCTGCAAATATAATAATGTCTGTTATATTTTATTTTATATATAAAAATTATCATTTTGATATATTTGAAATTTCAATGAAAACTAATTTAGTTCTAGGAAGCTTTAACTTATTGCCAGCTTTACCTCTTGATGGTTCGAGGCTGCTCAATCTATATCTTCAAAGAAAGTATACTTGTAAAAGAGCTCATAAAATTAAAGTTAATACTAGCATGATTACAGGAATTCTAATTTTTAGCTGTTTTATTTTTTCGATATTTAATAATACATTAAATATAAGTCTTGGACTCTTGTCTTTTTTTATAATAAATATATCATATAAAGAAAAAGGGAGAATTGTTTATATTATAATAGGTGATATAATGAAGAAAAAGATTAAATTTTTAAAAAATCGATGTATAGAAAATAAGTCTTTATCTATAAGTTATAAGTACACGCTTTTAGAAACCTTAAGCCTAATTGATAAAAATAAATACTATACGTTTCTAGTTTTAGAGGATGATATGAAAGTTATAGACATAGTTTATGAGCAAGAAATCATAGAGGGACTAAAAGGCTATGGAAATATAACCTTAGATGAGTATATAATTATTAGGAACAGTAATAAATTATAATAATCTAAGGTGAGTCCAAAGTACTTGTATAATAAAGCTTACATATGATAAAATTATAAAATCTTATGAAAAAGGAGTTAACTAAATGAAAAGAATTACAGATGATATTTTATATAGAGTAGAAAAACCTGCTAGATATATTGGCGGAGAACTTAATTCTGTTTATAAGGACAAAGAAAACATAGATATAAGATTTGCTTTTTGTTTTCCTGATGTCTATGAGGTTGGTATGTCACACCTTGGTAGCAGAATACTTTATCATGTACTAAATGAGAGAGAAGATACTTACTGTGAGAGGGCCTACGCACCATGGCCTGATATGGAAGGGCTTATGAGGGAAAATAATATCCCGTTATACGCATTAGAAACAAAGGATTCTTTAAGTGAATTTCACATGCTTGGATTTACTCTTCAATATGAAATGAGTTATACAAACATTTTAAATATGCTTAATATGTCCAATATAACAATAAGAGCATCCAAAAGAGGTGAAGATGAGCCTATAATTATGGCTGGTGGACCCTGTGCTTATAATCCAGAGCCTCTTTATGATATAGTAGACTTCTTTGAAATTGGAGAAGGCGAAGAGATAATGAATGAGGTTTTAGATGTTTATAAAAAGTATAAAGGAAAAGGAAATAAAAAAGGATTCTTAAGAGAGATATCAAAGATAAGGGGGGTATACGTACCTTCCTTATATGATGTTACCTATAACGAAGATAATACTATAAAAGAATTTAAACCAAAGTATGAAGATGTACCTTCAAGTATTAAGAAAAGATTTATAACAAACTATGATAAGGTTAGTTATCCAAAAGAAATCATAGTTCCTTATACTGAAATAGTTCATGATAGAGTTATAGTTGAGACTTTTAGGGGATGTACTAATGGATGTAGATTTTGCCAGGCTGGTATGATTTATAGACCAGTTAGAGAAAAGTCTACAGAAACGCTTTTAAAGGATATAGATGCTTTGTTAAAAGCTACAGGTTATAGTGAAGTTTCGTTAAGTTCTTTAAGTATATGCGATTACTCAGATATACAAAATTTAATATTTAGTGTTATAGAAAAGTATAAAGAGCAAAATGTTTCAGTTTCACTTCCATCTATAAGGATAGACTCTTTTTCTGTAGATTTAATTAAAGAAATCCAAAAGGTAAGAAAAACTGGGCTTACATTTGCCCCTGAGGCCGGATCCCAAAGGATGAGGGATGTAATAAATAAAGGGGTTACTGAAAAGAAGGTTCTAGAAGCCACAAGAAGTGCATTTGAAGCAGGGTGGTCTGCTATTAAGTTATACTTTATGATAGGTCTACCTTATGAAACTATAGAGGATGTACAAGATATTGCAAAGTTATCAGATAAGGTTGCAGCTCAATACTTTTTGGTGCCTAAAGATGTAAGGAAAAAAGGGCTTAGAGTTACTTCAAGTACTTCAATATTTGTACCAAAACCTTTTACACCTTTCCAGTGGGCTCCTCAAAGCAAGATGGAAGATGTGGTAGAAAAGATTAAAGCCGTAAAGTATGCTATAACTAGTAAAGCAGTGGTTTATAATTATCATGAATCCTTAGTGTCTTATATGGAGGCTATATTTGCAAGAGGTGATAGAAGAATTTGTGATGTGTTAATTAAATCCTTTGAAATGGGTTCGAAATTTGATGGATGGTCTGAATACTTTAGTTTTGATAGATGGCAAGAAGCGTTGAAAGAATGTGGCGTATTAGGTGAGTTTTATGCATATAGAGATAGAAATTATGATGAGGTATTACCTTGGGATTTCATCGATATTGGGGTAAACAAATCTTACTTAATAGAAGAAAATGAAAAGGCTAAAAACACAGAACTTACACCAAATTGTAGACTTAAGTGTACGGGTTGTGGGGTAAATGTTAATTTTAAAGAAGGGAAGTGCTTTGAAGGTGCGTTATCTAATTAAATTTACAAAGGAAGGTGAAATAAAGTTTATTTCACACCTTGATCTTATGAGAACAATTCAAAGAATAATTAAAAGGGCGGACCTTCCTATAGATTACTCTAGAGGCTTTAATCCGCACCAAGATTTATCTATAGCACAACCTTTGTCAGTAGGAACTTATTCTAGTGGTGAGTATATGGATATGGGACTTAGGGAAGAATTAGACTGTGAAGAATTGAAGAATAGATTAAATTCTAATTGTCCAAAAGGAATAGAAATATTAGAAATATCAAAGGTTCCTCAAATAGAAAATGTTAAAAGAGTACCACAGGCTATGGCACTTGTAGATTTATCAGACTATACTATAAAGATAAGATTTAATAAAATAGATAAGGTAGAAGATGAACTTAAAGAGCTTTTAGAGAAGCCAGAGTGGACTACTACAAAAAAGAGTAAAAAAGGTGAGAGGGAAGTAGATTTAAAATCTATGATAAAAGATTTTAAATTCTGGGTATTAGAGGATAAGCTTATAATTAAGACTAGAATAAACTCTGGAAGTAGAGAACATCTATCACCTGAACTTTTAGCAACCTACATAAAGAGTAATATTAAAAATGTTAATACAGAAGCCTTTATAGATATAAAAAGAGAAGAGATGTTTGCATACAAAGATGAAAAAATAGTTCCTTTGTACAAATACATGGATTAACACACTGTAAAGAAGGGGATTTAATGAGAGATATATTCATAGAAAGACGAGAGAATTTACTTAGGATAGCAATAAAAGAAGATAATATATTAAAAGAATGTTTTATAGAAGAAGAGAGATTTGAACCACTGCCAGGGGAAATTTACAAGGGCACTATAAAAAACATTGTACCTGCAATTAAGTGCGCATTCATCGATATTGGATATAATAAAAATGCTTATATGTACATAAATCCTAGAGAAAAGAATAAGAGCTTAAAAAAAGGTCAGGATATATTAATAGAGGTTGCAAAAGAGGAAATTGGAGACAAAGGTGCAAAGGTAAATGGATTTATATCATTGCCAGGTAGATATACAGTTATAAATAATTTAAATAAAGGTATAAGCTTTTCTAAAAAGATTAAAGATGAGAAGTTCAAAGAAAATATACAAAATAATATACAAGGTTTAGATGATATAGCTGTAGTAATTAGAACTAATGCCCAATTTGTAGATGTAGATACTATAAATAAAGAAATTCAAAAACTTTATGAAAGTTATAAAAAGATATACACTACCTTTAACTATACATTAAAGCCTAAAAAGTTATATGGAGAAAGTAGCATAATATATAAGATATTAAGAGATAGTATAAATGGTGATACTGCATCAATTATAGTAGATAATCCTTCTGATTATGATGTTATAAAAGGTTATGTAGATGGAAAGCCAGATATAAGTGTAGATATATTTAACTATGAAGGCCATAGAAATATTTTTGATTATTATGAAATAGAAAAAGAAATATTAGCCCTTAGAAACTATACAGTACCACTAAATTGCGGAGGATGTATAGTTATAGAGAAAACCGAGGCTATGAACGTAATAGACGTAAACTCTGGTAAGAACGTAAGCAATAAAACCATGGAAAAAACAGCATATATGACAAATCATGAGGCCGCAGTAGAAATAGCAAGGCAAGTAAGGCTTAGAAATTTAAGTGGAATAATATTAATTGATTTTATTGATATGAAATATGATGAAGATAAGATAAAGGTATTAAGGGCTCTAGAAGATGGGTTTAAACAGGATAAAAATAAGACTATGATATATCCTTTCACAGAGCTTGGGCTTGTTCAAATTGCTAGGATGAGAAGAGGAAAGAGTATATATGAATATATACAAGAACCTTGTAGTGAATGTAACGGTAAGGGATCACTACTAAAACTTTCATATATAAGTCTTTTAATAAAAAATGATATACTAAAGGTAGATGCAGAAAGCAAAATAAATAACATATATATAGAAATAAATAATAGATATGAGCTTGAAATTACAAAAGATATGGCTAAATTTATTGAGACATTTAATGAACTAGGTAAAGAAATTTATCTAAAGTTTGTAGATGATGTAGAATACTTTAAGGTAGAGGCACTTATATTTAATGAAAAGATTGAAGACGTAAAAGAATATAAGGTAATAATATAGTAAATATCAAAAAAACATATTTACAAATAAATATACTTATGATAGAATAGCAAGGTAGACCGCACACATAAGGTTTAAATCAAAAATTTATTTTTGTACCTGAGATGGCGAGACTGGATCGAGGAGGTGTATTTATGTACGCAGTTTTAAAAACAGGTGGAAAGCAGTATAGAGTTCAAGAAGGAGATGTTCTTTTTGTTGAAAAGATAGAAGCTGAAGTAGATTCCACAATAGAATTAACAGATATTCTTGCAGTTACAAATGCTG
Source organism: Clostridium putrefaciens (assembly GCF_900461105.1). GTDB lineage: Bacteria > Bacillota > Clostridia > Clostridiales > Clostridiaceae > Clostridium_L > Clostridium_L putrefaciens. The sequence goes on along the minus strand of NZ_UFWZ01000001.1, from coordinate 2,275,264 downwards.
AAGGAAAGTTAGTTGTAGGAAGTCCTGTTGTTGAAGGAGCTAAAGTTGTTGCTAAAGTTGTAGCACAAGGAAAAGCTAAGAAAATAGTAGTTTTTAAGTTTAAAGCTAAAAAAGACTATAGAAAGAAACAAGGACACAGACAACCATATACTAAAATAGCAATAGAAAAGATTGAAGCATAATTATGACCAACATACTATTTCAAAAAAGAGATGATAATTTCATTGCTTTTAAAATAGAAGGTCATTCAGATTATGCAGATAAAGGTGAAGATATAGTCTGCGCAGCTATTTCAGCACTATCACAATCAGTTGTGATAGGTCTTGAAGAAGTTTTGTATATAAAATCAGATTATGATATAAAAGATGGGTTTTTACATATGTCTTTAAAGGACAATTCTATACAAGATATAGAAAAGAGCCAAGTTCTTTTAAAAACCTTTTTTAAAAGTTTGAAGAGTATAAGTGTAAGTTACGTAAAATATATAACCATACAAATAGAGGAGGTGTAATGTTATGCTAATTATGAACCTTCAATTGTTTGCTCACAAAAAAGGAGTAGGAAGCTCAAGAAATGGTAGAGATTCTGAATCCAAAAGACTTGGAGTAAAATGTTCAGATGGAGAGTTTGTTCTTGCAGGAAATATATTAGTTAGACAAAGGGGAACTAAAATTCACCCAGGTACTAACGTAGGTTTAGGTAAGGACGATACTTTATTCGCTAAAGCTGATGGTGTTGTAAAATACGAAAGAATGGGAAAAGACAGAAAAAAAGCTAGTGTCTACCCAGCTGACGTTCAAGAAGCAATAGCTGAATAATTTTAGATGCTTTTTAAGCACCCATTAGTGGGTGCTTTTTTAAAATTCATTATTTTGAGGCCTATATTAGATAGAAATTAATAAAAAAAGAGGAAGGTGATAGAATTGTTTATTGATAGAACGAAAATATTTATTAAATCTGGAGATGGTGGACACGGATCAGTATCTTTTAGAAGAGAAAAGTATGTACCACTTGGAGGACCAGATGGCGGAGACGGAGGAAATGGTGGAGATGTAATACTTATTGCTGAAAGCAATATGACTACATTACTTGATTTTACCTATAAAAGAAAGTATGCGGCAGAAAGAGGTCAAGATGGTTCAGGATCTAAATGTTATGGTAGAAGAGGAGAAAATCTTTATATAAAGGTTCCTATGGGTACTATAATAAAGGATGAAGAGACAGGAAAAGTTATGGTTGATTTATCAAATCCTGGTCAAGAGTATGTAGTAGCAAGAGGTGGAACTGGTGGTAAAGGAAACGTTAAGTTTACTACACCTACAAGGCAAGCACCTAGCTTTGCAGAGCCTGGAATGCCAGGAGAAGAAAGAGCCATATTATTAGAATTAAAACTTTTAGCAGATGTAGGACTTATAGGTTTCCCAAATGTAGGAAAGTCTACCTTGTTATCTATGGTATCTAAAGCAACTCCAAAGATAGCTAATTATCACTTTACTACATTAAGACCAAATCTTGGAGTGGTAAGTGTAAAAAATATCGAACCTTTTGTTATAGCAGATATACCAGGAATAATTGAAGGTGCTGCAGAAGGCGTAGGTCTTGGACTTGACTTTTTAAGACATATAGAAAGAACCAGAGTACTTATCCACGTAGTAGATATATCAGGTGTTGAAGGAAGAGATGCTCTAGAAGACTTCTTAAAAATCAATGAAGAGTTAAAAAAATATGACGTAAAACTTTGGGATAGACCTCAAATTATAGCAGCAAACAAAAGTGATATGCTATATGATGAAGAAGTTTACGAAAACTTTGTATTAAAGCTTAATGAAATGGGATATGATAAAGTATTTAAGATATCTGCAGCTACAAATGAAGGGGTAGAAGATCTTATGAAAGAAGCAGCAAGAACTTTAACTACCATACCAGTAGTACAACTTGAAATAGCAGAAGAAGATAAATATGAAGTAGAATACAAGAGATTTAATTACACTATAGAGGAACAAGATAGAGTTTTTGTTATACAAGGAAGCTTTGTTGATAGATTACTCTTAGCTGTAAATGTTAATGATGCAGATTCTTTAAGATATTTCCATAAGGTTCTAAAAAATAAAGGTGTTTTGAATGAACTTAAAGAAATGGGTATAGAGGATGGAGATCTTGTAAGACTTAACAATTTTGAATTTGAATACTTATATTAATTAAGGAGTGGTAAATTTGATTACTAGTAAGCAAAGAGCTTATTTAAGATCTCTTGGAAATAAATTAGATTCTATATTCCAACTAGGAAAAAATGGTATAGAAAATACCTTTTTAAAACAAATTGATGAAGCATTAGAAGTTAGAGAATTAATAAAGATAACAGTTTTAAATAATAGCGATATTGACCCAAAAGAAGCTTCTAGAATTATATGTGAAAGATTAGGAGCAGATGGCGTTCAGTGTATAGGTAGCAAAGTAGTTTTATATAGAGAGTCTACTAAAAAACCTAAGATTGAATTACCTTAAAACCTTTTAATATCATGTAAAAGTGAGGCGTTAATATGAAGTCTAAGGGCATTTTTGGTGGAACCTTTGATCCTATACATATAGCACATATGTATATAGCAAGTGAGGCCTTAAGACAACTTTGCTTAGATGAGGTAATATTTGTCCCTAATGGTAATCCTCCACATAAAAAGGAGGGTAAAGTAACAGAGCCAAAGGTCAGATATGAACTTACTAAAATTGCTATAAAGGATTATAATAGATTTTCTATAAGTGATTATGAGATTTTTAAAAAAGGTTATAGTTATAGCTATGAAACTCTTCAGCATTTTAAGTCCATTGACAATTCTAAACTGTATTTTATAGTAGGTGCAGATAGTTTAATGGAAATATATAGCTGGAAGAATATAGAGTGCATATTAAAAGATTGCACCTTAGTAGTATTTAATAGACCTTCATATAATAAAGAAGATATTCTAGTACAAAAGAGTAAAGTGGAAAGAGAATTTCAAATAGAAATACTGTGGCTTGACTTATTGAACTTAGACATATCTTCTTCTTATATAAGGGATAGAATAAGAGAGGGTATAAACATAGAATATTTTTTGCCTTATGAGGTATATGATTGTATAAAGACAATGGGTCTTTATAAATAAGGAGATGTTATTTATGTGGACAGAAACTGAAATAAAAAGATACCTTAAAGAAAACCTAAAAGAAGATAGGTACCTACATGTACTTGGAGTTGAAAGTACCGCAGAAAGGTTAGCTAAGATTTATGATGAGGATGTAGAAAGGGCTAAACTTGCAGCGCTTATACATGATGCTGCAAAAAATAAAACTGTAAAAGAAATAGAATATATAATAAAATCAGAAGGAATAAGAATAGATAAGGAAATGTCTAAAGCACCAGTGCTTTTACATGGACTTGCAGGAGCTATAATAGGTAAAACATTAATGGGCATAGAAGATGAAGACGTTTTTAATGCTGCTGCATATCATACAACAGGAAGAGAAAATATGAGTAAACTTGAGAAAATAATCTACCTTTCAGATTATATAGAACCTAATAGAGACTTTCCAGGAGTTCAAGATATTAGAATGATTGCATTAAAGGATTTAGATGAGGGAGTACTTTATGCTATGGACCATACCATAAGGTATATAATTAAAAAAGGTCAGATACTTTTAAATGGAACAGTTAATGCAAGAAATTATTTAATACAAAATAAAATAAATAGGAGTTAAATATGGATATAGATGAAGGCATGAATAAAAGAAGATTAAAGAAACTTTTATGTATAGCACTATCTGTTGTAATTTGTATCTTTTTAATTGGTGTATTATATCTATTTGGAGCTAGTAGAAAGTTAAACGAAAAGGTTGAATCTCAGGCTAAAATTATAAAACCTGTAGATACAAAAAGATCACTGCCAATAAACATACTCATTTTAGGAGTAGATATTGGTGATCCTAATATAAAGGAAAATGAGGATATAAAAAGAACAGATTCTATGATGATCCTCCATTACAATCCTAGTGAAAAGGATATAAAAGTTATATCCATACCTAGGGATACAAAGATAAAAATAAATAATAAAGATATAAAAATAAATTCAGCTTATGCCTTTGGAGGAGCTAAAAAGACCATTGAAGTAGTAGAAAATATGCTAGATACGACAATAAATTATTACATTAAGTTAGATTATAAAGCTTTCACAAAATTTATAGATGCTATAGGTGGAGTGAATATAGATATAGAGGAAGATATGAACTACGATGATGAAGGCCAAGATCTTCACATTGATTTTAAAAAAGGAAGAGGTATCCACCTTGATGGTAAAAAGTCAGAAGAATTTTTTAGGTGGAGAAAAAACAACGATGGAACAGGTCTTGCAGAAGGTGACCTTGGTAGAATAAAAAACCAGCATATATTCATGGAAAAGGTAACAAAGAAGATTAAAAGTCCCATGATGCCCTTAAGAATACCTAAAATCTTATCTGTTATTGAAGAAAATGTGGAAACGAATATGTCCCCTAGTGCTATGATTAAACATGGATCTAAAGGAATTGAATTATCTACAAGGGATATAAAGTTTTGTATCCTAGAGGGAGAGCCTAAATACATTAAAGGAATTTCATATTTTATATATGATAAAAATAAAAATAAAGATACATTACAATCATTACAATCTGTAAGTAAAACTGCATCATCTATTACTAGCGGAGGCATTGATAAGAGTAAACTTAAGGTGAAGGTATTAAATGGAACTAATGTAGAGGGCCTTGCAAAAGTATATTCTAGTATGCTAAAAAACCTTGGGTATCAGAATATAATAATAGGTAATGGAGAAAAACTTATGGAGAGTAAAGCTTATATAAAAGATAATAATAAAGACTTAAAAAGTATAATAAAACAGGATTTTAATATTAAAAGTGTTCAATCCCTAGAAGGAAAACAGGGAGATTTTGATATAATAATTATACTTGGAGAAGATAAAAAGACTTTAAAGAATTAATCGAGGTATTAAAGATGAATAATTTAGAATTTATAGTAGAAAAAGAAGCGGTAGGACTTAAGATAAGAGACTACTTAAAGCACCATAAAGGCCTTTCAAGTAGACTAATAAGAGGAGCTGCACCAGAGGGTAGAATAAAGGTAAATGGTGATGTAGTTAAATTAAACCACATTATAAAAGAAGGCGAAAATATATCCGTAGACATTAACAAAAAAGAAAGCCAAAATATTGAGGCAGAGGATATGCCTTTAGACATAGTTTATGAAGATGAAGATGTGTTAGTAGTAAATAAACCACCTTTTATGGTAGTGCATCCAACTAGAAAGCATAAGCTAGGTACACTATCTAACGGAGTAATATATCACTTTAAGGAAAATAAGTCTGCATCTGTAGTACGGCTTGTTAGCAGACTTGATATGAATACATCGGGCCTTATAATAATAGCTAAAAACCAATATTCACATGCAAAACTATCAGAAGCTATGAAGCTTCCTGAATTTAAAAAGTATTATAGAGCTGTAGTTCATGGATCCTTTGAAGAAGACTTTGGAACTATAGACTTACCTATCTATTACCCTGGTGAAGAATTTATAAAAAGGGTAGTTGATGAAAGAGGTCAAAAAAGTGTTACTCACTATAAGGTTAAAGAAAGATATGCTGAGGCTACACTTCTAGAATTGATATTAGAAACAGGTAGGACACACCAGATTAGGGTACACCTAGAGCATATGGGACATTCTATATATGGAGATGAACTATATAGCATATATGATGATAGTGAAATTATAAAAAGGCAGGCACTTCATGCTTACGCCTTAGAATTTCCACACCCTCGAACGGGGAAGATAATAAATCTAACATCAGAGCTTCCAGAGGATATTAAAAGTTTGATGGAACAACTAAGAATTTAATATTATATAAATTTAAAGACTTTTATTAAAAAAAGCAGATTTTTAGAAATCTGCTTTTTTGTGTTTGTATTTATTATGGTTGTTAATTTGTTTAATTCTTTTTCTAATAAGGCTTGTACCAAATAAGAAGATTCCTGTAAGTGTTAACACGTAAGAAGCTTTGAACTTAGAAAGGCCTTTGTCAATAGAATTCTTAGCTACTGAAATGTAAGATGCATTTCTTGTAATACCACTATATAGGTCAAGGGTTCCTACGTTCTTTTCGTTAATGTTTATTCTAGAATTAATTATTGTATCTCCCTCATTAAAGCTTACATTAGTTAAGTCTTTATCTTCTAAATGTATTTTACCTACAGGATCTTTTGAGTGATTTTTACCTGAAGTATTTAAGTCTTCAACATAATAAAAGTCGTTTGTAGCTAAAAGGGGTATAGAAACATCTTTATCTATATAGTAGCTTGAAACCTTGTCACCTTTTGAAAAGAGTTTAAAAGTTTTATATCTAGAAAAACCGTATTCAAAAAGGTTCTTAGAGTCAGCGAAATATGTGTCTTTATCGGGTGCATCTAAAAAGGCTAGTATAAGTTTTTGATTATCTTTTTCAGCTATAGCTGTATAAGTATGCCTTGAAAGTGTAGTATAGCCAGTCTTACCACCTACACATTCTTCATAAAAGAATTTACTGTCTTTTAAAATTAATGAATTTTTATTGTTTACCCATCTTATTTCTGGAGTAATATTAGTTGAAGGTATCTTATAAAACGGTGCATCTTCTATTCTTAAAAATATTGGGTTTTTATAAGCTTCCCTAGTTATTAGCGCTAAATCATAAGCCGTGGTTACGTGACCTTCCTCGTACAATCCACTAGGATTTTTAAAGTTGGTATTTTCGCAGCCAATACTTTTTGCTCTTTCATTCATAAGTTTAGCAAAGTTTTCATTAGTTCCACTTATATGTTCAGCTAAAGCCTCAGCAGCATCATTAGCTGAGTCTAAAAGCAGGGAATATAAAAGGTCTTCTACAGTAAACTCTTCCCCTTCTTTAACGCCGATTGCAGTTCCATCAGCATTAGGTGGATTCTTACCTATTAGAACCTTATCCTTTAATGTAGTATTTTCTAAAACTAGTATTGCAGTCATAACCTTTGTAGTTGAAGCTGGTGCCATAGGAACTTTTGCATTTTTGTTAAAAAGTATTTTTCCTGTATTAGCTTCTATTAATACAGCACCTTTAGAATGTATTTCAGGATCTTTAAGATTAGTAGCTTTTACTGTATAAGAATTACTACAGAGTAGAATAAACACTATTAACAAAAAAAAGCTTTTCTTCATTATTTCACCCATCCTTTTAATATCATTATAAGTATCATAAAATATAACAAAGTATGAAGATATATAATAGTATAGTATAAATTATTATAACAAAGAAAAGGAACTTTTACGATATATTTTATAATGTTTAGTCAATAATGAATTATAAGAGTATAAGGAGATGAGAAATTGAAGATAAAAAACAAAGAGAAATATATAGGTATAGCAATGATTTCAGTAATATTCATGGCATTCTTTATTGCAAACAAAGTCTTCATACAAAAACCTAAAGTTAACAATGAAGACATATTTGTATCAGAAAAAGAATCCGTAGAGGAAACTAAATCAGTAGCAAATAAGGAAAAGCCTAAGGGGAAAAAGATAACTGTAGAAATAAAAGGAGAAGTAAAAGAACCAGAGGTTTATGTGATGGAAGATTACAGTATAGTTAAAGATGTTATTGTAGAAGCTGGAGGTATAACAGAAAAAGGAGATTTAAACAGTGTGAATCAAGCAAAAAAGTTAAGAGACGGGGACTGTATCATAATACCATCTACAGATGGGAATTCAAGACCTGTATCAGGGGGAACCGCAATGCCTGGAGGTAAAGATGAAATTATAAATATAAATAGTGCAACAAAGGAAGAACTTATGAAATTACCTGGAGTAGGTGAGGTTACAGCAGGTAAGATAATTGATTACAGGGAAAGTAGTGGTGGGTTTTCAACAGTTGAAGATATGAAAAATATTGGTGGTATAGGGGATAAAACTTTAGCTAAGTTTAAAGATAAGATAGATGTACGATAAGGTAGATGCAAGGCAAGCTTAAAGCGTAAAAATATTAATATTTTACACATTAAATAGTTAATATTTAGACATATCTTAAAAGCTTAGGATTTAAAGGTTACTCTACCTTTAAACTTTATGTCAAATAATATATAATAAAGAAGAATGAAAATTTAATTAAGAGGTGATATTATATGGACGTTAAACTTACACAATACGCAAAAACCTCAGGATGAGCAGCTAAAATAGGGCCGGAGACCCTTTCGAAAATATTAGATAAATTACCTAAGATGAAAGATGATAATTTAATTGTAGGTATAGAAACCAGTGACGATGCAGCAGTTTATAAATTAAGTGATGATATAGCAACAATACAAACTTTAGACTTTTTTACACCAGTTGTAGATGATCCTTATACCTTTGGGCAAATTGCTGCATCTAATTCATTAAGCGATGTTTATGCAATGGGAGGAAAGCCTATAGTGGCATTAAACATAGTTTGTTTTCCGAACTGCCTTCCTATTGAAGTTTTAGGGGAAATATTAAAAGGTGGAGCAGATAAGGTATTAGAATCAGGTGCTGTAGTAGTAGGAGGCCATTCAGTTCAAGATGATGAACCTAAATTTGGACTATCTGTTACAGGGACAGTTCACCCAGATAAGGTATGGAAAAATTATGGATGCAAAGAAGGCGAAGTTTTAATATTAACGAAGCCTTTAGGACTTGGAATATTAAATACAGCAATAAAGGGAGAAATGGCTAGTAAAAAGGCTTATGACATGGCAGTTAAGGTAATGGTAACCCTTAATAAATATGCAGCAGAAGCTATTATGGGTAAAGATATAAGCGCATGTACTGATATTACTGGCTTTGGACTTATGGGACATGGATTTGAGATGGCAAAAGGGTCTGATGTAACTTTAAAGATATATAAAGACAAGGTTCCTTATATAGAAGAAGCTAAAGAATATGCTAGTATGGGACTAGTTCCAGAGGGAAGTTACAAAAATAGAGAATTTATAAAAGGTAAGTACAAATTAGATAATGTAGATACATGGATGGAAGATATACTATTTGATCCTCAAACTTCAGGTGGACTTCTTGTGAGCTGCAATGAAGAAACAGCGGCAGAAATAATGAAAAGCCTAGATAAGCTAGACATAAAGTCAAGCATAATAGGTGAAGTGTTACCTAAAGGTGACGTAGATATAATAGTAGTATAGAAACTATAGGGATTAGATAAATACTTAGTAGTGTATAAATAAAAATTATAAATAAAAAAATTATATATAAGGTATATATAACGGTAGTTTAGGAATCTTTAAAATAACTTAGGAGTAATAATACTTTAACTGTTATTTTAAAGATGTGTTAAAGGAGGGGTGGCGTATGAATAAAGATTTATTAAGAAAATTACCTAAGATGGATGAATTACTTGAAGAAAAGTCAGTGCTAAATGCTTTAGATAATAATATGAGGGTTATTGTCATGGAATCTTTAAGAGAAACTATAGAATTTTATAGAAAGTCCATACTTAAAGATGATATTGAAGACTTTTCTAAAGAGGATATAATGAGTTATTTCAATAAAATCTTAGAAAAGAAACGTAAACCTAATTTAAAAAAGGTAGTAAATGGTGCAGGTATTGTAATTCATACTAATTTAGGTAGGTCTATATTATGTGACGAGGCTTTAGAAAACGTTATTGACGTAGCAAAAAATTATAATAACCTTGAATATGATCTAATAGAGGGTAAAAGAGGATCAAGATATAGTCACATAGAAGAGATTATAAAAAAGATCACAGGAGCTGAGGCAGCGGTAGTAGTTAATAATAATGCAGCAGCTGTAATGTTAGTTTTAAACACTCTTTGTGAGGATAAAGAAGCCATAGTTTCAAGAGGACAGCTAGTTGAAATAGGAGGTTCTTTTAGAATACCTGAAGTAATGAAATTTAGTAGGGCAAAACTTATGGAAGTTGGAACTACCAATAGAACTCATCTTTATGATTATGAAGATAATATAAATGAAAATACTGGAGTTTTATTAAAGGTACATACTTCAAATTTTAAGATAATGGGCTTTACAGAAGAGGTACCTATTGAAGAATTAGTGGAACTTGGTATAAAATATGATAAGCCAATAATAGAGGATATAGGAAGTGGAGTTCTTTTAGATTTATCTAAATATGGATTCATACATGAGCCTACAGTACAAGAAAGCATAAAAAAGGGAATTGACGTAGTTACTTTTAGTGGAGATAAAATGCTAGGTGGACCTCAAGCTGGAATAATTGTAGGAAAGAAAAAGTATATAGATAGAATAAAGAAGAATCAATTAACAAGGGCACTTAGAATAGATAAGATGACATTAGCAGCCCTTGAGGGTACTTTAACTTGTTATTTAGATGAAAAGGAAGCATTAAAAAGAGTACCTACATTAAGGATGATGTTATTAGACCCCGAAGAACTAAAAAGAAGAGCACAAAAGCTTAAAAGAAAACTTCAAGGAGCTCCAAAACATTTTAGTTTTAATATAGAAAAAGACTTTTCTATGGTAGGTGGAGGATCTATGCCTACAGAAAAAATCGAAAGCTATGCGCTTAAAGTAAAGAGCGATAAGGTTCCAGCATCAGTTATAGAAGAAAAACTAAGAAGTAATACTATTCCTATAATAGCAAGAGTTTATAATGGAGAAATTATAATAGATGTAAGAGCCCTTTTAGAAGAAGATCTAGACATAATAGCTAAGGCTTTTAAAAGCATGGGAGAGGTTTAAAATGAAGCACATTATAATTGGAACAGCAGGTCACATAGACCATGGTAAAACTACACTTATAAAGGCTCTAACAGGAAGAGAAACAGATACCACAAAAGAAGAAAAGGATAGAGGTATCTCAATAAATCTTGGATTCACCTTCTTTGATCTTCCATCAGGAAAAAGAGCCGGAATAATAGATGTACCAGGTCACGAAAAGTTTATAAAAAATATGCTAGCAGGGGTAAGTGGAGTAGATGTAGTAATTTTAGTAATAGCAGCAGATGAAGGAATTATGCCACAAACAAAGGAACACTTTGAAATACTTCAACTACTAAATGTCAAAAAAGGGATAATAGCATTAACCAAAGCAGACCTTGTAGATGAGGAATGGCTAAGCATGGTAGAATCTGAGGTTGAAGATAGCTTTAAAGGTACATTTTTAGATGGGGCCCCTATAATACCTGTGTCATCTAAAACTAAAATGGGTATAGAAAGCCTTATAGAAGAAATAGAAAAGGCAACAGAAGAGGTAGATCCTAAAGATACAGAAGGTCACTTTAGACTCCCAGTAGACAGAATATTTTCTGTAAGTGGATTTGGAACAGTAGTTACAGGAACAATAATAGGTGGAAAAGTAAAGGAAGGAGATACAGTACAAATTTATCCTTCCATGGCTATAGGCAAAATAAGAAGTATACAAGTTCATGAAGAAAACGTTAAGATAGGAGAAGCAGGTCAAAGGTGCGCACTTAACATTACAAATGTAAAAGTTGAAGATATTAATAGAGGCGATGTAGTATCAGTGGCTAATATAATGGAGCCTTCAATGGTTATAGATTGTAAGCTTTATCATCTTAAAAACTCACAAAAACCTATAGAAAATAGACAAAGGCTAAGATTATATCACGGTACTAATGAAATATTATGCAGGGTAATAATTTTAGACAAAGAAGAAATAAAGCCAGGTGAACAGGCTTATGTTCAGTTAAGGCTAGAAAGGCCTATAACAGTACAAAGGAATGATAGATACGTACTTAGAACCTATTCACCTATGGTAACTATAGCCGGGGGATCTATTATAGAGCCAGTAGCAACTAAAGCTAAAAGGTTTAAAGAAGATTATATAAAAGAACTTAAAATTAAAGAAAGTGGAGACCCAAAAGATATAATAGAAAGTACAGTTTTAGCTATAAGCTCAAAATATCCAACGGAATTTGATATATTAAAAGCCCTAGGTAAAAATCATGAAGATATAAAAGATATATTAAAAGAACTTATAGATAAAAATAAAATAATAAGCCTTAATTCCAGTGATAAACATGTATACATTCACAAAAGTTATTATGAAAATAAGCTAAAAGAATTAATGGATTTATTAGAAAAGTATCATAATCAAAATCCACTTAAATTTGGTATGTCAAAAGAAGAAATAAAGGGCAAAATCTTTGGCAGAGAAATAAAACAAAAAACCTATGATGAAATATTAGAAATCATGCAAAGTCATGGATCAATAAAAATTAACGATAGCTTTGTAGCCTTAGAAAGTTTTAATATTGAATATACAAAAGATCAAAAAGAAGTAAAGGATAGAATAATAAAAACCTTTAAATCTTTAGGATATAATTCTCCAAAGTATGCAGATATGGAAGCTAAAGAAAAGGATAAAAAGACATTTAAGATGGTCTACGATTCCTTAATAGATACAGGATCATTAGTAAAGGTAATGGAAGATGTAGTGTATCTAAAGGAAGATTACCTAAAAGCTAAGGATATAATTAAAAGTTATATAGAAGAAAATGAAAGCATAGGCGCAGCAGAAGCAAGAACAGTACTAGACACCAGCAGAAAATATGCAGTAGCCATCTTAGAACATTTTGATTCTATAAAGTTTACAAAGAGAATAGAAGATAAGAGAATATTATACTAGTAGGTGGTAAGTAAAAGCTGACTTAAATTTAAAAGTCAGCTTTTGTTTTGGTTTATATATATATAGAAAATTACAATATATAATTTTCAATAAGTAACTTTAAGGCTACACCAAGAGACATTACTATAAATATTGGTTTAATGAGCTTACTTCCCTTATTAAGAGCAACTTTTGTACCAAAGTTTGCTCCAAATACCATGAATATAGCTATAGGTATGCCATAAAGATAATTTATCTTACCCTCTATAGCAAAGACTACAAGTGAAGTTACATTGCTTATAAAGTTTAAAAATTTAGCATTGCCACTAGCACTTACAAAATCAAATTTAAATATGCTTATTAAACCAAATATAAGAAAAGACCCAGTGCCAGGACCAAAAAAGCCATCATAAAATCCTATAGTAAAGCCAAGAAGTATTCCAAGGGCTAAATTTAGTTTCGTAACTTTAGTAAATCCATTTTCCATACCAAGGTTTTTTGAAAATAGACTATAAGCTCCTACAAATAATATTAATGCCATAACTAAAGGATAGAGAAAGTCCTGATTTATAAGAAGGACAGTTTTAACTCCTAAAATGGCACCTATAAGAGTAAAAGGAATTATGTATTTTATAACACTAAAATTCACCTTACCAGAACGAGCAAACCTTAAAGAACTAGTAAAAGAACCTGTGGTAGCAGCAAATTTATTTGTACCCAAAGCAAAATAAGGAGAAAAACCAGCGATAAAAAATGCCGGAACACTTATAAGCCCACCACCACCAGCAATAGAATCAACAAAAGAAGCCAAAAATCCAGCAAAACATAAAAAAACTAAATTCCACACAGTAACACCATCCTAATTTAATTAGCTATTTTAATTAGAAACCTGATAAAAATTGATTGATATCTTAAAAAGGTAGCAGTTAAACATAACTTAAACCTTCAAGTATTGCACTTTAAAAAATCATAATATAGTATAAATACCGAGAATATTATAGCATAAACCTATTAATATTAATATGAAGTTTACACATAATGTATCTATATAGTGTATAATCTGTATCTATAGGAATAATATTTTTCTGTAAATAAATCTAGGTATTTTTAAAAAGGATAAGTAAGCAATCTAGCCTATTTTTGCATTAGATTATTATTTTTTTAAGGTACCGTATATGTTATAATATTAAAAATGAAGATAAGGAGACAAAGTTATGTTAGAAAATGAAGAAAATAAAACAAATGAAAAAAAAGAAGAACTTATAATAGGTGATAAAAATTTAGAAGAGGGAAAAGTAGTTTTAGATGAAACACCACTTATAAAAGAAGAAGTAACATTTTTTGATAGCATACAAGCAAGCATTATAGATCAGATAGTAATAGGGGGAGCATCATTTGTTTTTCTTATGATATTTAATTTTATAATGAAGCTTGTAAACTTACGTGTAGTAGATAAAATGGGTGTATATGTAATCATATATATAATAGTAAATATAATCTACTCACCAATAATGGAAAGAACTAAAATGAACAATACTGTAGGTAGAAAAGTAAGCAACATAAAATTAATAAAGAAATAATGCAAAGATAGTATAATATTAATGGAAAGTTATTGAGAAACTTAGAAACTATGCAATTATATAGACTAATGTAAAGCTATTAAAAAACTATATAACTATATAGATAAAGCAAAATATTAATAGAGGTAAGAGGAGCAGTTAAATGAAAAAAGGCGATATACTAGAGCTTAATATAGAGGACACAAGATTTGGTGGAGAGGGAATAGCTACACTAGAAGACATGAAGATATACGTAAAAGGAGCATTTCCAGGAGAAAAGGTATCAGCAAGACTTACAAAAAAGAGAAAAACTCATGGAGAGGCAAAGTTTATAGAAATAACTGAAAAGGCAGAGTATGAAATAGATGCTCCTTGTCCTCACTTTGGAACCTGCGGAGGATGTCAAAGTCAGCATGTACCATACGAAAAACAATTAGAATTTAAAATGCAGTCAGTAAAAAAATTATTCAATAACGATGAAGTACCTATGGGAGAATTCCAAGGAATAGTAGGCACTGATAATCAATATGAATATAGAAATAAAATGGAATTCTCCTTTGGAGACTTTGAAAAAGGCGGAGAGCTTTGCCTTGGAATGCACGTTAAAGGCAGTTCATTTAAAATAGTAACTACAGATAGCTGCATGCTAGTAGATGAAGACTACAGAAAAATTATGAAAATGGTTTTAGAATACTTCAGAGAAAAAGGATTCCCACATTACAAAGTAATGTCAAGAGAAGGTTACCTTAGAAACTTAATCATAAGAAAAGCCTATAATACACAAGAAATAATGGTAAACCTAGTTGCAACATCGCAAATTGACTTTGATCTAGAAGAATTAAAATCAAAACTTTTAGAATTAGAGTTAAAAGGAAAATTAGTTTCAATATTACATACAGTAAATGACTCCCTATCCGATGCTGTAATTGCAGATAAGGTAAATATACTACACGGAAAAGATTATATAACAGAAGAAATCCTAGGATTAAAATTTAAAATATCACCTTTAGCCTTCTTCCAAACAAACTCCAAAGGAACAGAGAAACTATATAGCATAGTAAGAGAGTTTTTAGGAGACGAAGAAGATAAAACAATATTTGACCTTTACTGCGGCACAGGAACCATAGGCCAAATCACAGCAGCCAAAGCAAAAAAGGTAATAGGAGTAGAAATAATAGAAGAAGCAGCCAACGCAGCCAACGAAAACGCTAAGCTAAATGGCCTAAGTAACTGTAACTTCATAGCAGGAGACGTAACCAAAGTCATCCAAGACCTAAAAGAAAGCCCAGACATAATAATCCTAGACCCACCAAGAACAGGAGTACACCCAAAAGCACTACAATACGTAGTAGACTTTAAAGCAAAAGAAATAATCTACGTATCCTGCAATCCAAAAACATTAGTACAAGATCTTAAGTTTTTGGAAGAAAAGGGGTATGAAATACAAAAGAGCTTACTAGTAGACATGTTTCCGAACACGCCACACGTTGAGACGGTAGTATTGATGTCAAGGGTCGATAAGTAAGAGTGTAAAAAGATAAGCAAATAAAGGCTTTCCGTGATTTGAGGTCTGGTTCTAAGCCGGAAGGATAATCACGGATTTTTGCTTTGTGGGAAGATATCCAAGAGTGGTGGATTACTCAGTAGATTTTCGAAATTGAATATGGGGTTGGTGAGTTGATAAGATTGCTGGCAAAAATGTGGTGAGTTGACAAGATGGCTATAGGATTGAATCGATAAATAAAATTGAAATGTACTTAGAAAGTAATTACTTTTTGAGTACATATAAAGGTTGAAATAAGAGTGGTAAAATGTTATGATTAAAAGAAAAGGTGGATTTAGGTATGGATAAGGAAGATAAAGTCCAAAAGGAACCGATGGAATTCTATAACATGTCAGATTTTCTTAGAGGACAATCATCAAAATTAATTACTGGTTTATCAGATGAAGATAAAACAGCTTTTATTTTGAAAAATGGAAAGCCTGTAGCAGTTCTTATCTCCCACGAGAGATATGAAAGGTTATTAAAAGCAGGTATAGATATTACTGAATACTGAATATAAAAAACTTAATAGATGAGAGAGGTTAAATGAATGGCCGTGAAAAAATCAGAATTGTATTCCCTATTATGGGATGCTTGTAATAAATTAAGAGGTGGAGTAGAACCTTCAAGGTATAAAGATTATGTGCTTGTATTGTTATTCTTCAAGTATGTATCAGACAGATATAAAGGGCAACGTTTTGCTGAATTTACAGTAAATGAAGGTGCCTCATTTGACGACTTGATTGCTGCAAAAGGTAAGCCAGATGTTGGCGAAAGGGTTGATGTAATTCTTCAAAAGTTTCTAGAAGATAATAAGCTTGCAGGTGCGCTTCCTGAAGTTAGCTTTAACAATCCGGATGAACTAGGTTCTGGTAAAGAGCTAGTAGATAAAGTTTCTGGTATTATTGCAATTTTCCAAAACCCTGCGATTGACTTTAAAAGTAACAGAGCTAGTGGCGATGATATCATTGGAGATGCTTACGAATACTTTATGATGAAATTCGCTCAAGAGTCTGGTAAGAGTAAGGGACAGTTTTATACACCTAGTGAGGTGTCACGTATTATCGCTAGACTTATTGGTATCAGCAATATTAAGCAAGAGACAGATAAGAAGTGGATGCTTCACGATCCTGCAGCGGGTAGTGGGTCTCTACTAATTCGTGCAGCAGATGAAGCACCAACTGATGATAATGGTGATTCCATAGTTACAATATTTGGACAAGAAAAATATCCTGATACTGCTGGTTTAGCAAAGATGAACTTTATCCTACATAACAAAGGTACAGGTGAAATCAAAAGTGGGAATACATTGGCAAACCCACAATATACTGATGATTTTGGTGGACTTAGAAAATTTGATTTTATTGTCATGAACCCACCATTTTCTGATAAAGACTGGACTGATGGAATTAAACCATCTGAAGATAAATACAAGAGGTTTGATGGTTATGGCATTCCACCAGAAAAGAATGGTGACTATGCTTGGTTTCTACATGTCCTAAAAGCATTGGAAAGCAATGGTAAGGCAGGGATTATTCTACCACACGGTGTTCTCTTTAGAGGAAACTCAGAAGAAACCATTAGAAAAGCTGTTCTTGAGAAACGATATATCAAGGGTATAGTTGGGCTACCGGCGAACTTATTTTATGGTACAGGAATCCCTGCTAGTATCATTATAATCGATAAAGAAAATGCTGATAAGCGTGAAGGTATCTTTATAATCGATGCAAGTGATGGGTTCAGGAAAGACGGAAATAAGAATCGTCTTCGTGAACAGGATATTGAAAAAATTGTGCAAACCTTTATTCATCAAGAAAAAGTTGAGGGGTACTCTCGTTTTATTACTTATAAAGAAATTTTAGAAGAGAACGAAGGAAATCTTAATGTGCCTCGTTATATCCAAAAAACAGATGACACATTACCTCAAAACATTGCATCTCATCTTATGGGTGGTATTCCGGAAGTGGATATTAACGCTTTAGAAAGACTCTGGAAAATATCGCCAGAGTTAAGACAAGAGATATTTACTTGTGTCGATGAAGAACATAATGTCTATAATCTTACTATAAAACCGGATGAAATTGAATCGATCATCTCTGAAGATGAGAATATTAAGATTGAAAAAGAAAATGAATGCGGTGACCTATTCAAGACGTGGAAAAGCTCAGTAAAAGATTCATTACTCAACATTAATTCAGATACAAATCCAAAAGAATTAATTCGAAGCTTGGGTATTGAAATTTTGAGAGATTTTGAATCGGCAAAACTTCTAGATAATTATGATGTGTACGACTTCTTGCTTAATTATTGGAATGAGAAAATGCAAGATGATGTATATGTAATTAAGGTGAGCGGATATGAGGCGGGACGTGAGATTGAATATGTGTACGCTCAAAAGAAAGCAAAAGATGAAAATGGTGAAGAAATCAAAGTCGATGATACTTCTAAAATGAAGTCTTTTGAAGGTGCTTTAATTTCGAGGGACATTATTGAACGGGAGTATTTTGAAACTGAGTTAATGGCTCTTAATGAGCTAATCGAAAAATCTGCAGTGCTTGAATCTGAACTGGATGAGATGAGAGAAGAAGAATCAGGTGACGAAGGTTTGCTTGTAAATGCTTTGAATGAAAAAGGTGACGGTATACCAAAAGCAAATCTGAATAAACAGATAAAAGAACTTGAAAGTAAAAAGACTTCTGAAGTAATAGATGACATTACAAAACTTATTGAATTATTCGATGCAGGCAGTACTTCAGAGATGGAGAAAATCGTCAAAGTAAATAGTGAGCTGAAGATATATGAGCTTAGAAATAAGAACGGCTCATTCGGAAAGGCTAAGTTAAGAAATGCATTAAAAGAAGCAAAAGACAATGCAATAATGCCTGAAACATATGCTGATGAATATGATGCTCTTCTTTCCTATCAAGCTAAGTTAACTGAGAAAGAAGAAGTTGATAAAGCGATTAAAGAAGCTCAAAAAGTACTTGATGACTTAGTTCTTGCTAAATATGGAGAATTATCAGTAGATGAAATCAAGCACTTGCTTTTTGATGAAAAATGGATGGCAAGACTTGAAAGCGATATTACTGATGCAATTGATCAAGTGTTGAATAACCTTGCATCAAGGGTGGTTTTAATTGCAAAGCGATATGAGCAAACCTTAAGTGAGATTGAACAAAAGACAGCCCAGTCAAAAGCTAAGGTGAAGTCCGCTTTAGAAAGGATGGGATATACATGGTAGCTTATCCTAGAGATTGGAAGGAAGTACAAATTGGAGACATCTATCAAATTAAGAGAGGTCAAGTCCTAGCCACCAACAAGACAGGGCAATTGCATTTAAAAACTTGAGTTAAATCCCTTTACATAGTAGAATTTATTTAATAATATTACTAATGTAAAGGGGATTTTTATAATTATGTATAACGAACTTTCAAATTCTTTTATAAGCATTTCAGACCCAAGAGATAATAATTCAAAACATAAGCTTATTGATATACTAACAATAGCAACTTGTGCAATAATATGCGGAGCCGATACATGGACAGATATAGCTCAATATGGCACATCAAAACAAGAGTGGTTTTCAACATTCTTAGAGCTTAATCATGGGATACCATCCCATGATACTTTTGGAAGAGTATTTTCTATTATTAATCCAAAAGAATTTCAGGAAGCGTTTATTAAGTGGATCAAAGATATTTCTGATAAAGTTACTGGTGACGTAATTGCCATAGATGGCAAGACAGTTAGGCATTCCTTTGATACAAGTAACAATAAATCAGCTATTCATATGGTAAGTGCATGGTCAAATCAGTTGGGTTTAGTTTTAGGTCAGATAAAGGTTAATGATAAATCAAATGAAATAACAGCAATTCCAGAATTATTAGATAAGATAGATATAAATAAATCTATAGTAACAATTGATGCTATGGGTACTCAAAAAAATATAGCTAAAAAAATAATCAAAAAGGGCGGAGATTATGTTTTAGCTTTAAAAGGTAATCATAAAAACTTTTCCAACGATATAAAATACTTTTTTGAAGAAGAATCTAAGAATAAATTTGCTGATGTTGAATATAGTTTTTTCAAGACTACTAACAAAGACCATGGCAGAATTGAAACACGTAAACATTACTTAATTAACGATTTAAACTGGCTTTCACAGAAGTCAGAGTGGAAAAACCTAAATAGTATAATTATGGTTGAATCTGAAAGAACCATAGGCGATAAAACATCTAAAGAAAGAAGATATTATATTTCGAGCTTAACAGAAAATGTTGAAAAAGTTGCTGATGCCATTAGAAAACATTGGGGAATAGAGAATAGCTTACATTGGATTTTAGATATTGCTTTTAGAGAAGATGATAGCCGAATAAGAATTGAAAATGCAGCTGAAAACTTTGCCATTTTAAGGCACATAGCTTTAAACTTATTAAAAAATGAAAAATCAGTAAAGATTGGTGTAAAAGCTAAAAGGCTCAAATCCGGTTGGGATAATGATTATTTAAAAAAGGTTTTAACTTCAATCCAATAGGAATATCGTTTTCATAAAGTTATTACAGTTCTAATATCTTAAGTAAACGTTATATTAAACTTCTATATTTTCAAGTGCAACAATATCCTTATACTACCAAAATATGATTAAACTTTACCTCATTACAATATAAGGATGCAATTGCCCTGACCAACAAGATATCCTCTATTAAAAATAATACCAATAAGTATCCAGTGTATTCATCACAAACTCTAAACAACGGATTGTTAGGGTATTACCATCAATTCCTGTTTGCAAATGGGATTACATGGACAACTGATGGGGCTAATGCAGGAACAACAAAATATAGAGAAGGACAATTTTATTGTACTAATGTTTGCGGTGTATTGAGTTCACAAGAGGGTTATGCAAATGCATGTATGGCTGAAATTATTAATAAAGAGACACCAAAACATGTATCCTATGTTGGAAACCCTAAGCTCATGAGTAATGTAGTAAGTAAGATTTCCATAATATTACCACCGTTATCAGAACAACAAGCCATCGCCTCCGTGCTCTCTGATTTTGACGAGCATATTGACAACCTAACCGAGCTAATCGAAAAGAAAAAGGCTATCCGTGATGGTGCTTTGAATGATTTGGTTAGTGGTAAAGCTAGGCTTGATGGGTTTGATAAAGAGGTAAGAGAATACAAACCAATAAAAAGCGTGTATAAGCGTGTAAAAGGAACTCCGATAACTGCAGGTACAATGAACGAAATTAATATGTCTACTGGCGCCATTCGTGTCTTCGCAGGTGGAAATACTGAATGCCGTACTAATAGCGATTATTTATCAAATGCAAACATCATAAGGGAACCAATAGTGATTGTTCAGTCACGTGGTGTAATAGATTTCATTTATTGTGATGAACCATGCACCTTCAAAAATGAAATGTGGGGGTACACCTCGCTTGGTGTTTCTGATGTTAGGTTTCTATTCTATTACTTGAAGCATAATATCGAGCACTTTAGAAATGAAGGGACAGGAAGAAGTTCTTTTTCCCAGATTTCATTACCTGTAACGGAAGAGTATTTGATTCCAGTTGTTTCAATGAAGGAGCAAAAAGAAATAGTTGAAATTCTGACAGCAATGGATGAAGAAATAGAATCTCTTAAAATAGAAAAAGAAAAAATGGTTCAAATTAAAGAAGGTGCAATGGACGACCTCTTAACAGGTCGTGTGCGTCTTAAAGTATGAGGAGGTAATGGCTATGTCTGTTGATTTAGAAAGAAAATTGCAAAACAAGGTCCTCCACTGGTTAATAGATAAAGAGGAAGAAGGTGGTCTTGGTTATACGTATCTCGGAAATCTAGAGGATCAGAATAATAAACCTATCAGAGAAGATTTGTTGAAGAAAAATCTTGAAAAACGTGGTTATTCGAAAGACCAGATTTCCAAAGCTGTAACTGAGCTTGTTTCAAAAGCGAGCAATCAAGTGGATAGCCTTTACCAAATCAATAAAGAGGTCTATTCCCTGCTTCGCTATGGAAAGCAAGGTGTTAAGGACGAGAATAAAAATCGTCAAACAGTCCATTATATCGACTGGAACAATGTTGATAACAATGATTTTTATGCTGCTGAGGAAGTAAGTGTTCTTTGCTTTAATCAAATAGAGAGAAAACGTCCTGATGTAGTGCTGTATATAAACGGTATCGCTCTTGCCATATTTGAGTTAAAACGTTCATGTGTGAGTATTGGTGAGGGGATTCGCCAAAATCTCACAAACCAAAAAAAAGAGTATATTCAAAATTTCTTTAGCACTACCCAATTTCTCTTTGCTGGTAACGAAGCTGAAGGACTAAAGTATGGAACGATTGAAACTCCTGAAAAGTATTATCTGAACTGGAAAGAAGATATTAAAGCCACTGATGAACTTTCTGCGACTGTTAAAGGTATTCAATCTAGAGAAAGAAATAAGCTAAGAGATGGTATTATTTCTCTTTGCCAAAAAAAGAGATTTCTTTCATTGATTCACGACTTTATTATTTTTGATGCAGGAGTGAAAAAAGTTGCAAGGCATAATCAATATTTTGCTAATATTGCAGCTAGGAACAGAATTCTTGCCAAGGAAGGTGGCATCATCTGGAACACGCAAGGATCTGGCAAGTCCTTAATTATGGTATGGCTTACTAAGTGGGTTATTGAGAATGTAGCAGATAGCCGAGTGGTAATCATTACCGACCGAGATGAACTTGATGACCAAATTGAAAGCTTATTTATTGATGTAAATGAGAAAGTAAGAAGAACAAAGAGTAGTGCTGATTTAAGAGAAATTCTAAATAAGAATGATGATTCTATTATATGTTCTTTAATTCATAAATACGGACATAATGCAGGCAAACAATCTGACGTGGATCAGTATCGTAAAGAATTGCTAAAAGACCTCCCGGCTGACTTTAAAGCAAAAGGAAATATTATAGCGTTTATTGATGAGTGCCATCGTACTAACTCAGGGAAATTGCATGAAGCTGTTAAAGTACTGATGCCTGAAGCATTACTTATTGGTTTTACAGGGACTCCACTACTCAAAAAAGATAAAGCGACCAGTCTTGAAACTTTTGGACCTTACATCCATACTTATAAATTTGATGAAGGTGTTCAAGATGGTGTTGTTCTTGATTTGCGTTATGAAGCAAGAGATGTTGACCAAGACTTATCTAGTAAAGATAAGGTCGATTTATGGTTTGATAATAAAACCTTAGGACTTACAGATAGAGCAAAGATACAGTTGAAGCAAAGTTGGACATCAATCAACAAATTATACAGTTCAAAACAAAGACTTGAGAAAATAGCTAGCGATATCATTTTCGATATGAATTTAAAACCTCGTCTAAAAAACGAGCGTGGTACTGCCATGCTTGTGGCCAACAGTATATACGAGGCTTGCAGATACTGGGATATTTTCACTAGTAACGGCTTTAACAAGTGTGCTGTTGTAACTTCATTTGAGCCTTCAACCGCGAGTGTTAGAACAGCTACAAGTGATTTAAGTCAAGAGGGCGAAGAAGAATATAAGAAATCTATTTATGAACGTATGCTTAAAGGTAAAAAACTGTCTGAATTCGAAAAAGAAGTAAAAGAGCAGTTCAAAAAAGAACCAGCTAAGATGAAACTTCTTATCGTTGTATACAAGCTATTAACAGGTTTTGATGCCCCCACAGCGACATATTTATATATTGATAAATCCATGAGGGATCATGACCTTTTCCAGGCTATCTGCCGGGTTAATAGACCAGATGGCGAGGATAAAGACTATGGTTATATCGTAGATTACATGGACTTGTTTCGTAATGTGCAGCTTGCAGTGTCTGATTATACTACTGAAGCTTTCGATAACTTTGATAAGGAAGATGTTGAGGGACTTATCAAGAATCGCTATGACGAGGCAAAATCAGAGATGGTGGGTGCAATTGCATCGTTGAAAGATTTACTGGAAAATGTAAACGATCCTAAAGAGGATACTGATTACATTGACTATTTTTGTGGTGAGAATAGCGAAGATGATGAAAATACAGGTCGCAGAGATATTTTGTATAGTCTTACAGCCTCGCTAACACGATCTTTTGCTAACTGCAGTGATAAACTTGTGAGCGATTATGGCTACTCAGAGGGTCAAGTTAGCAGACTAAGAAGTGATATTTCAGGTTATAACAAAATAAAAGAAATGGTTAAACTAGCAAGCTGTGATTATATTGATTTAAAACCGTATGAGGCTGATATGCGCTATATCCTTGACACTTACATACGTGCAGAAGACTCTACAGTTGTAAGCGAACTTAATAATATGTCATTAGTCGAGTTGCTGATAGATAACACTACTACAACCCCGATTGATGCGTTGGTAAAGGAATTGCCGGGTAACGATGAGGCAAAAGCAGAAACTATTGAAAACAACTTGCAACATGAAATTGTTAAGAAGATGTCTTCTAATGCAGTTTATTATGGAAAGCTATCAGAAATGCTTCAAAAGATTATTGTCCAAAGACGAATTGAGGCTATGAGCTATGAGGAGTATTTACGTCAAGTTGTAGAACTGGCACAAGCAATATTACATCCAGAAGAAAATTCGGATTATCCTGATGCTGTGAAGTATAGCGAGGCTAGAAGAGCTTTATTTGATTACTTTGATAGAGATGAAAAACTGGTTGTAAATATTGATAGTGCTATCTGTAATGCGATACGCCCTGATTGGAAGAAGAATCGCCAGAAACAGCAAAAGATAAAATCTGCTATATATGATAATTTATCGTTATATGGTTATGAAGAAGATGAAGCGACTGAGAAAACTAATGAAGTATTCAGTATAGCTGAAAGGCAGGTGGAATACGGTGAGTAATGAAGTAATAATTAGTGGTATGCCAATAGAAATTATCAAAAAGAAAAACCTTAAAAATCTTTATATAAGGGTTAATCCTCCAGAAGGGAATGTAACCGTCAGCACTCCCATCGATTACCCTGACGAAGAAATAAGGCTTTTTGTTTTAAAGAAAATGCCGGAGATTACTAAGGTGAGAGATAGGATGTTATCACAAGCACGTCAAACTGAACGTGAATATCTGTCTGGCGAGTCACATTATTTATGGGGAAAGTCTTATCGTTTGCAGGTTGTTTATGAAGGTAACAAGTACGTAATTACCAAGGTACCAAATAAGATTATTTTAACTGCACCTACGGGATCAACCAAAGAATCTAGAGAGAGGGCTTTTAACGAATGGTATAGACAAGAACTTAATAGAGTGTTGGAAAGTGTTGTTTCAAGGTGCGAGGCAAAAACCAATCTTCATGCTAATGAATACAAAATTAAGAATATGAGGACAAAATGGGGCACTTGTAATATTTCTAAAAAAAGAATATGGATTAATTTGCAGTTTGCTAAAAAGCCAGTTGAATGTCTTGAATATATAGTTATCCATGAGTTAGTACACTTGATAGAAAAGAATCACACGCATAGATTTCATGCACTTGTTGAGGAATTCTATCCTACCTGGAAAGAGGCAAAAAAGCTATTGACAGAGATGCCTTTAGATTATATTGAAAAAGGAGAACAGGTAGAGAATGAAGAGCAAAATAACATCGAGTGATATTTTTGATATTAATAAAAAGTCGGGTGCATTGATTCTTGGTAAAAATCGACTTGACGATTATGCAACTAAATTTCTAACAAAATATTGTAAGCAGGCATTGGTTGAACCGATGCCTCTTCCAGTAGAAGAGATACTTAAGGATATGGGACTCACAGTACAAGAAGTTTCCTTATCAAGCAATTCTGATGTTTTTGGTTGCTGTTTACTACTTGATGGGTATATAGATGTTTATAATCAAGATACAAGGCAATATACATCAACAGTTTTTAATGCAGGAACTGTATTGATTGATCCCTTTTCAGAAGCTGTATATGGTGAAGGCTCGAAAAGAAATACATTAATCCATGAGGCACTGCATTGGGAAAAGGATAACATATATTTTGAAATACTTGAGTTGAAAAATAAAAATGCATCTGAAAAGCTATACCCCATTTTATGCCGTCAATCCGAGGTTTTCTTTACACCACCTGAAGGGAAGAACACAAAAGAAAATGAAGTAAGGTGGCTAGAATGGCAGGCACATAGATTGGCACCAAGAGTTCTGATGCCTAAAAACAGCTTTATAAAGAAGGCACTAGAATTTATTCAGCAATATAAAATGTCTGGAGAAAACATTATATTATCCTGTGACACTTTAATTGAAGATTTAAGTAAATTCTTTATAACATCACGATTATCAGTAAAATATAGATTGATTGAAGTTGGTCTTGAAGATATAATTTCAAAGTTTGCAGACTATGAAGATGTCTATGAAGAAATTAATAACAATAAAGACTTTGTCAAATTAACTCCAGTTGAAGCCCTAAAGATTATTGATGCAGATTTAGTTCTTAAACGATGGATAAGTGGGGGACGGTTTGTTTATGCTGATGGATACTTTGTTCTTGCTGATAGTCAGTATGTAATACAAAAAGATGGATTGCTTCATTTAACTGCTAAAGCAAAAAAGAATCTTTCCAAATGTGTTATAAATATCCGTGAGCAAAAGTACACTACTTATGCCAATGCTGATAAGGATTTTCTTGGTTATGCGATACTTGGAAGACTTGAAGGAATTGACAATAGACTTCTTACATTTCATCCAAAATATCAGGCTTCTTTAACATGTGAACCGGAGGAAGCTTATCAAGCATTTTATAAACAGTTAGCGTCTTATGATGAACAAGAAGAAATTGAACTTATGAAGCTGATAGGAGATCCAACTAAATCTCTATGCGAGTGTTTATGGTTTTTGATGGAGAATAGAAAATGGAAATACCCTGAGCAATTTAATGAAGAGACAGGACTTCACAAAAACTATCATGGTAAAATTCAGAATAATAACTATAATAACATGACTACTAATGTTTTAATGGCAATTTGTGTAGGTATGAGATTAAGTTCGAGAATAACGCAAAAATTATTTGATAAATCGAATAATAAGTTAAATTATTATAATGACCCTGATAAAACCTATATTCGCATAATGGATACTATGCCAGGCCTCTCGCTTGGTGATTTCAATGGTGTCTTAGAGCAGTTCGGAATATCCGAATTAGGTACTGCAATAAAAAATTAAAATTCATTAACTCGATGAGTTGGTTTTGAACCCCAAAAGGGGTTCTTTTTTTATGCCCAAATTTGGGAAACCCCCATATATAAACAAATAAAAGCCAACTCGATGAGTTGGTCGCGAAATTTTAAAGTCCCTTATATTTATACATGTAAGGGCGTTGAACTTTCGTCAATTGCTAGAAAGATCAAAATGAGTATTCTAAGATTGTCGGGAGGAAAATCTCCTTAAAAAATTCATATAGACCTGACAGAGCGCTAGGAAGGTGGATATGACCATATTGCTTTTGAAGTAGCTGCCATAATTATGGCAGTTATGTAAAAGCAGATGGAAGTACCCTATATTTCTTGCGCTCTTTTTCTAACGCTTGGTTTTGGGATGCTTTTATCTAGGGTCAAATGATCTACCTTACCTCAGTCTCTCTCGGTCAGAAGGAGAGACAATCTATGAAAAAAGAAACACAGGAAATCAGAGTAAATAAAGTAGAGGAGGAACAGGTATTAATCCCAATGATTATCGATAGGGATTCCATCGAAGAACATGGGATGATTGCAGGTGTAGAAAAATCTCAGATTAGAAAATGGAGAGTGGGAAACAGAATGGTAGATGTGGTTCTGATTCCAGGGACTAAAGCGCAGTACGATGCCATGATGAGTTCCTATTCAGCAGAGTTTAAAGCAGAAGACCGTGATAAACGCTGCGAAGTAAGTAATGGAAAAGGAAAATTGATTCGATGTCCAGAAAGTAACAAATGCAGTCAGTGTCCATATGCTAATTCATTAGATAAGAAGAACTTCGGGACATTAACATTCAGTTGCCTGTCAGCGGAAAATGAAGATGGGGAAGAGGCTAATTTCGAAGCGATTACACCAGCTACATATGCTTCAGCAGATATCTATTTGGGTATGCTGAATGAACTAATTAGTCGTGTACAGGAAATCGACACTAACTATGGTAGGATACTTCAGCTATTATCTGATGGATTCAGCCATAGGGAAATAGCAGTTGAAATTGGTATAGGAAAGAGTACAGTTACTGATAAAGTGGCAAAGATTAAAGAAATTGCAATGGATTTACTGGATGATATGATTTAAAAAATTATGATAGCAGCACTTGAACATAGAATTAGTGCTGCTACCTTTTGGCTAATCTTTCTTGTAAAACATTGTCTCATAGCCATCGGCTCTTAGCTGCAGACCTTTAATCCAAGGAGGTGTTATTCCCATCTGTTCACAAATTGTATCCAAGGATTCATCCATAGGACATTCAATGATTACTTCATCATGAATATGACCACAGATGAAGTAATGGTTAAGTGTATGCAAGGCATAGCTAAGGATATCCCTTGAAATTGCCTGAACAATATTTTCCACAAATTTAGGCCCATAGCTTTCTATGCGTTCCCATCTTTTTGTTGCACCAACACCTTCATAGGTTACAGATTCACCACCAAATTGATTTATACCAATTTTAGGTTTTACATAAGCTAGACTTCTACCAGATGGGAGTTTGATGAAGAGCATAGCACTTTGACAAATAAAATGGATACCGTGAGTTTCAGTGAAGGTTTTCTGTTTAATTGCAATTTTAACTGCTTTATCAACATCCCACCAAAACTGTACTATGTTAGAATTTGAGGTTCTCCATGCATCAACCAAAGGCTGTAGTTCTTCTTCAGAAAGTCCCATATCTAATGCTCCCATTGCCTTTAAGGCTCCACATGCACCACCATATCCTAATGCAAGTTCGGCTAT
This sequence comes from Clostridium putrefaciens, assembly GCF_900461105.1. Classification (GTDB taxonomy): domain Bacteria; phylum Bacillota; class Clostridia; order Clostridiales; family Clostridiaceae; genus Clostridium_L; species Clostridium_L putrefaciens. The sequence goes on along the minus strand of NZ_UFWZ01000001.1, from coordinate 2,246,559 downwards.
CTTGCCTTTCTGACGAAGATGGCTGTTCTGGCCATGCTTTTCAACTGGAACACCAAACATCGCAGTGGCACTTGCACAATAAATATCTCCACTATTAGCAAAGACTTTATTTCTCCAAGACTCATCTGCAAGGTATGAGAGTACCCTCGCCTCGATTGCACTAAAGTCTGCTACTATAAACTTATATCCAATCTTTGGGATAAAAGCAGTACGTATAAGCTCAGACAACACTTGTGGGATAGAATCATAAAGTATTTCTAATGCATCATAGTTACCACCTTTTACAAGGTCACGAGCCTGCTCCAAATCTGGCATATGATTTTGAGGTAAGTTTTGTAATTGGATTAAGCGTCCAGCCCACCTACCACTGCGATTTGCTCCGTAGAAAAAGAACATTCCCCTTGCACGGCTATCAGCACATACGGCATTCTGCATTGCCTGATATTTCTTTATACTTGATTTGGCAAGCTGCTGACGGAGAGTAAGGACATCGGCAAGTTCCTGCGGAGCATCCTTTAGCATTTCTGCCACAGCCTTTTTACAAAGAGTGTCGGTTTCAACTCCATTGTCAGATAACCATTGTTTCATCTGTACCACAGAATTTGGATTATCTAGATTTGTGAGTTTCTTCATTTCTTTTGAGAGTTCTTTCTTAGAATTCTCATCCATCTTAATTGCTTGTTTAACAACATCCATATCAATGGCTATTCCACGGTCATTAATTTTCTGGTCTATGTGATATTCTTTCCACAGAAATTCAGGTACAGGAAACTTAGACAACTTTTTCTGTATACACATTTCAACTTCAACATCTCTACGATTGTAGGAGACGAAGGTTGCCCATTTTGTTATATCATGCATGGGAAGATTACGAGTTCTACTACCATTTGATTTTGTGGGTTTACATGGAACACAGAAGTAGCGGATTAGTTCTTTGCCTTCTTTCATTTTCTGTTCCTGAAATCCAAGGACTCCACCTACACCTTTAAGTGATAATGGTAGACCGATATAAGCAGACCATATCATAGAGCATTTCCATGAGGAAGGGTCTAGGTAGTTACTTAGGGTATCGTCGCTAGTACTGTAGCTACTGAAATATTCAGGATAATTTCTTTTAAGCCATATTGATAAACAAATTCGCTCAAATGCTGCATTAAATGCCCATTTAGTAACAGATTTATCTAAGAGGGAAGTTATTATTCGTATTGGAACATCTTCACCATTTGCTAGATCTATAACAGTAACTTCACCACCATTGATGGAATAAGCAAAGAGGAGAATCTCAAAGTTATGGGATTCTGCATATTTGTAAATACCACATTTTTTCAAATCCACATCAGAAAAAGTTTCGAGATCTATTGATAATGTTTTAATTTTATCCATGATTATCACCATCCTTATAATAAAAGGTGGTAGCATAGCCACCACCTAATTAGAGATTAAGTATTTTTTTATGAAAGGAAATCATCATCAGGGTCTGTTGAGAAATCATCTTCTGCACGTGATTTTCCACCTAGTGGCTCACCATCTGAAATCTTCTGTAGATTATTTAAGCTGCAAGCAATCCCACGGTTCCCGTTAGAATTAAAGGCATAAAGACTGATAGAGCCTCTGCCATAAACACCAGAGTACACCTCGGAACGCTCAAAGATAGGATTACGGTCTGCATCAACAACACCTGGTGCAGTAGCACTATTAGCGTTTATAAAATATGCATTGGCATAAGTAGGATCATCTGGTCTTTCAACATCGCCATCACGAAGAGGTGTCTTAAGAGTTGAAAGTGCAGGTACTGACTTGCCGTTAGCTTTTAGCTTTGACTGACCTTCCTGATAAGCAGCCTCAATGGCTGCTTTGATTTTTGCAACTGTCTTAACATCGGACTTAGGAATAATGAGGCTTACGCTATATTTAGGTGTGCCTCCATTGATTGACTTTGGATCCCATACATTTGCATAAGACCATCTTGTTTTTGGACCTGTAATAACTTTAGTTGGATTTGCTACTTTTGACATAATATTGTCCCCCTTATTCTTTAATAAAATCATTGGCTGCCGTATTCAATGTGGGTCTTTTATCTGAGCATGGTACGAGTGTTGGTTTACCTGGTGACTTGTAGACAAGACTACCTAGGATTTCTTCAAACTTCGTTTTGCCAAGAATCGAAGTCATTGCTGTAATTCCGAGGAGTTTCTGTTCGTAAGGATTAAAGCCTGCTGAATTGATAGCCTCTGCGACAGCCTGTTCATTGGTATATTTTCTTGTGGAACGTCCCTCTACAAGTTTGAATCCCTCGTACTTCGTACCACTGAGAGACTGTTGTAAGGCATATTCCTTGATGTCGTTAACCCAGGCTACAAAGTTATCAACCTTTGCAAGAATGACCTCAACTTCTGTGTTATCCAAGGTGACTGGCATTTCAAAATCGTACTTTGCAAGTTCAAGGTTATATTCGGCACGTTTACGGCAAGTAGCTTTTACTTTGCAGAACTGGCAGTGGTCACCAGCTTTGAATTCTCCCTCTCCAGCATAAGCAAGTTTAGCAATAGGAGAGAGAACTTCATTTCCCCATTTGACTAGGTCTTCCTTTGATAAGGTATAGGTGCTAACATTGTCTCTACGTGGCTGAAAAACTGTCATCTTTATAATATCTACATTATAGATGCCATCGAAAAGTTCTAAGGCACCAAGTGCATAGCACATCATTTGTGGATTATCTTCTGAAGATATCAAAATTCCAAGTCCATGCTTATAGTCAATTACCTGTAAAACTTTATCTGAAACGATGACACAGTCACCTGTGCCAAAACCTTCCTCTACATATTTAGAGAAGTTAAGGTGTTGCTCAATTAAGACCAAAGGGTCGGAACAATGATGCTTTACTTCCTCTATCTGCTCCAAGATAAAGGATGCGTATTCATTTGCGCAGTTTTCCATCTCCGCATCGTAGTATTCTAGATTATTTATTGGATTTTGGGTATTTATGCCCAGTATCTTTTCTAACTTGTACTGACATAAACTGTGTGCATCAGTACCTTGCTGTGCATAAGCGCTGCCTTTGTCACCTTGTTCTACACATAACTTTGCTGAAGGTGGGCAATTTAGCCACCTGTGGCTAGATGAAGCTGAAAGTAATGCGTGTTTAGTCATTTCCAATCACCTCAGCCTCTGCAAGTAAGGCTTCGTAGTCTTTAGGATTTATAGCTGATAGTTTGTCTGCACCATATTTTAAAAGAAGTGCTTTAACATCCGAGGTATATCCATTACGTGATTTATCTGCTAGGACAGCACGTACATCAGTAAGTAATAGTGCCTTCCTCTCAAGCTTTGGTATTTCTTCTACCAAGGCTTCTTTCTTGTTAGGCTCTTTGATTGGCTTCTTTTCCTCTGCCGTAGAAAACAATTCTTTCAAAGTATCTGAGATCCCAATTAAGATTTCTCCGCATTTCTTAAGTTCATCAAGTTCAGCAGATAATTTTTTCATCTTACCCATTGGTGTTTTCTCCTTCCATATTTAATTGTTGCTGGATTAATTTTCTTGATAGCCTTTTTGATATAACACTGATTGCAATTAGAACATCTGAAAGTTCTTCATCTAAGCTAGTATCTTGTTTGCATTTAGTGTTAGTAGTTGTTTCAGCTTGCATAGTATCACCACCTTTCTGAGGGTTAAGAACCTCTCTACTTTTCTAAGGACAAAAGTCTGTGGTTTGGACGGATTTTTTTAGAAGATTTTTTATGACCATTGCCCTTCCATCTTCCTTAGGACAAAAGTTAGTAAACTGGACGGAAATTTATTTAAAATATTTGCTTTGAAAAAATAATTTAAATTCTAAGAATTTATAGGTATGTATTTTTGATGATACATACTTTTGCTTATTTTAGAGCGAAAGTATTAGCTGCAGATTATATTACGAGGGACAAAAATGTCCTTCGTAAAGAGGATACTTCAATTTCACTTATTTAAAGGAAGTAATTCTATTTAAAGAATATAGCTAAAAATTTCCGTCCAAAATTAAAGGTTCTGTCCTTAGAGAGTTATAGGGGGATTCCCTATAAATTTTTAAGGAGTGGATGTTATGAAAGAATTAATACCTAAAGACCAATATGGCATATTTGCCGACACAAAGGATACTGCAAGAGTGGATAGCCTATACGTGGCAAAATCCTTTGAAAAAGAACATTTTCATGTGCTACGTGACATTGCAAAAATCATTGAGCCAAGTTCAGGGTTGAGTGAGGAATTTCGACTATCCAATTATGGATTGTCCCATTATTTGAATGCACAAGGGAAAAAACAGCCTTGTTATAACATGACTAGAGATGGTTTTACGATGCTAGTTATGGGATACACAGGACAAAAGGCAATGCGTTTTAAGGAATTGTATATCAAACGCTTTAATGAAATGGAGCAATTTATAAAAACATTAGTATCTGCACGCAAGGAGTTTCCGTTATTAACAGAAAACATCAAGTTAATACATGAAAACCCAAAACCTTATCACTTTATTAATGAATGCGATATGCTTAACCGCATTGTAGTTGGGATGTCAGCAAAGCAATTTAGATTGGCTAACAACATAGAAAAAGGAAAAAGTATTAGACCACACCTTAGTGATGAGCAAATCAATATGCTTGAAATCTTACAAAAGGTTGATATAGGTTTGCTTGTGGCAGTACCAGATTATGAGCAGCGTAAGCATCACCTTGAATGGTACGTTACTAAGATGAAGGACAAATCCATATAAGAGGAGGAAATTTTAATGTTTTATGTTAAGGAAAAAAGAAATGATGCTATAAAAGTGTCCATGGAAATAAATGATGAAAATGTATTCTGTATCTGCCCTATTTGTGGATGTAAAGTTAATGTTGATCTTTTACAAATATTTGCTGATAGGAATGAAGATTTATACGGAACATCTGTCTATTACAATGAGTGTAGTAAAGAAATCAGAGCGAGTTATGGAGGTAAGGGTTATGTGCATAAACAAATATAACTCACAAGGTTACTATGACCCAACAACCTATGAGGCTCTTACAAATATTATTAGAGAGGAGAGGGCAGAAAAAAATGCTGCCTTCAAACCTCTTGTATATGTTTGTTCACCCTATTCAGGGGATGTTGATGTAAATGTAAAAAAGGCTCGGGGTTTTTGTAGATTTACATTAGAGAAGAATGGTATTCCTATTGCTCCACATTTGCTTTTTCCACAGTTTATGAATGATGACATTCCACAGGAAAGGGAATTAGCCATGTTTATGAATATGGTCTTACTTGGTAAGTGTAATGAACTATGGGTGTTTGGAGAAAGAATATCAGAAGGTATGAGAGTAGAAATTCAAAAAGCCAAGCAAAGATGTATGGCAATCCGTTATTTCACAGAGAACTTAAAGGAGGAAAGCATATGAAGTTAATATTTTATACAGCAAATTGCACAGGCAATACCAAGAACTGTAGCTACCCCAACAGAGTGGAGGTAACTAATGCAGAAGAATTAAAAGCAGTAGTTAAAATGGATCATGTTTGTGCAGAGTACAAAAATAATTATCGTAGTGCAGATAACTTTAAAGAATCTGTAGTAGTTGTAATGGATTGTGATAATGACCATTCAGAAAAAGAAAATGAATGGATTACTCCGGAAAGAATAGATGAACTTCTACCAGATGTTTCTTATGCCATTGCACCAAGCCGTAATCATATGAAACAGAAGGATGACAAATCAGCAAGACCAAGGTTTCATATATATTTCCTTATTCGCCCATGCACAGATAACATAAAGTATGTGAAGCTGAAAAGAAGGATACAGGAGACATTTCCGTTCTTTGATAATAACGCCTTAGATGCAGCTCGTTTTATATTTGGTGCTGATTGCGATGAAGTTATATGGCATGATGGCTGGGAGACTATTGAAGAGGAATTACCTGTAGATAAAGGCGATGAAGATAATGAAACAACAGAAGTTTCTTCTATTCCAGAAGGAAAGAGAAACAGTACATTATCACGTTTTGCAGGTAGAGTGGCAAAACGTTATGGTGCTATAGAAAAGGCGCATCAGATTTTTCTTGATGAGGCAAAGAAGTGCGATCCTCCTATGGATGATGAGGAACTTGCTACTATATGGAACAGCGCCGTGAAGTTTGCTGAAAAAGTACAAGACCAAGAAGGTTATGTTGCCCCAGAGGATTTTAATGATGACTTTAAAGGAAAGTCCTTAAAACCTTCAGATTTCTCTGATATAGGTCAGGCAAAGATCCTTACCCATGAATATGGAAATGAACTTTGTTATACAGATGCCACTGATTATCTTCGCTTTAATGGGGAATATTGGGTGGAGTCAAAACAACAGGCTGTTGGGGCAATGGAGGAATTCTTGGATTTACAGCTTGCACATGCTTTAGATGAAGTACAAAGAGCGATGGATGCTGTTGTAGCAGTTGGAGTATCTATAGATGATGTTAAGGCAGGAGGAAAGAAATTTGAAAATTCATTACAAGGTCAGCAGTTAGATACATATCGTGAATATTTATCTGCAGTATCATACAGAACGTTTGTTATGAAGCGTCGTGACATGAAATATGTAATGAGTGCCTTACAGGCTGCAAAGCCTATGCTTTCTATTAGTGTCAGTGATTTAGATAAAGATGAGTTTCTTCTTAATACACCGGGAGCAACTTATCATTTAAAAGATGGGCTTTTAAGAATGCATAAACCCGATGCCATGGATTACATTACAAAACAGACCTCGGTTACTCCAGGAGATAACGGCAAGCAGCTGTGGCTTGATGCACTTGATACCTTTTTCTGCGATGACCAGGAACTTATTGATTATGTTCAGCAGATTGTAGGTCTTGCATCCATAGGGAAGGTGTATGTAGAAGCTCTCATCATTTCTTATGGCGAAGGTCGCAACGGTAAATCTACTTTCTGGAACACTATCTCAAGAATCCTTGGTACCTATAGTGGTTCTATGTCATCAGATGCATTGACAGTTGGGTGTAAGAGGAATGTTAAACCGGAGATGGCAGAACTTAAAGGTAAACGTCTTATAATAGCAGCTGAATTAGAAGAAGGTATGCGGCTGAATACTTCCGTCATTAAGCAGCTATGTTCTACAGATGAGGTTATGGCAGAGAAGAAGTATAAGGACCCCTTCAAGTATGTGCCAAGCCACACCCTTGTACTATATACAAATCATCTGCCAAGGGTAGGTGCTAATGATGAAGGTACATGGCGTAGATTAATTGTTATTCCTTTTAACGCAAAAATAGAGGGTAATAGTGATATTAAAAACTATACAGATTACCTAGTCCAAGATGCTGGCCCCTATGTATTAGCTTGGATTATAGAAGGTGCAAAGAAGGTTATTGCAAATGACTTTAAGTTAAAGCTTCCATCATGTGTTGAAAATGCGATTAATAGCTATCGTGCTAATAATGACTGGCTTGGAGCATTTCTTGATGAGTGTTGTGAACTTGACTCTAGCTATAAACAAAAGTCAGGAGAGTTTTATCAAGAATACCGTGCTTATTGTTTGAGAACAGGAGAGTACACGAGGAGTACCACAGACTTCTATGCTGCACTTGAGGTTGCAGGTCTAAATCGTAAAAAGTATTCAAAAGGTATTTTTATTATTGGAGTTCGCCTTAAAAACACAGATTTTATTGAATAAATAGCATAATGTGCAGGTCAGAAAGGTCAAAAACCAAACTTTTCTTAAGTAATGAATTTATAGATATGCAGGTCTAGTAAGGTCATATATAGAAAGTCCCTATAGCAAAAACATAAAATATCCTATAAGAAGAGTTTAGGATATGACCTTGACGACATGCATAACGTTATTTTTGATGGAGGTTAGCATGAGAGAAAAAGTTATAGAAAAGAAGTTAGTAATGGAAGTTAAAAAGCATGGAGGCATCTGTCCTAAGTTCACGTCACCTGGATTTGACGGGATACCGGACCGTTTGGTATTACTGCCAGATGGAAAGGTTGGGTTTGTAGAGGTAAAGGCTCCAGGGAAAAAGGCGAGACCCCTTCAGCTTGCAAGACATAAATTGCTTCGAGGCTTAGGATTTCAGGTATTTGTCCTTGATGAGATAGAACAGATTGGATGGATTCTTGATAAGATTGGAGGTGATGCCAAATGAAGTTCATACCACATGATTATCAGCAATATGCAATTGATTATATAAATCAGAAACCTATCACTGCTGTATTTCTTGATATGGGCCTCGGTTGATAAAACCGTTATAACTCTAACCTCAATATTTGACCTTTGCCTTGATAGCTTTGAAGTCTCAAAGGTTTTAGTTATTGGTCCTTTAAGAGTTGTTAGAGATACCTGGCCTATTGAAATTCAAAAGTGGGAGCACCTTAATGGACTTACTTATTCAGTAGTTGTAGGTAGTGAAACACAAAGAAAATCAGCACTAATGCAAAAAGTAAATATTTATCTCATAAACCGTGAAAATGTGGATTGGCTTATAAACCAAAGTGGTATGCCATTTGACTATGATATGGTTGTGATTGATGAGTTATCCTCCTTTAAGTCCTATGGAGCAAAGAGGTTTAAAGGTTTATTAAAAGTAAGACCTAAGGTAAAACGTATTGTAGGACTTACAGGAACTCCAAGTAGTAATGGACTTATGGATTTATGGGCAGAGTTTAGGATCCTTGATATGGGTGAAAGGTTAGGAAGATTTGTAACTCAGTATAGAAATAATTTCTTTAACCCAGATAAAAGAAATAATCAGATGATATTTAGTTATAAACCAAAAGTTGGAGCAGAGGATGAAATTTATCGTCTTATTTCAGATATCACCATATCCATGAAAAGCACTGACTACTTAAAAATGCCAGAGTGCATCATAAACGAAGTTTTTATAACTCTTTCTGAAAAAGAACAAAAGTTATATGACAGTTTAAAAAAGGATTTAGTATTATCCATTAAGGGTGAAGAAATAGATGCTGTAAATGCTGCAGCTTTATCAAATAAACTTTGCCAAATGGCCAATGGTGCAGTGTATGGTGAAGATAAAAGGGTTTGTGAAATACATGATGGAAAGCTAGATGCTCTTGAAGATTTAATTGAATCGGCAAATGGTAAACCAGTACTTGTAGCTTATTGGTTTAAGCATGATTTAGAAAGAATTAAAAAGAAGTTTAAGGTTCGTGAAATACAAACTTCAAAGGATATAACGGATTGGAATAATGGAGAAATAGAAGTAGCTTTAATTCATCCGGCATCTGCAGGACATGGACTTAATCTTCAAGCTGGAGGTTCAACTCTTATATGGTTTGGTCTTACTTGGAGTTTAGAACTTTACCAGCAAACAAATGCGAGGCTTTGGAGACAAGGGCAAAATGAAACAGTGGTTATTCATCATATTATTGCTAAAGGAACTATGGATGAGCAAATAATTAGATCCCTTAATAAAAAAGAAAAAATACAATCAGCTTTAATTGATGCTGTAAAGGCAAATCTGTAAAGCTAAGACAATTAGGGTCAATCCAAGGAAAAAAATTTTTTATTCGGAGGTACTGCTTATGTATAAAAATGATATGCAAGTCCAACCCACTACTAACGAGGATGGAATTTCTAATCTGGCAAATGCTATAATTCTACAAGCTGTAAAGGATTATAGGAGTGCTTTAAAGGCACTAAAAAAATACCCTTATAGCGTTGAGGGGAATAAAGTGAAATCTAATGTGGAACGCTTCTTTCGTTCAAAGTGGTATTCGGAATTAACAACTATTGATGGAAATATGCTGATTAAAGAATTAAGGGATGAGGTGTAGTGAGTATGAGGGCTAAAGAATATTTAAGTCAAGCATATCGTCTTGACCAAAGAATAAATAGCAAGATTGAACAGGTAGCATCCTTAAATGACCTTGCTACAAAAGCAACAACCACGATATCGGATATGCCCCGTAATCCGAACCGTGCAGTTTCTACTATGGCTAACGCTGTGGAAAAGATTATTGATTTGCAGGCAGAGATTAACCAAGACATTGATAAATTAGTGGATTTGAAACATGAGATTGTAAGAACCATAAAAGCAATTCAAAACCCAGAGTATCAAACTCTTTTAGAAAAGCGTTACTTGTGCTTTATGCAGTGGGAGCAAATTGCCGTTGATATGAACTACAGTATTGATAATGTATTTAAGGTACATAAGAAAGCACTAAATTATGTGGTTGTACCTAAAACATTACAGTAAAGTACAGAGAAAGACAGTAAGACATTATGATAGTATTATAATAGAGAAAAAATAAAACGAGCCTTGTGGGATTGCACCTGCAGGGTTTTTATTATGCCCAAAAACTGGAGGTGAATGTAATGCCAAGAAAGCCTAAAAGACCATGTTCCTTTCCTAGTTGTCCTAACTTAACAGAGGGTAGATTCTGTGAGGAACATGAAAAGATAGATAACAAACGCTACGAGAAGTATGGTCGTGACCCAGTTGCACGCCGTAGGTATGGTAGAGCGTGGAAGAGAATCCGTGATAGCTACATCTCACAGTATCCTTTGTGTCAGGAATGTGAAAGAGGTGGAAGACTAACAAAGGCTGAGGAAGTACATCACATACTTCCCTTGTCACGTGGAGGAACACATAACAGGAGTAATCTAATGGCTTTATGTAAGTCTTGTCACTCTGCTATTACTGCAAGGGATGGTGATAGGTGGAACAGAAGGTGATGCACCAGGGAGGGGCGGTCTTGATCTCTACAACTAACCCACTGGGGAACGGGCAGGGGGTCACACGCACAAAAACCGCAGTTCAAAGGGGGTATTAACCACTTGGGGCTAAGAAAGGAGTAGAAAATATGGCCAAGGACGGTACAAATAGAGGTGGCAGACGAGTTCGTGCAGGTGATAAGCAAATACCTCTTTCAGATAAAATAACAAAAGGTAAAGCAGCAAAAATATTAGAAGTACCAAACCTACAGCCAGAAACAATTCTGGAAGCTAGTGATTTAGATGGTGCTGAAAATTTAAATGGTCGAGATATGCCATCACCAAGTGACTACCTTAGTGCAAAGCAAAGAGATGGTAAATTACTTGGAGCAGATTTGTTATTTGCTGAAACTTGGAAGTGGCTAAAAGATAGAGGATGTGAGAAGTTTATTAATCCAAGACTTATAGAATCTTATGCTCAGGCATTTACAAGGTATATCCAATGTGAGGAAGCCATAAGCACTTATGGACTTTTAGGAAAACACCCTACAACAGGTGGAGCTATAGCAAGTCCTTTTGTACAGATGAGCCAATCTTTTTTAAAGCAAGCTAATTTATTGTGGTATGAAATTTTTGATATTGTTAAACAAAACTGTACTACAGCATTTGTTGGGGATCCTCAAGATGACATTATGGAGGCACTTTTATCGGGGAGAAAGGGAAGATAAAAATGGAGAAACAAATTTTTATGAAGCAACTTAATCAAAATAAAAATGTATTAACTAAGCAACAATATAAAACCTTAAAAGGGCAAGTAGTAGCAGGCGATGTTGATGGTGCAAATAAAGGACTTATAAAAATATTACAAAGGGGGTATTAGTTTGGATAGGGAAAATAAATTTACTGAGGAAATGCAACAAGTAGAAATATCAAAACTTGTACCATATGCCAATAATTCAAGAACTCATAATGAAAAGCAAATAAAGAAATTACAATCAAGCCTTAGAGAATTTGGTTTTGTAAATCCGATTTTAATCGATAGAGCTTTTAATATTATAGCAGGTCATGGAAGAGTTCTAGCAGCTAAAGAAGATGGAATGAAAACTGTACCTTGTGTATTTGTAGACCACTTAACCGAGGCACAAAAGAAAGCTTATATTATTGCAGATAATAGACTTGCAGAAGATGCAGGATGGGATAAAGATTTATTATCTATAGAACTTGAAAGTTTAATGGAACTAGATTTTGATGTTGACCTCTTAGGGTTTGAGGCAGCTGAATTAAATATGCTTTTAAATTCTGCTGAAGATGTTCAAGAAGATAACTTTGATGTTGATGAAGAATTGAAAAAGCCTACATTCTCAAAGCAAGGCGATGTGTGGATTCTAGGAAGGCATACACTTATTTGTGGAGACAGCACAAAATCAGAAACCTATGAAAGATTGATGGAGGGGAAAAAGGCAAACTTAATAGTTACAGACCCACCTTATAATGTAAAATACGAAGGCACTGCAGGAAAGATACAAAATGATAATCTTTCAGCAGATGCTTTTTTAAATTTCCTTTTTGATAGCCTTAGCAATATGGAAAAGGTTCTTGCAAATGATGGATCTATATATGTTTTTCATGCAGATACAGAAGGATTTAACTTTAGAAAAGCATTTGCAGATGCTGGATTTTATTTAAGTGGTACATGCATTTGGAAGAAACAAAGTCTTGTATTAGGCAGAAGTCCTTACCAGTGGCAACATGAACCAGTTTTATTTGGATGGAAGAAATCAGGTAAACATCAATGGTACTCAGATAGAAAACAGACAACAATATGGGAATTTGATAGACCAAGCAAAAATGCAGATCATCCAACAATGAAACCTGTGGCTCTTATAGCTTATCCAATTCAAAATTCAAGTTTAACAAACTCAATAGTTTTAGACCCATTTGGTGGAAGTGGTTCAACGCTTATAGCTTGTGAGCAAACTGATAGAATCTGTTGTACCATTGAACTTGATGAAAAATTCTGTGATGTTATTGTAAAAAGATACATCGAACAGGTTTCAAGTGATGAAGGTGTGTTTTTAATAAGAGATGGTAAGAAGTTGCCTTATAATGAGATGGTTAAAGATGAGGAAGTTACTTCTTAAGAATCACATTATTCTGGTTAAAGGACTTGATACTTATACCTTTTAGAGTGATATATGTAAGTACCAAAAAATAAGGAGGTACTTAAAAGTGGAAGTTAAATTTAATGTAACAGGAGAAGAGCGCAAGTCACTAGTTGTTGCCATTGCAGCAATATTAGAATGTAGGCCAAGATACCTAGGAATGCCTAGTATGGCTTACGAGGTTGGAGATATTGTTGTAGGCAAAGATGGCTGCATATCTTTTGATGATCAAGTAGAGAAAGAAAAAGTTGAGGCTTTGCTTAAAGCTTTAGAGAAAGAAGGTTTTATTTCAGAGGCACCAGTAGCTGAAAATGAAATGCTAGAAACTACAGTAGATAGTTTAGTTGTAGAAATGTCAATTGAATTATTTACGGAAGACTCATTTGATAACCTGGAAAAGTTAGTGGAAGTAAAAGCAGACCTTATTAAAAAGGCATTAGCTACAGATAGTTTGCCGATTGAGAAAGCTGAAGAAAGAATTAGGTTTCCTTGGTTTCATGGAGAGCAAGACAGTAATACAGTAAAAGCTTATACCCATTTTGTTACTGCAATTTGTGAAATGGCAAGAAACCAGAAACGCATTAGTTCAAAGAAAAAGGAAGTAGAAAATGAGAAATACGCATTCCGCTGTTTCCTTCTTCGCCTAGGTTTCATTGGAGAAGAATACAAAGAAGAACGTAAAATTCTCCTTCAGAATTTTTCTGGGTCATCAGCTTTTAAGGGAGGTACTAAGAATGAAGTTTCCAAGTAAAGAAAGAGTTGAAATGCTAAGAAAACAATACCCAATAGGTACAAGGATAGAACTTGTGAAGATGGATGATGTCCAAGCACCACCAATAGGAACAAAAGGTACAGTAAAAGGTGTTGATGATGCAGGTAGTATTTTAGTTAAATGGGATAATGGTAGTGGATTGAACGTTATTTATGGTGAAGATAGCTGTAGCAAAATTGAGGTAGAGTAACATGACGCATAAGATTAAAGAACAAATACTAGCTATTAGGGATACTTCACTTACCAATATGTTTGACCTCTCTATGGTGAATAAAATTGCATCGGAGATGGGATTTCATGAATTAATAGCTTTCATTGAAGAGTATGAGGAAGAGTATATAAGGTTTATTTTTACAGGAAAGTAATGGGCAACCCTTAAAAGGGGTTGTTCTTAGTTACAGGCTACTTAATTGTAGTCTTTTTTAAATTTAAGGAAAGGAGGTGACAGCTTATGAGAAAATTAAAGAAGTACACTAAAACTAAGTTTAAGGCAAAGGGTAGCATATACAGCAAAGAACACGCAGATTATGCTGTTGCCTTTATTGAAGCCCTTTGTCATACAAAAGGTACATGGTCAGGTAAAAAATTTGAACTTATAGATTGGCAGGAAAAGATTATAAGAGATATTTTTGGAACACTAAAACCCAATGGTTATAGACAATTTAATACCGCTTATATCGAAATCCCTAAAAAGCAAGGCAAGTCAGAACTTGCAGCCGCAGTTGCACTTCTTTTATGTTGTGGTGATTTTGAAGAAAGGGCCGAAGTTTATGGCTGTGCAGCTGATCGTCAGCAAGCGTCTATAGTATTTGAAATAGCTGCTGATATGGTGCGTATGTGCCCTGCACTTAGTAAAAGAGTTAAAATTTTAGCATCTCAAAAGAGAATAATTTATGCACCTACAAATAGCTTTTATCAAGTGTTATCAGCAGAAGCCTATTCTAAACATGGTTTTAATATTCATGGAGTAGTATTTGATGAACTTCATACACAGCCAAATAGAAAACTATTTGATGTTATGACTAAAGGTTCTGGTGATGCTAGAATGCAACCACTATATTTTTTAATTACTACAGCTGGAACAGATACAAATTCTATATGTTATGAAACCCACCAAAAGGCAAAAGATATTATTGAGAGAAGAAAAAAAGATAATACATTTTATCCTATAATTTATGGAGCAGATGAATCAGATGATTGGACAGATCCTAAGGTGTGGAAGAAAGCAAATCCTTCTATAGGAATAACTGTTGGAATAGATAAAGTAAAAGCTGCTTGTGAATCTGCAAAGCAGAACCCTGCTGAAGAAAACTCTTTTAGGCAACTTAGACTTAATCAGTGGGTGAAACAAGCTATCCGTTGGATGCCTATGGATAAATGGGATGCCTGTTCTTTTAAGGTAGATGAAGAATCTTTAAAAGGGAGAGTTTGTTATGGAGGGTTAGACCTTTCAAGTACAACGGACATTACAGCTTTTGTTTTAGTATTCCCACCATTGGATGAAGAAGATAAATTTTGTGTACTACCTTATTTTTGGATACCAGAAGAAACAATAGACCTTCGTGTAAAGCGTGACCATGTTCCTTATGATGTATGGGAAAGACAAGGTTATATACAAACAACAGAAGGAAATGTAGTCCACTATGGTTTCATAGAAAAATTCATAGAAAAGCTTGGTGAAAAGTTTAATATCAGAGAAATAGGATTTGATAGATGGGGAGCAGTTCAGATGGTACAAAACCTTGAAGGTATGGGATTCACAGTAGTGCCTTTTGGACAAGGGTTTAAAGATATGAGTCCACCTACAAAGGAACTTATGAAACTAACACTTGAGAAGAAACTTGCACATGGAGGTCACCCTGTTTTAAGGTGGAATATGGATAATATCTTTATTAGAACTGACCCAGCTGGAAATATTAAAGCAGATAAAGAAAAATCAACGGAGAAGATAGATGGTGCTGTTGCAACTATAATGGCCCTTGATAGAGCAATTCGTTGTGGTAATGGGGAGGGTACTTCTGTTTATGATGACAGAGGAATATTATTTATATAATAAAACACTTTTATACTACATTATAATACTACTTTTTGTTGACAAACCTAAAAATGTAGCATTATAATGTAGTATAAGGATGGTGTATATGAAGACATACAGTGTTAAACAGATTGCTGATTTGCTTGAAACTAATCCAGAAACTGTGCGCAGGTGGATTCGTGATGGGCGGTTAACTGCAGTTCAAGCATCACGAAAAGACGGAAATATTGTTACTGATGATGAATTGAAGCGTTTTTTAAGGGCAACACCGAAATATTTACCAAAGGTTACATCTAGTGTGGCAACGATGTCTCCAACGGTTGGTTTAGCTACTTTAGCCGCAGGACTAGTGGCCGGTGCTGTTATCAGTTATTGCGATAAAAAAGGCGAAACCGATGTTCGTGTATTACCGGAAGACTTTGAAAAGCATTTGAAAGAAAATATCAAAACTTTAAATCGTACTATACTTCAAAAAAAGTCTCTAATCGTTCAAACTGAAAAAGAAATTGAAGGCATCCAAAAGCAGATTGAACAATATCAACATTTGTTAGAACATGACGAGGTCATAAAGGATACCATCAAAAAGGCAATCGATGCAGATGAAATAAAGGAGGATTAGTAATGGCAT
Organism: Clostridium putrefaciens; assembly: GCF_900461105.1. Taxonomy (GTDB): domain Bacteria; phylum Bacillota; class Clostridia; order Clostridiales; family Clostridiaceae; genus Clostridium_L; species Clostridium_L putrefaciens. The sequence continues at coordinate 2,230,286 of NZ_UFWZ01000001.1, read as the reverse complement.
GGAATTATGCAGAATTATCAAAAGCAGCCAAAGCAGCAGGAGGTCCTGAGAAACTTATAGAGGCACTTATTGATGCTGGGAAAAGTGCTGGTAGAAAAGAAATGTTGCCAGTTGTGGGAATTACACTTGCTGTAGGTGCTCTCGCAACCATCGGCATTCAAAAACTAATTAAGATCTTCAGCAAGGGAAAAGCACTACCTCAGTCTGAAATTGAGGCAATTAAGGCTGAACTGATTCAAGGTATAAAAGATTATGATGCTGCACATGAAGATATAGAAGAACATACTGAAAATGTAATCAGTTCCGATGAGAACTGCTGAAAATGCGACAAAGAAATGGTATTGTAAAACAGAGAATTATGAAAAGGAGTTATCTATATGAAAATGTTTAAAATTTTAATGAAATACTCTGATGGAAGTAGTGAAGAGCAGGACGAAGTGTTTGATTCTGAAGCTGAAGCCGAAGATTATGCAGGATACTTATGCAGTTGCTACCATGATGGTGCGGAAATTTTGAATTTATCAAATCCTGGAGACTATCCAATTGATGAAGATGATGATGTTGATTATGAGATTCTTGAAGTTGATGTTTAGTCAAAATGCAAAAGGCTATAAAAATTTTACATAATAACAGTGTTTATTGTTAAAAGCATTTACCACAACGGTAGGTGCTTTTCTTATGTCTATTTTAGAGGGGAGTGTGATTGCTATGGGAATTTTATCTGGAATATTTAAATCAAGAGATAAGCCTAAAAACAGAACAGCGGGGAGTGCATATGGTTTCTTTTTAGGCAGTACAACTTCTGGGAAACCTGTTACTGAAAGAACAGCAATGCAAATGACTGCTGTATATTCTTGTGTGAGAATTTTAGCTGAAGCTGTGGCAGGATTACCACTTCATTTATATCAGTACACTGATAATGGAGGGAAAGAAAAGGCGATAAATAGTCCGTTATATTTTCTATTACATGATGAGCCAAATCCAGAGATGACTTCCTTTGTATTTAGGGAAACCCTTATGACTCATTTACTTTTATGGGGAAATGCCTATGCACAAATTATTAGAAATGGGAAAGGTGAAGTAGTAGCTTTATATCCATTAATGCCAAATCGTATGAGTGTAAATAGGGATGAGATGGGAAAGCTTTATTATAGTTATATGATAAGTAAAGAGGATGCTCCTAATAATAAAGGAAACATAGTAAACTTGAATCCTTCTGATGTACTTCATATTCCTGGCCTTGGATTTGATGGACTTATAGGATATTCTCCAATTGCAATGGCTAAAAATGCAATTGGTATGGCTATTGCCTGTGAGGAATATGGAGCTAAATTTTTTGCTAATGGTGCTGCACCGGGTGGGGTACTAGAACATCCTGGTATGCTAAAAGACCCTACAAGGGTTAGGGAAAGTTGGAACGCAACCTTTGGTGGAAGTAGCAATTCAAGTAAAGTAGCTGTTTTGGAGGAAGGTATGAAATATACACCTATAACAATATCTCCAGAACAGGCACAATTTCTTGAAACAAGGAAATTTCAAATCAATGAGATAGCTAGAATTTTCAGAGTTCCACCACATATGGTTGGTGACCTTGAAAAATCTAGCTTTTCTAATATAGAACAGCAATCTTTGGAGTTTGTAAAATACACATTAGATCCTTGGGTTTCAAGGTGGGAACAAGCAATGATACGTTCACTATTATCTCTTAGTGATAAAAAGAAATATTTCATTAAATTCAATGTAGATGGGCTCCTTAGGGGCGATTATCAAAGCCGTATGAGTGGATATGCAACTGCAAGGCAAAATGGATGGATGAGTGCAAATGACATTAGAGAACTTGAAAACTTAGACCGTATATCAGTTGAAGAAGGTGGAGATTTATATTTGATTAATGGAAATATGACAAAGCTACAGGACGCAGGAATATTTGCTAATAAAAATAATTTAGGAATGGAGGGAACAAAGTGAGAAAATTTTGGAACTGGGTAAAAGATGAAAATTCAGATACTAGAACACTATATTTTAATGGTGCAATTGCAGAAGAAAGTTGGTTCGGTGATGAAATTACACCTAAAGCATTTAAAGCAGAACTTGATTCTTCACAAGGAGATATTGTTGTTTGGCTAAATTCTCCCGGCGGAGATTGTATTGCTGCAAGTCAGATTTATGCAATGCTTATGGATTACAAAGGAAACATAACTGTAAAGATTGATGGTATTGCAGCATCAGCAGCAAGTGTTATTGCTATGGCAGGAACAAATGTCTTAATGGCACCTACTGCACTTATGATGGTTCATAATCCACTTACGGTTGCAATTGGAGATGATGAGGAAATGAAAAAAGCAATTGATATGCTTTCAGAAGTTAAAGAAAGTATCATAAATGCTTATGAGATAAAGACTTCTTTATCTCGTGTAAGATTATCTAATCTTATGGATGCAGAAACATGGCTAAATGCAAACAAAGCATTAGAACTTGGTTTTGCAGATGGGATTTTAAAAGATAATAAAAAGCAAAAGTCAGGTGAGGATACTACTTATGCTTTTAGCAGAAAAGCAGTAACTAATTCATTACTTGATAAAATGATAGTCAAAAAGGGTATAAAAATAAATGAAAATAAACCATCAATTGGGGCGCTAAAAGAGCGTCTTAAATTTATTTAGGGAGGAATTTTAATATGAATAAACTTATGGAATTATATGAAAAGCGTAATAAGGCAGTAGCAGATGCAAGGGCATTTCTTGATAACAAAAGAAATGAAAGTGATGTGCTTTCAGAAGAAGATAATGCTATTTATACAAAGATGGAAAACAATATAATGTCTTTAACTAAGGAAATTGAAAGGGAAAGTAGACTAACAGCAATTGATGCTGAAATGTCAAAGCCTACAAGTAGCCCAATCTTAAGTAGTCCTGCAAAGCTACAAACAAATGAAAACCCTAAAACGGGAGTTGCAACAGCTGAGTACAAGGATTCTATGCTAAATGCTCTTCGTTCTAATTTTAGAAGAATTAATAATATACTTCAAGAAGGTGTTGATGCAGATGGAGGATACCTTGTTCCATCAGAGTATGATACTAGACTAATTGAAGGTTTAACAGAAGAAAATATCATAAGAAAACTTGCAACTACAATTAAGACCGGTGCTGAAAGAAAAATAAATATTGCGGCATCTACCCCAGCAGCTGCTTGGATTGATGAAGGGGGAGCATTAACTTTTGGAGATGCTAAGTTTGAACAAATCAATCTTGATGCACATAAGCTACACGTCGCAGTTAAGGTTACAGAAGAACTTCTTTATGATAATGTGTTTAATCTTGAAAGTTACATCTTAAACAAGTTTGCTAAGGCTCTTGCAAATGCAGAAGAAGATGCTTTTTTAAATGGAGATGGAGTAGGAAAACCACTAGGTATTTTTGCAGCAACTGGTGGAGGTGAAATTGGTGTTACAGCTGCAAGTGCAACTACAATTACAGCTGATGAGATAATCAATTTAATTTATACACTAAAGCGTCCATATAGAAAAAGTGCTACATTTATAATCAATGATCAAACATTAGCAATTCTTAGGAAACTAAAGGATGGCAATGGCGCATATATCTGGCAGCCATCATATCAAGTTGGAGAGCCCGATAGTTTACTTGGATATCCTGTTTATACTTCAGCTTATGTTCCAACAGTTGCAGCAGGAAAACCCGTTATAGCCTTTGGTGACTTTAGCTACTATAACATTGGTGATAGAGGCCCTCGTTCCTTTGCAGAACTTAAAGAATTATTTGCAGGTAATGGAATGGTTGGATTTGTAGCTAAAGAAAGAGTAGATGGTAAATTAGTTCTTCCAGAAACAGTACAAATTTTAAAAATGAAAGTTAGTTAATGGAGGTGATGAGTGTATGGTAGTGACCCTTGAAGAAGCAAAGTTATATCTGAGAATAGATAGTGATGAGGAAGATACGCTCATCACTAATTTTATTCTTACAGCTGAAGAAATCTGTGAAGATATATTAAGATATCCTTTATCTGAATTTAAACAAATACCCAAAACTGCAAAGCAAGCTGTTCTTTATGCAGTGGCAAATATGTATGAAAAAAGAGAAGGAACATACTATTACATGAAAAGTGAAAGTGGTAGTATTTCAGAAACTATTAATGTAATGAAATTAATACTAGCTAATATTAGAAAAGAAAGCTGGTGATTTTATGGAGATTGGTGAATTAAGACATAGAACCACTTTGCAAAAGTTTTCTACAAATACTAATGAGAATGGATTTGAAGTTGAGAATTGGCAAGATTACAAAACAGTATGGGCAGCGGTAACTAACTTAAGTGGAAAGGAATACTATGCAGCTGCAGCTGTTCAGGCAGAAAACACTGTAAAGTTTACTATAAGATACACTGATGAAATTGATACTACAATGAGGGTTTTGTTTAAGGATAAGCAGTACAATATAATTTCTATTGATAACATAAAGTATGTAAATAAATTCATAGAAATCAAGGCTATGGAGGTTGATAGTAGTGGCTAAAATGGAGCTTGAAGGAATGCAGGAGCTTATAGATAAAGTAAATAAGCTTGGAGAAAAGGGAGAAAGAATTAAGAAAAATGCTCTTGATAAAGCAGGAGATTTGGTTAAAAGTAGCATGGAGAAAAAGGCTCCGAGGTCAAGTTTAAGTAAAAAACACATGGCTGATAACATAAAGATATCAGATATAGAAAACGAAAACGGAGTAGACTTTGTTGATATAGGTCCTAATAAGGGTGATAACTCAGAGTTCTTTTACTCCAAGTTTTCGGAGTGGGGGACTAGTAAACAATCAGCACAGCATTGGGCAGAAAACTCTGTTGTTGAAAATAAAAAAGAAATTAACAATGTAATTAAAGAAGAATTGCAAAGGGGGCTTGAGGAGTTTGATTAATAAACTAATTATTGATGCCTTAAATCCTCTCAATATTCCTGTGTGTTTTCAAAGGTATTCTGGAAAGGGTGAAACCTATATAACCTTTCATGAATATTTCTCAGGTGGAGAAGATTATGAAGATGATAGGGAAAGCTTAACGGCGCATTATGTTCAAGTAGATGTTTGGTCAAAGGGTGATTACGCAAATATAGTTAAAAATATAAAAGAACTTTTGCTTAAAGCTAGATTTAAAAGATTAAATGAAATAGATCTTTATGAACAAGATACAAAAATCTATCATAAAGGTCTTAAATTTTATTATTTAGAGGAGAGTGATTTAAATGGCTAGACAAATAGGCCTTAAAGATATTCACATAGCTATATTGAAAACTGATGATAATGAGGCAACAACATATGATGTACCTATAAAACTTGAAAGGGCAATAAGTGCAAAGCTTTCACCAAAGTCAAATTCAGATAATATTTATTCGGACGATGCAGTGGAAGATATTATTACTGCATTTGAAGGAGTGGATGTTGAGATTGAAGTAAATCAGCTATCTTTAGAGAGTAGAGCAAAGCTTCAGGGGGCAAAGGTTGCAAAGGGTGTACTTATTGAGAATAAGGATGACATAGCACCAACTATAGCACTAGGCTTTAAATCTAAGAAGAACAATGGAAAGTATAGGTATGTGTGGCTTCTAAAAGGTAAGTTTGAACTTGCTACAGATGAATATGATACGGAGGCTGAAAAGCCAAAGGCTCAAAGTGCAAAGCTTAAGGGAAAATTTTATCCAAGAGAAGCTGATGGAAATTACAGATTTATTGCTGATGAGGATATGAAGGATGTAGATACAACAACTATAAGTTCATGGTTTACAGCTGTTCCAAAAGAGCCTACAGTGTCATCATAGAAAAAGTTGATTTCTAAAAATAAATAGATGGATTAGAAATGTGGAAAGGATAAGTATAAAAACTCTATACTTATATAATTGGTTGAGTTAAAATAGATTTATGAAATAAAGATGGCATGAAAGCAATAGATAAATAGTAATTTGTTCAATCACGTGGATTGGATGAAGGGAGGAAAAGATGGCACGCTTAACAACATCTGTTAGACAAAGAATATTAGAACAGAACGAAGGTTTCAGTAAGAGAACATATTATGAGGGGAGAAATTCCAGCGAAGAAAGAATATACACAATTTCAGGTGGATCACTACACATACGTGCTGTAGGAAAGACATCTTGGGCTGATAGTCGATATGACAATGAGTGGATTGCTAGTGACGAGGAAACTCATAGGTTTTTATATGATCATCAATGGGAAATGAATCTTGATGGAATAGAATAACAAAACACAATATTCAATCAATCATCTTACTATTTCAACCTGAATTGAACCAATGATATATTTAGCAAAATTCACAGACAAATTCCAATTTATAAATCAGTTTTAATTTTAAGACTTACAATTTAGTAGGTCTTTTTCTCGTTAGAAATTTTGAAAGGAGCTGAAAACATGAGAGCATCAGAACTTAAAAATAAAGGAATTAAGTTTAAGCTTAGTAATAAAGAATATGAACTTAAATTTGATATGAACACCTTCTGTGAGTTAGAAGAGGTATACGGTGATATCAACCAAGCCTTTGAAGATTTGCAAAATAAAAAGATTAAAGCTATAAGGGCACTTATTTACTCAGCAATTAAAGCTGAAGATGAAAGTGTTACACTTAAAGAAGTAGGGAAAATGCTTACTTTAAGTGATATGGAAAGGTTAGGTACAGCTGTTAATGAAGCATTAAGTGCTGCTATGCCAGAGGTAAGTGAAGAAAATATGGGGGAATAGAAAGCTGCTCTGATTCTAGTGGATGGGATTGGGAGTGGCTTTTTTATTTAGCTACTAATATTTTAAGGATGACAGAGGAGCAGTTTTGGAATAGTACACCAAAGAAGTTACAAGCTCTTTTAAAAGTATATAAGAAAGTCAATGGAATTGCTGATAAAGAAGAGTTTGATTATATAGATAATGTTATGTTTTAGAAACTCAACGTGAGAGGGGGTGAGGGGATATGGCGAGAGATTCAAATACTGTAGTTGCTAGAGTAGGTCTTGATGATAGAGGATTTCAAGAAGGAGTTTCTAAGATTCAAAGAAGTCTAAAGGTAGTTCAGAGTGAGTTTGCTGCTACAAGCTCTAAAATGGGCGATTATGGAAAGACTACAGAAGGACTGAAGCTTAAGGCAGATAGTTTAAATAAACAGATGGAACTTCAGAAGTCTAAGGTCGAGGCTCTAAAAAAGAGTTATCAAGAAAGTGTAGCTACAAAAGGTGAAGATGCTAAGGCTACTGAAAACCTTAAAATTAAGCTCAATTATGCAACAGCAGAACTTAACAAAATGGAAAATGAACTCTCTGGATTAAACAAGGAGATACAGGTTCAAAGTAGTGGATTTACCACATTGGGGAAAAACCTTGAGGGTATTGGAAGCAAAATGAAAAAAGTAGGAGATGGCTTTTCAAGTGTTGGAAGCACCTTAAGCAAAACAGTAACAGCCCCTATAGCAGCGGCGGGAGTAGGACTTTTTAAGCTTGCTAGTGATTTTGATGAAGCAAGTGATTCAATAAGAATAGGCACTGGGGCTACAGGGGAAGCACTTCAAGGTTTAGAAGATGATTTTAAATCTGTATATACAACTGTAGATACGACTATGGGGGATGCAAGTAAAGCAATAGCAGATTTAAATACTCGTACAGGTCTTTCAGGAGAATCCCTTCAAAATCTTTCTACGCAGATGTTAAGACTTGCAAAAATAACCGGAGAAGATATAAATACTTTAATCCCCGCTTCTACTAGAATGTTTCAAGATGCTGGACTAAAAACAGAAGACTATGGAAAAGCATTAGATTACACCTTTAAAGTAAGTCAAAGCACAGGAATAGGTGTTAGTAGACTACAACAACTTATGGCACAGTTTGGTGGCCCTTTAAGACAAATGGGTTTTGATTGGGAAACTTCCGCAGCAATGATGGGGAAGTTTGAAAAGGAAGGGGTTAATACAGAGCTAGTTGTAGGATCTTTAAGAGTTGCCCTTGGAAAGATGGCAAGAGAAGGTATTAGTGAACCTAATAAGGCTCTTCAAGAGATGGTAACAAGAATCAAAGAAGCAGGTACTGCAGGTGAAGCTAATGCCATGGCATTAGAGATGTTTGGGGCGAGAGCAGGTCCAGATATGGCATCAGCTATAAGAGAAGGAAGGTTAAATTTAGATGAGTTAATAAACAGTCTTAAGTCAAGTCCAGAAACTATTGAACAGGTTTATACAGATACAGCAGATGCAGCTGAACAGTTTGTGATGTTAAAAAACAAAATGGCTGTAGCCTTAGAGCCCTTGGGCAAAAAGTTATTTGAAGCAGTAAATAATGCAATGCCTGCCGTTGAGAAGTTTATACAAGCAATAATATCAATCATTGAAAAGTTTAATGAACTAAATCCAGCACAGCAGGATATGATTTTAAAACTTGCTCTTGTTGCAGCTGCTATTGGACCTGTTTTAGGTGTTGTAGGAAAGCTTATATCCGCTGGTGGTATACTATTTTCAACATTAGGTTCTATTTCTACAGCCCTTGGTGCTGCAGGAGGCGCAAGCGGAGCCTTAGGAACTGCTTTTACTGCTATTACAGGGCCGGTTGGAATAATTATAGGTGCAATAGTAGGACTTATAGCCACTTTTGTAGTTTTATATAAAAATAATGAAGACTTTAGAAATTCAGTAAATATTGTATGGAATGCAGTTAAAACTTTAATAGGTGGTGTTATTGAAAGCTTAAAGTCTATGTTTCAAGCTTTTGTTGCATTGGCAAATCAAATATGGATCAAGTATGGTGATGATTTTGTAAATATAATAACTACTGCTTTTAACTTGGTGGCTACTATAGTAAATACAACACTAAGGGTTATACAGGACATTATAAAAATTATAACTAGCGCAATCAAAGGTGATTGGAATGGAGTGTGGGAAGGAATAAAAAATATCACCTTTAATTTATGGAGTGGAATACAGAGTGTTATAAAATCAGCCGTTGATTTAATTAGAGAAATTATAAAAACAGGATTTGAAGTTATTAAAGGGATAATATTAGGTACATGGAACGGAATTAAAGATATAACTGCAATAGTATGGAATAAGATTAAAGAGTCTATTGTAAATCCGATAAATGCTGCTAAAAATGCTGTGAGTAATGCAATAAATGCAATTGAAGGATTTTTTAGTAATCTAAGATTACCAGAGATTAAAATACCTAAAATTAAGCTACCTCACTTTAGTTTAAAGGGAGAATTTAACTTAACACCACCAAGTGTTCCACGCCTAAATGTCGATTGGTATGCGAGTGGGGGTATTTTTAATAGACCTAGTATTATAGGGGTTGGAGAAGCCGGATCTGAGGCGGTACTGCCTATTGATAGATTGGATAGCTTAATGGCTAAGGCAATAGAAAAGGCTAAAGGTGGAGGGAGTGGTGGTCTATCACTTCATATAGAAAACTTCATAAACAACACAGATAAAGATATCGAACAACTTGCTTATGAACTTGAATTTTATAGACAAAGAGCTGTAATGGGAAGAGGGGGTAAATAGTATGTTAAGTTTTAGCTTTGCCAATAAGGATAGCTATAAAGATTATGGCATTTTTATTGCCAAAAGACCTATAATTCCTTCACCAAAACGTAGAGTATCTTATGTGCCTATTCCTGGGAGAGATTCAAGTATAAAATTTGATGAAGAAACCTATGAAGATATAACTGTCTTAGTAGAATGTACTCTAAAGTCAAGAGAAAATTTAACAGATAAAATAGATGAAATAAAAGGATGGCTTTTTAGTAGTGGTGAGTCGAATCTTATATTTAGTTATCAAGCAAATAAAAGGTATATAGCACAAGTTGTAAACGCTATAGATTTTAAACCTATATATAAATCTGTTGGAGCCTTTCCATTAGTGTTTAACTGCAAACCTTTCAAATATGAAGTTAGTAATCAAGTTATAACAATAGTGAAAACAGATAGTATTATAAATAATATGGGTACTCTAGAGAGTAGCCCTATCATAACTGTTTATGGTAGTGGAAACATTGAATTATTTATAAATGATACACTTATAAAATTAAAAGGAATTAATAATAGCATAATAATTAACAGTGATATAGAGGATTGTTATAATGAAGCTTTAGATAATTTAAACTTTAAAATGGAAGGAAATTTTCCAAAGCTAAAAATAGGAGAGAATAAGATAAGCTGGGTAGGCAGTGTTAGCAAAATAGTCCTTTTACCTAATTGGCGGTGGCTATAATGATTTATGTTTATGATAAGAAAACTAAAAAAGGTGAATTTGAAAATAATGGACTAGGTAAATTAAATGAAGCTATTAAAGCAGAAATTACTAATGAATTAAATGGTGAATACAGCTTATATTTAGAATATCCGGTTAAATCTAAAAAAGCAGTTCATCTAGAATACTTCAATATTATAAAGGCAAATAATCAACTGTTTAGAATATATAAAGTTGAGAAAAAGCAAGATAATAATAAAATAATTATGATTTGGGCTAAGCATATTTTTTATGACTTGGCTTTTTATTTTATAGAAGATGAAAGAGCGGTGAAATGTAGTGTAAAAACTGCTCTAGAAAAGTCTTTAGTTGGTGATCTAGAATCAAGATATACAGTAGACAGTGATATTTTAATAAATAATACATTATATATGATAGAACTAAATCCAGTAGAAGCAATATTTAAAATTATTGAAAGATGGGGAACTGGTGAATTATATAGGGATAATTATAATATTAAAATACTAAAGCAAATTGGAAAAGAAACAGGTATGTTAATTAAGTATGGAAAAAATATTAGAGGTATAAAGGTTACCAGTGATACCACTGACTTAGCTACTAAGATTTATCCTAAAGGCTTCAATGGTATAACACTAGCTGAAAAATATATAACTATACCTAATTTTGATAGTTTAAAGTACCCACCTTTTCATATCATAAAGCCAGTTGAGTTCAAAGATGCAGCTGATGAACCTACCTTAAGGATAATGGCAAAGGAGTATGTAAAGACCAAGGGAATTGCTAACGTGAACATAGAAGTAGACTTTATAGAGATTAGTAAATCAAAGGAATATGAAAACTTTAAAAGTCTTCAACAGGTTAATCTAGGAGATTATGTTTTAGTAAAGTATGAAGAGTTTGATATAGATGTGTTAGTGGAAGTAATTAAAATAAAGCAAGACTTATTAAGTGGATGGAATACAAAAGTTGAGCTAGGTCAGCCTAAATCTAGAGGTCAAAGTGATTTTACAGCAATGATTAGCACAGTAAGAGATGAACTGGGAAACAAGGTAGCTCAAGCGTTAACTAGTATGCTTTATTATGCCAATTCACAAGAGGTTATAGTTTCAACCAGCGAAATTCAACCAATCTATTTAGGCATTACTGCAGTTTCAAGTACAAATTTAAGTGTTAATTTATCTATAAGTTGTAATTCAAGTATGGGGAGCACTTTAACTGTAAAGATACTTTTAGATAATGTAGAGATACCGTTTAAACCAAAGCAGAAACTGGAGCAAGGTGATAATATTATAGGAATCCCACTCGGAATTCCTCAAGTTGCTCAAGGAAATCATTATATAGGTATAAACTTAAAAGCTGATAATGGAACGGTAACAATACCAATTTATAATCTTCAATGTATGATTGATGGAAGAAATCTTCAGGGGGGCATGAGTGCAGAACCGCCTCATGCAGAAGTAATTGAAAACATTGATATAGTAAATCCGTCACAGATATTAAAAGAATATGAAACAGGTATAACTATGAATGAAATTATAAAGTCAAATTCAGTTCAAGAAGTAAAGGTTGCTGATGTTGATATAAGAATCGCAGAGGCTGGTGTAACAATAGAGATTATATGAATTAAGAAAGGGTATTTAATAATGGAAGAGAAAGGAGCCTTGTTATGTATAGAGAGACTATATCTTTTAATAAAGATTTAATTAATAATAATGTAATCAAACTTAATAAGAAAAAACCTATCTCAAATATCAGAGGAATTGCTACTGTTGAACTCTACGACTTAGAGACGGGAAATAAGGTATACCATGCAGAAACCGAAAATCTAATCAACGGCTCAGTTATGAACCTGATGTTTTTTGATTTTTTTTACAGACGGCTAATGGTTGGAGGAGATATTCAAAAGGGATATGTTAGTTTTCCCTTTAGAAAAATATGTCTAACTGATTATGGTGGTATAGAGAATGTTGATGAAAAGCTTATGAAAGGGAAGGTAATTGGATGGTGTGATAAAAACGACACTTATGCTGGTGATGATGCATATCAAGGAACTATAAATTTGTCTGAAAGTTATTGTAATCCAGAGAAAGATGGGAAAATAAAAATACATTTTGTTTTCGACTTTCCAACTCATGCTAGTAATGGAACCTTTCAAACAATTTATTGGTGTCGAGATAACGGAAACCGAGAATTATATGCAATTAATGTGAATGGTACAGGTAGTGATTCAACAATAGATAAAAGACATACTGTTATACGTAGCTTAAAATCAATAACTTATAATTGTTCCGACTATGATAATATCGGATATTGCTTGTACTTAACTACAAATTCATCAGTTGAGTATAGAACTTTTAAAAGCTTCTTTTTAGATAGTTGTGCAAATAATCAAGCTGAAGATAATTACTTTTATAAAGATGACGGGTCAAAAATGCTTAAAAATGATTTTAAAATAAATGGTATAAGTGCAGATTCTAAATATTTGTATTTATATAATATTAAAAACGATGGCATAGATATTTATGTATTTCAAAAAGATGGTAGTTGGGTGGAGAAGATAAGTAAAAGTGCAAGTAGTTATAAAGATGCATCTGGACTAATACCTACAATAGAATCTTTTAAAGTGATAGATGGAGTACCATATATGACAGTATCTTATTATATAAAAGGGGTTTATGTATCACATTTTTTAAAGCTAAATGCTAATTATGATATAGAAACAGACTATACCATAGATACGCCAAGTGGAGAAGGAACTATGTGGTCAATAAATATACTAGGAAAAACAAAGGAATATTGGATATTTAGTGATAATAATAAATATCTACATTTTTATGATAACTCACTTAAGCCTATAATTAATGGAATCTTGGCAAAGAGGTCTATGCCATCAGCTGAGTATGCAATATATTTTTTTAGTAAAAGTCATAATTATGGATATTGCTTCGGATATACAAGTGGCTCTTACTCCGATTACTATTATTGTTATATATTTGGACTATCACTTATAGGCGCTCAAACACTACTAGCAGCTCCGGTTACTAAAACACCAACTAACACAATGAAGATACAATACGATTTTATAATTGACAATATTCTAGACGGTATATTTTAGATTTTGGTACAAAAAATATATAAAGGGGATGTACTTATGAAAGACATATTAAGTGTGTTTCAAGCTGTCTTTGTAGCCATTGGGGCTTTTATAGGAGGAATCTTAGGAGGGGTAGATGGCTTTCTTTATGCCTTAATTACATTTGTCATAATTGACTATATCACAGGTGTAATGCGTGCAATATTAGAAAAGAAGTTATCTAGTAGTTTAGGGTTTAAGGGTATTTTTAAAAAGGTTCTTATTTTTGTATTAGTGGGTGTATCACACATTGTAGATTCTAAGATTTTAGGTAGCGGTAGTGCAATTCGTACTGCCGTTATTTTTTTCTATGTTTCTAATGAAGGTATAAGCATTATAGAAAACTCAGCTAAGATAGGTTTACCAATACCACCGAAATTAAAAAGTGTTTTACAACAGCTAAATAAGGAGGAGAAAGGTAATGGTTAGATTATGTTTTGATTACGGACATGGAGGAGAAGACAGTGGTGCTTGTTACAAGATGAGAAAAGAAAGTAATGATGTTTTAAATTTAGGCAGATCTATAGCATCAGAGGTAAGAAGGCATGGAATTATTGTAGATGAAACAAGAACTTCAGATGACACAGTAAGCCTTAATGCGAGAAGCAATTTTGAAAACAGAAATACCTATGATTATTTTATATCCTTTCACAGGAATGCTTATGAACCAGAAAAGGCTAAGGGTGTTGAAACTTACACATATTTAAATCCACGAGAAAAAACTAAAAGTTTGGCGGAAAGGATACAGACATCTCTTGTGTCCTTGGGATTTGTAGATAGAGGTATTAAGGAAGGTAACTTTCATGTGCTAAGAGAAACTAAAGCTTCGGCAATACTCGTAGAGATTGGATTTCTCGATAATACAGGAGATAATAATTTATTTGATACTAAAAGAAATCAAATAGTAAAGGTGTTAGCAAAATCCATTCTTGCACAAGTAGGAGTTGATTATGCTGAATCAGTAGTACAAACACCACTGGTAAATGGAGAAATCTTTTATAGAGTAATGGCGGGATCTTATAAGGTAAGAGAAAATGCAGAAAATCAAGTGCAGAAGCTAAAGGCAGCAGGATTTGATGCAACAATTACGATATTTAATAAGTAGCTGTTACTCCTTGATTACACCACAAAAGTTTAACAAAATATTAATTAAATGACAGCCTGTAGGATTCTCTTCGGAGTTTCTTGCAGGCTTTTTTCTTTTTTATAAAGCATCCGTCCAAATCTATGTTTTTTGTCCTTAGGAAGTTAGAGGGATTAATTCTCAAGGATTGGAGGATAAGTTATGCAGGTTACAAAAATCACAGAGGAACAGCAGATGCCTATATCCATAAAGAAGGTATATACGCAGGAGGAATTACAGAGGGAATATGATTATATTCTTGCTCAGAAGATACTGAAATCTATACTTGAAAAGGGGTTAATAAGTGTAGATGAATTTAACAAAATCACAGAACTGAATCGTAAAACTTTCTCACCATATTTGGCAGAGATAATGCCATGAATCCGTTGATTTATATGGGGTTCAGAGGTAATATGTGACCTAACGGAAAGCGAGGTGAGTGGATGAAAAGGATAACAAAAATCGAAGATAACAAAGTGTTATCAGTCAAGAAAAAAATCCGTGTTGCTGCCTATTGCAGAGTATCTACAGCAAGTGATGAACAACTTATAAGCCTTGAAGCACAAAAGGTACATTATGAAAATTACATCAAAGCCAATGATGAATGGGAGTATGCAGGTCTTTATTATGACGAAGGCATAACAGGTACTAAGAAGGAAAAACGTAGAGGGCTACTTTCCATGATTGCTGACTGTGAGCGTGGGAAGATTGACCTTGTCATTACAAAGTCCATAAGCCGATTCTGCAGAAATACGACAGACTGTTTGGAACTGGTCAGAAAACTTTTAGAATTGAATGTCTACATCAATTTTGAAAAAGAGAATTTGAATACAGGCTCTATGGAAAGTGAATTGATGCTTTCTATATTGAGCGGTCTAGCTGAAAGTGAATCAGTATCCATTTCGGAAAATGAGAAATGGAGCATTAAGAAGCGCTTCCAGAACGGCACTTTCATTATTTCTTATCCTCCCTATGGATACGCAAACATAAATGGAGAAATGGTAATTGTGCCAGAGCAGGCAGAGGTAGTGAGGAAGATATTTGTAGATACACTTGCAGGAAAGAGTACCCATGCGATTGCAAAAGAGTTAAGTGAATGTGGTGTCATAAGTAAAAAAGGCGGTAAATGGACTCTCGGAACCATCAATGCGATTATTCGCAATGAGAAGTATACCGGAGATGTTATTTTCCAGAAAACATATACTGATAGCAGCTTTAATCGTCATATTAATTACGGAGAACATGACCAGTATTTGTGTACTAACCACCATGAGGCAATCTTAAGCCACGAGGTTTTTAACAAAGCTAATGAAGTTATGAGCCAGCGTGGTAAGGAAAAAGGCAATGGTGAGAATACCCAGCGTTATCAAAACCGTTATGGGTTTTCAGGGAAAATCAGATGTGGAGAGTGTGGAGGGATTTTTAAACGAAGAAAGCATTATAAACCAAGTGGTAATTATGTGGCTTGGTGTTGCACTGGGCACATTGAAAATAAGGATGCCTGCTCCATGAAATATATAACAGACGATAGCCTAAAGGTAACTTTTCTTACAATGATGAATAAGTTGATTTTTGCACATCAAATGGTGCTAAGACCGCTACTTCGCAGCTTGCAGGGGTTGGATGATAAAGACCGATTACTGGAGATACAAGAATACGAAAGCAAGCTTGAAAAGAATATGGAACAAAGGCAGGTACTTACAAGCCTAATGGCAAGTGGTCTTTTAGAACCTGCACTATTTAATAGCGAAAACAACACTTTGATTCAGGAAGAAGAAATGCTAAAGGCAGAAAAAAACAAGCTTATGTATTCTGTAAGCGGTGATAGAACAAGGTTTGATGCTTTAGAAAAGCTAATAAAATTTGTGTCTGGAAGTGAAATGATTACGGATTATGATGATGAAGTATTCATTGCCCACGTGGATAGAATTAAGGTGGTTTCAAGAGAGGAAATTATATTTATATTAAAATGTGGATTGGAACTTAAGGAAAGGATGGCATAATAATGGCGCATATACCTTATGGGTACAAAATCATAGACGGAAAAGCAGTGGTTGATGAAGAACAAGCTGAAAATATTAGAAATTTTTACAAAGGATATATTTCCGGCTTGGCACTTAAGGTAGCTGCTAAAAATGCAGGATTAAAGTTATACCATAGTAGTGCTGGTAGGATGCTTAGAAACAGGCATTATCTTGGAGATGATTTCTACCCTGACATAATTGATAAAGAAATATTTGATAAAGCTGAAGAAATAAGAATTGTAAGAGCGAGTTCTCTTGGAAGAATTCGAGAACTTGAAAAGCAGGAAAAGCCAGAGGTAAGGGTGCGTTTTACTATGCCAAAGGTTCAATTAAAATATACGGATCCATTTGAACAGGCTAAATATGCATATGGATTGATAGAAAGTGAGGTGATAGAAAATGAATAAAAGCGTAACGGTTATTCCAGCACGAAGACGTGTAGGTAATAATGTGAAAAAGGAAGACAAGCAAAAACTCAGAGTCGCAGCGTACTGCCGGGTAAGTACCGACAGCGATGAGCAAGCTACAAGCTACGAGGCACAGATAGAGCATTACACCAATTTTATACAAAAAAATGAAGAATGGGAGTTTGCCAAGATTTTCGCTGATGATGGTATTTCAGGAACTAACACTAAAAAGCGTGAAGAATTTAATCGTATGATTGAGGAGTGTATGGCTGGTAACATAGACATGATTATTACTAAGTCCATCAGCCGATTTGCTAGGAATACTCTAGATTGCCTGAAATACATTAGATTATTAAAGGAAAAGAACATTCCCGTATACTTCGAAAAAGAAAATATCAATAGCTTAGATTCTAAGGGAGAGATTCTACTTACAATTATGGCGAGCCTTGCACAGCAGGAATCGGAATCTTTAAGCAAGAACGTAAAGTTGGGATTGCAGTTCCGATACCAAAACGGTGAGGTACAGGTGAACCACAATCGTTTTATGGGATATACCAAAGATGAGGAAGGCCACCTGATTATTGAACCTACTGAGGCAGAAATTATAAAGCGGATTTATTTAGAGTATCTGCAAGGATCAAGCCTTAAACAAATCGGAGAAGGTTTGGAATCAGATGGTATCCTAACTGCAGCAGGAAAAGCAAAATGGAGACCAGAAACTATAAAGAAAATCTTAAAAAATGAGAAATACATCGGTGATGCCCTTTTGCAGAAGACATATACAGTAGATGTACTTACGAAAAAGAGAGTTAAGAATAATGGTATTGTTCCACAGTATTATGTAGAAAATAACCATGAAGCCATCATACCCCGAGAACTTTATATGCAGGTGCAGGAAGAAATGGTGCGAAGGGGCAATATTAGAAGTGGTAAAGGTAGAAAGAAAAGGGTTTATAGTAGCAAGTATGCTTTATCCAGCATTGTTTATTGCGGAGAGTGCGGCGATATTTATCGGAGAGTCCATTGGAATAATAGAGGGTGCAAGTCTATTGTATGGAGATGCGTTAGTCGCTTAGAAGGTAAGGGGGCTACCTGCAACTCACCAACAATAAAAGAAGAGGTGCTGCAACAAATAGTTGTAGATGCAATTAATCAAACACTTTCTAGCAAAGATGACTTCCTTAGTACCTTGCAAGATAATATTGATAGAGTGATAAGTGAAGCAGACCATGGAGCTACAGCTGATATGGATGCTAAACTAAAAGATCTACAAAATGAACTTCTCAGACTGGCAAATGGTAAGGCAGATTACGAGGGAGTGGCTGAGGAGATATATAGGGTAAGGGAACTGAAGCAGAAGACGCTGATTGCAAATGCAGAACGTGAAGAGAAAAGGCAAAGAATTGATGAGATGGCACAGTTCCTAAAAGAGCAGCCCTATGAATTAGAGGAATACGATGAACAGCTGGTAAGAACGCTTGTTGAGAAGGTTACGATCCATGAGGAAAAAATTAGTATAGAATTCAAATCAGGTGTTGAAGTTAATGTAGAGATGTAAATAATAGTAATGAAGATTAACCACCAGTTAAGGGATAAGTTCTCCTGAAGGGTGGTTTTTTGTTTGTAAATTGATTAAACTTGGTAATACATGTATAATATTAAATAACAATGTTGAAGATTTTTCTATTATAAAAGGCTTGTGCTTTAGGGGGATTGAAATGATTAGGGAATTTAAAGAAAATGATTTGAATAGCATTATGAAGTTATGGCTTCACACTAATATCCTAGCACATGATTTTATTGATATAGGTTATTGGAAAAGCAACTATGATAAAGTAAAACAAATGATGCCAGAGGCAACAATCTTTGTCTATGAAGAAGATAATTTGATTAAAGGGTTTGTAGGGTTAAGTGAAAATTACATAGCAGGAATATTTGTCGAAACAACTTACCAATCACAAGGGGTGGGAAAGACTCTATTAGATTATATTAAAGAGAGAAACACAGAACTTTTACTACAAGTTTATGAGAAGAATAGCAGGGCAGTTACATTTTACTTAAGGGAAGAATTCACTGTCCATAATAAGCAAATTGATGGAAATACAAATGAAGCTGAACTGGTTATGAACTGGAATGCTGATTAGAAAATAGATAAATTTGCACTGATTATAAGGTTTATACTCTCAAAGGTTTGATTTGTGGAGGAGTTATTCATATGACTATGAAAGTGGTAAATCAGAATTTGTGACTAGGGTATTAAAATGGTAATTATTAGTGAGCAAGTACTTTGAAATATATATAAGGAGAAAAAGAATGAGAATTATTAGTTTGAATGTTAACAATTTTGGAGGTCTTATTTCAAAACCATTAATAAAAGATTATTCATATGATGGAAAACCTTCGTGGGCTGATTGGAACAATGCCGTAATAACATGGCGAAAAGAAAACCAATGGGAAAATAATGTAGCTGGTATTGTTAATCATGTAAGGAATTTTGATATTATTGTATTGCAAGAAGTAGATACAAATTCAGAAGCTTTTAAGGAATTGATAAAACAGTTGTATGAATACTCAGTTGTATACCCAAATGAAACGAATGAAGATGATTTTTGTAAAGGTTATAAAAGTATTACAATTATGTTTATAAAAAAATGCGTTGATTATGCAGTTGTAACTGAAAACTTTTCAACAAAAAAAATGAAAAATGTTGAAGTTACTATTGACAACAAAAACATAATAGGACTTCATATTTCAATGGCGGATATAGATTATTGGGACTCTTTAATTAAGCGTTATAAAGAACTAAAAGATAAAAAAGTACTGATTATTGGAGATATGAATGTGTATGATTGGGGAACACAACAAAAAGAAAAATTCTTCGAATTATTGAAATGTGGTGCAGTTGATGCATGGGTAGAAAAAGGAAATTCTATGCATAGACCAACAGCTAATACAGAAAAAAGAATTGATTATGCAATAATATCACCATTATTTTATGAAGAACTCGGTAACATTACTATAGATGATGTTTTAAGAAATAAAGCTATTTCTGATCATTCAGCAATAAGTATTAGTATCTAAAATATAATTTGAGGAGGTAAAAGTTATGGAAGCAGAAACAAGAGACTTATCATCAATTGAAATAAGAAACTTGATGTTAAATACTTTGGCTTATGAAGAGGCAGATATTGATTCAGAAGGAAAAACATTCAAAATGTATGGTTATCAAGGAACACAATTAGATTTGTATCGTCTTATGGAAGGTCTTGCAGTAAAAAGAGAACTAATAAAAGAAAGAATTTCTCTATCTGGAGCAGCATGGGGGGGAAGCGGTCTTATGCTTCACCCACATAGCACTACAAATTTTAGCCGTAGTGATATACAGAATATATTTGAACAATTTCATTTACTGCTTAACCAAGGAATTATAGCTCCTGGGGCAGTAGGAAATTACGGCCAAAGCTTACCCAGTTTCCACGTAACAGAATACGGACTTACATGTTTAGAAGAACAGGAAGTATTACCATATGATGTAGATGGTTATCTTGAAAAGATTAGGAGCATACCTAGCATTTCGGAGTGGGTTGAGTTTTATATTAAAGAGGCTTTACTGTGTTATAATGCAAATTGTATGGAAGCGGCAGTGATTATGTTAGGATTATCTAGTGAGAAAATAATAGACGAACAAATAGATGCATTATTAGGGTATTTATCTAGGAATTTTACTAATGAATTTTTGCATATGCAGACAGCTTTATCTAGCATTAGATTTGCTTCTGATAAGTTTAATTGCTATAAAGAGTATTTTAATAGGATAAAAAACAATGTATCGAACCAGAAGTTTAAAGATATGTTACCATTAGTTGATAGAGTGGCTTTTCAAGTTTATACAAACTTTACTAGGATAACAAGAAATGAGTTGGCACATCCATCTGACACAAAAATGGAACGTATTGAAGTTCTTATGATTTTCATTTCGTTTGTAAAATATTGTCATACACAATATGCTTTTATAGATTACTACATAAACCATTAAATAGGGAGGAACAGAAATGACACGTTCTATAAAAGATTCCTTTTTGGGATTTAGTAGTGAATTATTGGAGAGTATAAGAGAAAATGCAAATTCAAAGCTGGATGAAGCGCATTTGAAGAAAAAGATATTGGGATTGAAAAGGCAACTGAGGCTCTACGTGAAGCAGAAGTTGAAGACGAGAAAATCATTTATCTACTGCAAAAATATTGGGACCTACTCCGTAGTGAAGCAAATGAATTTCTGCAACAAGTAAGATGAATTGTTCTTGGATATTTGTAGTAAAATTCACAAGAGTTCTATCCGTTAGAGAACTATTAATATAGACTCAAAAAAGGCCACAGAGGATTTACAACCTTCTAATACGGTCAAAGGTAAAATGATAAATGATGTAACTAGCCATGTTGATGTACTGAATGATATGAAGTAGAAATTCGAGAGTAAGAAATCAGGTTAACTGATTAAAATTAAGTGTAGGGGATGTGGAGTGATTAATGATGAGGTTTGCTTTATAAACAGCTGTAAATAGGAATTTAAAGAGGGGAAATATAAATATTAATTTCAGGGAAATAGATAAGTTGAATTATAATATGTGTGTGTCTTTAGAGGTAGGGTAAAATCAAATTAATTATGTTGCGGGTAATGCATTCTCACTGGTGCAAGCTTCTTGAGAAGATAATCTATACCCACTAGGAATATATAACGGTGATAAAATGGTAGGATTTTTAGTATATGATTACGATGAAAAATTAGCAGGATGGTCATTTTCAAGATTTATGATTGACATTAAATATCAAAACAAAGGATTTGGTGCAAAGGCATTGGAAAGATTTTTGGAATTCTTTCGTAATAAGTTTCCAAATCAAGATTTATACACAAGTGTAGAAATAGATAATGAAGTAACTATTAAGCTATATGAAAAGTATGGGTTTACTAAAAAAGATTCATTTGAGTATAAAATTGAAGAAACTACTTGTAGGGAATTCAGAATGCTGAAGGAAGCATGGTGATATACAAACAAATTCAAACGAAGGAGCTAATATATAACATTATATTTAACTAGGAGAATCTAGTGATATGTTTCCATGTACCTGTACTGTAAGAAAATCATATCGATATGTTCCCACGAACGTAAGATTATAAAATAGGATCAAGACATTCATTCTGTCCTCTCGAGCCACGTTGAGACAGTCGTTAGTCTTACAAGGACCGCAGGGACGAAGTAAGACTTACGAATGTCCATGCAAGGCTTTCCCATTATGAGGAGTCTGAAAGACGAACACAGAATGGAGAAGGCTACTGCTGAGACGGTCATATTGATGTCAAAGAAATAAGTCTAAAAAGCCTTATTCTATGGGCTTTGATGGATTCTTAGAAAAACACACTTTTCATCAATTATGGGAAAAGTGTGCTTTCTCGTATAGGGAAACGGATTGCTCCCCCTATTATTGACATTTTCTAACGAATGCTAACTAATTCATAGATTCCCTTATAAATTGATTTGGACTTATATAGTTTAAGCTCCCATGGATTCTTTCTTCATTATAGAACTTTATATATTCATCAATAAGTCTGTAGCCATCAGTGAAGTTTTTAATCTCATTCCAAGTTATACATTCCTTAGAAAGTAAAGAATGAAAAGATTCTATATGTGCATTATAGTTAGGTGAATTTACAGGAATACGCTCATGATATATATTGTTAACCTTACATAAATGTTCGAATTTAATGGAAGTAAATTGTGGATCATTATCACTTCTGAGAATTAGATTTGAGGTAACTCCATTCTCTTTGAGTGCCCTTTTTATTGCAGTAATTGCATCATCAGTGGTGGCAGTTTTAGTTATTTCTCTCCCCACAATTTTTCTAGAACAAACATCAATAATATCTGTGAGCATTATAAATTTCCTATTTAATGTTTTAACATATTTTATATCTATTTGCCATAGCTGATTTATAGCTGTTATGTTTCTTGCAACGGCAAGATGACCTTGTTTAGTATGTTTTACATATGGTAGAAGCAATCCTAGCTTCTTAGCTAATCTGTACACCTTTTTAGCATTTATATGTAGCCCATGATCTCGTCGGAGAATTTTAGTGATTTTTTTATAACCATAGAATGGAGCTTTTCCACATGCTTCATGTAAAAGGGTTTCAATGACGGAATCATCCACAATACAATTGTTTATCCCATATGAAAATCCAGGGAAGGGTCTGCCTACTTTAGAATTTGAATCATCATCACTTTTTATTACTTTTTTCTTTGGATAAAAAGCTGATCTTGATATTTGAAGCAACATACATGCTCTAGATATTTTAAGTCCCTTTTGAGTATATTCTTTAGCTAAAACTAGTTTGTCTTCTACCGTAGGTAATTCTTTTTTTTTTAATAAATTCTGAAGCATATCAAGTTCTAATTCTTTCTTACCAACGAGTTCCTTCAGTTTACGATTTTCTTCTTCTAAGGCTCTTTCCTTAACACTTGGTTGATAATCTTTTGATTCTGTCGCATTAATTATATCAAGCTGTCGCTTAAAGGTGGATAGTGTTGATGAGGATAATTCATACTTCTTGCAAACCTGAGCATGAGTAAACCCATTATTTAATTCTTCAATAATCTTTATTTTATCATCTAATGTAAACTTTCTTCTTGCCATATTTCTAACCTCCATATTATAATCTTATATTAACATGCTCGTTAGAAACTGTCGAAGACTGTTATGGGGTCAGAATGGGTTCGTATATTTCAAAACGTGGATTCACTTTTGATTATGTAAATGCATTCCATTTAGAAAAAGAAAAATTAAAAGAAAAACTGATAAACAATGATATTTTGAGTGTTGTTATACCTACGACTTTATATGTATCAGCAGATCCAATAATAGAAATTGTTAAATTTATTAAGTGCTATAATAGTAAAGTTAAAATTATTATAGGGGGACCATTTATTCTAAATCATACATTTCATGTAGATGAAGATAGTGAACTAAGTTTAATTTTTAAAAATATAGGTGCAGATTTTTATGTTTGCAGCTCTGAGGGCGAGATGGCATTAGTAAATGTTTTGAATGGATTAAAATACGGTTATGATATCTCGAATATTAAGAATATTGTATATAAAGAAGGAGGAAAATACTTAAAGACAATTATTGAAAAAGAGGATAATTGTTTAAAAGAAAATAAGATAGATTGGCAAAGCTTCAATAAAGAAAATATAGGAGATATATTATCAATTAGAACAGCTAAATCATGTCCTTTTTCGTGTTCATTTTGTTGGTTTCCTCAAAGAGCAGGAAAGTACAAGTTTTTATCTGTAGATGATGTTGAGCAACAATTTAATGAAATAAAAGATATTGGATCTGTTACTACACTTAATATTATTGATGATACATTTAATGTTCCACCTGATAGATTTAAAGAGATTTTAAAGATGATGATCAAAAATAAGTATAATTTTAAATGGAACTCTTACTTTAGATGTCAGTATGCAGATAGAGAAACCATTGAGCTTATGAAAGAAAGTGGATGTGAAGGAGTTTATCTTGGAATAGAGTCTGCTAGTAATAAAATTTTTAAAAATATGAACAAAAATGCGAAAAAGGAAGATTATATAAAAGGTATAGAATTACTTAATGAGTATGAAATAATAAATCATGCAAGTTTTATTATTGGATTTCCAGGAGAAACAGATGAAACAGTTCTAGAAACTATTGATTTCATTGAAGAATCTAAACCAACATTTTTTAGAACACAATTGTGGTATTGTGACCATATAACACCAATATGTAAACAAAAAGATAAATATGGGATACTTGGATCTGGATTTCAATGGGCTCATGATACCATGGATGTAGAACGAGCATGTGAGTGGATAGATTATATATTTACTTCAGTTAAAAATTCAAATTGGTTACCACAAAATAGTTTTGATTATTTTAGTATTTACTATCTTCAAAGAAGAGGAATGAAAAAGGAACAAGTAATAGAGTCTTCAAAATTATTTAATGAATTAGTAAAAAATAAAATGAATAGACAAGGAAACTATGAAGAACTAATCGGTAAGCTAAGAAAAACTTGTGAGTTTTAATGATACAATTACAGACATAGTATATTCTAATGAGAATAAGTAATTATGGAGGTGGTTAAATGGAAGATGTAGTTTTTATGTTTCCTGGTGTTGGAGTTCAAAACACAGGTATGGGAAAAAGTTTTTACGATAACTTTAAAATTGTAAGAGAAACCTTTGAACAGGCCAGTGATATTTTAAAAAGAGATATAGCGCAAATGTGTTTTATGAATTCGCAGAAAGAAAAGTTATTTGAATTAGCAAATTCTCAGAGTGCATTACTAACTGTATGTGTTGCAATGCATAAAGTTTTTGTAAAAGAAACTGGAATTATTCCCAAATACAGCATGGGTCATAGTTTAGGAGAATATTCAGCATTATGTAGCGCAGGAGCAATTGAGTTTTCACAAGCTTTAAAATTAGTAGAAATAAGATCAGAAATTATTACTGAGGTATCAAAGACAATGGATGGGGTTATGATGTGGGTAATAAATATAGATCGCCAAACTATTGAAGAAGTGTGTTGTGAAGAATCTAAAAATGAAAATAAAGTATTTATATCTGCATTTGATTCACCATCTCAATTTTCTATATCAGGAGACCGGAATAATGTGATGAAGGTGGCAAAACAGTTAGAAGGTAAAGGCGCATTAATTTACCCTTTAAAAATGAATGGTCCTTTTCATTCGCAATTAATGTATAAAGCAACAGAAAAGTTTAAGTCAGAATTAATTAACTATAGATTTTGTGAATTCAAGTACCCAGTAATCTCTAATATGACAGGTTTACCATATGATACTAGTGAAAATATCGTAGATAATTTATCACTACAATTAATGAAACCTATAAAGTGGACTAGCTTTATTGAGTTTTTAGAGAATGAGGGAATTGAAAGGGCAATAGAAATAGACCCAAAAAACAATCTAAAATATTTAATGGAAAAAAACACTGAAAATATTAAAACATTTTCAGTAGAAAATATTGCTGATTTAAGCTTTGTTAAAACAAAATCACTAAATCAGTCTAATGAGCAAAATCTTGAACTAATAGGAAGGTGCTTAGGTGCAATTATAAGCACAAAGAATAACAATGAGGATGATGATAAATATAATAAAGGTGCGACACGTTGCAATATGAAAAGTATTGCCTAAACAGAGAAAACTGTTTAAGAACTAATAACTTGAAAAGTCAAATGAAAGGGTAACGCCTTGAAGGGCTTCTCTAATACTCCGAATAGCGAAGCGTTAAGTTAAGAAAAGCTTTGTTATAAGCTCGGTGAAGTCGGCTGAGGTTATCCCCTAACAGGTTAAGCTGAGGAACTGCGAACTAGAGGTAGTCGAGGATAATATAGGCCGGGAGTCCATAAAGTATCTATGGTAAGAATGGTTCATGAGAACTGACGAAATTCCGAATGTACGGGTCTAAAAATTGATGGAATAGAAATATTCTACCTACCAAAGTTGTAGGGCATGTGAGGGTGAGTAAAAATCTTTGTTATGAAAATCCTTATACTGTTAAAGGCAGTATAAAGCATGCAGGCTCATAGGAATTACCTAAGGATATATGCACGGATAAAGTTATTGGAACGTGGTAAGCTGATAACATGGAGGACTTACTTCCGTTGAAGTGGTAGCAAGGAAAAACATAATGTTATAACTTGCTTTTATATCAGTGAAAGTAGTGGCACAGTACCGTTGAAACTCTAATAATAAGGAGTGAAGGGATAGCCACAAGTCAATGAAATTAGAAATATTTTGAATGTGCAATACATCCAGGTTCGATTAAGACTAAAAAGGCTAGGGACATTTAAAACAAGGCCAACTGGGTGGGATGTTATCTTGGGAATGATTTGCCTCGTTTCGTAACATTTTATGTTGTAACTGAAGTAGAGTAAAGTTTTATTGATGGAACGCCGTATGAGGTGAAAGTCTCACGTACGGTGTGGAGGAGGGGAAAAGAAGGAGATAATATCAAGTTCTTACCTATTCCTATAGGTAGTGAATCCTTATAAAAAATTAAATGAACTCTATTCAAGATTGAAAGTATCGAAAGATAAGGTAAATGATAATGAAATAAAGTATGCTATTAACATTTTATATAAAGGTTTACTAGCTAAAAAAGTAAGTAGTGATGAGTTAAAAAGAAAATTACAAAGTATTGTTATAGTTTAAAAGGGGGAGTAAAAGTGATTGAGACGATAAAAAAAATTGAGACTAAAAGGCTTATTTTAAGAGAAATTAGTGAAAATGATGTAGATGGAATTTACAAAGTATTTAGTGATCCAGCAGTTGCAAAATATGATTGGTTTAGTCCTATAGAGTCTAAAGATGATGCAATAAAATTTATAAAAAGATATAAAGAAGAGTTTGAATCTGGAGAAGAAATAACTTGGGGAATCGAGTTAAAAGATACAAAGGAGCTAATAGGAATATGTTGTCTAGGTGACTTTGACAATGGGGCTCGTAGGTCTGAAATTGGATATGATTTAGCTAAAGATAAATGGAATAAAGGATATGCTACTGAAGCTATTGAAGCAATAGTTAAATTCGGACTAAGTGAAATGGATTTAAATCGAATAGAAGCTTTTATTACACCAGGAAATGACGCATCAGTAAAGGTTCTTGAAAAATTAAATTTTACAAAGGAAGGTGTTGTCAGAGAACGAGATTTAATTAAAGGAAAGCTTGAAGATGGAATTATAATGTCTATACTTCAAAAGGATATAGTATAAGGTGGTGGAGTTGATGGGGTTTAAAAAGGTTGGAGTGATTGGAGCTGGAACTATGGGAATAGGGTTAGCATACAATCTTGCTATATGTGGAATTGAGGCTGTTTTAGTTGATATTGAACAAAAACAATTAGAAAAAGCTAAAAAAGAAATTATAAATAATATAAGGTTTATGCCACTTATATCAAAACAGATTCCGAAAGTACCAATGGAAGCAGTAATAAATAAAATTAAGTTTACAACTGATATTAATAATTTAAGCGAGTAGCAAGTGAGTCCAGCGAAGCATGTCCTCACAAGGAACCCAGGGTAGAATAGCAAGTGAGTCCAGCGAAGCATGTCCTCACAAGGAACCCAGGGTAGAATAAAATGGAAAAGTGTGTTTAAGCAGAAATATTAGCAATCGCAAATAGCAAGAGGGAAACTTCGCCTCCACCTAACACCTCAGGGGCCCAGAAAATTACCAGGTAAAAGCATTTCATTAGAATAATTTTAATGAAATGCTTTTTTAGTTGATTTCTATAATAAAAATCACAAAATATATATTAACCAAACTTAAATAAATATAAAAAACAAGCCCATCATAAGCCCTTTATAAATAAATACCACCCCCTTATAAGGGCATCAAGTAATAATAACAATATGGTGCTAGAATATAAATAATACAAGTTGAAAGTGAAAGATACCAATATAGAATATATAATAAAGATAAAGGAAGATGGAGGGATTTAACATGAGTAGACAGTTTACAAAAGAGTTTAAAGAGGATGCCGTAAGGTATTATTTAGATCATAAGGATTTAGGATTAACAGCTTGTGCAAAGAATTTAGGAACAAGCAAAGCAACATTATGCACGTGGACAAAAGAAGCCAGAGCTAACAATGGAGAAGTACCTACTAGGGGATCTGGTAATGACCAAAGTGATGACGCAAAAGAAAATGCAAGACTACGCAAAGAACTATGGGACACACAGGACGCATTAGAAATACTACAAAAAGTAATCAGCATTCTGGGAAACTAACAGAGGCTCTCTTTATTGAAACATCTGAAAAGCAAGATAACTTAAATGAAGAATGTAAACGCCGGCTTAATGTTAGTGGAGGGCTGAAAATACTAGGCGTTTAAAGAAGTGGATACAACTCTTTAAAAAAAGACTCCCTTCTGATATGCATAAAAGAAAAGAGACTATCAAGTGATTCTTAGACTCAGGTGGAGTTTGCTTATAAGGAATACAGCTCTCCATCTGAGTCTTAGAAGAACTTATCCAGGGGCGTAGCAGCCGTCATCCCCCACCTTGAAGAGGGGATAGGGGTGTTACGGATGGTAGCCATCGGATAAAGGCTCAAATTAAGCAAATATATGATGACCCTTATCAGAACTATGGAGCCACTAAAATAACACAGATTATAAAGCAGAATGGAGAAATTATAGCTGAAAAAACTGTGGGTAACTATATGCGCAAAATGGGGTTAAAAGCCCAATATACAAAACCATACACAACTACAACAAAGGATTCCAATTTTAGCGAAGAACTTATCAATATATTAAACGAAGAATTTAAATCACCAAATCAATATGAAATTGTGTATAAGGAAGGGTTAAATAAATTATATCTAATACAATATACAAAATAAGTTAATATTTAAAAATTCAAATTTGACTGGTACTTTTTATTGACATAGTACCAGATATTCATATAGCTATGATGGAAACTGATGATAATGAGGCAACAACATATGATGCACCTATAAAACTTGAAATGGCAATAAGTGCAAAGCTTAAGGGAAAATTTTATCCAAGAGAAGCTGATGGGAATTACAGATTTATTGCTGATGAGGATATGAAGGATGTAGATACAACAATTATAAGTTCATGGTTTACTGGTGTGCCAGAGGAACCAATATCAACAACATAAATTACTTTATAAAATTAACCTAATTGCAAGGAAGTGTTTGATATAATAAGACATATAGTTAATACATAGGTGGAAGATATTGTGTAATAAACAGTCCTAAGGAGGTTGGTTAATGGTGGAAAGGTTTACTTGCCCCTGTTGCGGATACAAGACATTAGATGAACAATCTAGCTGGGATATATGTCCTATCTGTTATTGGGAGGATGACCCACTTCAGTTTAAAGATGTTGACATTAAAGGGGGTGCAAATACTGATTCTTTAAGACAAGCACAAAAAAACTTTATGGAATTTGGTGCTTGTGAAAGAAGTATGTTAAGGCATGTAAGAAAGCCAGGTGTACAGGATGTAAGGAATGAAAAGTGGAAACCTTTGTGTCAAGAAAAAAATAAGAGATAAGCAATATCTTTATGTTTCAAACTAACAGGGGATCTTAAAACCCTGTTTTTTTATATCTAAAATTCAGAAAGGAGTTGAAAACATGAGAGCATTAGAACTTAAAAATAAAGGAATTAAGCTTAGTAATAAAGAATATGAACTTAAATTTGATATGAACACCTTCTGTGAGTTAGAAGAGGTATGCGGTGATATCAATAAAGCCTTTGAAGATTTGCAAAATAGAAAGGTTAAAGCTATAAGGGCACTTATTTACTCAGCAATTAAAGCTGAAGATAAAAGTGTTACCCTTAGCAAGTGAGTCCAGCGAAGCATGTCCTCACAAGGAACCCAGGGTAGAATAAAATGTAGAACAATTCCGTGGGCAAGATATGCAGATGATGGAATAACACATTGTGTATCTCTAAAACAGAAATGTATGCAGTATTAATATATATCAATAATGCTTTAGTAAAATGGGTTCGAAGAAAGTATAAGAAACGAAAACATAGACGAAGAGCAGAATATTGGTTAGGAAGTATTACAAAAAGAGATAGAAATTTGTTTGCACACTGGAAAATGGGGATATTGCCAACAGCAGAATGATGGGAGCCGTATGAGCTGAGAGATTCACGTACGGTTCTGAGAGAAACTAAGGGGGAAGTTCCCTTAGTTTACTTACCTTGTATGCTGTTTTCAGTATAAAAACGAAGCTATAGCTTTTTATGAAGCTTTAAAAGTTAGATTAAACAAATTTAGTTTACAGATATCTGAAGATAAACAAAAAAATATATTTTGGCAAGGATGCATATTATGACAGAAAGTTTGAGAGAACATGAAAGTTAAAGTCATATACTGATAAAACTTTTGATTTTATGGGATTTACGCACTACTGTAGTTGTAGAAAGAATGGAAGTTTTAGAGTTAAACGAATGACAAGTTCTAAGAAATTTAGAGCTAGCATTAAGAGATTAGGAGAATGGCTAAAGGACAATAGAACGCTACCGCTTACATTGCTAATGAAGAAATTAAAACAGAAATTAGTTGGGTATTATAGGTATTATGGAATCACAGACAACTCTAACAAACTAGAAAATTTTAGATATTTAGTGAGGAGATTAACCTTTAAATGGTTAAACAGGAGAAGTCAAAGAAGAAGTTATAATTGGATTAGTTTTGATATGATGTTCAATTACTTCAATATACCTAAAGCTAAGATATATGTTAATATATTTAAATTAAAAAAGAAATTACATATATTATGTGAATTATAATATGGGGAGCCGTATGCGGGAAATCCGCACGTACGGTTCTAAGAGGGGCTAGGGAAGTGATTCCCTAGTCTACTTACCGGCCCATAAAATTACCAGGTAAAAGCATTTCATTAGAGTAAAATTTAATGGGGTGATTTTTTAGTTGATTTTAATATTAAAAATGAGAGCAGATGTATTAACTATACTTATTAGAAATACAATAGTAATAAAGATAAAAGTAGAGTTTAATAAAGTTAATTGAACAAATCTATATGAGAAACATTTATATTATTACTGGCACTTATGCTTATATTAAAATTACCGCTTGCATTTGCACCGATAATTCTAACAGTATATTTTCCATCTTTAGGTGTAGTAAAATTTATATTTCCATTGTCCTTTAACTCATTCTTTTTTGCTATAATATTATGTTCTGAATCTAAAATTACAATGTAAAAATTACCTTTACTGATCTTTGTATTATCATTAATATTTATCTTATTACCTTTATTGGATGTGAACTGTATTAAAGACCATTTACCATTAAATTTTTCAAAGTCAAAACTTTTAGTATTTTCACCACTTTTCTCATTTCCATGATAGTCAAAACTTCTTTCAGATTCATCATTGCTTGATAAATAATTATTTGAATCAATATTAGGAAGATAATGTTTGTATAATGATGTTCCAGTTGCTGCAATTATTATGACTATTAAGCAAATGATAATTAAATTACTTCTTTTTTTCATTTTTGATAAGTCCCCCATTTCTAAAGTATAGGTATACCATCTTACAAACTCTTTTATAGATGATGAAAATGTAGATAAATATTATAATGTATATTTTCATTATATATTATATATATGATTTAACAACATTATTAAGAATAAATGTAAAATAGTATATTTTAAGGTATTAAGTATAGTATAATTGTACCATATAAGTGGTGTTAAATTAAGGAGTGTTTAAATAATGAATAAAAATAAAAATAAAAATAAAAATAAAAATAAAAATTTAAGATTTATAGCAATATTAATATATATTGTACCTATTTTAGTGATTACGGTCTTAACTAAAAGTTCAAAGTCTTTTTTATTATCTGTGGGTTTTATGACTACAATGTTAGGCTTAAGTATGCGTTTTATTCCTAATTATATTGGTTACTCAAAAGAAGTAGATAAATATAATAATTCTATACTTTTTATAATAAGTGGAATCATCTTTATAATGCTTTCAATATCTTATTAATTAAGGTTTGGGTTAAAAAATGTTTTCCCACTTTTATTTGACTAAAACAAGTTTAGCAAGTGAGTCCAGCAAAGCATGTCCTCACAAGGAACCAAGTGAGTCCAGCAAAGCATGTCCTCACAAGGAACCCAGGGTAGAATAAAATGGAAAACTGCGCTTAAGCATAAGTATTAAGTAGATGTACTTACGAAAAAGAGAGTTAAGAATAATGGTATTGTTCCACAGTATTATGTAGAAAATAACCATGAAGCCATCATACCCCGAGAACTTTATATGCAGGTGCAGGAAGAAATGGTGCGAAGGGGCAATATTAGAAGTGGTAAAGGTAGAAAGAAAAGAGTTTATAGCAGCAAGTATGCTTTATCCATCATTGTTTATTGCGGAGAGTGCGGCGATATTTATCGGAGAGTCCATTGGAACAATAGAGGGTGTAAGTCTATTGTATGGAGATGCGTTAGTCGCTTAGAAGGTAAGGGGGCTACCTGCAACTCACCAACAATAAAAGAAGAGGTGCTGCAACAAATAGTTGTAGATGCAATTAATCAAACACTTTCTAGCAAAGATGACTTCCTTAGTACCTTGCAAGATAATATTGATAGAGTGATAAGTGAAGCAGACCATGGAGCTACAGCTGATATCGATGTTAAACTAAAAGAACTACAAAATGAACTTCTCAGACTGGCAAACGGTAAAGCGGATTACGAGGAAGTAGCTGAGGAGATATATAGCTTAAGGGAACTGAAGCAGAATAAATTGATTGCAAATGCAGAGCGTGAAGGAAAAAGGCAAAGGATTGATGAGATGGCACAGTTCCTAAAAGAGCAGCCCTATGAATTAAAGGAATACGATGAGCAGCTGGTAAGAATGCTTGTTGAGAAGGTTACGATTTATGAAGGTGAAATTAGTATAGAATTCAAGTCAGGTGTTGAAGTTGATGTAGAGATATAAATGGATTACAGGAATGCGGCACCTCATAGATTGATAAACAATCTGTAGGGTGTCTGTTTATTTTGACAATTTACTTAGGAATGGTTTGATTATGTAGGGTGGTAGGAATATAATAAGATTCACAGGGAGAAATATATTAAAAGACTAAAAAAGGAGGGAACCATGAGTGAAATTAGAATTAATGGGATAGTAATAGAAAATTATCGCTCATTTGGGGATAATGTTATAATTAAATTCCCCGATGAAAAGTACAAGAAACCAGTTTCTATTGTAGGATATAATAACGCCGGGAAAACCAATCTTATTAATGCCGTATTATATGGAATTACTGAGAAATATGTGAATAAGGATACATTCACAATAAATGATTTTCATAATAGAAATATAAAAAACATACCTAAAATAACAACAAGAATACATAGTAGTCAAGAGACTAAAGAAAATGGTAAAATAGCTAATTTAACGGGGTGGCATAAACTTAATATTAATTTAGATGGGAGTGAGATAGAAAGTGCAACAATAGATTCATATAAAGAATGTTGTCAAGAAAAAAACTGGCAAGCATTTGGTGCTGCAAAATATTATAAAATATTTTATATCAATTTTCATGAGATAAAAAAAGAAATTTCGACAAAGAAAACAAGTTGGGGTAATTTAACTTCATTCCTAGCAAAACATATAAAAAGTATAATGGCTAAAGATAAAAAGATGTATGACAAAAAGAATTCGTTTGAAAAGGATATTAAGGATTCAACAGAATCAATTATAAAGGATTCTATGTTGAATGAGTTTATTAAAAGAATTCAAAAAAATTATGCTGTAAATTTGAAAGATAGCAAATGTGAAATAGAGTTTGGGCTACCTGAATATGACGATATATTTTTAGAGATGATGTTTAAAGTTGGTCTTAATGGTGACAAAGATAACCTTATACCAATTGATCATTTTGGGGATGGTTATATATCTATGTTTGTGATGTCAGTAATTCAAGCTATAGCTGAGAGTAATGATGAAGATAAATGTCTGTTTCTTTTTGAAGAACCTGAAAGTTTTTTACATGAAAATCACCAAGAGTATTTTTATAAATCTGTACTTTGTCCATTATCTGAAAAAGGGCATCAAGTAATATATACAACCCATTCGGATAAAATGCTAGATATTTTTGATACCAAAGGATTAATTAGAATTGAATTTGATGAAAAGAAAAAGCAAACTGTACTAAAATATAATAACTGCAGTGATAATTTCATATCTGAAGTAGAAGTAGAAGTAGAAGTAGAAGAATCTAAGGATGAAGAATTAGTATCAAGAATAAGGGACTATAATAATTACATTAAAATAATTGAACCCAATCTAAATAAAATTATATTTAGTAGAAAGGTTGTATTAGTTGAAGGGCCAAATGATCTAATGGTATATAAAGAAATCATTAGGAAAAAAGTAATAGAAATCTCCGGTGACAAAAAATTAGCAGATACATATTTAAATTTCAATAACATAGTGGTTATACCACATCATGGGAAAGTAACCGCGATAGTCCTTATCAAATTATGCAAACATTTAGGCCTAGACTATTTCGTTATTAATGATTTTGATTTTCAAGATAACTTTATTGAAAAGCTAGATTATAAAACTGAGTCAGAATATAAAGAAAGTAATTTTTACAAAAAAGAAATAGAAGATATAGAGGCCTTTAACTTAAAAGGCGAACCTTTAAGTGAGGCAACTAAAAAAGCAATGGTAACAACAAACTGGAAGTTAATAACTGAAGCAGGAAATGAACGAATTCATTTTAATATTCCTAAGTTAGAAAGTGTTATAGGGTATGAATCAAACGATAAAGATAGCACAGGTATTTGGGATATTATTAGCAATGAAAGCAAGTTTTCAGAAGATATCTTTCCAGAAAAGCTATATGATTTTTTAGAATTCGATAAAATCACTAAAAAGGATACATATGAGAGATTTTAAAATAAGTTTGCTTAATAGAGTGCTGTTAATACGAAGACTTTCCAAAGTATAATGAAAATCTATCAAGACTGAAATCTTTAGATTATCTGGGATGTTAGTTGAAGAAGATAGATATAAGTTTTATGAGGGAGTACTTAGAACATAGATGGTGTGTTTTAGAATAGCACAAGATTGAATATAAGATGTTATGGTAAAACAGAGAAAAAACAAGATACACTTTTATTGGGAAGGA
Source organism: Clostridium putrefaciens (assembly GCF_900461105.1). Classification (GTDB taxonomy): domain Bacteria; phylum Bacillota; class Clostridia; order Clostridiales; family Clostridiaceae; genus Clostridium_L; species Clostridium_L putrefaciens. Next base: position 2,194,584 of record NZ_UFWZ01000001.1, on the reverse strand, counting down.
ATGAGTGCTTTGATTCAAATAAATATATATGATTATGAGGATTTATCAAGTATTGGCAAGAGAGTAACACAGTATGTTAATAGCAATCTGCGGGATATAATACAAGTACTAATAGATATTCTTGAATCAGATCCAGGATTTGATTTAGATGGTTTTTTCCCAAGAGACTATCTTATGAGAAAACCACAGGAATGTAGAAATTCAGTAGATGAATTATATGAAATTGTCTGTTCAAATAGTGTTAGGGATTTTATTAAGCCTAAATATGAATACTTGATGTATGCAATATTATGTTGGTGGGAAGATTGTGTTGATGATAAAACCGAGTTAATTAGTAATAAAATAGATGATAATCTAAAAAATGATTTGGAGAATGAAGATGATGGGAAATATATTTTAAGACTAATACAGGATTTTGAAGAATATTATGATATGTGTTTCCAGGATCACGACTTTTTACCAGAACCATTAAGCAACATGGTTATGTTATATCTTCAGAATCCAAAATTGTTAAAGATGTTTTTTCACTATGATAATCTTGATAATTATATTGATTTGATGGAATATGATTTGCGAGAAAGGTACTTAGAAACCCTCAGAAAGAGAAATAATGATCCATGTATTCCAATGCCTGACAATATTGTATCAGAGTTGATAAATGTCATTAAACGTTTTGAAAAACGGATTGTAGATTTTGAGAAACGGAATGAAGTGCAAATTACTGCAGATATTCAAGATGCCATTGCAGGAAATTTAAACAGTAAGTACGATCTTCACGTTACAAGAGAATTTACAATGGGGCGTGCTAAAAAAGAATTAGGTGAAACTGATCTATATATATATGCAGAAAAAGATGGGCATATTACGGATTATGCAGTGCTTGAAAACAAATACATTAAGAACTTTACGAATCAATATAATCAATTAATGGGATATTTAAACCATAATTTCAAATTTGGTATTACATTATCTATGAATAGGGATATATCCCTTAAAAAAGGGTTTGACAAAATAGAGGAAGAATTAAATAACATAAAGGGAGATTTCCAACCAATTAATATTCAAAGAATCGAAAAAGATGACAACATAATGATTGTTAGTGAGCATATAGTGCCTGAAACAGGTAATAGGATGGAAGTATTTCATTTGATTTTCCAACTAAATGACAATGAACGAAAACGTGCAGCTGCTATAGCAAGGAAAAAGTGAAATTCTCGTATTTTCTAGTTGAGGACAATTAGAAAGCTTATCAGAGTCTAACTATTGCAAGAACTTTACTATTATTATAGATATGTTCTCACAGACGTTAGATTATAAAAACTAACTAAAAGCCTATAGATATGTTCCCACTAACGTAAGGTCACTAAATAAGCCTAAGACATTCATTCTGTCCTCTCGAGCCACGTTGAGACGGTTGTATCTTTGTCCCACAAAAATGCAGATAGTCATATCCACGTAAACATTGAGTTTGGTGAGGGTGATGGAAAAATCCCAGTAGATAAAATAGTTCAAAAAGTTGAAAATTATAGACCGAGTGAAAGAGTAACTTATAAAATGATACAAGAATATATAGAAAATAAGTATGATTTCAAAGTGCATACGGCTTATATAGCAGAAGTAAAAAGAAGTTTGGGATTGCCAATGTATGATGCCCCTAATGCAGTAGAAGAATTAAAGCATGAACGAAAGCATCCAACACCTGAAAAAGTGGAAGTAATTAAAGATGCGTTAAAGTATTTTAAAGTTATCTAATAATTAAAAGTGAAGATGAAAACAAAAAGTTGTTTACTCTAAATTGAGTGGGCAACTTTTTTATATATAAGATTTAATAGCAGCAAACTCCAAAAGAGTCAGTTTGCATTACTGACTCCACTTTTCCCCGAAATCCGAAAATGAGTAATGGTCAAGTGAGTATATATAATGAGAAAAAGGGTCTCATATTGCAATTTTTTATTTAAAGTAACAGAAGTTTAGCACTTGAAAAGTTTTTAGGGCGATAGCCCGTTGATTTATAATGATTTGTATCAAATTAAGAAAATCGTTATTAATTCCGATTTTTGCTGGAATTTATAAGGGAAAAACTTGCATAATAAAAGCATCCTTTTTATAATAGTTTTAACTAGAAACTTAAAATAAAAGGATGCTGATAAAATGAACACAAATTATTTAAAACAAATGCTCACCTATATTAATAAGGTATATCATATAGGCAAAAAAATGAATACCTTAAAGGATAAAAGAATAAAATTTTCTGCAAAAGTTTCAACAATCTCCTTTGTGGTATTATTTGGCTTTATACTTCAAATAAGAAGTTTCAATAGATTAGAACACTTACTTGAAAAAAATAAATTTAAAAAGTTGCTACCTAAGAAAACTAAAGTGCCACGTATTGATACCGTTAGGCGCTCATTAAGCGACTTTGACTTAGAAGGTTTAAATAATATGCACAATCAAATAATAAAAACTGCGGTAAAAAATAGAGTCTTTAGAACTGGTACTATGGATGGTTTAAAGGTAGTAGCAATAGATGGTGTAGAATTATTTGAAAGCACCAAAAAGTGTTGTGATAAATGTCTTAGCCGAGTTCACAATGGTGGAGTTACTCATTATTTTCACAGGTCAGTAGTATGTTCAACTGTAGGCTCTGATCCGCACCTTATTTTAGGACAGGAAATGCTTGAACCTAAAACAGATGGATCAAATAAGGATGAAGGTGAAACTACCGGAGGGAAACGCCTAATCAATAGGCTATATAAAGAATTTCATCATTTTGCAGATATCATAGTCGCTGACGCTCTATATTGTAAATCCACTTGGATTAAAGAAGTGCTATCAATTGGAATGAATGCAGTAGTACGAGTTAAAGATGAAAGACTTCATATTGTCAAAGATGCATTAGCTTTATTCAAGTGCAGGGAGCCAAATAAAAAGTGGGTTGTGAATAGAAAAAGTAACAACTATATAAAAATAAAAGCCTGGGATGAAGATAATTTTGAAATGTCTAATTCAGAGATAAAAGTAAGATTTATAAAGTTTATAGAAGAAGTACATAAAAAAAATAAAGTAGAAATCAAAGAATCATGGATTATAACTACAGACAAATTTACTTCAGTAGAAACTTTGTGGAAGATAATGCATAAAAGATGGGATATTGAAAATAATGCGTTTCATCAGTTAAAAACGGAGTGGCATTTAGATCATTGCTTTCTTCATAGTCCAACAGGCGTAGAAACAGTGCTTATGTTTATAGTAATAGCCTTTAACTTAATGCAATTATATTTTTTTCGGTGCATTAGAGGGTTTAGAAGAAAAAGGATGTTGCAGATAAATATAATTGAGGATTTAAGGGATGAGATGCTATTAGTACAAGATTGGATAAATCCTATCTTCGATACTACTTAACTAGTTTAATAATTGCAAATTAATTTTGAAGATACTTTGGGGAGGGGGAATTTATAGCCATTTTGCGACCTATCTGCCTGTTGCATTCCCATATATCTTAATGAATGTAATAGGTGACAATTATAGTAAGAGTAAAATTTTCACTGGGATTTTAATGCGAAATCTCTGTTAAAGTAATAAGTGTATAGACATAAAAGTATTTTTGTATTATAATATTAAAGCAGAGTGAAACATAATACAAAGGCACTGTGGTGGTTTGAGAAACAAGGGAATGGCGATGTATTATGAATAATGAAATTCAAATGGAGTGATACAAATATGAACATAGAAGATTATATTCCACAGTTAATAAGAGCAAGTTTAGATAACGACTTACGAACTGTAAGGGCCTTGTCTACAAAAATTATAAGAGGTGTTAAACAAAATAACCCAGAGATGGCTAACCAAATATCAGAAGCATTAAATTTTCATGGTGCAGGATTATCTAGTGTTCGCTCCATAGGGTATGGGACTTTACCACAAGATCAAGATTCTCGTTCTAACTTGTTAGTTGTTCAAGAGCCAATGGAGATTGATCCGCCTCTCTTTAATAATAAGATAAATAGTATTATTCAAACAATAGTGGATGAGAGGGCAAATATAAATAAATTAATGTCTGTGGGTTTAGCTCCTGCGGCATCAATACTTTTATTTGGACCTCCTGGAGTAGGAAAGACACTGTTAGCAAAGTATTTGTCAAGTGTGTTTGGATTAAAGTTTGCCTCGTTAGATATGGCATCTGCTGTATCTAGTTACCTAGGAAAAACGGGACAAAACTTGAAAAAAGCATTAGATTATGCTAAAGAGGAGCCAACACTACTTTTATTAGATGAATTTGATGCTATTGCTAAAAGAAGAGATGACTCTACAGATTTAGGTGAATTAAAAAGGGTGGTTAATGTGTTATTAAAGGAGCTTGAGGAGTGGCCACCACATTCTATTTTAATTGCAGCGACAAATCATCCTGAATTATTAGATAAGGCGATTTGGAGAAGATTTGATATTGCTTTGGAAGTAGTACTGCCAGATAAGTTAACAAGGCAGAAATTGTTTGATTTTGCTTTTAAGGATAGGGAATATGAGAATATGGAAAAGCAAATATTTAAGATGTATGCACAATTAACGGAAGGAATGTCACCAGCAGATATAATTAAGGTCTGTGATAAATCAAAGAAGCAACATATAATGTATGGTGATAAAATAGAAAAATTGGTGATACTTGAAATAGCGAATGCTAGTACGGATAAAAGTTTAGATTTTAATAAAAGGTTTTGTAAAGTGGCTAGGGAAGAGTTTGGGATGACCTATAGAGAAATGGCTTCAATATTAGATAAGAGTATATCAGCAATTCAAAATTATATAAAGAGGGGGGTAAATGATGAGCAATAAAAAAAGACCTATTCTTGCTAAAGGGGAAGAATATATAGTCCCACATAAACACGATAACGGATTTTCAAAAGGTGATAAAAGACTGAGTTTTGAGGAAGCCAGATATAAACTAAGTAATCAAGTTAAGGATGTAATAAGTTGTATCAATCAAACTCCCCAAGAATTTATTATGGATGAAGTGATTGTTAATGTTAAGATGGATGTGGATTATTCTGCAAAATCTTATCATCCGAATGCTTTTATAAAGCATATTAATGCAGAAGACGTGGGTAGTAAAAAGTGGATGAAAGAAATTACATTAAAGGATAAAACTAAGCCAAATAAAATTAAACTAGGTAAAGAGATTTTCTTGAGAATGTCTAAAATTACTTTGCAAACACTAGAAGAACAATTAAGAAGTGGGGATGATTTTTCTAAAGGGGCAATTGATAATATTAGGAGCATTGAGAGTATATATTTTGATAATCATTCAATTCTCATTTCTAAATTTGATGCTGACTGGACAGATGGTAGAGTAGAACTTGTGTTGCATCCATTTGAATCAAGTACTGAAAAGGCGAAAAATCAATTAATGAAACTGATTAATCAATATGGAGGTGAAACAAGCAAGGTTAAATTTAAAACATATGCTTCTGGAATTACGTTTGTAAGTGCTGTATTAACTAGGGAAACTCTAACGCATGTTCTTAGATTTAATCCAATAAGAACAGCCCATCCTATATTTCTAAAACAGCTACCTATAATTCGTTCAAGTGGAATGGGGATGCCACTTCCCCCTCCTCCTTTAAATGTACAGCAATCAACTATTAAGGTGGGTGTTTTTGATGGTGGTGTTAATGTAAATAACCCTTATTTTGCTGGTTGTGTTATAGAAAACAATCCTATTCTTACTCCCAAGGATAATAATTTTCTGGATCATGGAATGGGGGTTGTAGGGGCTGCTTTATATGGGGATTTATCAGGGTATGGGTTAAAAGATAATTTGGCAACACCTATAATTAATGTTGAAAGTTTTAGGGTGTTTCCCCTTAGTGATTACAATGACATTGATTTGTATGAGATTATTGACATTATTGAAGACGTAGTACCAAAACGACCTGATATTAATGTTTACAATTTATCAATAGGTCCATATGGTGCAATTGATGATGATAACATTACTCGGTTTACTTATGCAATCGATGAATTGTCAAAGGATGGAAAAACCTTATTTGTGGTAGCAGTAGGAAATGATGGAGACTTAAGCGATGATCAATTATGCAGAATACAGGCACCATCTGATGCTGTTAACTGTCTTGGCATAGGTGCGTATTCTCAAAAGAGTGATGGTACATTTGAGAGAGCAGAATATAGTTCATATGGAGATGGTAGAGAAGGATGCAAAATCAAACCTGATTTCCTTGATTTTGGTGGAAGTACTACAAATCCATTTCAATTAATATCTGGTAGTGCTAATGGTAGAAGTTTTTCTTGTGGTACAAGCTTTTCAGCACCGTTAGTAACTGCTAAAGCAGCAGAAATTATTGGGAGGTGTAACTTTGGAAATCCATTACTTGCAAGGGTTTTGTTAGTACATACCGCACAACATCCAGAATACAAAGCAGATCGGTTTATTGGTCATGGATTTGCAAATCAAAAGGTTGAAGATATTTTATCTTGTGTTGATAACAGCGTAACAACAATATATCAAAGCAAGCTGCGTCCTACACAAGCTATTAAATTACCATTACCGTATATAGGTAATCTTAATTATTCAGGAAAAGTAGTTGTTGAATGGACGATAGCATTATCAACAGAAATTGATGCTAAAAATACCGAGGATTACACCCTTTCGTGTATCGAGGATACATTTTATCCGAGCCAAAATAAGTATACAATGAGCAAGACAATTAATGGTAAGAGAAAAACAAAAGTAGTTAATTTAGCAAGTGACCATGATACTATTGAGGAATTAATTGCTGACGATTGGCGTTTAGGTAATAATCCAAATAGTTATTCTGATTTCAGTAACAAGTATAAAACAGAACAGGAAAGAAAAAACAACTTTAAATGGGATACGGTTATTAAGAGAAGGGCAGTGATGGCTTATAAAAATTTGAAGGATCCATATTTAGTATTACATGCTATGGACAGATATGGGCATGATGCTGAGTTTGTTAATTATGCTGTAGCAGTAACCATGGATTATATTGACTCTACAGAAGATGTATATGATTTAACACTAAAAACCTATAATAAGTTGGAAGTTGCATCGATAAGAAATGTGAATGAAATATTAGTAAAATAAAGATATCAACAATCTGTTAATTTTACAATGTGCTGCATAATAAGCCTAATTCAGAAGTGATTTTATTTATTTTTAGAGGGATGTGGATGGGCTATCTTCCATTATATGAAATATCTATAGGTAAATTATTAATGCTAGATGTGGGTGAGTGCTTTATCTATTTATATAGAATTGAATTATGGTAGGTAGGGCTTCAAATGGTGGACAATGTATGATATTTCTAAATATAGTGAAGATCTAAAATTAAAAAACAACCAAACGCCTAAAAATGCGGAAGCAATCAAAGATGAGTTGAAGTATTTTGAAATTATGTAGGGAGGGGGATGCTTAATGCCAATTGTAAGACCACGATTGATAGATTACTATAATATTCCTGTTACTCAAGAAGAAGTTGATTTTGCTATACCATTTTTGGATGAAGATATACCATTGTATTTAGATCCATTCCTTTTATGGAAGTCTCCTTCCCAGCAGGATAACGCATTACATTTGATATTAATAAGTACATTTAATAAACTAGGTACAATATATTTGCAAAGTGAAGATAAAAAAGAACAGTTAGTGAATATTCTAGTAGAATTATCTGAATGTAGTGAAGTAGGATTAGGTTCAGGAAAAACAAAGAAAGGATTAAGAATATCAACAAAGACATCTAATGAAATTTTAGAACTGTTTAGTATGATACCACACTATAAAGCAAATGGATTTTCTCATTTTGAAGAAATACAGCTTTATGTAAACAATATTTCAAAAGATAGAATTAGCGATTTTGCTTGTAACTTTCTGAAATCATTTTTAATTGATTTTACGCAGGATGAATGCAGAAAATATAGTATCCCCGTAAAAGAATTTTCAGATGTTAGCAAGTGAGTACAGCGAAGCATGTCCTCACAAGGAACCCAGGGTAGAATAAAATGGAAAAGTGTGTTTAAGCAGAAATATTAGCAATCGCAAATAGCAAGAGGGAAACTTCGCCTCCACCTAACACCTCAGGGGCCCAGAAAATTACCAGGTAAAAGCATTTCATTAGAATAATTTTAATGAAATGCTTTTTTAGTTGATTTCTATAATAAAAATCACAAAATATATATTAACCAAACTTAAATAAATATAAAAAACAAGCCCATCATAAGCCCTTTATAAATAAATACCACCCCCTTATAAGGGCATCAAGTAATAATAACAATATGGTGCTAGAATATAAATAATACAAGTTGAAAGTGAAAGATACCAATATAGAATATATAATAATGATAAAGGAAGATGGAGGGATTTAACATGAGTAGATAGTTTACAAAAGGGTTTAAAGAGGATGCCGTAAGGTATTATTTAGATCATAAGGATTTAGGATTAACAGCTTGTGCAAAGAATTTAGGAACAAGCAAAGCAACATTATGCACGTGGACAAAAGAAGCCAGAGCTAACAATGGAGAAGTACCTACTAGGGGATCTGGTAATGACCAAAGTGATGACGCAAAAGAAAATGCAAGACTACGCAAAGAACTAAGGGACACACAGGACGCATTAGATAAACGAAGAATTTAATCCAGAAGAACCAAATGCAGTATGGTGCTCAGACATCACCTATATTTGGACATATGATGGGTTTGCATATTTAACAAGCATAATGGATCTATACTCAAGAAAGATCATATCATGGGTCCTTAGCACTACTCTTGAGTCAAAATGTGTCATTGAGGCAATTGAGAAAGCAAAAGCATCACGAAATATAAACAACCCCTTAGTTATGCACAGCGATAGGGGTATACAATATACTTCTGCTGCATATCAAGAAGCAACTAAAAATTTTATAAACAGTTATTCCAAGAAGGCCTATCCATGGGATAATGCGTGCATAGAGTCATTTCATGCATTGATTAAAAGAGAGTGGTTAAATAGATTCAAGATATTAGATTATAACCATGCACATAGATTGGTTTTTAATTATATAGAAGCATTTTATAATACAGTAAGGATACATAGCCATTATGGATATCTATCACCAAACCAATATGAAATTGTGTATAAGGAAGGGTTAAATAAATTATATCTAACTGCTGGCTAATACAATATAGAAAATAAGTTAATATTTAAAAATTCAAATTTAACTTGTACTTTTTCTTGACATAGTACCAGTAGTCTTACTAGTATTTTCGGAACTCAATACGAATTGATTACCTATTCTTTTATATCCAAGTTTATTTAATTTTTTTCTTATAGTACTTTCATTTACTCCAAGCACTTTTGCTATTGAAGTTAAACTTTTATTTTTTTCTAATTCAGAATTAACTAATTTTAATAATTCTAATACTTCCATAAGAACACCTCAAATATAATATTACAATAAGTATACTGTAATAATACTATTCTTTAAATTCATTTAAAAACCTTTAAATATTGAAAAAATAAATTAGAAAATATTGACCCTATTAATAAGATTTTATATTGGATATAATATAGTTAATATAAGGGGTGATAAGCATGGATGAACAAATATTAGAAATTCTAAAGAGAATAGAGCAAGGGCAAATTAAAACAAATGAAAGATTAGATAAAATAGAAAATAAGATAGATAAATTAGATAAAACCTTAGAGGTAGTTTATGATCAAACTGCAAATCTAAGTGAATTTAAAACCGATGTATTATCTAGGCTTGCAGAATTAAAAGAAGTAGAAGAAGTTACTAAAGTAAATTGCTATGATATAGCTAAATTAAAAGCAATAAAGTAGAGGTGATATATTGGATATAATTATTATAGGGATTACAGGTATTGCAATAATTTTTGCTATAGTTTATTTAGTATATAGAGTAACAATGAAGGCTATAAATCAAAAATAGATATAAAACTTTTCTTGCTTGTATTATAGATACTTATTTTATTCAATTTTATTATGATTTCGTTATGATCATAGCGAAGTCTATCTTTTTTTAGAAAAGTTTATAATGAGTAAACAAAAAGACCTGGATTTTAAAAAATCCAGGTCTTTCAAATGGCTTAAAACCGTTAAATTTTATAATTTCGCTAAAACATGATTTAACGAAATAGCGTATGTTTTATAGGATGTAATAATAAAAATATAAGTTACTATGGATTTAAGAAAATATGTAACAGAAAAAATTGAGATTCTGAGAAATATATAGTACAGAATAATATGAAAAATATGTAGTAAATGTTAAACAAAGTATGTATAATATATATATATACTAATGTTTTAATTAAGTATGAGAGGTGGATTATGGAAAATAGTTTAAAATGTAATAAATCTGATAATGGAATAACTTATAGAATAAAAGAAAATTTAAGAAATGTAAAAAAATATGCAGTTGATCCAATAACAGCAGCAATAGTATTTTTAATTTGTTCAGCAGCTCTTTATATTGTAGTATCATCTACTATTAATTTTTACACTGCTTATTCAACTATAGATATGCAAAAACAAGCAGTTCAAAAAGCAACCAATAATGGAGATTATATAGATATTAAGTTTTCTAGTAAAGCCGCGATAGGATTTAATATAACAAAAGGAATAGCTCCTTCTATTATAAATGGCTCTAGTGATATTTCAACACAAGTTATAGTAAAACCTAGAAATTCAACTAGTGAATATTATAGATATCCAGATGGAACTATAGCGTATCCTTATTCATTACCAGTAGAGGAATATTAATAATTATTAGAAAATAGTAAATAAATTAAAACATTAGTATAGTAATAATTCTAAGGTATAGGAGTAATAAATTTTATGAAAAAGTTATATTATAAAAAGTTTTTAGTAGTAACGTCAATGATAGTGTTGTTTTTTATAGCTTTAATATTTTCTATGTTTGTTATAAGGAGATTATTAGATGCTCAAACACCTAATTTAGATGTATTAATTCAGAATGGTAAAGATGCAGAATTTAATTTGAAATTATTAGGACTTACATTACAAAATGTTTTATTTACAATTAGTAATGATGGAGGTTTTGTTATTAGCTATAGTAATTCCACACTATTCTATTTATTTCCATTAATTTTTGCAATTGTTATAACAATTTTATTAGGAAAAATAATAAATAAAATAAAAATGTACACTTCTAATTGGAAGTTATAGAAGGAGTAAAGATGAAGGGAATAATAAGTTTAAATAATTTTAGTTTTAGATATTCGGATAAATATATTTTAAAGAATATAAATATTGAAATAGAGGAAGGACAATGTGTGGGTATTCTTGGGAAAAACGGGAGTGGAAAGACTACCTTAATAAATTGTATTATAGGAGAATTAAGAGGGGAAGGAAATATAAGTGTTTTAAATACAATTCCTAATATACACTCAATTGAGTTTAAAAGTAATATTGGAATTGTATTAGATAATGATATACTCATTGATTATTTAACATTAAATGAATATTTAAATTTTATAGGACAGCTATTTAAATTGGAGAAAGTTCAAATTGAAAAAAGTATTAAATATTGGTTAAAATATTTTGATTTAGAAGAACAAAGATATAGAATAATAAAATTTTTCTCTCATGGAATGAGAAAAAAAGTTCAAATAATAGTGGCTCTAATGCACAATCCCAAAATAATAATAGTAGATGAACCAACTAATGGATTAGATATAGAAATGATATATTTATTTAAAAATGTTATATTAGATTTAAAGAAAAAAGGTATTACTATAGTAATATCTACACATATATTATCTTTTGTTGAGGATGTTTGTGATGAAGTAATTATTATTAATGATGGAGTTATTAATAATATATTTTCTATTTCATCAATAAATGAACAAAAGTTAGAAAATATATTTATTGAACAAATAAATAGAGATGGTGATTAATTATGAAGGAAATAATATATATTTTTAAAAGTCAAATTTTGGCTATAAAAAATGGACTAAAAATTTATTTAGTAAAAAATACATCTCAATTTGTAACAACATTCTTATTGTTTCTATTGATTTTATATTACTTTTATTCAAATATAACTAAAATGTTTTATGGAGTTAAATTAGCATCAAATGCAAGTGTAGTAATATTTTTGAAAAGCTTATATTTAAGTTTAGGATTATTTTTAGTTTGTTTATCATTCTCTACATTGATATTCTCATATAAAAATTATTTAGAGTATTGGAATAAGTTAAAATGTTTTCCTGTAAAGTCAGATTTGATATTTATATCATCAATTTTTTTATATTTAATGTTTTTAGGATCATCATTTATATTTCTGATATTATCAATTGCAAATGTTATGAATATAAATATACTCTTAGTAGTTATTTTTATAATAATTTTTTATTGTTTAACATTAGGAATATCTATATTAACGTTATCTATATATAAAATAGTTAATTTAAAATATAAAAGTAAATTTTCTTTCTATTTAACATCACTAGTAAGCTTAAGCTTATCATATTTATTATTATATTTTTATTTTGAATATATTAATTTAGATGAAATTAATATATTTTATTATTTATTATTATTTAGTCCTTTAGTATTAGGTATAGGGATTCTATATTTTATGAAGGATAAGAATATAGAATTTAATGAACAAAAAGAAAAGTTAATAAAGAAGAATTATAATATTAGATTTTGTAATAGAATAAACTTATATTCATTTAATGTTATAATTGAATTTTTAAGAAATTTAAGATATTATATTGAATTTTTAGTAGCTCCATATCTTATTGTTATCATATTTAGAATATTAAAACTTGATATAGATTATAATACTATTTCGATTTTGTTAACGATGGTAGCAGCTTTACCTATAGGGTTATATTATAGTTATTATAGTTGCTATAAAACACTACCAATAAATATAAATAAAAATTTAATATATAGATTTCTATTATCGCTTATACTTATTACGATAAATTATATTATTTTTTCATTTATATTCAAACATACAGATATAACGCTCTATGTAGAAATTATATTATTAGGATTGTTAATTTTCGTTGTATTAGATAAAATTGAACTTCCTATTTTAATATATGGTAAAGATAATGCTATTTTTTATATAATAATTTTTTTAATACCACTTTTATATAAGACGACCTTTAGCATTTTTTCTACCGTTATAAATAATTATATTGGTAGTAATATTAATGAAAATATTACTCTTTTAATTATAAATTTAATAATTATTTTTTATAATAGGAAGTGATAGTATTGGAATTTTATAAGTTTGATAAATATTGTATAAACAAAGGTGTTTGCTTGGAAATTGATGGGATTTATGATGAAAGGCTTAACAATAAAATTTATATAGAAAAAGACGACTATAAGTATATACAATGTATTTTTAACAATAATAAAATTGCAGATCTATTAAAAAAAGATTTTAATAGAGAAACGTTAAAGTATTATATTAATTTTTTATATTGTAATGATATGTTATCAATTAAGAGAATGTTTGCTAAAAAAACAATATATTCTAGAGATGTTCTAAAATTAATTTTAAAATCCAGTATAATTTTTTATTTAAGAAGTTTATCTATAGTTTTTTTTATTCCGTTTTTTGTAAAGTATCAATTTCTAGATATATTCTTCACCTGGTCTCTTTTTATAATAACAGTTATATTTCATGAAATAGGGCATATATATACTTATCATTTAATTCAAAGTGACAAAGGAATATATATAAATATTGATAAATTTAAATTTGAAGTAGTTGTCAATATTAATAATGATTTTAATTCAAGATTGGTATCATTAATAGGACCTATTTCTGGAGCATTGTTTTCATTTTTTTTATATATTATTATTAGAAATACAACAATAATAATATTTATAATATTTCATGTAATATTACTATTTCCTTTCTTTCAAGATGGGAAAATTTTATGGAATATAAAAGATACTGAAAATTAATTTTAAGTAATTTCAAGTAATTTTAAGTAATTTATTGTTAAAATATTAACTAAATAGCAAGTGAGTCCAGCAAAGCATGTCCTCACAAGGAACCCAGGGTAGAATAAAATGGAAAAGTGTGTTTAAGCAGAAATATTAGCAATCGCAAATATCAAGAGGGAAACTTCGTCTCCCTCTAACACCCCGAACCCAGAAAATTACCAAGTGTAAGCATTTCGTTAAAGTAAATTTTAATGAAATGTTTTTTTATTTGATTTTCATAATAAAAATCGCAAAAGTTATATTAACCAAACTTAGATAAATATAAAAAACAAGCCCCTTATAAGCCCTTTATAAATAAATACAACTCACTTATAAGGGCATCAAGCAATAATAAAAAAAATAAGTAGCAAGTGAGCCCAGCGAAGCATGTCCTCACAAGGAACCCAGGGTAGAATAAAATGGGAAACTGCGATTAAACAGAAATATTAGCAATGGCAAATAGCAAGAGGGGCACGTTGTTCCCCTCAACTACCCCAGGATCCAAGAATTTACCAGGTACAAGCATTTCATTAAAGTAAAATCTAATGAAATGCTTTTTTAATCGAAGTTTCACTGATATGGTAATGTTTGAAAAATGTAAAAGAAGTACAGAAAGAATCCTAGCAAAGCAGGTATTAAAACTAGGGTACATTCTAAAAGTATAGCTAAAATAAAAACTAGAATAAAGAAGATAACCGCTAGAAGTAATGCTTTAGGTTAAAAAAAGCTAAAGAAGAAGCTCAAAAAATATGTAAAGGAATGGGTAAATTACTTTAAGCTAGCAGACATAAAAGGTATACTTACTAATGCAGGCCAATAGTTGTGAAGAGGGATAAGAATGTATATGGACCGTCATCCCCTTGATAAAGATGGAAGACAAGCAAAAACTCAGAGTCGCAGCGTACTGCCGGGTAAGTACCGACAGCGATGAGCAAGCTACAAGCTACGAGGCACAGATAGAGCATTACATAAGTTTTATACAAAGAAATGAATAATGGGAGTTTGCCAAGATTTTCGCTGATGATGGTATTTCAGGAACTAACACTAAAAAGCGTGAAGAATTTAATCGTATGATTGAGGAATGTATGGCTGGTAACACAGACATGATTATTACTAAGTACATTAGCCGATTTGCTAGCAATACTCTAGACTGCCTGAAATACATTAGATTATTAAAGGAAAAGAACATTCCCGTATACTTCGAAAAAGAAAATATCAATAGCTTAGATTCTAAGGGAGAGATTCTACTTACAATTATGGCGAGCCTTGCACAGCAGGAATCGGAATCTTTAAGCAAGAACGTAAAGTTGGGATTGCAGTTCCGATACCAAAACGGTGAGGTACAGGTGAACCACAATCGTTTTATGGGGTACACCAAAAATGATGAAGGTCATCTTATTATTGAACCTACTGAGGCAGAAATTATAAAACGTATTTATTTGGAGTATCTGCAAGGAGAAAGCCTGAAACAAATCGGAGAAATTTTAGAATCTGATGGCACCCTAACTGTAGCAGGGAAAGCAAAATGGAGACCAGAAACTATAAAGAAAATCTTAAAAAATGAGAAATACATCGGTGATGCCCTTTTGCAGAAGACATATACAGTAGATGTACTTACGAAAAAGAGAGTTAAGAATAATGGCATCGTTCCACAATATTATGTAGAAAATAACCATGAAGCCATCATACCCCGAGAACTTTATATGCAGGTGCAGGAAGAAATGCTAAGAAAAACAAATCTTCACAGCGGTGAGAATAGAAAGAAAAGAGTCTACAGCAGTAAGTACGCATTATCCAGCATTGTTTACTGCCCAAAGTGTGGTGACATATATCGCAGAATTGCTTGGAATAACAGAGGCAAACGTTCCTTTGTTTGGCGATGTGTCACTCGAGTGGAACATGGTCCAGAACGCTGTGATGCACCTACAGTTCAAGAAATGGAACTTCAAGCGGCTGTAATAAAAGCTATCAATATGGCACTTGGTGGCAAGGATGATATGCTTATAGCCCTAGAGCAGAACATTGCATCAGTACTTGCTTTGGAAGATGAAGGCTCTATGGAAAGAATCAATGCCAAACTGGAAGAATTACAAAAGGAACTGTTAAAACGAGCAAATGCTAAAAAGGATTATAATGACCTTGCTGATGAGATAGACCGTCTTAGAGAACTAAAGCAGAATACTATGGCAGAGAATGCGGAACGAGAAGGCTTGAAACAGCGAATTGCTGAGATGCAGGAGTTCCTTGCAGAGCAGATGGAGCAGATAGAAGAATATGATGAATCCCTTGTGAGGCGAATGGTTGAAAAGATAACGGTTTATGAGAAAAAGTTCTCGGTGGAATTCAAGTCAGGAACAAGTGTTGATGTTGAAAGATAAAAAAAATTACAGAAGTTAGCACCTTGCAGAAATGCAGGGTGTTTTCTGTGGTGAAAACTTCATTTATCTATTACATTGGTATAATTGAAATTTACCAAAAATTGTAGTACAATAAGTTATCTGATTTGTGAAATAAGTTAAGAGCAAACAAGCAGAGGTGTAGAACATGATTAAAAATAATATAGAACTCGATGTTAAAGTCAGGTGTATAGAGAATGGAACCACACAGGCAAAAATAGCAGAAGACATCAATACTACAAAATCTTATGTGAATCGTATCATCAAAAAGCAGGATGGTATTGTAAACAAGACATTTGTGCAGATGATTGAGGCTCTTGGCTATGATATAGAACTTACCTATGTAAAAAGAGAGACAAAATAAATCAATAGAGAGGTGCTTGGAATGGCTAGTGAATTGCAACCTTTGTCATTATTATTTCAAAATAGATTATTTAGAATACCAGATTATCAGCGTGGATATGCATGGCAGCAATCGCAACTTGCTGACTTTTGGGATGATTTAATAAATTTACAAGATAGCAGATATCATTACACGGGTTTATTATCATTGAAAACACTGAAACGCAGTGAAACTAAAACTTGGGGCAGCGATTTGTGGATGCTGGACAAGGGATTTAAGGCTTGCAATATTGTTGACGGACAGCAGCGTCTTACAACATTCATCATTCTCTTAAATGAGATAGTTGAGTTTACACGTTCTTTGGAAGAAAACACTGAAAAATCGGATGAAGAGATAGTTCTTGGCTATGATACCTTAAAAGATATTGTAGCAAAATATATTTGTCAACACAAACCACCAAATAATCCAGGGCAATTGCATCCTTATATTGTAATGAGCTAAAGTTTAATCATATTTTGGTAGTATAAGGATATTGTTGCACTTGAAAATATAGAAGTTTAATATAACGTTTACTTAAGATATTAGAACTGTAATAACTTTATGAAAACGATGTTTCTATTGGATTGAAGTTAAAACCTTTCTTAAATAATCATTATCCCAACCGGATTTGAGTCTTTTAGCTTTTACACCAATCTTTACTGATTTTTCATTTTTTAATAAGTTTAAAGCTATATGCCTTAAGATGGCAAAGTTTTCAGCTGCATTTTCAATTCTTATTCTGCTATCATCTTCTCTAAAAGCAATATCTAAAATCCAATGTAAGCTATTCTCTATTCCCCAATGTTTTCTAATGGCATCAGCAACCTTTTCAACATTTTCTGTTAAGCTCGAAATATAATACCTTCTTTCTTTAGATGTTTTATCGCCTATGGTTCTTTCAGATTCAACCATAATTATACTATTTAGGTTTTTCCACTCTGACTTCTGTGAAAGCCAGTTTAAATCGTTAATTAAGTAATGTTTACGTGTTTCAATTCTGCCATGATCTTTGTTAGTAGTCTTGAAAAAACTATATTCAACATCAGCAAATTTATTCTTAGATTCTTCTTCAAAAAAGTATTTTATATCGTTGGAAAAGTTTTTATGATTACCTTTTAAAGCTAAAACATAATCTCCGCCCTTTTTGATTATTTTTTTAGCTATATTTTTTTGAGTACCCATAGCATCAATTGTTACTATAGATTTATTTATATCTATCTTATCTAATAATTCTGGAATTGCTGTTATTTCATTTGATTTATCATTAACCTTTATCTGACCTAAAACTAAACCTAACTGATTTGACCATGCACTTACCATATGAATAGCTGATTTATTGTTACTTGTATCAAAGGAATGCCTAACTGTCTTGCCATCTATGGCAATTACGTCACCAGTAACTTTATCAGAAATATCTTTGATCCACTTAATAAACGCTTCCTGAAATTCTTTTGGATTAATAATAGAAAATACTCTTCCAAAAGTATCATGGGATGGTATCCCATGATTAAGCTCTAAGAATGTTGAAAACCACTCTTGTTTTGATGTGCCATATTGAGCTATATCTGTCCATGTATCGGCTCCGCATATTATTGCACAAGTTGCTATTGTTAGTATATCAATAAGCTTATGTTTTGAATTATTATCTCTTGGGTCTGAAATGCTTATAAAAGAATTTGAAAGTTCGTGATACATAATTATAAAAATCCCCTTTACATTAGTAATATTATTAAATAAATTCTACTATGTAAAGGGATTTAACTCAAGTTTTTAAATGCAATTGCCCTGCCAAATAATCAGATTACTACATATTTGTTCGGTTATGAAGTGGATAACGCTAGTGCTGACTATCTCAGATATAGAGTGTTTAATGAACCGTATTCTGGTACGGTCAACGAAACTTATTATACGAAAAATTTGAAGTATGCAAAATCATTCTTTAGAGAGAATTTATCGGCTCTTTATTTAAGTGAAAAATTGGAAGGTGTAAGTAATCTGTATCTCAAACTGACATTAAGGTTGATGTTTAACATTCATGAGATTGATGATGATTACGATGTGTTTGTTGCCTTTGAAACGATGAATAACCGTGGGAAGAAATTAACGAACCTCGAATTACTAAAAAACAGACTAATATATCTGACCACGCTTTATTCTGATGAAAAGTTCGATGAGATGGATAAAGCAAACCTTAGAAAGCAGATAAATGATGCATGGAAAGAGGTATATTATCAGCTTGGTAGAAATGAAAAGACACCTCTTTCTGATGATGAATTTTTAAAGGCACATTGGATTAGTTATTTTGCATATTCCCGTAGAAAAGGTGATGACTACATTCATTTTCTTTTAAATAAATTCTCAGCAAAGAATATTTTTGAAAAGAAAACAGTAGTTGTCAGAGATACAACACAAGAGGCTTCAGATGACATTGAGTATGATGCAGAAATTGAAACTGAAGATGATATTGAGCCAGAAGTAGTGGAGATTTCTAAGTTGGAGCCAAGCGAGATTTCCAACTATGTTAACAGTCTAAAAGATATGGCAAAATACTGGTATGACACTTTCTTCCCTATGCAGAGTAATAATTTGACGGCGGATGAAAAAGTATGGGTTGACCGCTTGAATCGTATTGGTATTGGGTACTTCAGACCTCTATTAATGGTAATTATTAGCAGGAGGGACTTGAAGGTAGAAAAACGAATTGAGGCATTTGCAGCAATCGAAAGATTCTTGTTCATTTGTTTTAGGATGGGGTATCTTAATGCAACCTTTAGGAGTAGTGAATATTACCGTGCTACTCGCAGCATTTATCTGAAACAAATGGATATTGATGATTTAATTGATGATATTAACGAGATTACCAATGCCAATATCGAATATGCGCTACCTAACTTTGTTACGAAGATTGAAAAGTATTTTGACAATATGGGTGGTTTCTATTACTGGAACTCTATAAAGTATTTTTTGTACGAATATGAATTCCTACTGGCAAAGAAAAATAATATTGATAAGGTTAGCTGGGAGATGTTCACTAAAACAGAAAAAGACAAAATATCTATTGAACACATTCTTCCACAGACACCTACAAAGTATTATTGGAAAAATCATTTCAGACAGTTTGATGATGAGGAAATCGAGTTGCTGTCATGCGCATTAGGTAACCTATTGCCATTATCACAAAGCATTAACTCGGCTTTGCAGAATGATAGCTTTGAAGATAAGAAAACTTCCAAGACTAATGGTAGAAGAGGATACCAGAATGGATCCCATTCTGAAATTGAGATAGTAAAGGAAACTGACTGGTCAGCTGAAAGCATTTATAAGCATAGCAAACTACTCCTGCAGTTTATGGAGAATCGTTGGAAATTCAGATTTACAGGGGAGCAGATGGATAAGTTGATTTATGTATCCTTTGCAATGGATGGCAGAGAGATTCCAGAATCACTGCCGGAAGAACAGGAAAATGCTGAAGAACATTCAACCGCAGAAACATCATCTGATATCGAGCAGAGACAAGATATAGAACTTGGAACACAACAGATGAAGTTTTGGACACGTTTTATTGATTATTGTAATCAGGAAGGCCGTGGTGAGGATATTGCATCAAGAAAACCATTCCCTCAGGGGTGGTATCATATTCCAATTTCAGACGCAGATTTTCACCTTGAATTTACACTAACAAGGGGCAAGTATCTCTCACTGATTATCTATGCTTATAATCAAGAGACATTCTCACGATTGGAAAGAAAAAAAGTAGAAATAGAAACTGTATTTGGTGATAAGTTGGACTGGTACTCCAGTAGAAAAACCAGCACGGCCAAGCGAATTATTTATAAGCGTGAATGTGAAATCTTTAATCCCGAAAAGCAGGAAGAACTGTTTTCATGGATGATCGATAAATTTGACGAAATATGCAATGCACTGGTCAAAGTCGGAGAACTAGATGATGAAGAACAGCCAACAGATAAGTTTACAGGATTAAAGCAAGTGAGTCCAGCGAAGCATGTCCTCACCAGAGATTTCGCATTAAAATCCCAGTGAAAATTTTACTCTTACTGTAATTGTCACCTATTACATTCATTAAGATATATGGAAACACAACACAAAGATAGGTCGCAAAATGCCTATAAATTCCCCCTCCCCAAAGTATCTTCAAAATTAATTTACAATTATTAAACTAGTTAAGTAGTATCGAAGATAGGATTTATCCAATCTTGTACTAATAGCATCTCATCCCTTAAATCCTCAATTATATTTATTTGCAACATCCTTTTTCTTCTAAACCCTCTAATGCACCGAAAAAAATATAATTGCATTAAGTTAAAGGCTATTACTATAAACATAAGCACTGTTTCTACACCTGTAGGGCTATGAAGAAAGCAATGATCTAAATGCCACTCCGTTTTTAACTGATGAAACGCATTATTTTCAATATCCCATCTTTTATGCATTATCTTCCACAAAGTTTCTACTGAAGTAAATTTGTCTGTAGTTATAATCCATGATTCTTTGATTTCTACTTTATCTTTTTTATGTACTTCTTCTATAAACTTTATAAATCTTACTTTTATCTCTGAATTAGACATTTCAAAATTATCTTCATCCCAGGCTTTTATTTTTATATAGTTGTTACTTTTTCTATTCACAACCCACTTTTTATTTGGCTCCCTGCACTTGAATAAAGCTAATGCATCTTTGACAATATGAAGTCTTTCATCTTTAACTCGTACTACTGCATTCATTCCAATTGATAGCACTTCTTTAATCCAAGTGGATTTACAATATAGAGCGTCAGCGACTATGATATCTGCAAAATGATGAAATTCTTTATATAGCCTATTGATTAGGCGTTTCCCTCCGGTAGTTTCACCTTCATCCTTATTTGATCCATCTGTTTTAGGTTCAAGCATTTCCTGTCCTAAAATAAGGTTCGGATCAGAGCCTACAGTTGAACATACTACTGACCTGTGAAAATAATGAGTAACTCCACCATTGTGAACTCGGCTAAGACATTTATCACAACACTTTTTGGTGCTTTCAAATAATTCTACACCATCTATTGCCACTACCTTTAAACCATCCATAGTACTAGCTCTAAAGACTTTATTTTTTACCGCAGTTTTTATTATTTGATTGTGCATATTATTTAAACCTTCTAAGTCAAAGTCGCTTAATGAGCGCCTAACGGTATCAATACGTGGCACTTTAGTTTTCTTAGGTAGCAACTTTTTAAATTTATTTTTTTCAAGTAAGTGTTCTAATCTATTGAAACTTCTTATTTGAAGTATAAACCCAAATAATACCACAAAGGAGATTGTTGAAACTTTTGCAGAAAATTTTATTCTTTTATCCTTTAAGGTATTGATTTTTTTGCCTATATGATATACCTTATTAATATAGGTGAGCATTTGTTTTAAATAATTTGTGTTCATTTTATCAGCATCCTTTTATTTTAAGTTTCTAGTTAAAACTATTATAAAAAGGATGCTTTTATTATGCAAGTTTTTCCCTTATAAATTCCAGCAAAAATCGGAATTAATAACGATTTTCTTAATTTGATACAAATCATTATAAATCAACGGGCTATCGCCCTAAAAACTTTTCAAGTGCTAAACTTCTGTGTCCTCACAAGGAACCCAGGGTAGCATGTCCTCACAAGGAACCCAGGGTAGAATAAAATGGAAAACTGCGCTTAAGCAGAAATATTAGCAATGGCAAATAGCAAGAGGGTCACGTTGCTCACCATAACTACCTCAAGGGCCCAGAAAATTACCAGGTATAAGCATTTCATTAGAGTAAAATTTAATGAAGTGCTTTTTAGCGTGCCTCTACTCTAATTATTTATATGTGAAACCATAAAAATAAGAGATGGTAGAGCTGTTAGGGAGAATGATAGAAACTGTAGATTTATTGCTCATGAAGATGCTATAGGTGTGGATGCAACTATAATTAGTGGAGGGTTTACAGCAGTGATAAGTGAACCTGTAGTGACAACATAATTAAAATGATTTGTGGCAGAATATTGATTACTATACCAATAAAGCGATATAATATTGATATATTAAGATAGTGTTAACTAATCTATGAAAAAACAGATTAAAAGTTTTTAGATTTAAAATAAGTAATTGATTTATTTGTGAAAGTAATAGTTGATTATATGTAACTAATATTGATATAATTGTACTCATGATGACACCTTCCTTTTGGAATTTTGTTGGGTTGAGATACAACAATTATACCAGAAAAGAGCGGGGTCATTGTTTTTTTAGGTTTAAAATAGCACAAGCCCTTGCAATAGCAAGGATTCAAATAAGTAAAAAAAGGATAGTGTTAACACTATCAAATAATTAAGGGAGGTATATGAAAATGAAAATGCTCTATGAAAAACCGAAAGCAGAAGATTATGTTAGCTTGAGGCTTCGTTCAGGAATGGGAAATAAGGATTTGGAAAGAAGCAGAAAAGCAATAGCAAATTCTTTATTTACAATATCTCTTTATGACAAAGAAAAATTGATAGGATTTGGAAGAATTGTAGGTGATGGAGGAATAACTTATGTTATAAGCGATGTCATGGTGGATGAACATTATCGAAAAAAAGGCTTTGCAGATAAAATAATGAAAGAAATCAATAACTACCTTGAAGAAAGTACTTTTGAAGATAGTTATATATGTTTGATAGCGAACAGTCCTGCTGATTTATTATATAATAAGTATCAATTTGAGTATTTGCCACCAAATAAGTGTGGCATGTTGCGCAAACAAAATTAGAAGGCGAGTATTAGCAAGTGAGTCCAGCGAAGCACGTCCTCACAAGGAACCCAGGGTAGAATAAAATGGAAAACTGCGCTTAAACAGAAATATTAGCAATGGCAAATAGCAAGAGGGGCACGTTGTTCACCATAACTACCTCAAGGGCCCAGGAAATTACCAGGTATAAGCATTTCATTAGATTAGAATTTAATGAAGTGCTTTTTAGCGTGCCTCTACTCTAATTATTTATATGCGAAACCATAAAAATAAGAGATGGTAGAGATGTTAGGGAACATGATAGAAACTATAGATTTATCGTTGATGAAGATGCTATAGGTGTGGATGAAACTATAATTAGTGGAGGGTTTACAGCAGTGATAAGTGAACCTGTAGTGACAACATAATTAAAATGATTTGAGGCAGAATAATGATATATTAATCAAGGGGCATAAAGATTAATAATCTTTGTGTATACTATTACGAATACAGGAGGTGTATGTTATGTCGACAATAAGACCGAGTTCAGATTTAAGAAATAATTATAGTGAAATATCAGCATTTTGTCATAAGTATAAAGAACCAGTGTATATAACAAAGAATGGTCACGGAGATTTAGAGGTTATTAGTATTGAAACCTATGAGAAGCTTGTAGGTAAATTTGAATTATATAAATTACTTGATGAGGGTGTTGATGCAATGCAAAAGAAAAAGGTTAGACCTTTTAAATAAGTATTGCTGAGATAGAGAAGAGTTTGAATTGTCAACACTTTATTATACAAATTTTATTCGGTCATATTTGCTAGTCGATATTCTATTGGTGTCATATAATTTAAAGCGCTATGAATACGTTTATTGTTATACCATAATACATAACTTCGTAAATCCTTTTTTAGTTATTACAAGCTCTTAAAAATCCTGTTAAATGCAAATTTTGTTTTTAAAATTTTATAACTAGTCTCAGCAACAGCATTATCATAAGGACATCCTTTTTAGAGACTGATGAATACCCCACTATTTCTCTATTAAAAAAGTTGATTAATAATCATATATAATGCCATTTATCAGCCACATTAACATATGTAAGATCACTTAGTACTATTTCTAGATCGCTTCTATTATCAAATTCTCTATTTACTATATTATCTACCTTTTCCTCATTACAACTGGTCTTATGGACCTTATACTGCTTTAAAGTACAATTTACTATAACTTATCCACTTGCTATGATTGATGAGTGCATGGTAGGCTGTATTGATATGATAGTGACCAAGTCAATTATACGATTTGCGAGAAATACTTTGGACTGCCTTAATCGAAACATTGCAATTACCATGAATCAGGTTGATGGTTCTGAGGTAGAACAAATTGAACAAAAGTTGAAATGGCAGAAGAAGGAACTCTAAAGATTGTCAACAACAATCAGGATTATTCTAGCCTAGCTAATGAGATTTATAGGCTTGGAAATGAGAAAAAAGACTGCATTAGCTAAAAATGCTGGACTCGCAAGTCGGAAACAGAAAGTGGCAGAAATGACAACATTTATGAAGGAGAAAAAATCGCAACACAGGAATATGACGAGCAGATAGTTTGCAGGCTTATAGAAAAGATTGCGGTCTATGATGAAAAACTTACAATTGAGTTTAAATCCGGCATGGATATAAATGTGGAGACGTAAATTAAGCAAAAAGCAAAAGATGCATCCGTCCTTGGTTGGTAAAATGCATCTTACATGAAAAGTTTACAAATGTAAATGCACTTATTGGTGCATAAGTCTTGACAAGTAGCATATAATAAGGTATCTTTGTATTACAAAGAGGTGATGCAATGAATCCGTACTATAACCAGAATTATACGAGAGAGCAGATAGATGCGATTCTTGATAAAATAAAAAGATGTGTGGTAAACAGACGTTTTACGATTTCAAAGAATGAGCATAGACAGGAAAATATTGATTTTATAAATGAATATAACATTAGAAGTGAACGTCAATCTTCAATTCTGTTGCAAATTCAGACAGAAGATTTCTGCCATTCCTTGAAGAATGTGAATTTAGGCTTTGATCATGAAGTTTTATATGTATTTGTGCCACAGGTACAGCTCTTTAATGCAGAGGGAAAAGAAGAAATGGTTGATGTTTATGCAAAGTTTAATATAATTGATATGCAAAATGGAAGTCGTACAGTTGTAATATCTTTTCATAAACCAAACAAGACGATTGACTACCTATTTAGGTAAGTCGGGAATTGAAAGGAGGCATTGTTATGAGTGAAAGAAAAGTATTTTGTGAAGAATGTAGAAATGATGTTAATTTTATTATTAGTGAAAAGAAAATGGAAGGTACTATTAAAGGTGAAAAGTATTCTTATACAGGAAAAGAAGCGTTTTGCGTAGATTGTGGCACTGAAATTTATGTTGCAGAAGTGAATGATTTTAATTTGAAAGCACTATATGATGTATATCGAGAAAGAAATAATGTTATATCCCTAGAGTTGATTTTAGCAATACCAGAAAAATATGCAATTGGGAAAAGGCCGCTTTCTCTTTTACTTGGTTGGGGAGAACAAACTTTTTCTCGCTATTGTGATGGAGATATGCCGACAAAGCAGTACTCTGAAATTCTGCAAAAAATTTATGATAATCCATCATATTATTCGGAAATATTGGAAGAAAATAAAGGGAACTTGAAAACAGCTGTTTCTTATGAAAAAAGCAAAAGAGCAGTGGATGAACTTCTCGGAAGAATAGGGAGCAAAAAAACAAAGATAGATTTGACCATTGAATACTTGCTGAGCCAATGTGAAGATATCACACCACTAGCATTGCAGAAAGCATTATATTATATTCAGGGATTTTATTCTGCTTTTTATAAAACATTTATCTTTTATGAGGATTGTGAAGCCTGGGTGCATGGACCTGTCTATCGCGAGATATATTTTAGGTATCGTGATTATCGGTTTGATCCAATTGAAGGAAATGATGGGTTTGATGATTCGGTATTTACTTCCTCAGAGAAAGCAATTTTGGACAGCGTGATTAAAAATGTATGTTGTTATAGTGGAAAAGTTCTTGAAAATTTTACTCACTCAGAGTCGCCATGGCTATCAACCAGAGGAGAACTGCCGGAGGCGGTAGTATCCGACAGAACTATTCAGAAGGAACAAATTGCTAGTTATTTTAGTGCAGTTAAAGAAAAATACAATATGATTAATCCAAATGATATTAAGAGTTATACGCAAACTATGTTTGAACAAATGTAATTTAAAGCATGTCCTCACAAGGAACCCAGGGTAGAATAAAATGGAAAACTGCGCTTGAACAGAAATATTAACAATCGCAAATAGCAACAGGTAAACTTCGTCTCCCTCTAACACCTCGGAGCCCACGAAATTCCCAGGTAAAAGCATTTCATTAAAGTAAATTTTAATGGGGTGCTTTTTAAACTTAGGGTGGTTTTATTAATATATTTTAGTATTTCTAGGATATAACCATAAACTTTAGGAAACAATAAGATACAAAGAAAAAAGATTTTATTTATCACAGAAAGGAGAAAATAAATCACTTAATATAGGGTGATTTATTTAGTAGAGAATATGTTTAGACCTAAAAGAATTATATTTGAAAAAGATTCGTTAGATTACGAAATGGGCAAGAATATTTTTTCAATGTTTAAAGATAATGATAATGTTGAGATAATAAACTTAACATCCAATAGAGTAAAACAGCATATTCCAGGTAATGATTTATTTATTCAGTATAGAGAAGGAAAGAAGACTTTGGTGGTTGGAACTAAAAAGACTTTGAAGTTTCAAACATGTAAACCATCTGCGCACTATCAGCTTCCCTTAGTGTCAGGATGCATGGGACAGTGTGAATACTGTTATTTGAATACTCAGTTAGGAGATAAGCCTTTTGTAAAAGTACATACTAATATAGATGACATTCTAAATCAAGCTCAAAAATATATTAACGAAAGATTACCTGATATAACTATATTTGAAGGAGCGGCTACATCTGACCCTATACCTGTTGAACCTTACACAAATTCATTAAAGAAAGCCATAGAATTTTTCGGAAAAGAAACAAATGCCAGATTTAGATTTGTAACAAAATACAATGATATAGAATCATTGCTTAACCTAGAACACAATGGACATACAGAAGTAAGATTTAGTATTAACACTTCTCTTGTTATAGATAAATATGAACATTTTACTGCTTCTCGTGACAAAAGAATAGAAGCAGCTATAAAGGTAGCAGAGTCAGGGTATCCTGTTGGTTTTTTAATTGCACCGATATTTATTTATCCTAGCTTTAAAGAAGATTATCATGATTTATTACTAGAGTTAAGTGAAAAGCTTCCAAGTAACTTAAAATTCCCTGTAACCTTTGAGGTAATATCTCATAGGTATACGATGGTAGCTAAAAATAGAATACTTCAGGTATTCCCTGAAAGTGAATTACCTATGAATGAGGAAGAGCGTAAATTCAAATATGGACAATTTGGATATGGCAAATATGTATATGAAAAGGAAAGTATAAGGGAAATAAAAGAATTCTTTTCAAAAGAGATAGAAGAATTATTTAAGAATAAAAAGGTTTTATATATTATATAGTCATGTTATAAGAAAGAGAGATATAATTAATAATTATATGAAATCAGATATAAGTATAACTTTATAGTAAATATTAAATTCTGAAATTGTGCAACCCTATTGATGCAGAATTTATAATAAGGGTTGCACAAACTTTTTGTAAAAAAATTAAGGAGGTATTATTGCCTAGTTGAATTCTCCCAACTGTTGTAATAAATATGTTTGGAGATATCCTTTGGCGGATAATGCTCATCATTTTCATCCGTTTCACCAATTGGAGTCATTGCAACTACTTTGAAATTTTCAGGTATATTTAAAATCTTACGTACCGTTTCTTCCTCAAAAGAGCCTATCCAGCAGGTTCCATAACCTTCATTTGTTGCTGCTAATATGAGATGTTCCATTGCAATACCGCAGTCTAGCATAAAATATGATTTGTTATCATCTTCACCGCTTTCCGATGGATTTGCCACTATAACAGCAATTATTGGCACTTGTTTAACAGCATTTGATGTTTTGTTTATAATTGTATTGGATATTTGATCTATTAGTTTTCGTTCATTGATAAAAATAAATCTATAACAAGTTTTATTTTTCCATGAAGGTGCCATTAAAGCAGCATTAATAATATTATCTAATTTTTCTTTGGGTATAGGGGTTGATTTGTAGCTCTTATTACTTGTTCTGTTTTCAATTACCTTATAAAAGTCCATTAATATTCTTCTTCCTTATTATAATAGTTTTTAAATTTTAAAATAATAATGTAAAGCTCAAATTTATATAAGGAATATTCCCTATGAATTTTAGTATGTCTGAATATGTACTTTTTATACTTTAAGCAATAAGGGGGTCGCTTTATTTTTTAAAATTGCATCTAGAGCCCAGAAGTTTAATAAATATAAGCACTTAATTGGATTATATTTATCATTATATGAGTCTCGCTTTTAGTTATGTGTTTGATAGATAATAAAAATACTATAAAAAGCTTTATTGAAATTTAACATTGTTTATTGACAAAGTTTTGGAAACAAATTACAATACTTATATGGTTGAATTTTACAGAAGTTGAAAAAGGGGGGATATAAATGAAAAATGGGCATAAAAGATTTTTATCTTCAGTGCTTGCTTTCACTGTTATCTTTAGTTCAGTAATAACAGTGAGTCCGCTAATCACCAATGCTAAGCCATTAAGCGAAAACGACAAAATTATTGAGGCTATTAAGGCAGATTTCTTAAAAGAAAGACAAGAAAGTATTAAGGAAAAACTAAACTCAAATGAAGGAAGTGCTGTGAAAGAAAACAATCCAAATGAAGTTGTAAGGGTAATAGTTCAAATGGAAAGGGATTCTACTTCTGACACAAAACTAAAAGAAATCCAAACAGGAATTGAATCAAAAGCAAAAGATTTAGAGGGCGCAGAGATTAGAAAAACCTATACTGATGCTTTTAACGGATTTAGCATGAATGTTAAAAGAAGTGAAATATCCAAATTAAAAGCTATTCCAGGAGTAAAAGCTGTAAAAGAGGCAATTAAGTATTATCCAATTATGAATAATGCTACTAAGCTTACAAATGCAGTAGAAGTATGGCAGAAGTTAAATTATAACGGAGAAGGTTTGGTAATATCCATTATTGATACAGGGTTAGATGTTGGGCATAAGGACATGAAGTTAACAGACACTTTAAAAGCAAAAATTCAAGATATTCAAAAAGGTGAACATACAAAGTTTACATCTAAGGTGCCTTATGGACACAACTTTGCAGACAATAATGATGATGTTAAACCTGGAGCTGGGGTGAGTCAACATGGTATGCACGTTGCGGGGATAGTTTCAGCAAATGGAGATGGGATTGATAGATTTAACTCTATAAAAGGGGTTGCACCTGAAGCACAATTACTAGCAATGAAAGTATTCTCTAATAATCCTGAAATAAGTGGATGTTTTGATGATGATATAATTGCAGCTATAGATGATTCAGTAAAGCACGGTGCAGACATAATAAATATGAGTTTGGGAAGCTCAGCAGGATTTCAAGATGAGAGCAGTCCTGTTGCAGTTTCAATAAAAAATGCAACAGACAAAGGTGTTATGGTAGTTATAGCAGCAGGTAATGATGCTACTTCAACAGATACTTCTGGTGGAACAACTCCTATTGATAAGTTTGGAATTAAGGATACTGCTATGATATCATCACCAGCTTCAGCAGAAGATTCATTAGCTGTTGCATCTTCAGACAATTCTATAAGTATAAACAATAATCTTAGTGTAAATATTAATGGAAAATCAGAAGACTTCAACTATTACCCATCAGAAAATGATCCAGCCATAAAATTAAAGGATTCAGAATATACTATAGTTGATTGTGGAGTAGGATCAGAAGCCGATATGTACAATTTACAAGATGAACTTCAAGGTAATATAGCATTAATAAAGTATACGGGTGAATCAACTAGTTCTATTTTAAGAAAGGGTGCTATGGAGCATGGTGCAATAGGAGTTATTATATATAGTAATGACGGAGATGAGACACTTCATGGTATGTATGAGGATAAGACGTTACTTCCAACAGCATGGATTAAAAATTCAGCTGGAAAAAAGATAGCTGAAGCTGTAAAAGGCGAAGCAAAGGTTACATTTACAGGAAACAAGAGTGAAGAAGTAAGTGTAACTAGTGGACAAATGTCAACTTTTACATCCTTTGGACCAACTCCAAACCTTGAGCTTAAACCAGAAATATCAGCTCCTGGTGGAGGTATATATTCTACAGTAAATGATAATAAATATGATAATATGAGTGGGACCTCCATGGCAGCTCCTCATATAGCAGGGGCATCTGCACTAGTAATGCAAGGGTTAAAAAAGAGTATGCCAAGCCTTACAGGAAGAGAACTTGTAGAGTTTTCAAAGAAAACTTTAATAAATACTTCAAAGGTTCAATTGGATAATGCATTAGGTAGTGGAGTACCATATTCGCCAAGAAGACAAGGTGCTGGTTTGGCAAATATTGAGAATGCAATAAATAACACCGTTTTATTAACAGGAGAAAATAATAAAGCTACTGTGTCAGTTAAAGAAGTTGGTAATAATTTTAGTTTTAAAATAAAAGTAAAAAATTATGGAAGTCAATTAGCTAATTATGATTTATTTACAGAAGGAGTTTTAGCTCAAAATATAATTGACGAGGATAAGCATTTTGCAGATTATATAATTGAAGGTGCTAAAACAAAGTTTAGTAAAGAATCAATATCTTTAAAGGGACAAGCAGAAGAGATAATAGAAGTGAATATAACTTTACCAAGTAAGTTAGAAAAAGACAGATTTGTTGAAGGTTTTGTTCATTTAAAAGGAAAGTCAGATAATACACCAGATTTAGTTATACCTTACATGGGTTTTTGTGGAGATTGGGGCAAGGAATCTATAATTGATAAACCAAGTTACGAAGAGGGATCAATAAGTGGATACACAACATTAACAGAGGGACTTTTCTTAAATATTCCAGTATGCCTTGGTCAATTTGAAGAATCAAAAGACCATGGTTTAAAGGTTGATCCGGAAACTGTTGCCATTTCTCCTAATGGTGATGATGCTTGTGATTTTGCGCAACCTTACTTAGTTGTACTTAGAAATGCTAAAAATATTAAGTATGATGTAGTGGATAAGAATGATGGTACAGAAAAGGTATTAAGAGCATTAGGAGACGAAGATTACCTGCGTAAGGGAATGCTTGCAAAGCAAAACGCAGGTGCTCAAATGTGTTATTCGGGAATGTGGGATGGAACTTTCTATAATAGGAGTACTGGCAAGTATGAAGTTGCTAAGGATGGTAAGTATTACATTAGAGTAATAACAAAGGTTGATTTACCAAATGCTAAGCCACAAGTTTTGTATTTACCTTTAAAGGTTGATACAGAGGCTCCAAAGGTGACAATCTTATCTGCAGAAAAAGATTTAGATGGAGATACCGTTACTGTTAAATGGACTCAAAAGGATGAAGGTCCAGGAGCTTCAAAATTAATTGAAAAGTCAGAAGGCGGTGGAAGTTATTCACACGTATATTTAAATGGTGAACGTATATCTGAAGCAGAACAAGCAATTGCGGTTGAAGATGATATTTATAGTGTTAAAATTGAAGTTGATAATGTAATGGAAAATAGTATTAGCATTGGAGCTCGTGATAGTGCTTTAAATATAGGAGTGGACACGATAACACTTGGTTCAGTACTGAGTGTTCAAAATTTACAAGATAAAATGTTCATTAATAAATCCGTAGTTAATGATGGTGTTTACCGTATTATAGGAACAGTATCAAAGGATGTTAAAGAAGTCCAAATTAATGGTGAAAAAGCTAATTTGACAGCTAAGTCTGAATTTAGCTTTGACTTAAAGGTTAAAGAAGGCGTAAATGAAATTAAGATTATAGCTAAGGATGCTAATGGCAATGTAATAGAGGCCATAACTAAAAATTATAAGGTTACGGTTGATACTGAGGCTCCAGTAATTAAAATAACTTCTCCAGTACAAAGTGGAACTGAGGGAATAATCTCTAACACGGACAAGGTTTTAATAAAAGGTGTTGTAACTGACAATGAAAGTAAACCTGACAAGATTACTGTAAAGGTTGGATGGGATACAGCAGATGTAAACTCTGATGGAACATTTGAATTAGAGACTAGGCTTTGGGATGCAAATAATATATTAGAAATAGTGGCACAAGATGAAGCATTGAATTCTACTAAAACAGAACTGAGCGTGGGTTATGAAAATTCAACTCAAGATTTCATGATTAAATTTACAAATTTAAAGTCATTTACTGTAATAGATCCAACTCAGGGCGAAGTAAAGGATGGAATATACAATGCAAAAGGTTATGTTAGTAAAAGAATAAATACATTGAAAATCGATGGCAAAGATGTAGTGATCAAAAAGGATTTAACTTTTGAAGCACCTGTATCAATTGATTCAATAAGAAAAAAGGTATCAGTTTTTGCTATGGATGCTAATGGAAAGGTTTATTATAACTATGTTTATGATATCCTTTATGATGATAAAGCTCCAAAGATAAATATATCAGAACCAATAGAAAATGCAGATGGAAATGTATATACAAATAAAGATACCTTAAAGATTAAAGGTACTGCAGCAGATGATGGTTTTGGATATTCATTATTTATTAACGGAAACAATATACTTACATTAAATCAATTTCCTATTACTGGTGAGTCACATAATAAGAGGGACTTTGAACACGAAGTTAATGTGTCGAACAATGAAAAGGTCTTAGTACAAGCTAAGGACTTATTTGGAAATGCCTTCTTAAAAGAATACAATGTAATTGTTGATAAGGAAGCACCTAAGGTAATTATAGAAGGAGTAGAGGATGGAAAAGTATACAATTCTTCTATAAAACCAGAGATTAAAGTTAATGAAGATGCTGCTACAACAATGACACTTGATGGGAAAGCATATTTAGGCACAGTTATAGAGGAAGAGGGAAATCATACTTTAGTCGTTACGGCAGAAGATAAATCAGGTAACGTATCTGAGGAGTGTAAAGTAAGCTTTACTATTGATAAGACAGCGCCGGAGGTAACAGTAACTGGGGTTGAAGAAGGTAAGGTATATACCGAAGCTGTAACCCCAGAGGTTAAGGCTAATGAAAAGGTAACTATAACAATGACACTTGATGAAAAGGTTTATGATGGAACTTCTATAAAAGAATTAGGAAAGCATACATTAGTTGTTACAGCTGTAGATGTAGCGGGTAATAAAACAGAAAAGACTATAAACTTTATTATAGAAGAAAAAAAGGTAGATGAAGATAAATCAAAGGATGAAGATACTAAACCTGGTGAAAATAAACCAAAGGATGAAGATAATAAGCCAAAGGATGAAGATAATAAGCCAAAGGATGAAGATAATAAGCCAGGTGAAGACAAACCAAAGAATGAAGATATTAAATCATCTAGTGATAACACTAAAGATAATAGTAATGACACAAGTGTAAAAGCAAGTACTAGTAATGGTGCTAAAATACCTAAATTAGGTTCTCCAATAGGTATGAATGAACTAGTAGTATCTGGACTTATAATAATAGTTATAGGTGGAGCTTGCATTTTTGTTTCTAGAAGAAAAGAAAAGGAAATGAACTAGATAAAATTTTTAAGGAGCTAGCGTACTAAAAAATGGTGCGCTAGCTATTTTTCTTTGTAACTTATTATATTCTAAGTGAGAGTGTAACTTTGCTTACATCAACTACACCCTTCTTCTAATCATATGTATATGAAACAATAAGAATAAGGGAAGGTATAGCGATGAAGAATACTAAAACTTAATGCTTTTTAGATTTTAAAAGATACTATACATGTTTTTATTATTATTAATGATGTATTAGGAGTTTGACTTATAAAGAATATGAGATGTATAATAATGTAAACGGTGTTATTATTGCTAAATAAGATCTGGTGGAATGAATATCCTCATTACTACGCTTAAAGTACACATTTTTGTTTAAATAATGGATTTATAAGAGTTGAAAATTATTTTAATATAAATTTATATTAAGTAGGAATTATTAGTTAGCATAATGTTTTAGTTTTGAGTGTTAAAATGTAATTACCAGGTATAAAAGCAGAATAATTAATCTTAATAGTAAGGAGTGATAATTTATGTTTCTTATAATGGATAACTATGATTCATTTGTATATAACTTAGTAAGATATTTAGAAGAACTAAAGGAAGATGTCAAGGTTTATAAAAATGATAAATTAACATTAGAAGATGTGGAAAAAATGCAACCACAAGGAATTATAATTTCTCCAGGTCCTAAGTCACCTGAACAGTCAGGTGTTTGTGTAGATATAATTAAAAGGTTTAGTGGTAAGATTCCTATTTTAGGAATATGTCTTGGACATCAAAGTATTGGATATGCATTTGGAGCTAACATTATAAAGGGTAAAGAACCCATACATGGGAAGGTATTCGAAGTACACCATAAGAATATAGGTATATTTAAAGAAATTAAAAATCCGGTGAGGGTTACAAGATATCATTCATTAGTAATAGAGAAGGAAACACTTCCACAATGTCTTATTATAACTTGTGAAACGACTGATGGAGTTATAATGGGAGTTAGACATAAAGAATACCTTGTTGAAGGAGTACAATTTCATCCGGAAGCAGAACTAACAGAATGTGGGCATAAAATGCTTAAGAACTTCTTAGAAGAAGCAAAAAGGGCTAATAAGGGGGAGTTATATGGAGTTTTTAATTGAAGAAATAAAAACAGAATTGGATGCTTTTGATATTTACTCAGTATTTAAAGACGATAAAACAGTGACGATTTTAGATAGTGGTATGGGGGATGAAAACTTAGGTAGATACTCTTTTATAGGATTAAACTCTTTTGCTACCTTTAAGTATGAAAATAATATTTGTTTTATAAATAAAAAAAGATTTAATGGTGAGCCTTTTGAAGAACTTAGCAAGTTGATTAATAGATATAGAATTGAAAATAATACAGGGCTTCCATATGTAGTTGGAGCTATGGGGTACCTTTCTTATGATATAGTAAGAACTATAGAAGACATTCCTGGTATGAATGTAGAAGAAATGAAAGTGCCTGATTGTTATTTTTATTTTTATGATAATGCAGTAATTGTAGATAATATAAAAAAGAAAACGTATATTACCTCTTTAGGAATATTGAAGTCAAAACAAGATAGTGTTAATCAATTAAAAGAAATCATATTAAAGGGTCATAAAATTGAATATAAAGAACTAAATGAGAGCTATACGAAGTTTATATCAAACTTTGGTAAAGATGAGTATATGGATACGGTAGAAAGGGTTAGGCAGTATATAAGGAATGGTGATATTTATATTACTAATCTAACCCAAAGGTTCTGTTGTGAAACAAAAAAGGAACCTTACGATATATATAAGGACTTAAGACATATAAATCCTGCTCCATTTGCTGCATTTATGAATATTGAAGATTTTAGTTTGGTATCTTCTTCACCGGAGAGGTTTTTAAAGATAATGAATAATATTGTACAAACAAGACCTATTAAGGGAACAAGACCAAGAGGGAAAGATGAAGAGGAAGACTTTAAAAATAGACAAGAACTTATAGATAGCCAAAAAGATAAGTCGGAGTTATTAATGATTGTAGATTTGGAGAGAAATGATTTAAGTAAAGTGTGTAAACCTTATTCTGTAAAGGTAACAGAGCTTTTTAAGTTAGAGGAGTATAGTACAGTATTTCACTTAGTATCTACCATTATGGGGGAATTAAAAGATAAATATACATCAATGGATTGCATAAAAGAATGTTTTCCAGGTGGATCTATAACAGGGGCACCAAAAGTAAGGTCTATGGAAATAATTGAGGAATTGGAGAATACTAAAAGAAATATTTATACAGGATGTATAGGATACTTAGGGTTTGATGGTAATGTAGATTTAAGTATAGTTATAAGAACTATACTTATGAAAGATGGAAAGGCTTATCTAGGTGTGGGTGGAGGAGTTACCTGGGAATCAAAAAAAGAAGAGGAATATGATGAAACATTAGATAAAGCGAGGGCTTTAATGAAAGTACTATAAAGGGGTTTTTCAGTTATGATACTTTTAAATGGTAATAGAGTAGAAGATGAAAAGGTTATTTTAGATAGTGGTCTTTATTTTGGGAGAGGACTTTTTGAAACTATGATTGTATGCAATGCACCACTTTTTCTTGAGGATCATTTAGATAGGATAAATAATGGGCTTTTTATTATAGGAATATATAAACAAATTACTAAAAATGAAGTTTTGGAGGCTGTGAAGAAGCTTCAGTGCAATAATTGTGTTTTAAAACTAGTAGTTACAGAGAATAATACATTATTCACTAGTAGAAAAAACGATTATACTAAGGAACGTTATAAGAATGGTTTTAAAGTTAAAATAAGTTGCGTTAAGAGAAATGAATTTTCTCAAATTACATACTTAAAATCTTTAAATTATTTAGAAATCACATTAGAACATGAAAAATGTATTAATGAGGGATATAACGAGGTGTTGTTTTTTAACACAGAGGGTAACTTAGCTGAGGGGAGTATATCCAATGTTTTTTTTGTAAAGAATAAAAAAATATATACTCCATCTACAGAATGTGGATTACTTGAGGGTATTGTAAGAAAATTTATAATCAATAATTTTGATGTTGTTGAAGGTAAGTTCAGAAGGTCTGATTTAATGTCGGCAGATAGTGTTTTTTTAACTAATAGCATTATGGGAGTAATGAAAGTCTCTAATATTTACAAAACAAGTTTTAATGAATGTAGTATTATTAATAATATAAAGGAAGCTTATCAAGAACAATTGAAGAAATATTAAACATGAATATTATAATAAAGGTAGGAAGTTATGGGACATAAAGTGAGACGCCACCTTTAGAAATGGGGAGATATATTGAATAAAAACTTACTTGTTAACTTTAGTAAAATTCTTTTTGGATTATTTGCAATTTCCACTATAGCCATGTTATTTATTGTATATAAGAATATTAGTCATCCATTAATAATAAGGTTTGGAATGTGTTATTTATATCTAACGTTTTTTATACTGATATTTACGCCTATAATGGTTATAATTAAGATTAGAAAATTAAAATGGGCAGAAATAAAACATAGATTAATTAAATTTATACTAATATTTATTTTATTTGGAATTTCTAACTACATACTTGATCATTTCTTTAAATCTGGAAATATAGATTTAACTAAAAATTTAACTATAGCTTTTGCTACTTCATTTGGAATATCTTTTTTAGATCTTTTATTCTTAAGTAAGAAATGTTAGATTATGTCCCCACAAAGGGGCAGGGACTTGTGAAAATGTAAATAAGAGATTTTGTTTATTTGGAGTGCATTTTTTACATTTTAACTTTTAAAGGAGACTTAGAATATGAAAAGGTTCATTTATGGATTACTTGTTTTAACGTTATTAATGCTTTCGGGGTGTAGTATTAATGAGGATTCATCTTCTAATGATTCATCGATCTTACCACAAGTTGACGCAGGGGAGGATCACTCATCATCTATAGCACAAACAGAATCTAAGGCAGAAAAGTTACTTCAGAGTATGACACTTGAAGAAAAGATCGGGCAGCTTTTCATTATACGACCTGATGATTTGGAGCTTAATTTAACATCTAAACAAATCAATGATTCAACAAACAATGGAGCGGTAGAACTTGACACAAATATGAAAGAAACTCTTAAGAAATACCCTATAGGCGGTGTTGCATTATTTAGTAAAAACATTTTAAATCCTACGCAGTTAACTACATTTATTTCGGATATGCAAAAGCAAAGTGCTATTCCATTGTTTGTAGGTATTGATGAAGAAGGTGGAACTGTATCACGAATTGCAAAGTCACCAAAATTTGATGTGCCTAAATTTGAAAGTATGCAAAAGATTGGAGAAACCAAAAATAGTGGAAAGGCAAAAGATGTTGGATTCACTATAGGCTCATACCTAAAATCATATGGATTTAATTTAGATTTTGCGCCAGTTGCTGATATTAACACAAAGCCTAAAAACATAGTAATAGGAAATCGTTCTTTTGGGAATGATCCTGATTTAGTTTCTAAAATGGTATTTGCAGAAATTGTAGGACTGCATGAAGCGGGAATTATGAGTTGTGTCAAACATTTCCCCGGACATGGAGATACAAAAGGTGATACACACACAGGTGAGGTGTACATTGAAAAAACCTGGGAGGAATTAAAGAAATGTGAATTAGTGCCCTTTATAAATTCTATTGATACAACGGATATGGTTATGATTTCTCATATAACCGCACCGAACATAACCGGAGATAAGCTTCCAGCTTCATTATCAAACGAGATTATTGAAGGAAAGCTTCGTAAAGAACTTGGCTATAAAGGTGTAGTTATTTCAGATGCAATGGAGATGGACGCTATTACTAAGAAATATTCATCGAAGGAAAGTGCAATAAATACAATCTTAGCAGGTATTGATATTATCTTGATGCCTGAAGATTTTGTGGAATCTTATAATGGTATTTATGATGCAATAAAAAATGGTACAATTAGTGAAGCAAGAATTGATGAGAGCGTGTTGAGAATTTTAAATCTAAAGGAGTTATATGACCTTTTATAATGACTATATTATGAAAGGTGAATCGCCAGCACCTCTAACCATGAAGTAAGAGGTAACATAAGGCATCATATATCTTAGAATAGACCATAAACCCAAAGGACTAGGGCCACAGCCAGGTAAAGATAATTCTTCTAAAATATAAGTGTCCTTTCCATTTTTACCTGTAGGGAAGATGGTTTTAAATCGTAATCCAGAAAAT
This sequence comes from Clostridium putrefaciens, assembly GCF_900461105.1. Classification (GTDB taxonomy): domain Bacteria; phylum Bacillota; class Clostridia; order Clostridiales; family Clostridiaceae; genus Clostridium_L; species Clostridium_L putrefaciens. Next base: position 2,155,095 of record NZ_UFWZ01000001.1, on the reverse strand, counting down.
TATGCTGAGCAAGTAGAAAAACTGGCATTTGCACCAGCAAATTTGGTTGAAGGACTAGAATTTTCTGATGATAAAATGCTTCAAGGAAGAGCTTTTGTTTATTCAGATGCACAGCGCCATAGATTAGGACCAGATTTTCGTAATATACCAATTAATAAACAACAAAACTTCTCACCAAAATCTATGGTATCTAGTGGGAATGGAAGATATGTGGCTGGTGAAATTATGCGGTCTGAAATAGAAGAACCAGATGATTTTACACAAGCAGGAGAGAAATATGAATCTCTTTCAACCCTTGGGAAAAAGAACTTAGTAGAGAATATTGTATCTGGTCTTGTACATGCAAAAGGTGAGACACAAAACATTGTCTTAAGGCATTTGCAGATGGCATCACCAGCACTTGCAAAGAGGGTATGGAATGGTATAAAGACCTTTTAATTACATTTAAGTTTTATAAAAGTACTAAATAAAAGCATTTCATTAGAAAGAATACTTTGTATCATTAGGAATACCTTCTTCATTAAGAGAAGTTGGAATTGAAGAAAAAAGCTTAGAAAAAATGGCAAAGCAAGCTACTGTACGTGGAAAGCTTGGAGATTTCAAGGTTTTAGAAGCGCAAGATGTGCTTAATATATATAGGGCTTCATTATAATAAGGAGTGTTTTAAATTAAGCGTTTATTTGATGTGTAAAATGCAAAGATCTTTAAGAAGACTATTATATATTTAATAGAAATAAGAAAAGGGAATAACAACAATTCCATTTGTAGTTAATATTATGGCTCCTAGGGAAAATAATTCAAAATGTATTGCATTATGGGTATTAAACATATATAATACAATTGAAATTGAATAATTCCTGTATAAGGTTGTATATTAAAAGTACATTAAAAGGGAATATGGTAAAAGCCATAACAGCCCTCGCTACTGTAAGAAAGACGAAAGCTTATTAAAGAACATAGTTTAATGTTCTTAGTCACTGGTTAAACTGGGAAGACTTAAGCGAGTAGAATGATTTCAAGTCAGGAGACCTGCCTTATATTGTTACCTAAGCAATATCGGAGGGATCTTGACTTGGTTATTTTTAGTTAGAGTAATAAGTATTTTAAAATGAGCTTATTATTTAAATTAATATATTAATAATCTGATTTAAGAGAGAACCGATTTTCGGTTCTCTTTTTATTTTATAATATAAAAATTATAGGGGGAATGAAATTGAATATGAAAAATATTAAGACAAAAAAGATTTTTGCTATGTTATTGTCACTATTTATAGTGATGATGTCGCTTCCTATATCAGCTTTTGCTGATGTAGTAGGAGAAATTTCATTAGAAACAACACTTACTGATGGAATCACACTTAAAGGTAGTAAGAAAACATTCGATGTTATAGCAAGACTAGAGGGGGAAAAAGTATCAAGTGAAGTTACCCTTAATGGGGAAGAGGTAAAATATAATTGGGATGATAACAATAAGACAAGCTACACCCTTAACTTCAAAGAAGAAGGTAAAAACACTGTTGTTGTAAAAGCCTACTCTAGAGATAAGGTAGCAACTAAGAGTTATAGCATTGTGTATGAAAAGGCATCTAAAGGTGATTTAATTGGACATGCTACATGGACAGTAGAAGCATTAACTATTGGTAGAGGGTTTATAGTTGAACCTACACAGTTTCCTATATATGAAGGGGAAAATGCTGCGCAGTCATTGGATCGTATCCTAACTGAGAAGGGCTATTCCTATAATCGTACTGGAAAATTAGGAGCTAGTTTTTATTTGTCCATTATAGGAGATGGAGGAAAACTTAAATATGGATGTAAAGATAAAGATAAGATGCAAACTTTAAATGCGCCTATAGATATTAAAGAAAAGGTTCCACAGAAACTTAAAGAGGTTTTAGAAAGAGAAAATAATTGGCCCACAGAGGATTTAGATGATGCTTCCTGCTTAGGAGAATTTGACTACACCTTTATGTCGGGATGGATGTATGCTGTAAATAACATATTCCCAAATGTAGGATTCGCAGATTCTTATTTAGGGGATGGAGACGTTGTTAGAGTTCAATTCACTTTATTTGGATATGGTGGAGATATCGGTGGTAGTTATGCCATGGGTGGTCAAAGCACAGACTACTATGAAGTAGCAAATAAAGATAAATTGATGGCATTACTTTCTTCAATAAACTCATCAAAAGACAAGGATAAGATATTAGATAAGTCATGGATAAAGAAAGCTTATGATGAAGCTATGAAGGTCGCTATACAATTAGATGAAACACAAATAACAGTAGATGAAGTTTACTCAAAGTTAAATTTCGCCTTAGAAAGAATTCCTTTGACTAGTATATATTTAGATAAGACATCTGTTACATTAGATAAGAATACTGAAGAAACATTAGTAGTTGGTTACAATGAACAGAATACTACTGATAACAAAACAGTAGAGTGGACAACTTCTGATGAAACAGTGGCAACAGTAGAAAATGGTAAAGTAACTACTTTAAAAGAAGGGAAAGCAATTATCACAGCAAGAGTTGGAACTTTAACTGCTACTTGTGAGATTATTGTTCCGGAGTTTAGCATTAAACCTATAAGAGATGAAGATAAAGCTACTGGTGTAAATATAGAAGCACCTGCAAATATTCTACCAGTAGATACAAAGCTTATTGTAATACCTATAACAGAGTCAAGTGTAAAGGTATTCAAAGGGATTGAAACATCGCTAAAGGATATATCAGGAAAATTTAGTGCTTTTGATATTCATTTAGAAAGTGAAGGGGTAAAGGTTCAACCTAAGGGCAATGTTAAGGTAATACTACCTATACCTACAGGATATGATCACAGTAAAATACTTATATATAGAATATTAGAAGATGGCACATTTAAAGATATGCAAGCAATTATTACCGATGATAGTGTATCTTTTGAAACAAATCATTTTAGTGTATACGTTATTTCAGAAAAAAGAGTGATGGTTGAAAGCCCAGTAGAACCAGTAGAACCTATGGATCCTAAAGAACCTATTAAGGAAGGAGATAAGGAAGAAACTCCAATAAGCAAGGAGGATATACCTGTTAGTAAAGAAGAAACGCCTGTAAGTAAGGAAGATATACCTGTTAGTAAAGAAGAAATGCCTATAAGTAAAGGAAATATACCTGATATCAAGGAAAAAACATCTATAAATGAAGAAGATACTACTGTTAGTGGGGAAGAGATATCTAATGATATATTAAAAACTTCTTCTGATAATGAAGATATATCTAATGAGGTTAATACAACAAAGGTGTCTAAGCAGCTTGATGGTAAAGCCTCACCTAAAACAGGTGATAATTCTCCTATAATTTTCATAACACTATTATTTTTTGTATCTTTCGCCATATTGGTAGCACTTGTTTATTCAAAGAAGAAAGGAGAGGGCATTAAATAAAGTGTGTAGTATAGCAAGAAAGGTATTATTTTCAATATGTCTAATAATATTTATTTTCTCAGGAATAGGTCTTATTTATATGAAATATCAATCATACAACAATAAAAGTTTAAATAAGAACGTATTAAATAAGATTTCACAAGTAGTGGAAGAGCAGACAAGAGATATAAATGAGAATGATACAAATATTATGGAAATGTTACTTGATATAAATAGTGATATAAAAGGGGTTATAAAGATTGATAATACTAAAATCAATTATCCTGTAGTTCAATGTGAAAATAATAAGTTTTATATTAATCATGATATAAAAAAAGAAAAAAGTAAGTATGGGACTATTTTTATTGATTATAGGAATGAATTAGAACCTAATAGACTACAAGGTCAGAATATAATTTTATATGGACATAATATGAAAGATGAGAGTATGTTTTCAGATTTAAAAGTTTTCAGGAATAAAGAATTTAATTATGATAATTCAATAATATATTTAGATATGTTTTATAAAAGATATAGATTTGAGATCTTTTCTGTGTTTCTTGTAAATGAGGATTTTAATTATAGAAAAACTTATTTTGAAGATGATCAAGAACTAAATTATTATTTAAAAGGGATTGAAGATTCATCATTATATTTTAAAGATATTGAATTGAACTGTAAAGATACAATACTTACTTTATCTACCTGCGAATATGATTGGGAAAATGCTAGGCTGGTAGTTCAAGGAAAATTGATTGAAGAATACTAAAAGTTTGGTAACGGAAGTATTTTGTATTTTTACAACAATAAAGTGAATAGGAAGTGTATATTGTGAAAATTAAGGAAAAGTTATTAAGTATTATGCTTATAATGTGTATATTAATTGGAATGCCTACTACTGTTTTTGCAAAGGAAACAAAAGCTAATTCTATTTCCAATGAGAAACTTGAAGAGACTATTGGAGGCATAATAAATTGGGCAAAGCAAGGAGAGGATAAGTTATTAAATCCTGAATTCTTACAAATGGTAGGAACTACACCGGGGGACTGGTTCCCTATAGGTATGGGGAGATATGGATATAAGGATGACTATGGTGCATATCTTTCTGCTATAGAAAAAAATGTTACTGAAAGATATAAAGAAAGTGGTAATTTACATCCTGTTAAGGCAACAGAATGGCATAGAATTTCTTTAGCAGTACTTGCTATGGGTGGAGACCCTACAAAAATGGGCGTGGATGCAAAGGGTAATCCTATTAATTTAATTGCAGATGGTAGTTACAACTGCATCGCAAGAAGAGGTGTTAAGGGACAGGGTATAAATGGAGCTATTTGGTCGCTTATTTCAATGGATACATTAAGATATGATGTGCCAGAAGGAGCTAAATTTACAAGGGAACATATTATAAAATTAGTACTTGAAGAGCAGCTAGCAGATGGTGGATTTGCATTGACTGGGAATATAGCAGACCCTGACATTACAGGTATGGCGGTACAAGCATTAGCATCATATTATGATAGTGATAAGGTATACACATATAAATCTAAAAAGATTAAGAATGATCAAGGAAGTTATATAGAGTGTAGTAAAACTATAAAACAAGTTATAGATGAATCTTTAGATTTAATGGGAACAAAGCAAAATGCTGATGGAGATTATTTTAGTTGGGGAACTGAAAATGTAGAAAGTACAGTTCAAATGCTTGTAGCATTAAGTTCTATCGGAATTGATTGTGAGAAGGACCAAAGATTTATAAAGGACGGTAAAACTTTAATTGATGGAATAATGAAATATAGAAATCCTAAGGATGGAGGGTTCTTACATTCATTCACTTATGATCCTCAAAACCCATCATCTAGACCAGATGCATCTAATAGTATGGCAACAGAACAAACACTTTATGGATTGGTATCCTATTTCCGTGTAAGAAATAATATGAGAAGCTTATATGATTTTAGACCAGAAACAAACCAGAATGAATTTATTATAAAGGGTAATGATAATAACTACAATATAGCTTTCAATAAAGATCAGCTATCATATTCGCTTGAACTACCAGTTGAAGTTGAAAAATTTAGCTTTATAAATATACCAATGGGTGCTTATGATATAAGCAATGTAAAATTAAATTCTGAAATAAAGGCTGTAGATGGAGAAAAGGTACAAGTTGAAATAAAAAACAGACAAAACGAGACAAAAAATTATGAGATTAGTATTAAGATAACAGGCGAAGCCAAAGTAAATGATGTAATAAATGCTATTAATAATCTTTCAGAAGTAATTGCATTAGAGGATGAGGAAAAAATTAAAGAAGTAAATGAAAAATATAATAGTTTAATGGAAAGTGATAAGAAAAAGGTAACAAATATTGAAAAGTTAAATAGTGCAAATCAAAAGCTTAAGCAACTTAAAGAGGAACTAGGAAATGAGACCTTCCATAAACAAAGAGTAATTTTAGATAAGATTAATAAATTACCAAAGGATATAAGTCTTGATGACAAGAAATTGGTTTCACAGCTTACAATTGATTTAATCGCTCTAGAAGATTTCCAAGAGAAGAAAGTCAATATTGAAAAGTTAAATGTAATAATGAAGAAAATAGAGGTAATCGAGGCCAAAGTAAATAAACTTGATGATAGAATTTTTAAAGAGATACAGCCTATGAATATAACGCTAAAGAATAAAGCTGTTATTCTAGATTTATTAGATGAATATGAAAAGCTTGACGAAAAGGATAGAAAGTATGTTGAAAATTATAAGGATGTTTTATTTGCACAAAAGGTAATTTATGAGCTTGAAACTAATAATATTTTATTAAGTGATGTATTTCAAAATATAATAGGTACTGATGAAATTTATACTTTTGAAGGTAAAACTTCAGATGGGAAAAACTACACAGTAACATTTAAGGGTTTAGATATTACTGATCCAACTATTGATTTTAACACACTGATTTCAGTTACATCTAAAAATGATGAAACTATTAAAGATATTGCAAAAGATGCTGTTATTTTAAATTTTTCTCATGAAGGAAAGTTACCAGGGAAGGCAAACATTAATATTGAGGTTGATTTAGAAGACGGTAAGTATTTCCTATACTATTTCAATGAAGAAACAAATAAGCCTGTGTTAATTAGCGAAATAGATGTGAAAGATGGAAGAGCAATATTTGAAATTGACCATTGTTCGGATTATTTTATTAGTCAAGATCCAAGGCTAGAAAGTAGTGTTGATGAAGCATCAAATACTATAGATTTAGAATCTAAAGAAGTAAAGTCTGAAAAAGGTGAAGCACCTAAGACAGGAGATAACTCAAACGTTATACTTCTTTCCCTATTATTTGTTTGTAGTGGTGGATTGATATTTATCCTAAAGAAGAAATCTATACTCAAGATATAAAAGTAATTTTAAGAAGGGGTGTTTTCATATTTGTGGAGACACCTCTAATATATAGAAAGGTGGATATAAGTAATGAAAAAAAATATAAAATCAATATTTATCATTCTGTTGATTATAGCTACAGTACTTACAGGATGTAAAATAGAAAGGCCTGATGATGTTGCAGAAGATACAACATGCTCTACAAATATTGGAATAGTACTAAATGATGGTGCATTATCAGAGGATACAAGTGATGTAAAAAGCGAAGATGAAGAAGATAAAGAAGAAGCTGATGAGTCAAATGAAGTTGATGAAGATAAAATTGAGGAAAATGAAAGCAATGTAGCTGAAGGTGAAACTAATAAAGAGAAGGCACCTAAAGATAATAAAGACAAAGATTCCAATAAGGTAGCTAATAAAATAAAAGATGACATAAAAAACCTGTAAAAGAAAAATCAAAAGAAGAATTGCTAGTAGAGGCTAATAAGCATAGAGAAAGTGGGACTAAGGACCAATATCTAACAGATCCTACCCCAGAAGGAATGCCAAAACCAAAGGAATGGCAAAATTCAAAAATAGATAAGTCTAAGGTTAAATATTGTACGCTTTCTGTAGATTGTTTGACAATCTTAGATAATATGAAAGACTTCAATAATGATAAGATGGCTGTATTACCTAAGGATGGGATAATATATAAAGATCGTAGAGTAATGTTTTATGAAGGTGAATCTGTATTTAATATGCTTAATAGAGAAATGAAAAAAAACAGAATACACATGGAATTTACTATGACACCAATTTATAATAGCAACTATATAGAGGGAATTCATAATTTATATGAATTTGATTGTGGAAGATATAGTGGATGGATGTATAAGGTTAATGGTTGGTATCCAAATTACGGATGTAGCAGATATGTATTAAAAGATGGTGATGTTGTAAATTGGAGGTATACCTGTGATTTAGGTAGAGATGTGGGCTGTACTTGGATGGGAGAAACTTTAGACGATTAAGGAGGAAAACTAATGAGAGATTCATTTTCAACTTATCATCCTATAATAAACTTCTTTTACTTCATAGGAGTTATTGGATTTAGTATGTTTTTTATGCATCCAATATTTCTAGTGATATCACTTATATGCAGTATGATATACTCAACATATTTAAATAAAAGAAAGGCGCTAAAGTTTAATATTGTATATATGATTCCTTTATTAATAATATTGATGTTAATAAATCCAGCATTTAACCACTATGGGGTTACCATTTTGCTTTATGTAAATGATAATCCAGTTACATTAGAATCCATTGTCTATGGGGTAGCATCAGCAACTATGTATATATCCGTTATTATATGGTTTTCTTGCTATAATTCCATAATGACATCGGATAAGTTTATGTACGTCTTTGGTAAAGTAATACCTGCACTGTCATTAATAATATCTATGTCTCTTAGATTTGTTCCAAAGTTTAAAGCTCAAATAAAGGTGATTTCTAATGGACAAAAGTGTATTGGAAGAGATGCTACTCAGGGAAATATCATTAAAAGAGCAAAAAATGGACTAAAAATATTATCTATTATGATAACGTGGGCCTTAGAAAACTCTATTGAAACAGCAGATTCTATGAAATCTCGTGGCTATGGATTAAAGGGAAGAACAAGTTTTTCTAACTTTCGTTTTGGTACTAGAGATAAAGTTGTCTTTAGTATAACCTCAGGATTATCATTGATTGTATTAATAGGAGCTTTCTTGGGTGAGAATAATATTAAATATAACCCACAAATTATTTATAAGGAGATTTCAATTTTTAGTATAGTTGTGTATGTATCTTATTTCTTACTTTTAATTTTGCCGGTTATATTAAATACAATGGAGGATATAAAATGGAACTATATAGAATTACAGGCTTAACATTTGCATATCCAGAATGTGAAAAACACGCTTTACAAAACATTAACTTAGAAATAGGTCAAGGTGAATTTGTTACTATTTGTGGGAAGTCAGGTTGTGGTAAAAGTACATTGCTTAGACATTTAAAGACTGTGCTAACACCACATGGTGAACGTAATGGAGAGATTTTATTCAAGGACACTGTTCTTGAAAAGGTTGACTTAAGAACACAATCATCAGAAATAGGGTATGTTTTGCAAAGTCCTGACAATCAAATTGTTACAGATAAGGTTTGGCATGAACTTGCTTTTGGACTTGAAAGCTTAGGCTTTGACAACACTACTATTCGTTTAAGAGTGGCTGAAATGGCAAGTTTTTTTGGAATCCAAGGTTGGTTTATGAAAAATGTTACAGAACTATCAGGAGGACAAAAACAACTACTTAATCTTGCAGCTATAATGGCAATGCAGCCATCGGTACTTATTTTAGATGAACCAACTTCACAGCTTGACCCAATAGCAGCAACTGAATTTTTAGATACCGTTAGAAAGATTAATCAAGAGATAGGTACCACAATTATAATAACAGAACATAGATTAGAAGAAGTATTCCCAATGTCTGATAGGGTCATAGTGTTGGATAATGGTGAAATAATAGAAAATGACACACCAAGAAGTGTTGGAAGGAAACTAAAACAAAGTAATCATGATATGTTTGTTTCAATGCCAAGTCCAATGCAAATATATGCAGGTGTAGATTCTGATCTGCCATGTCCGTTAACAGTTAGAGAAGGTAGGGGGTTTTTAGACAAGCTATTAGTTCATAAAGACATTGATGAAATAGCTTGTGATATAAGTTGTGAGCCTAAGGAGTCAGATGTAATTCTTAGTCTTAAAGAAATCTGGTTTAAGTATGAAAAGAATTCAAGTGACATTGTTAAGGACTTATCTCTTGAAGTTAAAAAGGGTACAATTCATTCCATTGTTGGTGGAAATGGTACAGGGAAAACAACAACATTAAATATAATAACTGGTATAAACAAACCATATAGAGGGAAGGTTAATATAAATGGTAAGGAAATTGGAAAGTACTCTAATAAGGAACTTTTTAATTCTAATTTAGGAGTGTTGCCACAGAACCCTCAATCTCTATTTATGGAAAAGACAGTAGAACTTGATTTGTTAGAAATTTTAAGCGGTGAAAAGATTTCGAAGGAAGAAAAGAAGGAAAAAGTAAAGGCTATGTCAGAGCTTCTAGAAATAAGTTATGTTTTACACATGCATCCATATGATTTAAGTGGTGGAGAACAACAAAGAGCGGCTATGGCAAAGGTACTTTTGTTGAATCCTAAAATTTTATTGCTTGATGAGCCTACTAAAGGAATGGATAATTGTTTCAAAAATAAGCTTGGAGAGATATTGAGAAAACTTACATCAAAAGGTGTAACTATTTTAATCGTGTCTCACGATATAGAATTTTGTGCTAAATATGCAGATATGTGCTCTTTATTTTTTGATGGAAATGTTGTTACAAGTGGAACACCAAAGAAGTTTTTCAGTGGAAATAGCTTTTATACTACATCAGCTAATAGAATGTCTAGGCATATATTTAAAAATGCAATAGTAAATGAGGATGTGATAAAATCATGCAATCAAACACTGGAAAAGGTAACTCTTTAAGTAAACGTACCATAGTAGCTTCATTTATGATTCTAATTGTAATACCAATAACTATGGCATTTGGTATTATAGTATTAAATGATAGGAAGGAGTATTTTATTAGCTTACTTATAATCCTTTATACAATGGTTCCTTTTTTCATGATATTCGAGAAAAGAAAACCACAACCTAGAGAGCTAGTAACAATCTCTGTACTATGTGGAATAGGTGTGGCAGGAAGAGCAGCATTTTTTATGTTACCACAATTTAAACCAGTTGTAGCCGTTGTAATAATTTCTGGAGTATGCTTTGGAGCAGAAAGTGGATTTTTAGTCGGCGCAGTTACAGGTTTTGTATCAAACTTTTTCTTTGGACAAGGCCCTTGGACTCCTTGGCAAATGTTTTGTTTTGGAATAATTGGGTTTTTGGCAGGGATTTTATTCAAGAAGGGGATGCTACCTAAAAAAAGGGGCGCCTTATGTATATATGGTGGTATTGCAACCTTTGTAATATATGGTGGCATAATAAATATCGGAGCTTTAGTTATGTTTACAGGAAAACTAAATTGGAAGGCACTTAAAGCTACATATATATCAGGAATTCCTTTTGATTTAGTACATGCCATTGCAACTATATTTTTTCTCTTTATTTTGGCGAATCCAATGATTGAAAAGTTAGATAGAATAAAAAAGAAATATGGACTTGTTGAACCTTAATATTAAGTATTTAATTTTAAGCAGGAGAGTATAGAGAATCTTACTTATAATAAACTTTAGAAAGATGGTAAGTTTGTTTCTTTTAACTAGATTTATAGTCCGCAAAATTAAAAGAGTATTTCATTAGTGTAAAATTTTTTGATATAACATGTGAACCAGAATTAAAATTACCAGAGAATATGGAGTATGTATTCTCTTGGACTAGAGAATAAAACACTATTTTTTATTAAAAAGTTAAATAATTTATAGAACTTTAGTTAATTTAAATGTATATTAAGATAAAGTGAGGAGATGGCAAAATGGCTAGTATGGAATTAAATAAAGAAGCACCAGAATTTGAAATTTATGATTTTAAAGGAAATAAGATCAAGATTTCTAATTTTAGAAAAATGAAAAATGTATTGGTTGTATTTAATAGAGGTTTTGCTTGACCTTTTTGCAAAAAGCATATGATGCAGTTGCATCAAGATTACAATGAGTTTATAAAAAGAGACACTGAAATAGTTGTACTAGGACCTGAAAATGCAAAGGCTTTTAAAGCATACTTTGAACAAAATGGTCTTCAATTTTATGGTATTCCAGATGAAAAGCATTCTGTGCTAGACCTATATGAGCAGAAAGTAAACCTACTTAAGCTAGGGAGGATGCCTGCACAGATGGTAATAGATAAAAATGGGATACTAAGATATGTACACTACGGAAACTCTATGAAGGACATTCCTGAAAATGTGGAAATACTTCAGCTTATAGATACATTGTAAACACTTATATATCCAGGATCTTCTTTTTATAAAAAACAAAGGGTGCGTTTTATACTAACTATAAAAGTTAGTATTTAGCGCACCCTTTTAGTATACTTATTTGAAATAATAACATTATAAAATGTAGAATTTTATGAAATTATGTCGCAATATTCTAAAAAATATTTCTGGATTATACCTCGAATAAATGCCATAATTAAGGTAGCTTGCAAAACGTGGAATGAAGGAGGGGTTATATGAAAAAGATTTATTTTAAGCATAAAGGTTTTGCAGTATTAATCATAGCACTTTTAGTTATAGGAAATATTATTCTTGTAGTTAATTCCTTTATGAACTTAAATATGACGGATGCTATTATTAATCAAGATATAGATAATTTCTATAGATATCTTGTAATCGTTTTGGGAATAATGATTTTAAAATCTATTCAGGGATACATATATGGATTGTATGAATCAAAAATGGTTAAAGCTATTGGCATAGATTTAAGAGCTGATATTGCGAAAAAGTTTATGGAATATGATTATGAAGAATATAATTCAAAAGATAGTGGGATGTATGTGGCTTGGTTAACTCAGGACGTAGATTATGTATTGAATAATGGAGTAAAACCTTTTTATATGATGCTTAATCAGATAATTTCAGTGATAGCATCGCTTATTGGAGCCACAATGATTCATTGGTCATTTATTATTATTTTTCCAGTAAGCTTACTAGTAACCATGATTACTCCTAAATACCTAGCACCTCGTATGCAAAATGTAGCAGAGGATTATAGCCATGAGAGTGGTATCTTTACTAGTAAAATTAAGAATATCATGTTAGGATTTGGAGTGTTTTTATCAGAAAACTGTATAGATAAAATGAATATACAAATTGCTAAGTCTACCACAAACTTAGAGGATAGTCGATATAAATACAATAAAGTTATTTACTCCTCTAATGCAATTATTAACACAGTAGCCATATTGTCACAGATGATTTATATTATTGCCACAGGGGTATTGGTTGTTAAGGGAATAATAACTCCAGGTTCTGTGGTGGGGCTTATGAGTCTTGCTTCACTTTTTTTTGGAAACGCACAGATGGCGGTAAGTCAAAAGATGCTTATAGATTCTGCACTTCCAGTATATAATAAGATTACATCTATGAATAATTCTAAAGTGTTAGAAGGATCTATAGAAGCTAAAGAGATTAAAGAGATTAAAGAATTAAATATGAAAGTTGAAATAAAAGATCTTCATTATTCCTATTCTGATGGTAAAGAATTCTTTTCAGGATTAAATTTAACCTTTTATTCGGGAAAAAAATATGCTATTGTTGGGAAAAGTGGAGTAGGAAAGACAACATTAATTAAAATCTTAGCAGGAATTTTAAAAGGATACGGTGGATTAGTCTATTATGATGAGGTAGAACTTGGTAATATAGAGCAAAAGAGTCTTCGAAATCTTGTTGGATTCATTGATCAGAATACTTATATCCTAAACGAAAGTATCCGTTATAATATTACATTAGGTGAGGAATTTAGTGACGAAGTTTTAAATGATGTACTTGTAAAGAGTGTTCTTTTGGATTTTATATTAGGACAACCAGGTGGAATTGATTATCAAATTACTGAGAATGGTAAAAACCTTTCTGGAGGACAAAAACAACGTATTGCTATTGCAAGAGCACTTATTCGAAATAAAAAGCTTTTGTTTATAGATGAGGGGACATCTGGCCTTGATTTTGAAACTAGAAATGCTATTGAAAATAAGGTTCTGGAAGATCCAAAACTCACAGTAATTATGATAACTCATCAATTAACAGAGGAGACAAAAAAGAATCTAGATGAAGTTATATCTTTATGATTGAATACTAAACTACCTCAAAAGAGGCACTAAATAGTTGATTTCACTAGGTTAATCACGCTAATTTTCATTGACCATTTCAGAAATCTCATGGTACAATTTAACTAATGAAAAGGATTTTTATAATAACATTATATGTGTACATGTATAAGGTTTGATAAAAATATATAGTGAGGTTTATATGGATAAAGTGATATATGAAGAGGAAATTTTGGAATTAGCTCTTGACCTTGGAGAAATAATGCTGGCATGTGGTGCTGAAATAAGAAGGGTTGAGGATTCTATTACAAGAATTTGTAATGCATATCAGTTGGAAAATGTAAAAGTGTTTGCAATCACCTCATTAATTATAGCTTCGGCAAAATGTAATGATGGAAGAGTAGCAACGCAGATAAGAAGAGTAAAAATATATGGAACAAATCTTTCTAAAATTGAAGATGCTAATGCTTTGTCTAGATATATTTGTAAAAACAAGATTTCTACAGATGAAATCAGGAAGGAACTTTTAAAAATTAAATCTCCAAAAAAACAAAATAAGTATATACAATGGGATCTTTGCATAGGATATCTTTGTGCAGCAGGAGGATTTACGGTTTTCTTTGGTGGAAATGGGTGGGATGCCGTTGCTTCTTGTATTATTGCATTTTTAATGTTTCTTTTTGATACATTTATAAAAAAACCAGATGTTAATCGTATTGTGTATACAGTATTTGTATCTATTGTGATGGGTATTATTGCAATACTCTTTGTTAAGATAGGAATTGGTGTACATGTAGATAAGATTATGATTGGAGATATTATGCTCTTAATTCCTGCACTAGTATTAGTTAATTCTTTGAGAGCTATATTTTTGGGAGACACTATTGCAGGTATGATACAGCTGACAGAAGCTATTCTTATAGCTCTTTCCATTGCAGGTGGATTTGCAATTGCGCTAGTTACTTTAGGAGGGATTTTATGACGCAATCAGAAGTAGTACAAATTATATCAGCTATAATAGGAACTATAGGATTTGGGTTATATTTTCGTGTAAAAAAGAAGAGATTATTGGTTGCTACAGTTGGTGGTTTCATTGCCTGGGTTGTGTATCTTTTATGTTACCATTATACATATAACATTTTTATTTGCAATATGATTTCAGCTATTGTTGTAAGCATATATTCAGAGGTTATAGCACGGATTTTGAAAGCACCTTCCACGGTTTTTATGTTGCCATCTCTTGTGCCATTATTACCAGGGGGAGCCTTGTATTACACAATGAGTGGAGTCGTACAAGGAAATATAGGCATGATAGGTGAATATGGATTACAGACTATCAAGACAACATTTGGAATTGCCTTTGGTGTACTCGTATCCACAGTGTTTATTTACCGACCTAAAAATAATAGAACCACTTCATATTGATAACATTTAAAGAATGAAAAAGGTCGAATGAAAACTATTGACAAAAATATATTTGTATATTATGATTATGAAAACATAGTTAGTAAATTCATTGATTGGGAAAAGTAAGCAGTTCTTAAAGGTTTAGAGAGTCGGGGATGGTGGAATCCTGATACGGAAAGGTTGTTGAATGGTTCCATGAGAAGCGGTGTTAAATCTTAGGAGAGTACCACTAGCCGAGTGTCTTACGTTATAAAGACGGGGTATCGAGATATTAGTATTTCCGTACCTTAAGAGTGAGATAGGAAACTATCTATATTAGGTGGCAAAGAGATTATAACATTTCGTCCTAGATTAGGATTGAAATGTTTTTTTGTTATAAATGTAGATTACTATCTAAACAAGGTGGCAACACGGAATGTTAAGCATTTCGTCCTTAGATTAAGGATGAGGTGCTTTTTTTGTACTTTAAAAAAGGGGTATTAGAGTATGTATCCAGATTATGAAGAATTCAATATCAATTCTAGGTCTATAAAACAATTAATAGAAAAAATAAGGGGATGATTTATATGAATGCAAAGTTTGGACAATTCGGAGGACAATTTGCAGCTGAAATTCTAATGAATCCATTGATTGAACTAGAAAAGGCGTTTACTCAGATAAAAGAAGATGAAGATTTCAAAAAGGAATATATGTATTATTGTAATGAGTATTCAGGGAGACCCACTCCATTATATTATGCTGAAAATCTAACTAAAAAGCTAGGTGGGGGTAAGATTTATTTAAAGAGAGAGGATTTAAATCATACGGGCGCTCATAAGATAAACAATGTAATAGGCCAAGTCCTTCTTGCAAGGAAAATGGGTAAAAAGAAGGTAATTGCAGAAACCGGTGCAGGACAGCATGGCCTTGCCACAGCTACTATTTGTGCCATGTTCGATATTCCCTGTGAAGTATTTATGGGTGAAGAAGATATAGAAAGACAAGGCTTAAATGTTTTAAAGATGAAGATGCTAGGGGCTAAAGTAAACTCTGTAACATCTGGTACAAAAACCTTGAAGGACGCTACCAATGAGGCTATTACACATTGGGCTGCTAATATAGAAGATACCTTTTATGTAATTGGATCTGTAGTAGGACCTCATCCTTATCCTACAATGGTAAGAGATTTTCAACGAATCATAGGTGATGAAGTAAAAAAACAAATTATAGAAAAGGAAGGAAAGCTACCTGATTATTTAATAGCGTGTGTAGGTGGAGGTAGTAATGCTATGGGTTTATTTTATCCGTTTATTGAAGATAACGTAGCTATGTATGGAGTTGAAGCCGGAGGCCTTGGAATTGACACAGAATATCATGCGGCTAGTATTTCTAAAGGCAGCTTAGGAATTATACATGGGATGATGACTTATTTACTTCAAGACGATAAGGGTGAGGTAAAGCCAGTTTACTCCATATCAGCAGGTCTTGATTATCCTGGAATTGGACCAGAACATGCTTATTTCCATTCTATTAATAGAATTAAATATGTAGCTATAAACGATGATGAAGCTATAGAAGCTTTTCAATACTTGACTAAGGTAGAAGGAATTATACCTGCATTAGAAAGTGCTCATGCCATAGCTTATTTAATGAAATTTGCTAAAGAAACAAAAAAGGATGATATTATTGTATTGAATTTATCTGGAAGAGGAGATAAGGATATGGATACATTATCTAATATACTAGGGGAATAAAAAAGTGGACAGTAATTTATAACAACTAATGGAGAGTCAATTGATTCAAATGCAACTGAATGTAAACACTGTGGGCAAGACGTAGTTCGTAAACCACAAGAATACAAAGAATATCAAGAAAAACAGGGAGATATACCTTATAAGTTTTAAGAAGTAGAAAACTAGTGAAAGAATTTAAAATAAAAGGTTATTTCAGTCATTTTTAAGTTATATATAGACTAGATTTTTAATTTAACAAAACATTGTAAGAAAGAGCTAATTGAAGTGAAGTAAATCCACTTTGACAGGCTTTTTTTTGTTTGCAAAAAAAAAGAATAACTATGACAATAATATTTTATTGGAATTTTAAGTGGTGTTACATAATAGTATTTAATGTTTATTAAGAAATGTTACGTGTTACCGATTACATAAGTAAAAGAGTAAAAAATTAACGTTAAGTTTTTGTAGAATTTGTGATATAATTGTCGAAACGGTTAATTAATTAACAAATCGGGATTCAAAATCCATTATATAATAAAGGAGAGAAAATTATGAAAAAACATGAACAAATTTTCGGTGGTGTAGTAATTTTATTAGTATTATACTTAGGTGGAATACTTTTAAAAACAGACTTGCTATTTTTTAGACTTTTAGTTGGTGTAGGGTTTGGGTACACTTTATCTAGAGCATATACAGGATTTGCTGGAAGCATAAATCGCGCATTTAATACAGGGTCAACAAAATTAATGAGGACTCTTATGTTTCTATTTTTTATATCCGCCTTACTTAGTACTTCATTCTTATTTAAGGCAGACCCTACTACCTATGATCTTTGGATTAATCCTATTAATCTTGGATTGCTTGTGGGGGGATTATTATTTGGATTTGGTATGGCATTTTCATCTTGCTGCGCTTCAGGAGTGCTTACAGATTTAATTACAGCTTTACCAAGAGCTTCTATCACATTGGTGTTTTTTGGACTGGGTGTATTTCTTGGATTTCCTATACAAAACACTTCAGATTGGGTATCAAAATCTTGGTTTTCAACACCAGTAGGTGAAAAGTTAGCAGGTGGTGTGTTCCTTCCTGATTTATTTAAATGGGATGGACTTGAAGGATATTTAGGTGCATTAATATTAACAGCTTTATTTTGTGGAGTTGTTGTATTTTTAGCATATTGCTATGAAAAAGGTCGTAATAACAAAAACACATATACTGGTCATTTTATGGAAAGAATACAAGATAATAAGGAAGTATTAGATACAAAAAACTATAAGTTATTAAGTAAGGAAACTTATAATAGGCTATTTGTAAAGCCATGGACTTTAGTTCAAGGCGCTGTAGTAATAAGCATATTGTTCACTTTACTTATGGGTGTTACTAAAGGCGGCTGGGGAGCATCTACTCCTTATGGAATTTGGTTTGGTAAATTTTTGATGATATTTGGAGTTTCACCAGAGTCACTTCAGTCCTTTACAAAGATACCTGCAAAGGCATATATGCAGCCATTCTTTCAGAATGCTGTTTCAGTACAAAACTTTGGTATCCTTATAGGAACAATTATTTATTTATTAACTTCTGGTAAGTTTATCAAGTCCTTTATGTCTGAGATGAATATTACAGTAAAGGATTCATTACTATATGCACTAGGTGGAATTACCATGGGATTAGGCACTAGATTTGCTAATGGATGTAACGTTGGAGCATTATATACACCTATCGCAAACTTTTCACTTTCAGGCTGGGTATTCTTAATTTTTATGACTTTAGGTGGTATTGCAGGAAATATGTTTGCTAAAAGGTTGTCTAGATAGTAGTAAGTTAACTTAAAGGAGGGCTAATTATTATGAGTAAAAGAATTTTAATCATAGGCGGAGTCGCTGGAGGTGCTTCAGTTGCGGCAAGAGCACGAAGAATTGATGAAGCAGCAGAGATAATAATGTTTGAGAAAGGACCTCATGTATCCTTTTCGAATTGCTCATTACCATTTCATTTAAGTGGTATTGTGGAAAATGGTGATGATTTAGTTTTAATGAGTCCAGAGCAGTTTAGAAATCAATATAATATTGAAGCTAGAGTTAGTAGTGAAGTTACTAAAATAAAAAAAGAAGAGAAGAAAATAGTAGTTAAAGACATGATTACAGGAAAAGAATATGAAGAGTCTTATGATAAATTGGTTTTATCTCCGGGAGCTAGACCAATATTACCAAAAACTATTGAGGGCATAACAGGACCTAATGTATTTACAGTAAGAAATGTAGTAGATATAAAGAAGCTTAAAGGTTATATTGATGAAAATAATATTGAGGATATTGCTGTTATTGGTGGTGGATTTATAGGTGTGGAAGTAGCAGAAAACCTACGATTAGCAGGTAAAAATATAAGTCTTATAGAAGCACTTGATCAAGTTATGAGTCCTTTTGATTATGATATGGCTCAGATACTCCAAAAGGAAATGATGGATAAGGGAGTTAAGCTTATATTAAGTGATGGTGTAAAGAAGATAAGTGGAGACTTTATAGAATTGCAGTCAGGTAAAAAGGTATCCGCGAAGGCTGTAGTGATGGCAATTGGTGTTAGTCCTGAAACTAGCCTTGCTAAAGAGGCAGGACTTGAAATTGGAGTAACTGGCGGAATTAAGGTTGACCATAATTATTTGACTAATGATAAAGATATTTATGCTGTGGGTGATGCTATAGAGGTATATAATAAACTAACACATAAACCTTCAAGACTTGCTTTGGCAGGACCTGCACAAAGGCAAGCTAGGGCAGCAGCAGATAATATGTATAATATTCATCATAATAACAATGGGGTAATAGGATCATCTGTAGTACAGATATTTGATTTAGGAGCTGCATCTACAGGATTGAATGAAAAGTCAGCAAAGGCAGCAGGAATCTCTTATGATTTTGTATATATAATTCCAGGAGATAAGGTTGGTTTAATGAAAAATAGTAGCCCAATGCACTTTAAATTAATTTATGAATACCCAACAGGTAGAATACTTGGTGCACAAGCTATAGGTAAAGGTAACGTAGATAAAAGAATTGATATTATAGCAACTATGATTACTATGGGCGGAACACTAGAAGATCTAAAAGAATTAGAATTATGCTATTCTCCTTTATTTGGAACAGCTAAGGATGTTGTTAATTATGCAGCTTTAGTAGCACTTAACCTATTGTATGGCAAGTTTAAACAGGTTCCAGTAACTAAGGTTAGAGAACTTGTAGAAAATGGTGAGTTTATTTTAGATGTAAGAGAAGCTCACGAATATGCAGAAGGACACATTAACAATGCATTAAATATTCCACTTAGTGAAATTAGAGGAAGACTTAATGAAATTCCAAAGGATAAGCCAGTGTATCTACATTGTCGTTCAAGTCAAAGAAGTTATAATGCAGTAATGGCACTTCAAAATCTTGGGTATAACAATGTAATAAACATATCGGGTTCTTATTTAGGGATTTGCTGCTACGAATATTATGAAGATCAAGTAACAGGAAGAGAAAAGATACTTACAGAATATAACTTTAATTAAGGATTGATTTTATGAGAAAAAAGTTGAACAAAATAGACATATTAACATTAGCATTAGGGTCTATTATTGGATGGGGGTCATTCACCTTACCAGGTTCAAAGTTTCTCCATGAAAGTGGTATTATAAGCACAGCCATCGGGTTAATACTTGGTGGCTTTGCTATTATTTTTATACAAAAAGGGTATCACATTATGATGGAGCGGCATCATGAAGATGGTGGGGAATTCTCTTATACTTATAAAAACCTAGGTAAGGCTAATGGATTTGTAGTAGGATGGTCTTTGACTTTGTGCTATATAAGCATGGTTCCACTTAATGCTACAGCCTTTGTGCTGGTAATTAAGAAATTATTTGGAGCTAAAGTAGATTTCATATATCTATATAAAGTAGCAGGTTATCCTGTATATTTGTCAGAAATTATTATTGCAAGTTTAATAATTTTGGTGTTTGCATATATAAATACTAAGGGCTTAGGCTTGAGTTCTATGATACAAAACATATTAATATTACTTATGGTTATAAATGTAATCATAGTTTTTGCTTTTATGATAATAAACACAGATCATAGTTTAATTAAGGATACATATATTATTAACTATAAGCTAAATATTGCTGAAGTGGCAAAGGTTTTTTCTATAGTTCCATTCTTGTTTGTTGGGTTTGATGTAATACCACAGGTATCTACAGAGCTTAACTTTGAAGCACCAAAAGCTACGAGGATTGCTATAATAGCAATATTTGCTGGGGTGCTTTTTTATAACTTATTAAATATTACAACGGGGCTTGTATATACTAAAGAGACAGCCTTACTAGAAGAGTGGGCCTTAGGTTCTGCTGTACTTGATAATATGGGATACTTAGGGTTCATGTTATTGATAATATCCCTTGCAGGTGCAGTAGCAGGTGGAATAAATGGGTTTATGTTAGGAAGTAGTAAGCTAATAGGAGCTTTATCTATATATGGACTTATTCCAACAAAATATAAGAAGAAAAATCATGAAGGTGTATTTCAAAATGGGGTTAAATTCGTAGTCTTAATTAGTCTAATAGCACCTTGGTTTGGGAGAGAAGCTATTATATACATTGTGGATATGTCTTCATTACTATCTGCAATAGCATATTTTTATGTATGTTATATTGGGTTTAAGAATTCAAAAGGTTCAAATAGTTATCTTTCAGCATTTGGAGCACTTATAAGTCTTGTGTTTGTAGGGCTACTTATAATACCAGGATCACCAGGGAGATTAAGTAGACCATCTATGATTTTAACAGTTTTATGGGGTATACTTGGGTATCTTTATTATAGGAGATATTCAAAAATTATGAAATAATTAGTTGTAAATATTATGATTATATGATATGTTTTGTATAGAGAAACAAAAAGTGAATATATATTTGTAAGGGGAGCTTATATTAATAGGCTGAGATAGAAATGTTATTTTTGACCCTAAGAACCTGATATGGATAATGCCAACGAAGGGATGTAGCTAGAGGACTTGTATTTTGCTGTATACTTTTATTGGTATACAGTTTTTTTGTTTTTCTAAAGGGGGTGAAAAAACAAATATAACTAGAATAATGAAGAGCAATAAACTTTTTATGGAAATATTATAAAAGGGGGATACAAAAATGAACTATACAACTCAAATGGATGCTGCAAGAAAAGGAATTATAACTAAAGAGATGGAAATAGTAAGTAAGAAAGAAAATATGGATATAGAAATATTAATGGATAGAATAGCAAAAGGACATATAGTTATTCCAGCGAATAAAAATCATAAGGCTTTAGATCCAGAAGGTGTGGGTAGAGGTTTGAGGACTAAGATAAATGTTAACCTTGGTATTTCTAGAGATTGCCCTGATGTAGATATAGAACTAGATAAAGTAAGAAGTGCAATAGATATGAAAGCAGAAGCAATCATGGATTTAAGTTCCTTTGGAAAGACAAAAGAGTTTAGAAATAAACTGGTAAATATGTCTACAGCTATGATTGGTACTGTTCCAATATATGATGCAGTAGGGTTTTATGATAAGGAATTAAAAGATATTACAGAAAAAGAATTCTTAGATGTTGTAAGAAAACATGGTGAAGATGGTGTGGACTTTGTCACTATTCATGTAGGACTAAATAGAGATACAGCTAAGGTGTTTAAGAAAAATAAAAGAGTTACTAATATAGTTTCAAGAGGTGGATCCTTGCTTTATGCATGGATGGAATTAAATAATAAAGAAAATCCTTTTTATGAGAATTACGATGAATTATTAGATATATGTGAAGAATATGATATGACCATAAGTCTAGGGGATGCTTTAAGACCTGGAAGTATAGCAGATGGAACAGATGCACCACAAATAGCAGAGCTCATGGTACTCGGAGAACTAACTAAAAGAGCATGGGATAAAAATGTACAAGTAATAATAGAGGGTCCAGGGCATATGAAATTAAATGAAATTGAATCAAATGTTTTTTTAGAAAAGAAACTTTGTTATGGCGCACCCTTTTATGTACTAGGACCACTAGTTACAGATATAGCACCAGGATATGATCATATAACCTCAGCAATAGGTGGAGCTATAGCTGCAAGTCACGGAGTAGATTTTTTATGTTATGTAACCCCAGCAGAACATTTGAGGTTACCTACATTAGAAGATATGAAGGAAGGAATTATAGCTTCAAAGATAGCAGCGCATGCAGGTGATTTAGCTAAGGGCGTAGAAGGAGCAGAAAAGTGGGATTTAAAGATAAGTGAAGCTAGGCAAAGACTAGACTGGGAAGAAATATTTGCCTTAAGTTTAGATGAGGAAAAGGCTAGGAGATATAGAAAGGAGTCTACTCCAGAACATGAAGATAGTTGCACTATGTGTGGTAAAATGTGCTCTATGAGAAATATGAACAGGATTATGGAAGGAAAAGATATAAATATATTAAGAGCAGAAGACTAAAGTTAGCATATTTTGAGTATATGAACTATTAAGAGGAATTGTGGTTTAAAAGATCTATATTTATAAAGAATTTAATGTAATCTTCCGTAAAGAGCTATTATACACTAAATTCAATCTTTAGGGTGTAATGGAGTGGTTCCATAATTTGACCTAAAGGGATTAGTGTAACATAATATTAGGATGCTTACAAGAAAAAGAGACATGAATATTGCAAGTATTTACGTGCAAAGTTATTTATGATAGGTGTAAGCGTTAAAATCATGTCAAATATTATTTTTATGGGGGGATTTTTGTGGGTTTTTTGTATCAAACAACAAGTCTTACTAATTGGGGTCTTTGGGTTTTTGTTTTATTTGCTTTGATGGCATTTAATGAATTAGGCCGTTCTACAAAATGGGGGGATCATACTCTTTTTAATTGTTCCTATAATTTTAACTATATTCGTTTGGCCAACAACGGCAGCACCAGGGAATGAATATGGAACAGGAACTTGGTTTAACTAGGTAAAGACATATTCAGCATTAGCAGGATGCCTTGGATTTATGGCTATAAGATACATACCAGCAGTAGCTAAAAAGAAATGGGTACTATGCTTTCCACCTTTAATTTTAGCAATTAATATTTTTGAAGCAGCTATTCGTGACTTCCAATGCTTTACATATGGAGCATGGAATGGGGCTTATGTGGACAATCTTTGGGTGATGTCAGGTCCTTGGAATATTATGAATGGTATAGCAGGAATACTTAATATCATAGCTATTTGTGGTTGGGTAGGTATTTTTGTTTCTAAAGATAAAACAAAAGATATGATATGGCCTTGGATAATAGCTTACGATTTATGGAACTTTGCCTATACTTATAATTGTATAGCGGACCATTCATTTTACTGTGGTTTAGCGTTGCTACTTTCTTGTACTATACCAGCCTTTTTCATCAAAAAGGGAGCATGGTTACAACATAGAGCACAAACCCTTGGACTATGGATTATGTTTGTTATGACAGTTCCATCATTTGTGGATCGTATAGCTCCAGTACCTACTACTCACGATCCAAAAGCATACAAACAAGTGGTAGAAGAAAATAAATAATAAATATTAAAGCATAAGATATACCCTATAGAGTAGATAATAAACTAATCTTCTTTATAGGGTATATTTTTAAAAGGACAGTCCTTGTCATATTAGAAGTTGTATTATGGTAATAACATAATATTACAATAATGGATTTGGAGGCTAGGAATATGAATTATGAGCATATGGACATAAAGTTACTTTTGAAATCTATAAAAGCAAAAGATGAAATTATATTAGAACTTGAGGAAAAGCTTAAGGAAAGTTTATATTATGCGAGTAGAGATGCTGTAACAGAACTACTAAATAGAAGAGCAGGTTTAAGTTTGCTCGAAAAAGAAATAGAAATATCCAAAATTAACGGTACAAGCATAACTATATGTTTTGTAGATATTGATGGATTTAAGTATATAAATGATAATTTTGGACATACAAAGGGAGACAAGGTCCTAAAAGATGTAGGTAAAACTTTAAAAGAGTCTATAAGGAAAACTGATATTTTAATGAGAATTGGTGGAGATGAATTTGTTATAGTATTTTGTAATACTAAAATAGATGATGCTAACAAACTGTGGAGTGGGATTGATGAACAGATAAATAAATTGAACAAAGAAACTTACTATAACTATAATATTAGTTTAAGCTATGGATTTTCGGAATATAGTAGTGAAAGTCCATTAAGTATTAAAGAGTTACTGCATAATGCCGATAAGAGTATGTATAGTAATAAAGTTATATATAGTAATAAGAAATCTAATTAATATATAGTAATGATTTAAATAAGAAGGAACGGTGATTATGGAAAGGTTTAAATCGTCAGTGCTATTGCATATGTATAGCAAAGTAAAGAATAATGAAGGATTTACTAAAGGATATATTATAGATAAGTTTAATGTAAGTGAAAGAACTGTAACTAGATATATAAAGGATTTAAACAACTATTTTGAAGAAGAGTACATAGACAATAAGATAATCTACAACAGAAAAAAGAGCGTTTATGAGATAGAATATAAAGATACAAAGATTTTAGATGAAAAGGATATCTTATCAATATGCAAAGTGCTTCTTGAAAGCAAAGGATTTTCTAAAGAAGAAATGGAAAAGGTTGTAAATAAGCTTGTATGTAGTCGGTTCCTTAAGGATAAGGATATAGTGGAAAATATCATAGCAAATGAGCTATTCAATTATGTTCCTACGGGCCATGGTAAGCCTTTAATAGATAAGTTATGGGAACTTAGCATTGCTATTAATAATCAGGATATAATTGAAATAGAGTACTTTAAATTAAGTAAGCATGGTAAATTAGAAAGTGAAGCAACTAAGAGAAATATTAAACCATTAAGCATAATGTTTTCAGAATACTACTTTTACTTAGCTGCACTTATAGAGGGTATGGAATATAAGTTTCCAACCATTTATAGGGTAGATAGAATAGGAAGCTTTTCTAATGCGAATAGAAAATTTCCTATAGAATATAGTAGTAGATTTGAGGATGGAAAGTTTAGAAGGCTTATACAATTTATGCAAACAGGTAATCTTCAAAAGATACGATTTAAATTCACTGGTAATTCTTTAGAAGCTGTCTTAGATAGGCTACCAAATGCCAAGGTTTTAGAAGAAAATCAAGGAGAGTATATGATAGAAACTGAGATGTTTGGTACAGGCATAAAGATGTGGATTTTAAGTCAAGGCAGTGCTGTAGAAGTTATAGAACCAATAGAATTTAGAGAAGAAATAAAAAGTGCCATTGAAAACATGAGAAGTTTATATGTTTAAATGAAAGAAGACTTTGTTTTAAAACATATAAACAAAGTCCTCTTTATCTTAAATAGGTATAAAAATATTATTTATTTTCAGAAATGACATCTTTATATGCTTTTAAATCAGAATATATGTCATCCTTTAATGGGTTTAATCTATATTGTTTTATGCGTTTAATTTCATAAATTAAGATGCCTGCATTTGCGACTAAAGACAAAATACTAATAAAAAGTAAGGCATTCCTATTATGCGAAGATTTTACTGCGAACATAGATGAATCAGCAAAAGTTGGTATTGTAAGAGAAAACATTGCATATAATGCTAAGGTTTGAGCACGATGTTGTAGCCATGCACCTTTTTTTACAAAAAAGGCAGGAATTGTACAGGATAGAAGTAGAATAAAGCCTACATAAAATGAGCGATCTGAAATACAGTTATAAATGTAGGAGAAATTCCATAAGTCATAGGCTATAATCCAAAACCATAGCTGATCTGGCCAAATCATATCTTTCCCTTTGTTTTTTGAAATGAAAATTGTAGACCAACCTGTGAGTGTAATTATACTTAAAATACCTGCGATACCGTTAATTATATTCCAAGGACCACCAATCATGATTAGACCGTGTTCAACACCTTGAATATTGAAACATTGAAAGTCACGATATACAGCCTCTAAAATATTCACGGCTAAAATGAAAGGTGGAAATATTAGCATAAGTTTATTTTTATCTAAGCCTTTTATATATCGTAAGGCCATAAACCCTATAACCCCTGCAAGTGAAGAGTAAACCTTAACCCAAGGAAACCAATACCCAACTGAAGTGCCAGCTCCTGCTGTTTTAGGCCAAACAACAAAGGTTAATACAATAGGTAGTATAATATATATAGATATGGAACATAATTTATTTTTTCTTGTTACTTCATTAATTAAAATTAATACAGCTAATAATATAAGCGCTATTAATGCAGAATACCATGGAATTTTATCGAAAAGAAACATAACAAATCCTCCTTATATAAGTTTATGATAATGAAATTATAACCATACCTAGTAATAGTGAAAGATTAATTATCATTAGAGTAATTTGTATACTCTTTTTAGCTGTAGTCTGAACAAATTTAGAGAAGTTTTCACTTGAAAATTTGTTTTCAAGATACTCTTTGTTTGAGATTTGAATTATACCTGCAATAGTTAATGAGTTGCCTCTAAAAATTAACCAAAGTGCAGGATTAAAATTAAATATAACACCTAATATGGGCGCTGCGAGTACCCCTAGATGAAACTTAGCAATAGATGGTTTAAACTCATTGGTGACAAAGATCCAGTTCCAAAGAGTATAAGCAATGATCCAAAAAACCATTCCAAGGGAGCTCTTAGAACTTGCTACATAGTAATAATCTAGCCATTCAATATTAATAAAGAATATACTTGCTATAAGTGCTATTCCAGTAACTACATTACAGTATTTTTTGCGTTTAAGATCCGTTAAGGTTGCTTCTAGGATATTAATACATAAAAATATCAATACAATTTTTACATATAAATCTCCAGGAAATACATTTAAAACTGAAAAGATGATCAATGCACGCATTAATAACAATGTAGATAATTTTAATCTTTCAAAGAATACAGTTTTTAACTTTAATAAAACCACAATAGGCAGAATAATGTTAATGGGCACATTGGCCCATATTGGCTGATAAGATGTAAGGATTGACAAAGCTGTCATTAAGGCAGTGAGCAAAACAAGTAAAATAAAAGGGTTTACATTTTTAAACCAAGGCTTATTTGTTAATTCATTCACGGTTAAATCCTCCTTAAACTTTTTAGAGTTGAATTTCTAAATCGGAGATAGGATATGACTTGCAAGAGTGTATATATCCAAACTTTTCGTCAGCATGTCTTAGTAAAACACCTCGTGGCATAAATACTTTTCCAGATACTAATTGTATTCTGCATAAGCTGCATTCACCGCTGCGGCAGCATACATTAACACGAACACCAGAACGTTCTAGAGCTGTTAATAAAGATTCACCTGAAGTTGCAGGTATTTTTTTGCCTTTATTTATAGTAATGGTAAAGGTTTCTTTTCCTGTTAATTCAGTAGGCCAAGCGGGCTCATTTTGAATATCTTGTCTACTACCGAACATTTCTCTACGAATCATTCTAGGCTTTATATCTAGTCTCAAAAGTGCATTGGAAACAAAATCGTTCATTATTTGAGGTCCGCAAATATAGTAGGTAGAGTCTTGTATATTTCCTACTAGTTTTTTAATACAGGCATCATCAATAAATCCAGTAGGGCCTGAATAATCTTTAGAAGGGTCTGAAAGCACTAATGAAAACGTGAAGTTACTGTGTCTTTTAGCCATATTAACTAGCTCATCTTTAAATAACACTACATCTTCATTACGGCAACCATAAATCAAATGAATTTCTCTATCTAGTCCTGCATTTAGAACCTCACGAGACATACTCATAAAAGGAGTAATTCCGCTTCCACCAGCTATGAACACTGATTTATTACTGTGGAACACGGGGTTATAGTGAAATGCTCCTGCTGGACCGTTAGCTGTAAATTCATCGCCAACCTTTACCTTATCTATAAAGTAATCTGATACAAAACCAGAAGCAATACGAGCAACTGTAATCTCATAATAAGCATGTTGCCTATTAGAAGAACAAATACTGTACGGACGACTGGTTAAAATTCCATGAATTTCTACAAAGATATTTATATACTGACCACTTTGAAATACAGGTAGTAATCCTTCTTTTGAAACTAAACGAAAGGTCTTTGCATCCTTATTAATTTCAATTATTTCAGATACTACTAGTTTAAGATTATCGGTATGAAGTCTACTAACGATTTTATCACTTCGACCATTCTCAAGTCGATAATCTTTACCGTTTTTTCTACTTATTTCAATATCCATAAGTGTTTTAGGACCATTATCCATTTGTCTTATAATTAGCTCTTTCATATTACTCATATTATTTACACCTCACTTAAAATTTCATCTGCAACAGTATTACCATACATATAATTTGGACCAAAGCCACAAATATTTACCCAACCATTTGAAAATGTTAAGTTTTCAACTTGATTATCTCGTGGGAAGAAGTAAACTGAAGATTTTAAATCCTGTTCAAAACCATAAATGGCCCCTTCTGGATGATGAAGATAACGCATATGTGTCAAAGGCGTTGCAACTTCAATTTCTTCAATATGAGATCGTATACCAGGAAACTTTTCTTCTAAACGATTGATGACAATATTAGCAGCCTCATATTTTGTTTCATAATATTCATCTGAAGAGAGTTCCATCCAAGCTTTACCGTATTTTAGTGCTCCTGCTGTAATAATACTTGTACCCGCTGGACTAAGGCTTGGATCGTCTATTGTATAACAAGTAGTAATAAGAGGATCCTTATCTGGCATTAGCTTATAAGAATTTTGGAATGCTTCATTACAGTCTGTATCGGCATAAATTAAGTTAAATGAATCAGTAAACCCAATTTCAGAAGGAGAACAATCCAAACCAATAAAGCAGGTAAGAGCTGAAATACCAACGGTGTAACTACTTAAGTATTCCTTTGCACTAATAGGACAATCCTCGGGTTTTATTAATTTAAAATAGGTATCAATAGGTGAAATACCTGAGATAATGGTATCACAGGTGTATTCATTGTTTTCATCATCAATTACACCAACAGCAACCCCATCTTTTATAACAATTTGTTTAGCGCCACAATTATATTTTATAACCCCACTATTCTTACGAATAACATCTGCTAAAGCCTGGGAGATTACCTGTGAACCTCCACGTAAATAGTAAGGTTTATCTGAAATATAAATAGTTGTACAACGAGCTAATATAGAAAATGGGAATCTACTTGGTGGCATTCCCATGAAACACCAATATGCATTTAAGCATAACTGCAACTCTTTGCTTTGGAAGAACTCATCTAGTACATCCTGCGAGCTACGTAGACCGTATTTTGCAAGTGTTGGGAACTTCTTTCTAAAAAAGCTTTTTGTAATAAACTTTTTTAAAGTTCCAGGCTCTCCAGATGATTTATCTTGCATTTTCATAAACATTTCTGTTTCATCACTAAATGTAAAAATAGTTTTAAAATAATTCAATATATTTTCTTTTTCTAGCGGGAAACGTTTACAAAGGGCTTGTTCAGCGCCTTCTCTATCTGCAGGTAAGGATTGTTCAAACCCACCTGGGAGATTGATTTTGTATAAAGATTCTATGGGAACCCAATCTATTTTATCTTCAATACCGTATTCAGTGAAAAGCTTGCGTAGTGGGCCAGGATTTTCTTTGCTACCCATTGAACTTAGTTGGTGTAACGCCACCTCGAATTCAAAACGACCACGTCTAAAACTTGTTCCACACCCACCAGGGACGTTATGTTTTTCTAAAACAAGAACTTTCTTTCCCTTTAGTGAAAGTTTTGTAGCGGAAGACAGGCCACCGTTACCAGCACCGATAATAATTACATTATAATGCATTTATTGTACCCCCTTTTAATATGTAATTTTGCTAATGCAAAATTATTAGATATTTACACAGAACTGATTTCACCGAATCACGTTCTAATTAAAGAATATCACTTTATAACTGGATTGTCAATGATTTAACAAACTAAATCAAATATTCTGTATTATAAACATATATGGTTAAATGATGGACAAAAGAACGTTTGAGGTTTAAAACATAAAGTTTAAGGTTATTACTTTTATTTAATAAAAATATGATGATATAATAAAGTTGAAAGGGGACTAATTGACAAATGAAACAATTAACAAGTAGACAAAAGCAAGCTATGGTTACAAAATTAAAAATTACTGAAAAAGCTATGGAATTAATTAAAATTCATGGATTTGATGCTGTTAAAATTTCAGATATTTGTGAAGGGGCTAATATTTCAACAGGAGCCTTTTATCATTACTTTCAGTCAAAAGAAAATATAATTGAGAATGCTTATATGAAAATAGATTTATTGGTTGAGGAGCGTGTAGAGTCACTTCAATATGACAACAGTTATGATAAAATCCTTAAAATCTTTCAAATAGCAATGGAGTCATTTGAGGATCTTGGATATAAGTTTATGGCAGATATATTTAAGCATAGTATTACTTCACCTTCAAAGTACTCAATAGAATCAACTCGATATCCTTATGATGCCATTAGAAAGGCAATTGAAAAAGGGGTGGCTTCTGGTGAGTTTTTATCTACAACAGATGCTACTAAGTTATCATGGGATTGCATGCGTATAGGCAGAGGCATGGTTTTTGACTGGTGTTTTTATGAGGGGAATTACTCATTGCAAGAGGAAACAGAAAAGCTTATAAAAGTATTTCTTCAAAGTTTTATAAGCAAGTAAGTATTTAAATATATATAGGAAGGTGATAGTAATACCTCCATAGCAGAATTAGATTATTATAAGGCAAGATCAAAGGGTTAAGTTACTTACATGCTTCGCTATCAGATTTTTGGCAAGGGTCTATGAGAGATAAATCAAATGTAGAACCTATCATAACTAAAATATTAAATCAGATTCATGGTAGGCTACCTCTTATAGGAGTTGGATCCATATATACAGCAGATGATGCAATAAAGGCACTAGACACAGGGGTGGAATTCTTATCTCTTGGTAGAGAAATAATTATGGAACCAGATTGGATGACGAAAGTTGAAATGGGTAAGAGCTCAGAAATACGTACTAACTTAAAGAAAAGTGATAGAGAATTATTAAAAATACCAGAACCACTTTGGAATACGATTATGAATACACAAGGTTGGTTCAAAATTGTAGAATAATTTAAGTATAGTGCCAGCAAAGTCAAAAAAATAAAAGACGTTGCTGGCACCTTTTATTTTAACTATTTTAATTATTGATTTTGAAAATATATTATATAAATAAATATAAAGGTATAATACATAATCTTAACGGAACAAACTCTGTTTATTACTTAATAAAACAATATTATCATACTATATTGAGTAGTATCAAAAAATAAATAGAAAAGTATGGATATAAATGCTTGACTAACATAATTTAACATGATATTGTTAAATGAGGAGTAGTGAGAATATTCCGACGAGTTATCAACAATAAGAAAATAAAAAAGAAGGAGTGCTGATTTATGAAAAAAAGATTGCTTTCAGCTCTTGTTTCAGCAGCATTAGTTATCCAAATCTCTGCCGGACTTAATTTACAAACTAGAAAAGCATATGCGTATCCCTCCAAGGACTTATTAACGGAAAAAGACTTAAAGACTTCATCTAGCGATGTTAACCTAAAAAACAAACAAAAAGAATTACAAATGTCAAAGCAAAGCCAAGTACTATTGCCTATGGACATGCTATTAGAAAACTCAGAGGAACCAGAATCTAAATTACCAGAAAAAAGTTTACAAAGAAATTTAGAGAGAAATGAAGAGGTATCAAAAAGCTATTCTTTTAGTGAACTAAATTCTCTTAATTATGAAACCTTAGTAAATACTTTAGCTACAATTCAATGGGAACAAATCCCTGGGTTGTTTGAAAAAAGTGCTGGATCTACACAGTTTTTTGGTAGTAAGGATAGGGTACAAGCTATTATCAATGGACTGTACACAAGAGGGAATCAGTTTACGGAAGATGATGATAAAGGAATCCCTACATTAGTAGAGGTTTTAAGAGCAGGATATTATTTGGGGTTTTACAATTCTGAACTTTCCTATTTGAATACAAGGGAATATAAAGATAAATCTATACCAGCTTTAAAGCAAATAGTTGCTAATCCAAACTTTAAATTAGGTACTAAAGTTCAAGATGAAGTAGTTAATGCTGCAGGAGCTCTTATAGGAAACGCATCCTCAGATGGTGAACTTGTAGCTAGCTTTACACCTGTTATGAATCAATTTAATAAAGACTTATTAGAAAATGCTAAAATTAAAAGCAAAGGTAAGGCTATCTATAGTATTCTAAGAGGCGTTGAATATGATTTAGGTTCTTATATTCGATATGAAAACAAAGGAGTGGATCCATTAAAAACCAAGTGGGGTGGAAAAATTGATGGATTTATTAATGAAATAGAAAAGATTGCTTTAGAAACACAAATAAATGATGATACAGGCTGGCTTGTTAACAATGGGATATATACCATTGCAACTCTCGGAAAGTTTCACTCGAATCCTAAAAAAGGTGTAGAAACAATTACAAAATCATTAAAATCGCAAGAATATTTAGGAGAACAATTCTTCGAAGCTGTAAATGGTATAAATAACGAGTATAAAGGCATTGATGCAGATGGAAATATACTTGATATGGAAAAGATAAGAACAGAAGGTGAAAACAAGTACTATCCAAAAACATATAAATTTGATAATAGCAAAGTCATAATAAGAGCTGGAGCAGATGTTACAGAAGAAAAGGTAAAGAGGTTATATTGGGCATCAAAAGAAGTAAGTGCCCAATACTTTAGAAATATTGGGAAGGACAAAGCTTTAGAGGACGGTAATGCAGATGAAGTTCTTAGCATTGTTATTTATAATAGCCCAAGAGAATATAGAATGAACTATGCACTAAATGGACTTAATACTGAAAATGGTGGAATGTATATTGAACAAGATGGGACTTTCTATACCTATGAAAGAACTGAAGAAGAAAGTATATATACCCTAGAAGAGTTATTTAGACATGAATTTACGCATTATCTTCAAGGAAGATATGTAGTTCCTGGTTTATGGGGAGGCTCTATACATGCTAATGATAGATTAACATGGTATGAAGAGGGAGAGGCAGAACTTTATGCTGGATCTTCACGTACAGAAGGTATAAAAACAAGAAAATCAATGGTTTCTAATCTAATGTGGAGACCTATAGAACAAAGATATTCTGTGGAAAAGACTTTAAATTCAGGCTATAATGATGGATTCGAGTTCTACTCATATGCTTATTATTTGATGAATTACTTTATAAATCATGATTTTGAAAAGTATTCTAAGCTAAAAGATTATTTAATGAAGAATGATATTAAAGGTTTTGATCAATATGTACAAACATTGAAGAATGATTATAGTCTAAATGGAAGATATCAAGAGTTTATGGGCAAGTTATATAATGACTACGATAAGTTTACAATTCCACTAGTATCTGATGATTACATTAAAGAACATTCAAATAGGTCATTACAGGAAGTTAAAAGAGATATAGAAAGTTTAGGTGGAATAAGAGATATTAAGGCCACAGAAAGTAAGTCTCAATTTTTCAATACCTTTGAAGTTAGAGGAACTTATACAGGAGAATACTATTACGGAGAGCTTCTAGATATTCAGAAAATGTCGGAAGTTGCTAATAACTACTTAAAAGCTTTAGATGAAAAGGGCTGGAGTGGTTATAAAACAACTACAAGTTATTTTGTTAACTGGAGACTTGATGAAAATTACCACTATCAATTTGATATTGTATTTAGAGGATACTTATCAGAGAGTAACGGAAGTGTTGAGCCATCAAAACCTGTATCGCAAATTAACGGACCTTACTCAGGGGAAATAGGAAAAGCTATTGATTTTTCTAGTGAAGGATCAAAAACTGAAAATGGAAATATTGTTAAATATGAATGGGATTTTGGTGACAACAAAACAAGTAATCAAAAAAACCCTACTCATGTTTACACAAAAGAAGGAGAATACACTGTAACGTTAAAGGTAGTTGATGATATGGGAATGGATGCTATTAATACAACAAAGGTAAATGTAAATAAGAACTCTAATAATCCAAATCCAGATCCATTGATTACAGAAATAGAACCTAATAATAACTTTGAAAATGCAAATGGTCCAGTATTGAATAAAATAAGTATAAAAGGGTCAGTTGAAAATGGAGACGAGGATATTTTCTATTTTAATGTAGATGAGAATTCAAATATAAAAATATCTTTGAATAAATCACAAAATGATAATTTAACTTATCTATTATATAAAGATGGTGACTTAGTAAATTATATAAGTTATCCAAAGTATGCAGACGGAAATGTAGCTTATAGCGAAGAAACTTTAGGGAAGGGTAAATACTATATCCTTGTTTATTCTGGAAATGATAAAAAGGTAAATTATGATCTGACATGGGAAAAGACTAAGTAAAACTAATAATTATATAAATAATAAAGTAAAAACACCTAATAAAGATTGCTTTTAAGCATTTTTAGCAGGTGTTTTTTTATAATATACTTATAGCTATTTTTAAGCTTATTATAAATCTAAAGGATAAAAATTATTACTAGCGACAATAAGTGATGTATGATATAATTTAATTAAATTTAAGCTTGTACAATGATTTGTTCGAAATTAAATTTTATTTATTATATTAAAGTCTAAAGACTTTTGAGGGAGAATGGTGTTTATGAGATTTTTTGAGGTAATATTATTTATATCTATGGTAGTATATATAGTTTTAATGAAATTATATAAGGTTAGGAAAGTAGGCGTTATAGCATTTTTCACGTTGCTATTGCCAATAGTGTTTTTACTACATTATGTTATTGAGAGGACAAGATGGCAGTTGTATCCACTATATATCTTAATACTAATATATATTATAATTGGAGTGCTTGTTATTATGGGAAGATTTAAAGAATATACTTTTATAACTCACCCTAAGATTAAGACAGTTGTTATAGTTTTATCTATAATTACCCTAGTAATAACTTTAATTTTAGCAATTATATTACCCGTATATAACATCTCAAAACCTACAGGAAAATATGAAATAGGAACTTTAACCTATGAGGTTACAGATCCTTACACAAAGGCGATTTATAGTGAAAATACTGATAAAAATAGAAGGATAAAGATACAAATTTGGTATCCAGCAGAAAATACAAAGGGTTATAGTAGGGTACCTTGGCTAGAAGATGGCGTTCCAGTTGCAAAGGGAGTCTCAAAAGTTATGGGATTACCTCACTTTCTACTTACACATACAGCTCTTGTCAAGTCAAATTCCTATAAAGGTGCACCTATAAAAGAGATCCAGGAAAAGTATCCTGTAGTTATAGTATCCCATGGTTGGACAGGTTTTAGAAACCTTCATACAGATGTAGAGGAGATGCTTGCTAGTAATGGATATGTGGTTATAGGAATAGATCATACCTTTGGATCTGCAGCAGTAGTTTTTGAAGACGGAGAAGTAAATTATTTTAATCAAAAGGCATTACCAAATGGTGATGTGCCAAACTTTTTAGATTATGGTAATACTTTAATAAAGACCTATGAAAGAGATATTATATTAACTTTAGATAAAGTAGAACAATTTCAATTAGGAAAAGATGAAAGTATCTTTAAAGGCAAATTAGATACTTCAAATGTCGGACTGCTTGGTCACTCAACAGGTGGAGGAGCATCAGTTTTAGCAGCATTAAGAGATGAAAGAGTAAAGGCTGTTATGGGTTTAGATGCATGGGTAGAGCCAATTAATAAAGATGAGCTTCAAAGCGGACTTAATATCCAAGGATTATTTCTAAGGAGTGGACAGTGGGAACAAGGCCCAAATAATAGCAATCTAGGTTTTCTTTTAGATAATAGTAATGTAAAGGGCGAGGCTTATCAGCTTAATGGAACAACACATCTTGACTTTTCCATGATGTATATGTATTCACCTTTGATTAAGTATTTTAACTTTTCAGGAAAGTTGGATGGAAGGGAAGGAGCTAGTATCCAACAAGATTTTGAACTCAATTATTTTAATAAATATTTAAAGGGTAATTCTGATATTGATATTAAAGACGTATCGGATAAATATGGTGGTATATCAGACAAAATAAGATAAAAACAAAGTTGCTTTTTTTACTAAAAAGTATAGAATGTCATTAAGTTAAAATTTATTTATGAAAGGTATTGGTATAAGTATGAATAAGATAATTAAAGGTTTGTTATTAACATTAGTGCTTACTATTTCACTTGTAGGATGTTCAAGTGTAGGAGATAAAAAGGAAGATAAGGCAAATAAAGAACTTGTAATAGGTATGGAACTTGCATATCCGCCCTTTGAGACTACAGATGAGAAGGGGAATCCTTCAGGTATAAGTGTGGACTTAGCTAAAGACCTTGGAGAGTACCTTGGAAGGCCTGTTAGGATTGAAAATATGGCCTACGCAGGGTTAATCCCATCATTACAATCAAAGAAGATAGATGTGATTTTATCTTCTTTGACTATTACGAAAGAAAGACAAGAGGTCATAGATTTTTCTGATGCTTATAGCAAGTCATATTTAACTTTATTAATAAATAAAGATTCAACAGTTAATGAAGTTAAAGATTTAAATATAAAAGGTAAGAAGGTTGCAGTTAAAAAAGGATAAGGAAATAGGGTTTTTACAAAAGGTTATTAACGTATCTATTGTAATCATATTACTAATGGCAATAGTATTTATTTCTTTTAAAAGGCTAGATTATCCCTTCAACTTTTCAAAGATAATAAGGTATAGATATAAGTTCTATACAGGCTTTATGATGACTATAGTTATTAGCTTTTTTTCTCTTATATTAAGTCTTGTTATTGGTACTATAATAGCTAGCCTTAGAAATTCAAAGATACTCCTGTTAAATTATTTTTCGAAGATATATGTTGAAATAATAAGGGGAACACCCTTACTTGTTCAAATTTTTATATTTTTCTATTCTTAGGATAATAGCAGGAATTGAAAGGCCGGATTCGGGTGAAATATATATAAATAATAAAAGAGTAGAATTTGATGAAAAAAAGATTAGGGAATATAGAAAGTCTATAGGAGTTGTTTTTCAAGCCTATAATTTATTTCCACACCTCACCTCATTAGAAAACATAGTACTACCATTAAATAAAATTCATAAGGTTAAGGTTGGAGATGCTACAAAGATTGCAGAGGAACTTTTAGAAAGATTTCAGCTAAGTGAACATAGAGATAAAAGGCCTTCAAAGCTTTCGGGGGGACAACAACAAAGAGTAGCTCTAGCAAGAGCACTTGCTATAAAGTCAGAGGTTTTATTACTTGATGAACCTACCACAGCTTTGGACCCTGAACTTACATCTCAGGTACTATCTATGATATTAGAATTAGAAAAGGCTAATAAAGATTTGATACTAGTAACTCATGAAATGGGATTTGCAAGGCAAGCTTGTGATAATCTTATATTCATATCAGGTGGAAAGATAAAAGAAATGGGAGATTCAAGCAAGGTGTTCTCAACACCAAAAACAAAAGAACTACAAAACTTTTTAGATAAAATATTAGAGTGGAAATAAAAGAATATATAAAAAGAGCACCTAGAGATAGGTGCTCTTTTTATTTCATAAATAGATTTACCATTGACATTGTGCGAAATTTATAATAAATTATAGAGGCATTTGTTTTATATGTTGTTTTTATTTAATAGTAGGTATTTTAATATTTCATTTTATTATATTTTAAATGTTAAGATAACAATGTATATATAGCTTATGTAATTTACTAGTACATAGGGGGATAAAAATGAATAGTGATAATAAGGTACAGATAGTCACAGCAGATCCATCTGCACTAGGTTTATTTGGGCTTGCAGTTATAACATTAGTAGCATCTTCACAAAAGCTTGGTTTTACACAGGATGTTTCTTTTGTGTTGCCTTGGGCAATATTCTTAGGGGCTTTTGCTCAATTACTTGCAAGTATAAATGATTTTAAACATAATAATACTTTTGGAGCTACTGCATTTGGAGCTTATGCATTCTTTTGGTTTGCTATGGGATTTACATGGCTTATACAAAATGGGGTTTTTGGAGCAGAGCTTGCATCTAAGGCTGATCCTAAGCAATTAGGTTTTGCATTTTTGTCATATTTAATATTTACTGCATTTATGACTATAGGAGCAATGGAGACTCATAAGGTTTTATTCCTTATATTTGTAGGTATCGACTTCTTATTCTTAGGACTTACATTAAGCTCCTTTGGAATAATGAAAGAGTTTTCACATAGTGTAGCAGCTTATGCAGAATTTACAATAGCAATATTATCTTTTTATGGAAGTGCTGCAGCGTTATTAAATACTCATTTTGGTAAGGTGTTTTTACCGGTGGGGAAGCCTTTTGGAATATTTAAATAAGGTAATTTTAAGTGTAATGTAGGATTTTAATGTTACAATATTGAAATTGTAGTATTAAAAAGGGTACTCTATAATTAATTATAGAGTACCCTTTTTTTATTGTTTTTAGTAGTGTTGACTTTTTATAAGAATTAACAGTAAGATCATTGTTTGTCTTTTTTAAATAATACCATACCTGTGGCAGTTAATGATATACCTAAGAAAATTATAAGAGATAATCCTATAGGAGATCCTGTCTTAGGTAAGGCGCCATAATTTATATTAGTTTTTGGAGAGTCATTTGAAGGCTCTTTATCTTTTATTTCATTATTACTACTATCTTCCTTACTACTATCTTCAATAATAGGCAACTGTTTGTCGTCATGAATTTTATGTTTAGCATAAAGGCTATCTAATTCTTCTTTTGGAATATCATTTGTATTTATAGAAGCAACATTTGTATACTTTCCATCTTCACTAGTTGGAACAGTTAGGATTCCTTTTTGTACTAGTTTTGTTACAAGGTCATATTCTTTAGAAGATTTATCTATACCTAAAAGTGACCAATTTTCAGCTACATGTCCATCTATTATGCCACCTTTAACATTCATTATATAATCTATAGAACGATTTCTTATGGTACCAGCATCTTCACCATATTCGTCTTTAGAGGACCATAATTTTTTGATGTTAGATCTTCCTTCGAGAGCACCACCTTTTGATAATAATTGCCCCATACGGTAGGAATTAAGACCTAGTTTAAGGGTATCTGTATGTTTGATCGCTTTTCCGTCTCTATAAGTTAAATTAACAATTCTATTTCCAGCAGGTTTTGATAGATCTATATTGTAGTTTATTCCGCCAAAGATATCATTAGTACTGTACTTTGAATTTCTTCTAGAAGGGTTGAAGCTTGGAGTGATGTCACCTTCTTTAAGTTGATTAAAGTATGCAGCTGACCATTCCATGTAATCTTTTAGGTCTTTTCCAGAAACCTCATATACTGTAGTTTCACCACCAGTATATCTATAATTAAAGGCTATGTCCTTTTTCTTTATAGGTCCTACATCTAATCTTGCTCTTTCATTTTCTATACCTATAGCTACTGCATCCGCTTTGCTATAATATAATTGAACTTCATTTAAAAATGTAGTAAGAGCTGTTGGGGCTATTTGAATTTCAGGTATACCTTTAATTTGCTCATTAGGGACTAAAGGCATAACTTTAAGTTCACCAATAACCTTATTTGCCTCATCTCTTAAGATATTATGGAAAGGTTGTAACTTAGCTTCAAGGTCTTTATCTGATTTATATTTTGATACGTCAATAACATTAGACTTTTTATCTTTAAGAACATACTTATCATTTTCCTTCTTAAAGGTTAAATCTACCTTAGATAAACGTTCTCCATATTTTGAGGGCTCTGTTACAAGTACTCCATTTATAAGCTTCCCATCAATTTGTTTATGCATATGTCCTGCAAATATAACGGAAAGTTCAGGAACGGCATTAGCTAAATCAGTGATTCCTGTATTTGAAATTTCGTTTTCGTTATCTTCACCCATATGAATAAGTCCAACCATCACATCTACTTTTCCTTCAAGTTCCTTTACTACCTTTTTAGTTTCTTCTACAGGATCTGTAGTATGAACACCTTTTAAATGATCAGTTCCAGCTTCAAATTTTTCAATAAGTGGGGTAGTCATACCTATAACCCCTACTTTTATGCCGTTTCTTTCTACTATAGAGTAAGCAGGCATAAATCTAGTACCATCTTCTTTATAAAGATTTCCTACAATGGCTTGTCCTGTTTTAAATTGATTGGTTACATTTTTTAGAGTATCTAATCCAAAATTAAATTCATGATTACCCATAGTCCAAACGTCATAGTTTAGATAATTCATAGCAGTGACCATAGGTTGCTCGGCCCCTTTATTAAAAGTTTCTACAGAATTATCCTGAATGGCATCTCCTGCATCTACTAATATAACATTAGAACTTTTAGATCTTACATCTTTTAGGATAGAAGAAATTTGAGTCATGCTTCCCTTAGTATTAGCTTCGTCTCCTGAATAGTCCCAAGGAATAAACCTTCCATGGACATCAGAACTTTGTAAAATGGTAACAGTTACATCATCTCCAGTAGTTGCAGCTTTTGCTGATTTTAAATTAAATGATGTAATAGTGGATAATGATATGGAAAGGGTTACTAAAAGACTTAATATTTTTTTAGTATTCAATTTGTTATCCTCCTTAGTGTATACGATTTTGTAATTATAATTATACTTGAAATAAATTAAAATGCAAAATAATAGTTCTTTGTAATTATTATGAAACATAAATATGTATTGTTCATACATTATAATTGTAGTGAAAAAAATAGTGAGGTGATATTGTGAAAAAGAAAGCTTTTATAATTTTAACCGCATTTTTAGTTGCAGCCATGGTTCCTACTCAAATATCTTATGGATTTGATTTAGGCTCAACAGTAAAAGGAAAAGACGAAATCTTAAAACAATTTGAGGAACTAAGCAAAGGTGAAGAAAAGATATATTTACAAAAGGATAATGGTATTCAAATTTTCGTAAAGGGAACCTTGTCAGAGGAATTAACCCCTTCCGTGGATAAGGTTATTGAATTTATGAATGATAGTAGAGAACTTTTCGAAATTTCTAATGAATATAATGATT
Source organism: Clostridium putrefaciens (assembly GCF_900461105.1). Taxonomy (GTDB): domain Bacteria; phylum Bacillota; class Clostridia; order Clostridiales; family Clostridiaceae; genus Clostridium_L; species Clostridium_L putrefaciens. The sequence goes on along the minus strand of NZ_UFWZ01000001.1, from coordinate 2,113,232 downwards.
TTTCATTAAAGGAAGTAGAGAAGGATGAACTTGGATTTACCCATGTATCTTTAGAACAAATTTTTGATGGTAAAAAGATATATGAAAAAAATGTTAAAGCACATTTTAATGATAATGGGGAATTAATAACAATAACTGGTACTCTTGAAAATAGAATTGATTCTATAGAGAAGGAGAGTAGTAATCCTATAACTTCAGAAGAAGCTATAGAAATAGCTAAAGGTTCTAAGGAGTTTTATGAATTAAGTGAAGAGGTTGTAGCAGAAAATTATATTTATTATAAAGATTCTAAGGCCTACGAAGTTTATAAAGTTAATATAGTTTATGATATGCCTACCTTTGGAAGCTGGGATATATTTGTAGATGTTTATAGTGGGAAGATTATAGAATGTAAGAATCTTATAAGGGAAGATAATGCTTTAGGATCTGGTATTGCTGTAAATGGAGATGAAAGAAGTTTAAACCTTTATAAATCAGGTATAAAACATTATCTTCAAGATAGAACAAAAAATATGGGTGGATATATTAGCACCTATACAGCTAATTATAGAAATACCACAAATGGATCTTTAATCAATAATGAAACTAACACTATTAATGATCCAGCAGCAGTAAGTGCTCACAGTTATGCAGGAGTTGTATATGATTTTTATAAAAATATGTTTAATAGAAATAGTATAGATAATAAAGGAATGTCAATAAATTCAGTAGCACATTATGGATCAGCTTATAATAATGCTTTTTGGAATGGTTACAAGATGGTTTATGGGGATGGAGACGGTAGATTATTTGCACCACTTTCAGGAGATTTAGATGTAGTAGCACATGAAATGACTCACGGTGTAACAACTCATAGTTGTAATTTAAATTATGAGAATCAACCAGGTGCTCTTAATGAATCTATGTCAGATATATTTGGTGTTTTAACTCAGACTTATGATAAATATAATGTTGCTAATGGTGGGACATGGGAGTTTAATTCTTATGATTGGGTGGTTGGAGATGAAATTTATACTCCAAGCGTACCAGGAGATGCTCTAAGAAGCTTAGTAAATCCTACGTTATACAATCAACCAGGTCATATGAACAATTATAAAAACTTGCCAAATACACCTTCAGGAGATAATGGTGGCGTTCACATTAACTCTGGTATCCCAAATAAGGCTGGATATTTAGTAGCCCAAAGTATAGGATGTGAAAAAACAGCTCGAATTTATTATAGAGCTTTAACAGTATATTTTAATCCTACTACTAATTTTGAACAAGCAAAACTTGGACTAGTTCAATCAGCGCAAGATTTATATGGAGTTAATTCAACAGAATCTAAATCAGTAAAGGATGCATATACAGCTGTTGGGGTTAATTAGGATGTCATAGAGAGATATAATAATAATAATAATAATAAGGAGGCTGCATAAAAATAAGATTTTGCTACAGCCTCCTTATTTTATGTTATTCTTAGTCATATAATATTATTTTATTAATCTTATAAAGATTTTTTAGTATGTGTAAATTTATACTCTAATTCCTATTTATATTTGTGTTTACATGGATATTTAATAATTAGGTTATGTCTTAAGCCCTCCATTTTAGTCAATAATGAGACCTAATAAATTACCATAGTTAAAGAATGATAATTTACGAGTTAAATGATGAATTAGCCACTAAGGGGTTATTATTCAATTATAGGAATGAGGTTCCTAATAAAAAGTTATTGATTTTGTGGTATAACTAATAACAACACAAATTAAAAGGAGTGGAACTAATGAGAAAAAGATTTATCACACTAATTATATGTGCTGCATTAACAGGTACTGGATTAATGGGAGGAACAATTAAAAGTGGCAATGAGTGGGTTAATCCACTAAGGGCTATTTTAGGAATAGAAAGTGTAAAGAAGGATAAAGAAGATCATGTAGTAGAAAAGACTACTATAGTTGAGGGTAATGCTACTAAAAAGGAAGATACTATAGAAGAGATTAAAAAGGACGAAACTAGTGACGTTGCTGAATTAGTAGTAAATGGACAAGCAAAGCAAGAGAAGGTTTTTAATAAAACTACATTAGATAATGATGTTACATTAGAAGATAACATTGTGGATTATAATATTAATGAGGCTAGTAAAGATAATGATTTTTCTGTTGAACTATTAAGATCAAATAGAACTTCAAGGGTGTACAGACCTTCAAGAGGAACTGTAAGGACAAAACCATCGGTAACGCCTGCACAAACACCTAACGTTACACCTATACCTAATAAATCTAAAGCAGTAGTTACAAATACACCAACACCAATACCATCACCAGCACCAAAAGCTACACCAACACCAATACCAACACCAGCACCATCACAGGCACCAATAGTTAGGCCTGCCACTGTTAAGCCATCTACAGAAGCAGTAACAAGTGATGCAAACCTTGAAGCAAAGGTTGAGCAATTAATATTTAATAGAGTAAATGCAGAAAGATCTAAAGCTGGGATGTCTCAGTTAAGCTACAACAGTACAATGGAAAAGTATGCAAGAATTAAATCAAAAGATATGTCTGATAGAGGTTATTTTGATCATAAGAACCCTGAAGGACAACTCATAACGGTTCAAATGGCTAAAGACGGAGTTTCATTTACAGCTTGGGGTGAAAATATAGCTTATATAGGTGGTATTTCTGATGCAAATGCTATTGCTGATAAGTTCATGACAAATTGGATGAATTCATCAGGACATAGAGCAAACATATTATCATCTAAATTTACAAGCCTAGGAGTGGGCATTTATAAATCAGGAAATAAATACTATGCTACTCAAGAATTTTATAAATAAATAGAAAGCATAGTAAGAGCTCTAAAGATAGAATTAAGTCTATCTTTAGAGCTCTATTTTTATATATTAATTAATTTCTCCAAATATGCCACATTGCATTATTTCTGCCTCTAGCAAATACGTCAGTTCTGTTTGGACCCCAAGATACTGCAGATGGATCAGATGTTATAGTGCCTCCAATATTACTCCAATTGCTCCAACGTGATCCGTTCCATGACATTGTCATTAGTTGATTATTTTGGCCTCTTGCAAATACTTCAAGTCTATTAGATGCTCTAGAAGATACTGCAGGAGCTGAGGTTATATTTCCACCAAGGTTTTGCCAACTGCTCCATCTAGAGCCATTCCAGAATATGTGATACAAACGATTGCCATCGCCACGAGCTAAAACATCAATTCTATTATTTCCCCAGGAAACAGCAGTGGGAGCTGAGGTTAATCTTCCACCAAGACTTTCCCAATCACTCCACCTAGAACCATTCCACCATTTATGATATAAGGCATTATCAGTGCCGCGTACAAAGGTATCAAGTCTATTACGAGCCCATGAGGAAACTGCAGGGGAAGAGGTTAAAGTACCACCAAGGCTTTCCCAGTTGCTCCATCTTGAACCATCCCAGAAGATATGCCACATAGCATTGTCTGTACCTCTTCCAAATACATCAATTCTATTATTTGCCCATGAAACAGCAGCAGGAGCAGAAGTTAATACACCACCTAGTTTTTCAAAATCACTCCACCTTGATCCATTCCACCATTTGTGATATAAGGCATTGTCAGTTCCTGTTACAAAGGTATCCAGTCTATTAGGTGACCATGAAGAAACACCAGGACCAAAAGATAAGACACCACCAAGGTCTTCCCAGTTACTCCATCTATTAGATGGGGTAGGTGGATTAGGAGGAGTAGGTGTACCAGTATTCATTAAAGTAAATTCTATTACCTCTTTAAAGGTGCTATCAATTACTTTGTTAGGAACCCCACTAGAACGTAAAGAAATAAATATCCAAGTATAACTTCTTCTGAAATTATTAAATATAGCATTTGTTCTTTGATTTATGTTTCCACTATACCTATTAGCATTGTCTATGGTGTAGGATATAGCAATACTAAAATATATATTAGTAAGTACACGACTTACACCGAATCTTTCAAAATTTCGTACAAGATACGGCCTTTGAATGTTAAGAAGTGCAAGTATTCTATTTACATCTTGCTGAGGAGCCCTAGTATCGGCTAGAGACACATCATAGTTTTCATTTAAAGATCGATAGTCATTTGAATAGTTATTTTCGTAAGGAATTTCCATGGAATTAGGTTCAGCGTAGTGTTCAATTACATTATAATCTTGGAGCTCATTAGAATCTCTAATTTCATCAAGGTTTTCCAAATCATTAAAAACATCAATATCATCAATATCTTTAGTAGTGTTAAAAACTTCAAAGTCGTTAGTATTTTCAAGATCATCTAAAACCTTAGGGTTATTAAAAACTTCAGGAGTGTTATCATCATCAACCCTATAAAAACTCCTCATTTGATCATCTAATAATGAATTTAAAGCTTGATTATTTGAAATGGGACAGTGAAAAAACGGATTATACATTAGAAACCTCCTAATATTTTGCTGCGAATTTTAAATTCTCATCAGTTATATTCTATTCTTAAAGACTAAAGCTGTTACAAAAACATTAGATAGATAGATAATGGTTATATTTATTGAAGATATTTAATAATAATAATAATAAGGGGAATATAAAGGAATAGATTTGTGGATTTTAAATCATGATATTTAGGAGGAGTGTATGGATATTTTTGATATTTTAAAAAGCATTACTAAAGAGCCTAATAAAGATAAAAAAGTAGATCGTAGTACAAACAGTAAATATACAAAAGAAGAGATTGTAATGATAAAAAAGCATAACTTATATGTAGATAAAAAGTTGCTTATTATAACTAATAAGATGTCACACATTCTAGAAAAGCTACCACTTGAAATTCAAAATAACTTTTGCTATAAGATAAGAATAAAATTGCTACTATCGGATTGTAATATTAAATTATCAGCAGATCAAATAAAAGAGTCGGATGATGTGTTAAAGGGTATAGATGAGGATATATTTGAAAGATTACTAAATGAATTAACAGTTTTGAAAATAATAAATAGGGTAGAGGATCAATTAGTAACTAAATATGTAGACGGGCCTAAAATTAGGTTTAATGAATTTTTATTAGTTGAAATATATAAGGTTCAAATAGAAGAAGAAATTGAAAAGGCTAGATTTAAGCTAGAACCATTTAAAGATTTAGAAGTAGAACAGGTAGAATATATATTAAATAAGGTAAGAGTTTTACATGCTATAAAATCATCTTTTAGACCAATATTATTAAATGAATTTGCTTTGTATGATAAGGTTTTAGAGGGATTTGGAACTGAAAAGATTGAAATTATTATAAAAGAATTAATTAATTCAGAAAACATTATAGAAACTATAATTAAAAATGAAGATGCATATTCATTTCTAAGTGATAAAGATTTTATAAAAGCTGATGTTAATAGGCAAGAACATGTAAATAATGAAATTAAGATATTTAAGAACATGGAAGAGGCCTCTAAAAATATAGATCCAGTCATAATAACTAAAAAGGTTAAAGTTAATAAAAAAGCAAACAAATTAGACGCTAAAAAGATTAAAAAGGCAGATAAAATAAAGGATCAAGAACATAATAAAATAGATAAGGTAGATATGGATGTAAGTATAGGAGAACATAGTAATATTACTTATGATCAAAATGTTGAAAACCATGATGATATGGATAAAAAAGGGGCAGAGATAAATACAGAGGATTATAAGAATGCATATAAGATAGAAATGGAAGCAACCATAGGGGACGGAATTAATGGAGTGTCAAATTCCAAGAGCATCATAAATAAAAAAGAAGATTAAAGATATTAACTATAGACCTCCTATCTGATTTTAAAAGTTAGATAGGAGGTTTTGTTTATGTTATTATATAAATAATAACTATTGCAATAAAAACATTTAAAGATGTTATAATAAGAGTTATCAAGTGATTCTTAGACTCTGGTGGAGTTTGGTTATAAGGAATACATCTTTCCATCTTAGTGTTAGAAGAACTTATAGAGTGGTGTAGCAGCCGTAATACCCTACATTGAATAGGATAGTGGTGTTGAGGATGGTTGCCATGGTATAAATATGGTGATAGGTGGGGTAATATGATATTTTATTTTTCAGCAACAGGGAATTCCTGGGGAGAGGATTGTACTGAATGCTTGGCATGTCTTCATCTATGCCCAGTTCAAGCTATCCAATATGGAAAAGGCACAGAAAGCAAAGGAAGATATAAAAACCCCAATGTGAGTATAGATGAGATGAAAATAAACAAATAAAGATTATAAAATTAACTTAAGTATAGAACAAAAGATAAATATAGAAGTTGGAGGATAAATAATGAAACTAGACAGTATTATATTTGATTTAGATGGTACATTATGGGATTCAACAGCTGAAGTTGTTAGGTCATTTAATAAAACATTAAGTAAATATAGTGAAGTAAAAGAGAAACTAACAATAGATGATATAAAAGGGATTATGGGATTTACAATAGAAGATATTTCACTTAAATTTTTCCCCTACTTAAATAAGAAAAAGGGACTTGAAATCATTAAAAAATGTTGTGAAGAGGAATGTGGTTATTTAGAAAATAGGGGTGGCATCTTATACCCTAGAGTAGAAGAAAATCTAAAAAGGTTAGCCGCTACGCATAAATTATTCATAGTCAGTAACTGCCAATGTGGTTATATTGAAGCATTTTTTAAGGCACATGGGTTAAGTAAATATTTTATTGACTATGAAAATCCAGGTAGAACAGGACTTCTTAAAGGTGAAAATATAAAATTAATAATAGATAGAAATAATTTAAAAAGCCCAATATATGTAGGGGATACTAAAGGAGATTTAAAGGCAGCAAGATTTGCCTCTATACCTTTTATTTATGCAAGATATGGCTTTGGAGAAGTTAAAGACTATGATTATGTAGTTGATAAATTCGAAGAAGTTTATGAAATAGTAATGTCTTAAGATTCTTTTGATTAAATAGTATATTTAGACTTATTGATTAAAATTAAGCATCTTATTTATAAATAAGATGCTTAATTTTAATCTAATATTTAACTTTCTTTAATGGATGTTATGTATAATATAAGAATAAAGACGCAACATCTAAAGCAGAAGTTTAGCACTTGAAAAGTTTTTAGGGCGATAGCCCGTTGATTTATAATGATTTGTATCAAATTAAGAAAATCGTTATTAATTCCGATTTTTGCTGGAATTTATAAGGGGAAAACTTGCATAATAAAAGCATCCTTTTTATAATAGTTTTAACTAGAAACTTAAAATAAAAGGATGCTGATAAAATGAACACAAATTATTTAAAACAAATGCTCACCTATATTAATAAGGTATATCATATAGGCAAAAAAATCAATACCTTAAAGGATAAAAGAATAAAATTTTCTGCAAAAGTTTCAACAATCTCCTTTGTGGTATTATTTGGGTTTATACTTCAAATAAGAAGTTTCAATAGATTAGAACACTTACTTGAAAAAAATAAATTTAAAAAGTTGCTACCTAAGAAAACTAAAGTGCCACGTATTGATACCGTTAGGCGCTCATTAAGCGACTTTGACTTAGAAGGTTTAAATAATATGCACAATCAAATAATAAAAACTGCGGTAAAAAATAAAGTCTTTAGAGCTAGTACTATGGATGGTTTAAAGGTAGTGGCAATAGATGGTGTAGAATTATTTGAAAGCACCAAAAAGTGTTGTGATAAATGTCTTAGCCGAGTTCACAATGGTGGAGTTACTCATTATTTTCACAGGTCAGTAGTATGTTCAACTGTAGGCTCTGATCCGCACCTTATTTTAGGACAGGAAATGCTTGAACCTAAAACAGATGGATCAAATAAGGATGAAGGTGAAACTACCGGAGGGAAACGCCTAATCAATAGGCTATATAAAGAATTTCATCATTTTGCAGATATCATAGTCGCTGACGCTCTATATTGTAAATCCACCTGGATTAAAGAAGTGCTATCAATTGGAATGAACGCAGTAGTACGAGTTAAAGATGAAAGACTTCATATTGTCAAAGATGCATTAGCTTTATTCAAGTGCAGGGAGCCAAATAAAAAGTGGGTTGTGAATAGAAAAAGTAACAACTATATAAAAATAAAAGCCTGGGATGAAGAAAATTTTGAAATGTCTAATTCAGAGATAAAAGTAAGATTTATAAAGTTTATAGAAGAAGTACATAAAAAAGATAAAGTAGAAATCAAAGAATCATGGATTATAACTACAGACAAATTTACTTCAGTAGAAACTTTGTGGAAGATAATGCATAAAAGATGGGATATTGAAAATAATGCGTTTCATCAGTTAAAAACGGAGTGGCATTTAGATCATTGCTTTCTTCATAGTCCAACAGGCGTAGAAACAGTGCTTATGTTTATAGTAATAGCCTTTAACTTAATGCAATTATATTTTTTTCGGTGCATTAGAGGGTTTAGAAGAAAAAGGATGTTGCAGATAAATATAATTGAGGATTTAAGGGATGAGATGCTATTAGTACAAGATTGGATAAATCCTATCTTCGATACTACTTAACTAGTTTAATAATTGCAAATTAATTTTGAAGATACTTTGGGGAGGGGGAATTTATAGCCATTTTGCGACCTATCTGCCTGTTGCATTCCCATATATCTTAATGAATGTAATAGGTGACAATTACAGTAAGAGTAAAATTTTCACTGGGATTTTAATGCGAAATCTCTGCATCTAAAGAGGAATAAATGACAAAAGGTAAGGAGTGGTGATATGATTAAATTTGAAAATGTATCTAAATATTATCCTAATGATAATATAGCTGTGAAATCTTTAAATTTAAACATTAGAGATGGAGAGTTTTTTGTACTTATAGGGCCTAGTGGCTGTGGTAAAACTACTACACTTAAAATGATTAATAGGTTAGTAGATATTAGCCAGGGTACAATTTATATAAATAATAAAAAAATAAGTGAGTACAATATTCATGAATTAAGATGGGATATAGGATATGTACTTCAGCAAATAGGACTTTTTCCTCACATGACTATTGAGGAGAATATAGCTATTGTTCCAGAACTTAAAAAATGGGATAAGAAAAAGGTTAATGAAAGAATAACAGAGCTTCTAGAAAGTGTTGGACTTGAACCTGATAAGTATCGTAAAAGGAAGCCATCAGAGCTTTCAGGAGGAGAACAACAACGTGTAGGTGTAGTTAGGGCTCTTGCTGGTGATCCTAAGATAATTTTAATGGATGAGCCTTTTAGTGCATTAGATCCAATTAGTAGACAAAAACTTCAACAAGACATAGTAAAACTTCAAAAAAGGATTGAAAAGACTATTGTTTTTGTAACCCATGATATGCAAGAAGCGTTGGCTCTTGGAGATAGGATTTGTGTCATGAAAGATGGAGAAGTGGTTCAATGTGATACACCAACAAACATTATAAGTAACCCTAAAAATGATTTTGTAGAAAACTTTTTTAAGTCAGGAAATGCATATAATACATGCGTTCTAAAAGGAGAGTATAAAGTAAAGGACTTAATTGATATAGAACTTTATAATCATTATAAATACAAAACTCAAAATAATAATATAATCATAGATGATGAATCATCCTTTGAAGATTTACTTAAGTTATTAAAAGATGAGGAATTAATTTTGGTAAGGCATAAAGGACAAATTATTGGAACAATTGACTCTAATAATGTGGTTAAATTTATATCTATGCAACTTGAAAAAGGCGGTGATGTTTAATGGTTACATTAATTTCAACTCTTGAAGAACGTAAAGAACAATTAGTAACTGCGCTTTTTCAACATATGCAGATTTCCTTTATTTCAATATTTATAGCTGTACTTATTGCGGTTCCTCTTGGAATATATCTAATACGGCATAAGCGTTTATCAGAGCCAATTATACAAATAGCATCTGTTTTTCAGACTATACCATCTCTTGCTCTTCTTGGAATACTTATTCCATTAGTAGGAATTGGTCAGGTTCCTGCTGTTATTGCACTTGTGATTTATGCGATTTTACCAATACTTAGGAATACCTATACTGGCATTAAAGAAATTGACCCTGTATTAATAGAAGCTGCTGAGGCTATGGGTATGAATAGGAGAAAGCAACTTTATAAAGTTCAACTACCACTTGCAATGCCTGTTATTATGGCTGGAGTTAGAACGTCTATGGTTTTAATAATCAGTACAGCTACACTTGCTGCTTTAATTGGAGCTGGTGGGCTTGGAGATTTAATTCTTCTAGGTATTGATCGTAATAACAATGATCTCATTTTAATTGGAGCAGTACCTGCAGCACTTCTTGCTATTGTTTTTGATGTACTACTTCGTTATCTTGAAAAGGTATCTTTAAAAAGGAGTATGATAGCAATTGGCATAGCTGTTATGGTAATATCTTATGTTGTTGTTCTACCATATTTTACAACGCAAAAGAAAGAAGTCATTATTGCAGGAAAGCTTGGATCGGAACCTGAAATTTTAATTAATATGTATAAACTTATAATTGAAGAGGAGACGGATCTTAATGTAATCTTAAAACCTGGACTTGGAAAAACAAGTTTCCTTTTTAACGCCATAAATTCAGGCGATATCGATGTATATACTGAATTTACAGGGACAGTTCTAGAAACATTTATAAAAGAAAATGCAATAAGTCACGAACCAGATGAGGTTTATGAGCAAGCACGAATTGGCCTTGAGGAAAACTTTGGAATGGAATTTTTAATACCTATGAAATACAATAATACTTATACTATTGCTGTATCTGAAGACATTGCAAATGAACATAACCTTACAAAGATATCAGATTTAGAAAATATAGAAGGTAACGTTAAAGCAGGATTTACATTAGAATTTGTAGACAGGGAAGATGGGTATAAAGGTATTAAAAAAGTTTATGGATTAAATTTTCACAATATAAAGACTATGGAACCAAAACTACGTTACAGTGCAATAAAATCAGGTGATATTAATTTACTTGATGCATATGCTACAGATAGTGAACTTAAGCAATATAATCTTAAGGTATTAGAAGATGATAAAAACTTCTTCCCTCCTTACCAAGGAGCACCACTTATGCTTAAAAAGACTCTTGAAAAGTATCCACAAATAAAAGAGCCGTTAAATAAACTTTCAGGTAAAATAACAGAGGATGAAATGCGTAAAATGAATTATGAAGTCAACGTAGAAGGAAAATTATCTAAAGATGTTGCAAAGGAATATCTTGAAAAAGAGGGGTTACTTAAATAGTTAATATAATTAACATAAAATCATGAATTTATATAACTTCAAAATTCATGATTTTATTATATGAATTATGGTATATAATTTTAGTAATAAGATAAATAAGGAGGAAGTATGAAAAGTATTATAAGAAAACTAATTATTACAGGGATTTTAGCTATAAGCTTAGCAGGATGCACTAATATTGGAACTAAAAAGGATACAAAAGATTCTATATTTTATTTAAATCCAGTAAATACTGAAGAGTTTTATGCCTTAGATAGTAAAGGCGAAAAGAAGAAGGTAGCTAATAATATTTCAAATGTTATGTACTCTAAAGGACTTAATAAGTATATTGGTATTAATAAGGATAAGAGCTTAATTGCTATTGATAAGGATGAAGTTATAGATGAAATTGATACTTTTGTATTATATATAGATGAAATGACTAAAGATAGTACAACTATTTATTATATTAATGAAGATGGAGAATTGTATGAAAGAGAAAAAGCAAGTACAGAAAATATACGAATAGCAAAGAATGTAATGGAATATAAGTATTTAGGCAAAAACGCTATATGTTATAGGACTAAAGACCTTAATTTATATATAAAGAAAGAAGGTAAAGAAAGACTTAAGGTTGCATCTAAGGTATCTCATTTTAAAATTAGTGAAGATTTAAAAAAGGTAATATATATATCTTCACAAAATTTATACATAGAGGATATAGATAAAGAAACTAAAGAGGAAATTTTAACAGGTGGCTCTAAACTTTTGGAGGCTGAATTTATTAGAAATAAAGATTTAGTATATATAATTAATAATGAATCAGAAGAGTCAGGAGGAAAACTTTATTATAAGCCTTATGAAGGTAAAGCAGAAGAGATAAGTGAAGAGGTTATTGGAATGAAACTTCTTCCTAGTGGAAGAGGGGTTTACTATTTAGATGCTAAAAGAAAGCTTTACTTTAAAGAGTTTAAAACAAAAGAGTCAGTAGAGCTTTCAGAGAATGTAATGTTTTTAAAAAACAGTACAGATAGTGACGCATATATAATTGATATGGACAGAAACTTAAAGAAGGTAAGTGTTAAGGGAGATGAGGAGGAGGAATTACTTAAGGATGTAAATCATTCTATAGCTTATAAAAACAAAGTAGTTGCAAAAAGCAGTGAAAATATATTATATGTAAATAGTGAAGAAGTAGATTCTAATGTAGATGTGTTTTATGTTAATGGAAAAGAGATAGTGTATCTAAAAACTAGTGGAGAAATATTAGTTAAAACTTATAAAGACAAGCCAAAGGTGGTTATAGAAGATTATAAAATTTATAAGGATATATATTTTTTAGATACTAAAGTATATACAAATTTATTCACGATAAAGGACTTAGAAGGATACTGGGTTAATAAAGATAATAAGGATATAATGATGTCATTTAGTGAGGATACTTTCTCAGAAGTTACACCTTATTACTTTTGGAAGTATTCAATGAAGGTTGATACAAGTAAATTTAATGAGATTAAGATATCTTTAGGTAATATGGAATTTAACAAAAAAACATTTAATAAAAGAGATGAAAACACTATAGATGATTTTACGGCTGTATACAAGAGAGTAAACAAAGATGTATATGTAGACTATGAAACTAAGATGAAAAATATTAAGGACTGTGCAGCTAAAATCTTAGGTGAAGAAGCCGCCTGTGCTAATGTTATGGAGAGAGATGGACATAAGTACTATGTTTATGTCAATAATATTAACAATCCATACTACCCAATAGTTATAGATGAAAATATAAAGGTATATAAATATGATGACTTTATTAAAGCTAAAGAACTCATACCAATAAACTAAGTGTTTTTAAATGTTTTATATATTAATTATTAAATCTAAGTTTGGTAAGTTTAATATTAAAATAAGCGAGGTGTAAGATGGCAAGTCCTAAGTTATAAGTTTACTTAGATGATTTGCCAAGATATATGGATAATAAAAAGAATATAATAATAATTATAGTTATAATTAGTGTAATTACAGCACTTGGGTATACTGGCTACAAGGTTTTAGATAAAAAGGATTTAAGTAAGTCTAATGGTAAAGGCTTATTTACTATGAAGACTTATATTGGAGACTTATATAGTTTAAATGAAGAAAATGAAGCATTTAAGCTATTAGAAGGATCAATAAAGACAAGAGGTATAAAATTTAAAGAAAACTCTAAGGAATATATAATATTAGATGAAAAAGATAACTTATTTTCAATAGATGAAAATGGTGAAAAAAGAGAGATAGCTTCTAATGTTTTAGATTATAAAATTAGTGATTATAAAGGAAATGCTATTTATTATAAAGACAAAGATAATAATTTGTATAGAAATATAGAAGATAAGGAATATAAGGAAGATCTTACGATAGATAGTGATGTAGATGCATTTAAAATTATTAATAATGAAGTGATTTATTTGAAAGGTTTAAAAGATGTATACATTAAAAGTGAAAATAAAGAAAGTGAGAAGGTTTCTATTGAACCACTGCTTTTAAGAAATAAAGGATTAAAGGAAGATAAGATTTTTTTTGCAGAAGAAAACAAGGTATACTCCTATGAAATTAAGAAAAATGATAAAGAAGAAATTATGGATATTTCAGTAGATGAACAAAATCCTCCAATGTTTATAGAGGAGGCTTATAGAGGTATACTTTATTTAACAATGGACTTTTACTCTGAAAAGGGAATAGAAATTTATTATAAAAACAAAAACAAAGAAGCAATAAAGTTAGCAGAAAAGATTTCTGACTATAAGATTTCAAAGAATAAAAGGGGAGTATATTATACAGTTCAAGATAAAGAAAATATTGTTTTTTATTATAAAGAATTTAGTGAAAAAGAAGCAGTTAATATTTATGAATGTAAAACTCAAGGGTCTATACTTATGGCTACAGGGGATGGAATTATTGTAAATATTGATGAAGATATGATTTATAATATAGATCCTAGTGGACATAAGGAGAGGATTGGTTCAGATCCTCTGTCAAGTATTCAAAAATATAAAGATAATATAGTTTACTTGAATGATAATAATGACTTATATATTGGAAAAGATAAGGTTCAAGGAGATGTAAAAAACTTTTTAGTAAATGAAGATCTTTTAGCATATATAACAGAGGGAAATAAAGTATTTCTAATAAAAAATAACAATAAGCCAGAAGTGGTAATAGAAAATGCAAAAGATTATAATAATATTTATTTTAACAATGAAGAATTATTTAAAAATGTTTTTCAACAATCTGATATAATAGGGATCTGGCAACAAGAAGATAATGATAAAGTTATATTTAATTTTGAAAAGAAGAAAATAAATTTAATTGCAGAACATAATAGTGCTAAATTTAATTATGCAACTGAGCCCAATTATGAAGGATATATAAGTAACATAAACAAAGATGCTGTACTAGTAAAGATAGAAACACATAGTAAATATGTAGAAAATAATTTTATAAGCATCGATATGATAGATAGGGATAATATAAAAATAAATGGTAAGGTTTATAAAAAGATAGATATTGATACTTTTGATAAGTTTTCATCAAAGAATGTAAATTTAGAAGATAATATTAAAAACAATATGGGTCTTGAATATTCAAAGTTAGACATTAAGTGTAGTAATATAATGTTTGATGAAGGTAAAATATATTTTTTATATGAGTCTAATGATGAAAATATGCCAGCTACTATACTTATAGATGAAGAGGGAATTGGATATCATTACATGGATTGGCTACAAGATAAAAAGTTGGTTAAAAATGAAGAGTTTAATAAAAGATTTAATAAAGAAGAAGCTAAGTTAGTACCTTATAATAAGGACAGAATTATAGATGCTAGTAAGCTAAAACATAGTTACATTGGAAATGTTAATCCTAGTTATATTACATGGTATGCAGCAGCCGAGATAGCAGCTAATGACTTTTTTAAAGAACGAACTGATTTAAATGAAGAGGATGTATTTTTCCAGGTAGAGCTTATGGATGGTGCTTATTATGTAGAGGTTACAAAGAATAAAGGTTTCATATATTTGTATGAAATATCACCTTTAGATGGAACTATATCTAGGAAAAAGTGATCAGGATCAAAGATATTTCCAAGGAAATAAAGTATAATCTAATAAAGATTTAAAATAATTATAATAAGCTTATTATAATTATAGATGAAAGAGGTACAGTATATGAATAAAAGTTATGTTATTATAGGAAGTGGTATTTCTGCAATTAGTGCAGCTAAGGCTATTAGAGATAAAGATAAAAGTGGAACCATAGCTATATATGGAGAAGAGTCGATGATGCCATATTTAAGAATAAAGTTATCTAAAGACTTATTTAAAGATTTAAATAATGATAAAATTCTTTTGAAAAAGCAACAGTGGTATGAAGAAAACAATATAAGCTTTTTTAAAGATACAAGAATTTTAAAGATAGATGTAGAAAATAAGATTTTAATGAGTTCAAATGGAGAAAACATTTCCTACGATAAATTGTTAATCGCTACAGGGTCAAGAAATAGGACGTTACCTATTATAGGTTCAGATAAAGAAGGGGTGTTTACCCTTAGAAATGTAGTAGACGCAAATAATATTAAAGGTTATCTTAAAGAAAAACATAATGTTGTTCATATAGGTGGAGGGGTTCAAGGTCTTGAAACCGCTTGGACATTGCATTTAAATGGAAAAGAAGTATTTATTGTTGAAGCTGGAAAGAGACTTATGCCAAGGTTGTTAGATGAAAGAGCATCATCTATATTAAAAGAAAAGATAGAAAATACAGGAGTAAAATTCATTTGTGATACTAGGGTAGATGAAATTTTAGGGCATGAAAAAGTAGAGGCTGTTAGCGTAAATGAAAAGCATGTTATTCCTTGTGATATGGTAATATACTCTATAGGAATGATTCCAAATCTTGAAATGGTAAAGGATACTAAAATTGAAACTAATAAAGGTATTGTAGTAAATGATAACATGGAAACTTCAGTTAAAGATGTTTATGCAGCAGGTGATGTTGCTGAATTTAAAGGAAATATAGAGGGATTATGGATGAAGGCTACGGAACAGGGTACAGTAGCTGGAAATAATATGGCTGGAGATGATTTAATATATAAAGGTGCAGTTCCTGTTACGGTATTTAATGCCTTTAATACTTCCTTATTTTCTATGGGGGATGTAAGTTACGGAAGCTATGATAATAGTATAAGTGAAGAAGTAGATGGTAAGTATATTAAAATATTCATAAAAGGTAATAGCATAGTAGGTGCTATATCAATTGGTGATGCTAGTATGTCAAGGACAGTTAAGACATGTATTGAAGGGGGCGTATCCCTAGCAGGAATTGATGTAGATACTATAACTATAAAGGAATTAATATCACAAATGCAAAAGAGTATTAAACCTTAAAATAGTCACATCATTCTAGTTACGAATGATATATTTTTAAAGTATACTTTGAATAGATAAAAACCACTCTTTAATTGAGTGGTTTTTATCTTTTAGTTATAGGTTCTAAAGAGAGCTTAGTGCTAATATTTTATCTTTTCTATCTAAAAGGTCATTTGATAGCAGCTGATTTTGAATATCTAAAAAACCAAGTCTTTGAATGGTTTCAGCTAAACGCTCTCCAGCTTTACCTTGATCTTTATATAAAAGTATAGTTTTCTCTATTACGTCTATAGCCTCTTTTTTGTCTAGAAATATTTTGTTAAGTGCAATACCGTGAGAAATACGCTTTCCCCATCGACCACCTACGTATATTTTATAGCCTGTTATACCATCTTCTATAGCTTTAAAGTGACACTTACCAATACAACGTCCGCAATTATTACATTTATCTTTGTCAATTTTTAGAATGCCATCAATTACCTTAGAGGCATTCACCGGACAGGCAGCTTCTACGGAACACTTTTTACAACCCTTACATTCATCCGCATTAAAGTTTGGAATTCTTTGACCAATTATACCAAGGTCGTTTAATTCTGGTTTAACACAATTATTAGGGCAGCCACCTACAGCAATTTTAAATTTATGAGGTAACTTAACATTTGAGTAGCCCTTAAAAAATCTTTCATGTATTTCTTCTGATAAGCCAAAGGTATCAATTAATCCATATTGGCAGGTTGTACCCTTACAAGATACAATTGGGCGAACTTTAGCCCCAGTACCACCTGTTATAAGTCCTTCTTTCGAGAGGTATGCTCTAAAGTCATCAATTTTATTATAGGGTATGCCTTGGACTTCTACAGTTAGCCTAGTAGTAAAAGTTACAATTCCACTTCCGAAGATTTCAGCTGCTTCTGATATACATTTATTTTGAGAAGACGTGATCTTACCATTTACAGTAATAATTCTTGCAGAGAAGTTGTCAGTGCCTTTATTGCTAAGAAATCCTAGTGCCTTTACTCTTTTTTCATCTTCAGTACTAATAGTTAAAGTTGCCATAATATAATCCCCCATCAAATATAATAATTAGCTTATAATATAAATATATCACTTGTGTAGTTATTAAGAAAGTGATAATATCTTATCAATATCATAGGTAAAACCTATCAATTATTAAAATGGTCCATTAAACAGAGGAGGATACTATGACTATAAGGCATTTAAGAATATTTATTGAAGTAGCAGATAGTGGGAAAATGAGCATAGCTGCATCGAATCTTTTTCTTTCACAGCCCACAGTAAGTCAAACAATTAAAGAATTGGAACAGCACTATGGTGTTCTTTTATTTGAACGTTTTTGCAAGAAGCTATACATAACAGAGCAAGGGAAAAGGTTGCTTTCTTATGCAAGATATGTAGTAAATCAATTTGATGACTTAGAAGAAAATATGATTCAGTCAAAACATGTGGAAAAGATAAGGATTGGGACAACGGTTACAATAGGGAACTGTATTTTAAGTAATATTCTAAGTAGCTTTAATGAGAGTAATCCTGAGGTTGAAACCTATGCTTATGTAAATAATACAAAAATAATAGAAGAAAAGTTATTGAATTCCGAATTAGATATTGGTATTGTAGAGGGCGAGATTAAGAGTTCTGATTTAGTCTGTATTCCCGAGGTAGAGGATTATTTAGTTCTTGTTTGTAGTACTAAACATCCATTTGCAAGTAGAAAAGAAATTAAATTAAATGAATTATCGGGTGTAGGATTTGCTATGCGTGAAAAAGGTAGTGGGACTAGAGAACTGTTTGAAGATTATATGTTGAAAAATGGAGTAACCATTAAAACTAAATGGGAAAGTAATTGTCCTGGAGCTATTAAAAGGGCAGTTTTAGAAAATCAGCATTTGGCGGCTATATCAGTTAGACTAGTAGAAGAAGAAATAAAAGATGGTGAAATTCACGTAATACAAAATTCTGAATGTGCATGGAATAGACACTTTAGTATTGTATATCATAAAAATAAGTTTATAAATAAGTCCATGGAAGATTTAATAGAGGTAGTAAAAAATTATAAACATATGGACATACTTGAAGAAGTTAAAACAGGGTGGCTTGTTAAATAGATTGCATAGTATGAGTAAAATGTGGTAATATGAATTTTGAAAGTTTAATAATTTAAAATAGGTTAAGTTTATATTTAATATATACTTACTAAAATGGAAGTGGGTTTGAATCCCACGCGGTCTCGCCGCTGTAATAGAGGAGTTCTTGCAATTATGCCACTTGGAAACTGGGAAGGCTGCAAGAATGTTGATACTTAAGCCAGAATACATGCCTGTTTTACATACTAAAGACTCTACGAAAGATGGGGTGGTATTTGATTTGAAAATTGTATTCAAAAATATATTTTCTAATAAATAATAGCCCTTTAACTGTTGTTAAAGGGCTATTATTTTGTGGAAAGGTATGTATGTTATAGGGGGTAGAAATGAAGATAGCTATTGGAGTATGTGAAAAGATAAATGGAATATGTACAACTGCGGGATGTTTTAAAGCTTTAAATAACAAAGAGAAAACTTTCAGTAGGTATAAAGATAAGGACTTGGAAATTGTATCATTCTTTACTTGCGAGTCATGTTCTAATAATTCTGACGAAAATTTAATAAAGATTGCTAAAAGGTTAGAAGAATTAGGCGTTGAAAATCTTCATCTTGGGGTATGTATCGTTAAATGTGAAGTACATAGGACCAAGGAAATAAAGGAGATATTTGAAAGTCATAACATAGTTGTAGTAGAAGGCACGCACTAAAATATTAAAATGTATGGGAGAGGTAGATTTATATGAAAAAGATAATAAGTATTTTATTAACAGCAATGATGGTAGTTGGAATAAGTGGATGCACAAATAAGGATACAGTAACTACACCTAAAGACGGAACTAAGGTAGAAGATAGTAATAAAAAGTCAGCACATTATCCTGTAACAATTAAAACTTATAATTATGCTAAAGAACCTGTGGAGTTAACCTTTGAAAAAGCTCCGGAAAAGGTTGTTGCAGTATATCAAAACTCAATAGAAACTTTGCTAGCACTAGGGCTTAAAGACAAGATTATTGCAACGTCAGGTTTAGATCATGAAGTTAAAGATGAATATAAAGATGACTTTGATAAATTAAAGTATTATGAAAAGCTACCAAGTAAAGAAGAAGTTATTGCATTACAACCTGATTTTATATTAAGCTGGTATTCCTTATTTGATGAAAAAAGATTTGGTGACGTTAACTTTTGGCATGAAAGAAATATAAATACATACATGTCCCAAAATAGCGGAGTGATTAAACCAAATACTTTACAAAATGAATATGATGATATTTTAAATATGGGTAAAGTTTTCGATGTAGAAGATAAGGCAAATGATATAGTTAATGAAATGAAAAAGGAAATTCAAAAATCAAAAGACTTTGTTAAAGGTAAAGAAACTGTTAAATCAGTAATTTTAGAAGTTCAAAAAAATGGAGTATACAGAATTTATGGAGAAGATAGTATAGGCGGAGATATTGCAAAAGAAGTAGGGGCAGATCTTGTAGCAAAATCCAATGGTAAGATAGGTAATGAGGATTTAGTAAAGCTTAATCCAGATGTTATTTTCACAGTATATTATGGAAAAGAAATTGAAAGGGATGCTGCTGTAAATTCTATTCTAGATAACCCTGCTCTTTCAAGTGTTTCAGCTATAAAGTCAAAACGAGTTAATCCTATAATGTTAAGTGAGGTTTATTCTAGTGGAATTAGAACCTTAGATGGTATAAAAACAATTTCTAAGGGATTATACCCTGAGTTATACGAGAATAAATAAAAATGAAAAGAAGTTATAAAAGGGATAAAGAAAATGGATTATTAAATGGTACACCTGCTTATGTAGGTGTTTCCATTATACTTGTAGCTGTTTTGATATTTTCTGTTTTATTAACTGTAACTATGGGTTCCGTTGATATTTCTATAAAAGATGTCTATGAAATTATAATGTACAAGGTATTTAATGTTGGAGACTATGAAGTTTTATCAAAAGGAGCTTTACATGATATTGTGTGGTTTATAAGGCTACCAAGGATTATCTTAGCAGTAGCTGTAGGAATAGGCCTTTCGGTATCTGGAGTTGTAATGCAAGCTATTGTAAGAAACCCTTTAGCAGATCCTTATATACTTGGAATCTCATCAGGTGCATCACTTGGAGCTACACTTGCAATTATGCTTGGAGTAGGTACATTTTTTGGAAGCAATTATGTAGGAATAAGTGGATTTATAGGTGCGTTTACAATATCAATATTAGTGTTAATATTAGCAAATGTAAATGGAAGATCTAATTCTACGAAGCTTTTGCTTTCGGGTATGGCATTAAGTTCAGTTTGCTCAGCCTTTTCAAGTTTTATCATATATTTCTCTGATAATAGAGAGGGAATGCAAAATATAACTTATTGGCTTATGGGGAGTCTTGCAGGAGCGAAATGGGAAAGTATAAGAATAATTTTACCTATTGTAATATTAGCTACATTATTCTTTATTACTCAATATAGAACACTTAATTTGATGTTACTAGGTGATGAAGTAGCTATAACTTTAGGAACAAATTTACATAGGTATAGACAACTTTATCTTATAGTTACGTCTGTTGTAATTGGGTTTATAGTGTATTCATCAGGCATGATTGGCTTTGTTGGACTTATAATACCACATATTGCAAGAATGATATTTGGAACGGACCATAAAAGAATTATCTTACTATCAGCATTAATAGGAGCTATATTTTTGGTTTGGGCAGATGTTTTATCTAGAGTTATAGTAAAAGGAAGTGAACTTCCAATAGGTATATTAATTTCTATGATAGGTGCACCATGTTTTATATATCTTATGGTAAGTAAATCCTATGGATTTGGAGGTAATTCTTAATGCAAATAAAGACTTTAGATTTAGAAGCTTACTTAGGAGAAAGTCATATTTTAAAGGGAATTTCTATTCATGCAAATAAAAAAGAATTTGTAGGAATTATAGGACCTAATGGTAGTGGAAAGAGTACACTTTTAAAATGTTTATATAGAAGTCTTAAACCTTCTATTGGAACAATATTTTTAGATGATAAAGATATAAGAGATTTTTCAATAAAGGAAAGTGCTAAAAGAATGGCAGTGGTATCTCAACATAATAATTATAACTTTGACTTTAATGTGGCAGATATGGTTTTAATGGGACGTTCTCCACATAAGAAGTTTATAGAGAAAGACAATGCTAAAGATTATGAAATAATGGAGGAGTCCTTAGAGAAGGTGGGTATGAAAAGTTATGCTAAAAGAAGCTTTTCTACTTTGTCTGGAGGCGAAAAGCAAAGAATAATTCTTGCAAGAGCACTAGCACAAAAGGCAGAGTGTCTTATACTAGATGAACCTACAAATCATCTAGATATAAAATATCAACTCCAGTTTATGTCTACTGTAAAAGAACTTGATATAACTGTTATATCAGCCATTCATGATTTAAATATTGCTGCCCTGTATTGCGATAAAATTTATGCAATGAAGGCTGGAAAGATTATTAGTTATGGAACTCCAAAAGAAGTTCTAACAAAGGAACTAATAAAATCTTTATATGAAGTTGATGCTAAAGTTATAGAAGATGATGAAACAGGGAATTTAAATATTATTTATAGATCACATACCCTAAATTTAAAAGATAAAAAGTGACCTTAAGATAAAAATACATGCCTTTTTATAAGAGTGAAGAAATTTATCATATAGTCTGTATTTATGATGATAGAGTACAATATAAAAAATTAAAAGTATTAACCTTAAAGGTTGATACTTTTAATTATATCTATTACTATAATAGTTTACAGTTTACTTGACTCTTAGTACAAAGACATTTGGTGTAAGCCCGCCACTTTCAATCTTTATTTCATCAAGAAGTTCTAAGTGATTATTACCTGATAGATTTTGTTTAAGTAAGTTTTTTTCTACCGTATAAAGGAATACCATCCCATTAGGCTTTACAAGTTTTGGAATCATGTCTATAAATCCACGATATAAATCTATAGTGTGATTTTTGCTTCCAACGTTGGCTTCAAAGGGCATATTACATATAATCTCATCAAAGACATCAAAAGTTTTGTAAGATAATATATCTTCATTTATAAGCTTTATTTTTGTGTTTGAAAGCCTTGAGTTTACTTTTGAGAAATCTATAGCAGCACCAAATATATCAATTCCTGTTAAACTAGAAGTTTCCTTTAATTTAGCCCTTTCAATTAACATAGTGGAGGTTCCACAAAAAGGATCTAAAACCTTTGAATCATTTTTCAACCATTTTTCTATAGATTTTACTACAATTGCTGCGGTAACTGGGTTTATGGAACTTGCTAAGGTATTTTCTCTATAGTCAAATCGTGTATCTTTAAATGAATAGAGCTTAATGAACACACTGCAAATGTTATTTTTTTCAACTATTCTAATTTCAACTTCATAGGAAGATGGACTATTTTTAAGCTTTCCGTTTGAAAGTTCATCTAATTTTATAGATAAGCTTTTTAAAAAGTCTGATCTTTCTTTATTGTAACTTTCAGTTTTTAATTCAATTCTATAAGGAAAATAATCATCAGGAATAGATGCATTTTCATGACAACTATTTAAAAAGTCTATAATATTAGCTTTTAAAATTGCTGAAGCTATTATATCAGAATTAAATTCTAGCTTTTCTAAGGAATCTAAAGGGTAAAGAAGTTCATAAAAGGTTCTGCAGCTGTAGATTTTATCTAAGTCCTTTTCTTTAATAAGGATACCATTATCTACAAGATTACCCTTAATTGACTTTTCTTTAAGTTCATTTAGAGTAACTCTAAACTCTTTGTTCATTGCTGTAACTAGCATAGGAACAGGCTCTTCAAAGCCTTTAAATTTATGCCTTACACATTTAGACAATTTAGCTATTGCTCTTCCTAGGACAAGCTTCTCTTCATTTAGATGTTTTGCATTTTTTATTAGTTCACTTTCATCCCTGCAAGCTTTTTCATTTGATATTAAACTTTCAAGTATTTTCTCTAGCTTTTCACCGTCAGAAGCTTTTCCACAGTTTCCTATGGCAAGGATATAGGAAGATTTTACAAATAGCTGATCTTCTTTTTCAAAGGCAGTGTATAAGGCGCTTAAATAGGCAGGATCAGCTAATTCACTAATTATACCACAGGTGTTTTTTCTTGTTTTTGCATCTGGACTTTGAAGAAAGCTTTTAAGCTTTTCTTTAGAACTACCTATGTTTCTTTTAAGCATTTCTCTTGGCTTTTCTTTTTTTATAATATCCCTTATAGCAGAAAGCATTGCTCTTGGATTTTCATTCTCTAAAGATTCCTTCCATAAAAGAGGTAGCGCTAAAGTATAATTCTTTGAAAGTGTATCTATTATTTTAGCTCTTTCTTTATCCTCTGAAGTTTTTAGGTTTTCTATTAAAACTTTGTAATCTGTATCTTTAATGTAACTCACTCCTTGTATTTTAATGTTAGGTTATTTATAAAGTTTATATATTGGATAATAATACAACTAATCGTTATATAATTAGATCCTATTTCATCTAATTATACCTTATATTTTAGACTAATGAAAATGTCTTTTATTAATTATTAAAAGCTTGAATTCACAAAGTTCTGAATATATGGTAAGATAAAATCATTATGGATATTATTTTAATAAGAAGATTTAAAAATAAGAGGGGGAATTATATTGTTAAAATTTAAAGATTATAAATATGAAAGACCAGATATGGATAAAGCAGAAAAGTTATTTAATGATTTAATAGAAAAGTTTCAAGCGGCTGAAAGTTTAATTGAGCAAGACAAAATAATGAAGGAAATAAATCATCTAAGAAGTGAAATAGATTCTATGGCACAACTAGTTGGTATAAGAAGTTCTATTAATACTGTAGATGAGTTTTATGAAAAAGAGCAAGAATTTATAGATGAATCTATGCCAATATATGAAGGAATTATATCAAATTATTATAAGGTTTTAGTAAATTCTAAATTTAAAAATCAATTAGAAGAAAAATGGGGAAAGCAATTATTTACTTTAGCACAAATGCAACTAAAGACATTTAAACCTGAAATAATAGGTGATCTTCAGGAAGAAAATAAGCTTGCAACTGAATATGGTAAGCTTAAAGCTTCAGCTAAGATAATGTTTGAAGGAGAAGACAGAAACCTAGCAGAAATCGATCCTTTTATACAATCAAAGGATAGAGAAATGCGAAAGAAAGCTTACGAAGCTTCTACTAACTTCTATGTAGAAAATGAAAAAAGGTTTGATGAAATATACGATAAATTAGTTAAAGTAAGGGATAGAATAGCTAAAAAGCTAGGATATAATAATTACGTAGAGCTTGGATATATAAGAATGATGAGATCAGATTATGATTCAACGATGGTATCAAATTATAGAAAGCAAGTACTAGAGTATATAGTCCCTGTAGCAGAGGAATTAAAGAAAAGACAAGCTAAAAGATTAGGTCTTCAAAGTCTTAAATATTATGACGAACCGTTAAAATTTTTAAGTGGAAATGCTGTACCTAAGGGAGATTCAGATTGGATCTTAAATAACGGAAGGCAAATGTATAAAGAATTGTCGCCAGAAACTAATGAATTTTTCAACTTTATGGTAGAAGGCGAACTTATGGATTTGGTAAGTAAAAAAGGTAAAGCTGGGGGAGGCTATTGCACCTTCATTGGAAAGTACAAGGCTCCATTTATATTTTCTAACTTTAACGGAACATCTGGAGATGTAGATGTACTTACTCACGAAGCTGGACATGCTTTTCAGGTTTATTCTAGTAGAAATCTTGAAGTGCCAGAATATGAATTTCCAACCTACGAAGCTGCGGAAATACATTCAATGAGTATGGAATTTATTACATGGCCTTGGATGAAGTTATTCTTTAAAGAAGATGAACTTAAATATAAATTCACACATTTGGCTAGCGCACTAACATTTATACCTTATGGAGTTACAGTAGATGAATTCCAACATTTTGTGTATGAAAACCCAACAGCTACACCAGAGGAAAGAAAAAAGGCTTGGAGAGAAATCGAAGCAAAATATTTACCAAGTAAGGACTATGAGGATAGTGAATTCCTAAATAATGGTGGATATTGGTTTAGGCAAGGACATATATTTGAGTCACCTTTCTATTATATAGACTATACATTAGCCCAGGTTTGTGCATTGCAGTTTTGGGTTAAATTTAATGAAAACAAAGAATTGGCATGGGAAGATTACTTAAGATTATGTAAAGTTGGCGGAAGCAAGTCCTTCTTAGAACTTACTAAGTATGCAAGTTTAAACAATCCATTTGAAGATGGATGCATCGAAAGTGTTATAACACCAGTTAAGCAGTGGTTAGATGCTGTTGATGATAGTAATATGTAGGTAAATGTAATATTTTAAAGTAATTTAAAATAGATTTTATTAAATTGTTAAAGCACCTAAGCGTAGTAGTCAGATTATGAAAGGACCTCTAAAAGTTAGACTTAAAAATCTACAATTGGAGGTCAGCTCATTGACTATCACTCTAGGGTGCTTTATATTAATTAAAATACTTCTGTTACTCTTCCCACAATACCGCTTTCTAACATTACCTTTATCCCACGGGGATGATTTTGTGAATTTGTAAGGATTCTTTTAACAATGCCTTCTGTAAGCTTTCCTGAACGTTGATCTTGCTTTTGTACTACTGTTACTTTTGAACCTATTTTTATATTATCTCTTTTAGTTCCTATCAAAATGTATTCGCCTTCTTCACTTTTAGTTTTGTAACATACTATGATTTCAAATCAAAGGATTTAGTTACATTCTATAAATTATATCATAAAACTTGAATTGAAGTTATACTCTTAATTTTCAATACCATAGTAGTCATATTTTTATACAATAAAATATAAAGACAAACCATTAAAAAGTAAACTATAATAATTTATTTTATAATTATTGACAAAGCCTTAACACTATATTACTATTTAATTATATACTTATATAGTCGCAATAGTATATATATTATAAACAAGTGTTAGGAGACTTTATGGAAAATGAAGTTAAGATTCTTAAAGCCTTGGCTCATCCTATAAGATTAAAAATAGTAAAAAGGTTATCTTTAGGGGAACTTTGTGTATGTAAATTAAATGAAGATGTAGAGTTTAGTCAGTCTAACTTATCTCAACATCTTAAAATTTTAAAGGAGGCTAATATTTTAAAATCTGAGAAAAGGGGCATGTGGACTCATTATAGTATTGTAGATTATAAGGTTCTGGATATTTTATCAACTTTAGAAGAATTAAAATAAATCCGTTTAGCCTAAACTATTCGAGATATTAAAAGGAGATTGTAAAATGAGTGATATTAAAAAAATAGATGTTAGAAATTTAGTTCGTGACAGTTATAAAAAGATTGCTATATCTAATTCAAAAAAATCTGGCTGTTGTGATAATAATGAGTTATCATTAAAAAAATCAGCCTTAGAGATTTCTCGCAAAATAGGTTATTCTGATGAAGAAATATTAGGGGCTCCAGAGGAGACTAATATGGGACTTGGATGTGGTAATCCTCAACTAATAGCTAAGATAAAGTCAGGTGAAACCGTTATAGACCTTGGATGTGGTGGGGGTTTTGATTGCTTTTTAGCCTCAAAAAAGGTTGGAGCTAATGGATACATTATAGGGGTAGATATGACATCAGAGATGATAACTAGTGCAAGACGAAGTTGCAAAAGGCACCAATATAAAAATGTAGACTTTAGATTAGGTGAAATCGAAAATCTGCCTGTGGCTGATAATACAGCGGATGTAATCATCTCCAATTGTGTTATAAATCTATCACCAAATAAGCAAAGAGTTTATAATGAAGCTTATCGTGTGTTAAAAAAAGGTGGCAGAGTTGCAATTTCTGATATAGTTCTTATGAAAGAATTAACATCTGAAATGAAGCAAGATGAAAAACTTTACTGTGGATGAGTTACTGGTGCATCTTCCGTGGAAGAATTAAAAGGTTATTTAGAAAAGGCTGGTTTTAATGATATTAATATCAATACCAAAAAAGTATCTAAAGAATATGCTGAAAAATGGGGACATAAGCTAAAGGTTGGAGAATACATTATGGCTGCAGAAGTATCCGCCATAAAATCAACTAAATAGTATAATGTAAAAAGACTATGAACTTAGATATATATTCTAAATTCATAGTCTTTATAGATTGTTTAATTAAATTTTACTTTGCTGGTACTTTTTCAATTAGATCATCTATGGTATCTTTAATTTGTGTCTTTTTAGTTTCTATATCAGCAGGCTCTATCTTTTCTATTGAGTCTTTATTAAATATTCCTTTAATAAAGCTTCCAAACCTATCTAGCTGTCTGGAAATCTTTTTTAATAAAGTGTTATTTTCCTTCAAAATAACTCCTGATTTTTCTAAACTCTTTGTCATTGTATCATTTAACTTAGACAAAGTACCTTTTAGGTCTTTATAATTCAAATCTAAATCATTTAATTTTGTTAAAAGCTCTGTGATGCTTTGTTGCTGGCTTTCAGATAGCTTAACCTCATATCTATCAGCAGTTTTGTCCACTATTCCTACTATGTCTTGTTTATCTTTAGGTTTTTCTTTTATCACTTCTGTTTTTGCATCATTTATTAATGAAGACGCTTTATCTGGTCCTATTTCATTCCCTAAAGATTTAGTTACATTTATTTCATCTCTTGCTACCTCTTTATTTTCTAAAGGTAATTCTTTACCCATAGATTGTTCGAATCCCTTCAGTATACCAGCAAGTGCAGCAGTTCCCGTTACCTTATAAGGAGCATCCGCTATTACCTTTGCATCTGTTATTCCAGAGGTTACAATGGCATTAGATAGCATGTTTTTATTTACTTCTGTTAAATTATTTGTGGTTACACTTATACCCTTTCCTTTAGGCAATACCTCAACATAACAGCTAGAAATAGAAACGCTGCCCTTAGCTACAGGTTTACTAGTATCCATACCGAGTTGCTCTCTTATATCTTGTATAGTTACCTCTACTTCTTTAATTTCATCTTTTTCTATTTGATTTTCTGTTACATCAAATCTTTCTAGCATCTGAAGTCTTTGGGCCTTTGTTAAATCTGAACCCAAAGTTACTATACGTTTATTTTCATCCTTTGCCCTTACGCTTACTGGAGAAAATAACCCAGTAATTATAATACTTATTAAAAGTATAAAAATAATTTTATTTTTCATTTAGCATATCCTCGCTTTCAATAATAAGTTTGTAAATTGGAACTTTGATTTTTAGAATAACTAAAGGTTAGTATTATTAAGCAAATTATAATACTAACCTGTTTAATTACCCTTATTTAATTATAGCAGAAATATATTGAAAATATAGAGTATATATGATAGATACGTTTATAAAATATAATAGTACCTGGAAATAACCTTTGTAATGTAGCTATAATTGAGCTGGATTTAGTATATAGCTTCCTTCATCTAAGTTACCATAAGTAACGCCTATATTTTCTTCAAGGTGTGGGATGACGGTGGCTATGCCCATGGATAAGTTATTCTAAGACTCAGATCAAGAGATGTATTCATTATATATAAGCAAACTCCACCTGAGTCTAAGAATCACTTGACATTTAATACATATGTTTCTTTATTATCTGTTGTTCCTACTTGTTTCTTATGTAATTTTAAACCAATACTCAGCAAATTAAAACAAAACCCACCACATAAAAGTGGCAGGCTTACTATGTTTAGAGATATATTATAATCTCAATATTAATTTAAAATTTATTTTAAGTTAACGAAGTAATTATTTCATCATATATAGGCGTGGTTCTTGTAACTTTTCTTGAACAATTCTAAGAGCTTCTCCAAATCTTTGATAGTGTACAACTTCTCTCTCTCTTAAAAACTTTAAAGGTTCTATTACATCAGGATCATCAGCCATAGTTATTAAATACTCATAAGTAGCTCTTGCTTTTTGTTCTGCTGCTAAGTTTTCTGTAAGGTCAACAATTGGATCACCTTTTGATTGGATACCGGCAGCGTTAAATGGCACACCTGAAGCACTTGCAGGATATACCCCTCTACCATGATCGGCAAAATAAGCACCCAT
Source organism: Clostridium putrefaciens (assembly GCF_900461105.1). GTDB lineage: Bacteria > Bacillota > Clostridia > Clostridiales > Clostridiaceae > Clostridium_L > Clostridium_L putrefaciens. Next base: position 2,083,455 of record NZ_UFWZ01000001.1, on the reverse strand, counting down.
ACCCTGTGCATCAATTTCTTCAATGCTTGCACCTTTCATTAATTGACGAACCATGGAACCAACCATTTCTAAATGGGCTAATTCCTCTGTACCAATATCATTTAATGTAGCTATAGCTTCAGGAGTAACCATAGTAAATCTTTGGCTTAAGTATCTAAGTGCCGCACCAAGTTCACCATCGGGTCCACCATATTGAGTTATAATTACCTTTGCCATTCTAGGGCTAGGATTTTTTATTTTAACAGGATATTGTAGGTATTTATCGTATGTCCACATAAATTATATCCCCTCCTTATGAAATCTAAAGTTAGCCTCATATTCCCAAGGCCATGGCTGATCTATCCATTGCCAAGGGCAAGGACTACAAGAGTCATGTTCGGATATCATGCCATAATTCATCTCATACCTTTCTTTTAAGGCCTTTGATTCCATTACGTGGAAGTTATATCTTGTAATAACCTTCTCATCCATTGGATGGGTATTAAGATACAAAGAAAGGTCCTCTTTCATAAAACTTGAAATAGTAATTAGTTTTAAAAGTTCCATTCTATCTATTTCACCTTTCATAGCAACCTCCCTTTTCACTCTTACTTAGTTTAACACCTTTTTTATTTTCTCCTTCAAAAGGACTGTAAAGTTCCGGAAAAGCAGTACCTCTTTTAAGTGACTCAATAGGTGAAAAAAGAGTACATAGCTTTTGGTATGGAACATATGCAGCAGCAAGCCTAACATTAGTTATTACAGTTTCTTGTGGTATACATTTCTTTTGTGTTATGCAGTCTGAACTAAGTCTAGAATCTTCAGAGTCTTCCATATAAAACATAATTATATTTATCTCCTTATTTATTCCTTACACAATTACAATATATTCCTTTAGTTCATAAGTGATACAATATAATTTATATATTATATTAAAAAATAGGGGATGTTTCGTTAGATAATGATTTAAAGGTTATATAAGACTTCTTTAGGGAGTTCTCTTAATGCGATTTTAAGAAGAGCTGAAGCCTTTATATTTTTAGAAGCTGGCGTTCCTAGTATCTGCTTCCATCTTTTACTTCCAGGTTTACCTTCAAATAATCCAATAATATGTTTGATAGCATAAAAAGAGTTTTCTCCAAGGCTTTCTAAGTTTTCTATATAGGGTATAAACTCCTCTATAACATCTTTTCTTGATATATTATTTATATAATCTTTATTATAAAGTGAGTCAATTTCTCTTAACATAAAACTGTTATTATAAGCAGCTCTACCAATCATTACGCTATTAACAAATTTAAGGTGGTGATTAATCTCTTCTAGAGTTTTTATACCACCATTAATCTCCATATTAAGGTATGGAAACTCTTTTTTTAATCTATAAACATCCTCATACCTTAAGGGTGGGATTTCTCTATTTTTTTTTGGACTTAGTCCATCTAGTATTGCGATTCTTGCATGTATAATAAATCTATCAATTTCAGAGTTTTCAACTATAGAAATAAAATCATACATATCCTGATAGCTATCAAGTAGGGTTCTATGAAAGGATGGTGGAAGTATGTTTTTCCCATCGATGCCAATTCTATGTTTAATAGTTATAGGCTTTTTTGTAGCAGATCTCATGGCATCAACCATTTCTTTAACAAGTTTTGGATAGGCCATTAATGTAGCGCCCATAAAATTTCCTGAAACTCTATCAGAGGGACATCCTGCATTTAAATTAAGCTCATCATAATCCCAGTTATCAGCAATTTTAACTGCTTCATAAATTTCTTCAGGTGTACTTCCCGCAATTTGTAATGATAAAGGTTTTTCCACTTTGTTAAAGTCTAGCAATTTATTTTTGTTCCCATTAATAATGCCTTGGCAACTTATCATTTCAGTGTAAAGTAGAGGTCTTTTTGTAAGGATTCTCAGAAAGTATCTAAAATGTCTATCAGTTACATCGACCATAGGAGCTATGCTAACCTTAGGTGAAATAACATTAGATATATATTTTTTCATATAAAATCTCCTTTAAAGATTAATAAAAACAATCAAAAAACACCATGTATTTGATAATGAATATCAAATACATGGTATTTGTGATTATATCAATGTAGGAGTAGGGGAGTCAAGGATAATATTTTTTATCTTCATAGATGCATAATCAATAACTGACTTAAGATTACTATTATTTTTCCCGGCACCTTGAGCTAGAAGCTTACTACCGCCACCTTTTCCATCTATAAGGCTTATAGCATCCTTTAAAAGATCATTCATGTTTAATTTTTGTATATCTTTTGAAGAGGCAAATATTAAATTAGCTCTTTCATTTGAAGTTACTATTATAAGGGCTATAGTATTTTCATGTTCTACAAGTTTTGAGGCTAGTTTACTTATATACTTTATGTCATCATCAATATATATTTTGCTTATAAGATTAAAGGTCCCTATTTTTTCTGAGCCTTCTAGGATTTCTTTAATTTGATAACTTTGAAGATCAACCTTTAACTTTTTATTACTATCTAGAGCTGATTTTAAGTTATCATTTAAATTCTTAATGGCATTTGTAGCTTCGTCTTCATTGCAACTTAAATGTCTGCAAAGGTCATAAGAGAATTTATCCTTTTTAAAACAATAGTCTACTGCTCGCCTTCCAGCTAAAAATTCTATTCTTGTGGCATTTTTATTCTTCTCCCACCTTTTTATTTTTATCATTCTAAGTTCTAGTGTAGAGCTAGGGTGAACGCCACAACAAGCATTTATATCTAAATCGCCTATTTTAACAACTCTTATTTCATCATTTGTCTTTGGGAGAGCTCTTCGTAAATTTACATTTTTAAGTTCTTTTCTTGAAGGTATAAAGAATTCAGCAATGATATTCTCTTCAATAATATCATTAGCAAAGGTTTCAGCCTTTCTTATTTGCTCTTCAGTGAGATGTCCTTCAATATCTACAGTACTAATATCAGATCCTAGATGAAATCCTACAGTATTTGTATTAAATAGTTTAAAGAAACATCCCGAAAGAACATGCTGACCGAAATGTTGAAGCATACCATCTATTCTTTTACTCCAGTTTATAGAACATTTAACCCTATGTATTTTAATAGGCTTTTTTTCTACAACATGGTATATGGTGCCATCCTTCTCATATACATCTATAACTGTATGATTATCTATAAGTCCTGAATCAGAGGGTTGGCCACCACCACCAGGGAAAAATGCTGTCTTATCTAGGGATACATGAAATTTATTATCTATCTCCTTTATATCAATTATTTCAGCAGTAAAATCTTTTATATATTGGTCTTCGTAAAAAAGTTTATACATTTAGTTACCTCCACAGTAATGATTTATTATTATATTCTATTTAGATACTACATTTAATAAGACTAATTAGTAAGTAGCTAGTTATGATGGATTATTACTTTAGAAAATGCGTTACATTTAAATTATATCAAATAAGAGGAGCTTTATACAAATAACAACACAATATCTTTGTGTTAATTAAACCTTTTATAGGGAAGAACACTGAATTTATCAGTTTCAATATTAAAATGTAGAAATACTTTACAAAGATCTGTGTGATATAATTAAAGATGCAGGGCATTCAGGCATGGAACCAGGTACTTTAAGTGAACTTGTTAAGGCCACTGAAGATTTTAAAAGATTATATGAGTAGATAATTTTAGTAGGTTAAAGAAGCCATTTATAATATAGATGGCTTCTTTAATTTTATTATATAGTGGATATGTTTAAAAAGCCAATAAGTTAATTTTGTTACTTTAAATGTTCATATTAAAAATAAAGTAGCTATAAGATATTTATAGAATAAGATAATTTAGAGGTATATAAAAGTATGAAGGGCTTAATTTATAAAAATAAGATTGTTTAACATTAAATAGCGCTTGATAATTATTGTTAAAAGGAGCAAAATAAAATAGTAATATAAAAAGAAGTTTTTATTACCTGAATTTTTCTAAAGAAAGGAAATGATTTAATTATGATAATAAGTATAAAGAATTTAGAAAAAAGTTATAAAGATTTTAAAGCAGTAGATATACAGGAATTAAACATAAAGGAAGGCGAAATATTTGGCCTTTTAGGACCTAATGGAGCAGGGAAAACTACAACTATAAGCGTTTTAAGTGGTATATATACTAAATTTACAGGTGATGTAAAGATATTTAATAAGGATGTAAAAAAAGACTCTCTTGAAATAAAAAAGAATATGGGGGTAGTACCACAAGATTTAGCCTTAGTAGATGATTTAACTGCCTATGAAAATGTAACATTTTTTGCAAGATTATATGGACTTAAAGGTGAAAAACTAAAGGCTTCAGTAAAAGAAACATTAGAATTTGTAGGGTTATGGGATAGAAAGTCAGATTTTCCTACAAAGTTTTCAGGGGGTATGAAGAGAAGATTAAATATAGCTTGTGCAATTGTTCATAAGCCAAGACTAATCATAATGGATGAACCTACGGTTGGTATTGACCCTCAATCAAGAAATAATATACTAGAAACAGTAAAGAAACTAAATGAGCAGGGATCAACTATAATATACACATCTCATTATATGGAAGAGGTAGAAGCTATATGCACAGATATTTGTATAATGGATAAAGGCAAGATTATTGCAAGAGGAAGTAAAGAAGAATTAAAGTCGCTTGTTAGTAAAGAAGATGGAAGCAATATAACTTTAGAAGAAGTATTTTTAGACTTAACAGGTAAAAAGCTAAGAGATTAAGGAGGTGAGGGCTATGAATTTTCTTGTAATAGCTAAATATAGAATAATTCAATATACAAGAGATAAGAAATCATTAGTGTCTATGCTAGTAATACCTATTATATTGATAGCTATATTAGGCAATGCCCTAGGAAGTAGTGATGAATTTACTGCTAAAAACATAGGACAGGTAAATGTATTATATGTTAATAATACTAGTGGAGTTAATGGAGATAATTTTGAAAAGTTTATAAATTTAAACGACCTTTCAGATATTATAGCACCAACTAAAACAGAAGATGTAGAAGAAGCTAAAAAGCTTATTGAAAAGAAACAATATGAGGCTTTGATTATATATGATGAAAATATAGAAGGTAAATTTAAAGTGATTGGTAGCGATTATAATGCTTTAAAGGTATCGATAGTTAAGAGTATCATGGAGTCTTATGCAGATAAGGCAAATGGTTTCGAGGCTTTAGCTAATTTAAAGGCTAGAGATTTTTCTATAAAAGAATATAATAATATAGATTCTAAGATAGTAAGTGTTTCAGGGAAAAAGCCAACAGCTATAGATTACTATGCTGTAACTATGCTTATAATGATTATGATGTTTGGAGCTATATATGCAAATTTTGCTATAGATAAGGATTATTATAGTGTGGTTGGTGGAAGAGTTAAGTCATCGCCTGTAAGGCTTTGGGAAATGTTCCTTGGAGAAGGCATAGGTGTAGTATTTACTCTCTTGTGGCAAGCTTTATTATTATTGCTTGTATCAAAGTTTATGTTTAATGTTAATTTTGGTAATAACTTAGGAGTAATATTCTTAACAATTTTATCACTTGCAATTATGTCTACTATGCTTGGAATATTTGTTTGTATGGCAACTAAGAAGGGATTGTATGGATTAGCTATTTTAAATATACTAGTTCCTATACTTACATTTTTAGGTGGAGGTTTTGTAAAGATAGATTTTGGTGATGGTATACTTGGAAAGTTATCACGTATAACACCAAATTATTTAGCTCAAAATGCTATATTTAAAAGTATTTATGGGGCAGACTCAAAAGAGGTGCTATTTAGCATATTGGGTATTTGGGTATTTACATTTATCCTATTTATAGGAGCTAAGATTTCCGGAAGGAGGGACATAGTATAATGACCATTTATTTAACAAACTTAAAAAGATTATTTAAAAATAAGATAAATTTATTGTTTATAATTGTATTGCCTATTATATTTATGATTATAGCTTTTTCAGGTTCTAATGGAACTGAAGCTTTAAAGATTGCAGTTGTAGATAAAGATAAGACAGCGTTTTCAAATAAGCTTATAGAAAATATAAAAACTAAGGGAACAGTGATTTTAGATAATGAAGAAAATATCCAAAATAGCCTTGTGAATAACGATATAGATTATGCAATTGTTATACCAAAAGGGTTTATTATGGATATAATTAATGGTAAGGATGTCTCTTTAGAAAGTTATGAAGTAAAAGAAGGAAATGCAGCTATGTCTATAAAACTTTATTTAGATGGATATTTAAATAATATAAAAAAGATAGCTTCAGTATCTAAGGGCAGTGAGGAAGAGTTTTACAAAGGAATTAAATATTATGAAGAGGGAAGCTATAAGGTTCAATATGAAAGTGTTGATAAGGGTGAAGGAAATAAATCTAAAACCTCAGCAGCGCTTGGTTTTATAGTTCTAAATATGTTGTTTTTAACTACTTCTACTACCAACATGTTAATAAAAGATAAAGAAAAGAATTTATTTACAAGATATTTTACAACTCCTTTGACTAGAGGAAGGTATATTGTAGAAAATCTTTTAAGCTTTTTAACTATATCAGTATTTCAGGTTATATTATTCTTTTCTTTTATGAAGTATTTATTTAAGTTCAATTTAGGAGATACTCCCTTTAGTATATTAGGATTATTTATGATATTTGCAGTGTTTACTGTGTCTTTAGGATTATTTATAGCAACTCACTCTAATGATCTAAGGCAATCAGGAGCTATAAGCGCACTTATTAATATACCTTTTGCTATGCTTGGAGGATGCTTTTGGCCAAGAGAGATCATGCCTAGTTTCTTAAAAAGGGTATCAGAGTTTATACCTACTACTTGGATTAATGTAGCTAGCAGTGAAGTTTTATATGGAGAAAGTTTAGCTTATGTTATGAATTATATATTACTATTGTTAGGTATATCCGTGGTATTATTATTGTTATCTGTAAGGAAATTAAGAAACAATGATTAAGTCAATTCTGCTAAAACCCATTATGAACCTATTCATAATGGGTTTTATAGTTAATTTAACATTTATTTATTAAAAATTGTAAAACTAGTTGATATAAATCCTTCAATAAAGTAAACTTAACTTAAGGTTCATAATTTGAACAAGTATATACGCAAATATTTAAGGTAAAGGATGGGTGTTATGAAAAAGGTATATGTAGCAATGAGCGCTGATATAATTCACCACGGACACTTGAATGTAATACAAGAAGCTAGGAAATTAGGACAGGTTGTAGTTGGCTTACATACAGATGAAGTTATCTGCGAGTACTTTAGGAATCCATTTTTAAAGTATGAGGAAAGAAAGCAAGTAGTAGAAAACATTAAAGGGGTATGTAAGGTTATTCCTCAAGATACATTAGATCAAGTTCCAAATTTACTAAGGGAAAAGCCTGACTATGTGGTTCACGGTGATGACTGGAAACAGGGAATACAAAAGCCTTTAAGAGAAAGAGTAATAAGTACCCTAAAAGAATGGGGAGGAGAGCTTGTTGAGGTTAAGTATACGGAGGGGGTTTCTATAACTAAATTAGATGAAACAATAGCTCAAATTGGTACAACGCCACAGGTAAGAATGAAAAAGCTTAGAAATCTTTTATCTCTTAAGGGTCATGTTAGAATCTTAGAGGCTCATAATGGACTAACAGGTCTTATAGCAGAGAAGGCAAAGATAGAGCAAAACAATAAAATAAAAGAATTTGATGGAATGTGGATAAGCTCCCTTTGTGATTCTACAGCTAAAGGAAAACCAGATATTGAGCTTGTAGATCTTACATCAAGGCTTAACACTATAAATGATATATTAGAAGTAACTACAAAACCTATAATATTAGATGGTGATACCGGTGGAAAGATAGAGCATTTTATATATACAGTAAAGACTCTAGAAAGACTAGGTATATCTGCTATTATAATTGAGGATAAAGTAGGACTTAAGAAGAATTCTCTTTTTGGAACGGATGTTTCTCAAAATCAAGATACTATTGAAAACTTTTCAAAGAAGATAAGAGCTGGAAAAGAAGCAAGAGTAACTAATGACTTTATGATAATAGCTAGAATAGAAAGTTTAATATTAAACGCTGGTATGGATGATGCACTTAGTAGAGCTAAAGCTTATATAGAAGCAGGAGCAGATGGGATAATGATTCATAGTAAGCATAAAGATGGAAGTGAAATATTAGAGTTTTGCGCAAGATATAAAGAGTTTGATAAAAGAGTGCCATTAGTAGTAGTTCCAACTTCTTATGCTCATATAACAGAAAGAGAATTAGAGGATGCTGGAGTTAATATTATAATATATGCAAATCATCTTATAAGAAGTGCATATCCAGCTATGATGAATACTGCTAGAACTATATTAGAAAATGAAAGGGCCTTAGAAGCAGACAAAGATTGCATGCCAATAAAAGAAATATTAAACTTAATTCCTGGAGGAAAATAAAATGATAAATACTGAAGAATTTTACAAGAATTTAAAAAGTAATGGAATAAACTTTTTTGTAGGTGTTCCAGATTCTTTATTAAAAGATTTTTGTTCCTATATTAAGGAAAATGTAGATAGTAAGAATAATATTGTTGCAGCAAATGAAGGTAATGCACTGGCCATAGCCTCAGGACACTACTTAGCTACAGGGAATGCTGCATTAGTTTATATGCAAAATTCAGGACAGGGAAATATAATAAATCCTCTAGCATCTTTAAATGATCCTTTAGTATATAGCATACCTGCATTACTTGTGATAGGTTGGAGAGGTGAACCTAATAAAAAAGATGAGCCACAACATAAAAAGCAAGGTCTTATAACTTTAAAGCTATTAGAAGTGCTAGACATTGAGTACAGCATATTAACAGAAAAAGATGATGTAGATATATGGAAAAGAAAGATATCTAAAGCTGTAGAATACATGAAAAAAGAAAAGAAACCTTATGCACTAGTGGTTACCAAAGGTACATTTTCTACTTACAAGTTAAAAGAGCAATCAAAGGTTAAATTTGAAATGAGCAGGGAAGATGCAATTAAGGAAATAATTAGTGTTTTAGGTAATGAAGATACAATAGTGTCCACAACTGGCATGGCGTCTAGAGAGCTATTTGAAGCGAGAGAATCTAGAAAAATGGGGCACGAAAGAGATTTCCTAACAGTAGGGTCTATGGGACATGCATCTCAAATAGCATTAGGAATTGCACTATCAAAACCTAACAAAGATGTATATTGTCTAGATGGGGATGGCGCTATTTTAATGCATTTGGGTGGAGTTGCTATAATCGGATCACAAAAGGTAGAGAATTTTAAACATATTGTTATTAATAATGGAGCTCATGATTCAGTTGGGGGGCAGTCAACAGTAGGATTCGATATAGATATAGCCTCTATTGCTAAATACTGCGGATATACAAAAACATTTACTGTTTCCACATTTGAAGATTTAAAAGCTTATCTTAAAATTGTAGTTGATGCTAAAGGTCCAGTATTACTAGAAGTTAAGGTAAGAAAAGGAGCTAGAAAAGACTTAGGAAGACCAACAACTTCTCCAATAGAAAACAAAGAAGCGTTCATGAAATTTCTAGCAAAATAATTAATAGGAGGCTAAAATGTTATGGAGATAAAGAGAAATGTATTGTTAAACCCAGGTCCAGCAACTACAACGGATACTGTAAAGCTTGCCCAAGTAGTTCCTGATATATGCCCAAGAGAAGAAGAGTTTGGAGAGGTTATGGAGTTCGTTTCAAAGGAGCTAACTAAATTTGTAGGTAGCCTTCAAGAATATACTACGATTTTATTTGGTGGTTCAGGTACAGCTTCTGTAGAGTCTATGATAAGTTCAGTAGTATCAGATGGAACTTTAATTATTATAAATAATGGTGCTTATGGAAAGCGAATGTGTGAAATAGCAAAAGCCTATGATATAAGTTTTATAGAATTTAAAAGTTCCAACGTAGAGGCTATTGATATATTAATGCTTGAAAAGGTTATCAAAGAAAATAAAGGTGAAGTGAGTCACTTAGCTGTAGTTCATCATGAAACTACCACAGGACTATTAAATGATGTTGAAATATTAGGTGCACTTTGCAAAAAATATAATATAGAGATGATGGTAGATGCCATGAGCTCCTACGCAGGTATTCCTATAGATATGAAAGCTATGAATATAAGCTATATGGCATCTAGTTCAAATAAGTGTATTCAAGGGATGGCTGGAATAAGCTTCGTAATCGCAAATATAAATAGCCTTTTACTCACAAAAAATAATAAACCAAGAAATGTATACCTAAATTTATATAAGCAATATGAATATTTTATAAAGAATTATCAAATGAGGTTTACTCCACCAGTGCAAGTTATTTATGCCTTAAAACAAGCTATAATAGAGGCAAAAGAAGAAACCATCGAAGTAAGAAATAAAAGATATGTAAAGAATTGTGATGTTTTATTAGAAGGATTAGATAAGTTAAATCTAACTCATTTGGTAAAGTCACAAGATCATTCAAAACTTATAACCACAATACTAGAACCAACAAATCCTAAATATAAATTTGATGATATGCATGATTTTTTATATGAAAGAGGATTTACTATCTATCCAGGAAAGGTATCTGATGCAAATACCTTTAGAGTAGCAAATATTGGTGAGATAGATTATAAAGACATGGAAAGATTCATAATAGAATTACAAGATTATATAAGAACCTATGATGTGAACCCATAAAAAGGGAGCACCTCAGAGATAATCTTTTTTTATGTAATAATGTATTTGTTTTTCTAATATAATAGCAGTGAATAATTATATTAAAGAGGTTGAATATGTTATCAAATAGTAATTTTATAAGACAATCATTAGAGTTGCATCTTTTCTTTGCACGAATAATGAAAGAACATTCCTTTTTTCTACAAATAGGTTTTGTACAAAGAGATTCAAATCTTATGGTTAAAGCAGATATGTTTAGAGCAGAATTTGATAGGCTTTTGGTAGATGTAATATCACTTTCAAATGGTGTTGTTAGTGCCAGCGTATTAGAGTCAGGGGAAGTGGTGACACCTTTTACGCTAAAAGCAGAAATGGCTTCATCTTATCTTACAGGGGTAAATATTCCAACTAGTTTAACAAGGGCAGAGCAAGAATTACGGCCTTTGGATTTAAGTAAGGTTATAGATAATCATATGCTTGAAGAAAGAGTAGTCATGATTAATAATAGGGCTATGGATTTAGTTAAAGCTTTAGCAGAATTTAAGACTATGTTACTATCAAATGTCTTAAATTGTAGGTTATTTACAAATAACTATCCTTTACTTATAGATCATATTTTAAGAGAAGCAAAGTTTTATTATAATCTTATTCAAAAGCTTCAAAATCGTGAAGAAGTTGTATTAGAAAGAGAAGCTTATGTGGAGGAAGTTTTTTGGAATGAAATTATGGCAGAACACTCAAAGTTTATTCGTGGACTTCTTGATCCTACGGAAAATGATCTTATAAATATAGCAAATGATTTTGGAAACGAGTTTACTGAACTAGAAGCACAGTCAAAAGAAGCCATGGATAAAACAATTCCAATCTCAAAAGTGACAAATGATAGCCTTAAAGCAACTATAGAAATAAGTAAATTTAAGGCTGAGGCTACAAAAGGATTAATAGAGTGTAAAATTAAGTCCATTATAATGCCACTACTTGGTGATCACACTTTAAGAGAAGCTAATCACTATTTACGTTTATTAAAGATATTTGAAAAAGGTAGTATGTATTAACAAAAGATATCTTGAAGTATCATTTTTAAAAGACATCTAATATAACAATATACAAGCAAAAAGATTTTCTGCAATCAAGAATACAGAAAATCTTTTCACTTAATTATATACTATTTTAACCTTAACAATATGAGCTATATTATTGCCTTCATTAATTAAATACATAGAACCAAAGCCCTTTTTTAAGTTAATAAGGAAAAAGTCATTTTTGTTTAGAATAAAGGATTTATTGTCTAAGCACACTTTTATATTGCCTTCATAACAATAGAATCCATAGGATAAGTTTTTATGATTTCTTTTATTCTTAATGTTAAGTGAGAACTCACTCATAGTATTTTCATTTAATTTTATATAAGAAATATTGCCATTTGCATTTTCTGATACCATTAAGTTGAAGTCTGTCACTTTACCATAGCTTGTAGTTTTCCAATGGCCACTAAAACTATGTTTTTCAAATGTAGCTAAGTTTATTGAGGTTTCATCATTATGAATTAACTTTACATTTCCATCTAAGATCATGATTTCTCTCCATATATTTTTTAAATATGTGAAATTAGACTCTTCACTTTCAACGTTTGCAGAGCTTATCCTCCAGGTAAAATTTCTATCCTCATAATTTGAGTCTTTCGGGAAAATACAGATTTCAGTTGTAGTTCCCCCAGACCACTTTTTAGTAGTTTGATTGTCTTTAGTGATAACACTTACATCATATTTCATAAAAACACTCCTTTTGAAATTATAATTATAAAACAAATTAGTGATAAGACTTTTTAGTAAAATATTAAATATGCTAATGTAATTAATATTTATCTGTTATTTTTAATATGGGTATCCTATAATTTCATTATAACAGTATTTTAAGTTATTACTTTTAGTTTTACATTATTAGAAAAGAATAATTAAAGAACATCAAAAATTGATATAATCTTGGAGGAAAAAAACATGAAATCCATAGGTATAATAACTGATAGAGATAGCTACCTTACTAAGTTCTTAGAAAACAATTTAAGGCAAGTGCTAGGGGATAAGATTGTGATTAATAGTTACTTTCTAGATCATCTAGAAGGGAAAGATATTATAGAGGATAAGGTTGTTCTCGTAATGATAAGAGAAAGAGCTTATGAAATAAAAAAATATGTTAGTGCAAAGAGCAAAATAATAGTAGTAAATAGGACGTTTAGAGAAGATGAAATATACAAGGTATTTTCTATTCCAGAGGGTACGGAGGTTTTGGTGGTTAATGATAATGATCAAACTACCTACGAAACCGTATCTTTATTTTATGAAGTAGGTGTAACTCATTTAAATCTAATAGCTTACAAAGAAAATATAGATTATTCTAATATAAATATAGCCCTTACACCGGGGGTATCAGAGAGGATACCAAGTCATATAAAAAAAATTATAGACCTTGGAAATAGGTATATAGATATATCAACATTTATACAGATAATAAGTGCCCTTGGAATAGATACCATAGATATAGGCAAGAAGCTTGTTAAATATTCTGAAAAGATTGTAAGTCTTGATGATGGAATTAGGGACAAATATAAAGAGTTATTTTTAAAAATGGATGAGCTCGATACTATAGTAAATATATCTAGGGATGGTGTAATAATTACTAATGAGAAGGGAATAATAAAAGTATTCAATGAAAGGTTTAGAGAAGTTTTAGACTTAAAAGAGGATATACAAGGAGTATCAGTAGATAAGGTTTTTAAAAACGGCCTTGAAAAAGTTCTAAAGGAAGAAGAAATTTTAGATGAAGTTTTTCAAGTTAGAGATAAGTATATAAATGTTAAAAAGACAAGTATATATAATTTAGGAGTTAAAGCAGGTAGTTACTATAATATTCAAGAAATAACTTACATAAAACAATTAGAACAAAATCTTACAAAACAAATAAAGGCTAAGGGCCAAATGGCGAGATATTATTTTAGTCATATAAAGACTACGTCACCTTCAATGATTCAATGTATTAATCTTGCTAAAAAGATATCGAAATCAGATCTTACAGTATTTATTAGAGGTGAAAGCGGAACAGGTAAAGAACTTTTAGCACAGTCAATACATAATGAATCTGAAAGAAATAAGCAGGCTTTTGTAGCTGTAAATTGTGCAGCTATGCCAGAAGGTTTACTTGAAAGCGAACTTTTTGGTTACGAAAAGGGAGCATTTACAGGAGCCTTAAAAGAAGGGAAAAAAGGTCTATTTGAAGCAGCTAATAATGGAACGATATTTTTAGATGAAATAGGCGATATGCCAGTTTTGCTTCAAACAAAGCTATTACGAGTTCTTCAAGAAAGACAGATAATGCCAATAGGATCAGAAAACATTATAAATATAAATGTAAGGATTATTGCGGCTACAAATAAAGATATTCTTAAAATGATTAAAGAAGATAAATTTAGGGAAGATCTTTATTATAGACTTAATGTTCTTCCAATAATGGTACCGCCACTTAGAGAAAGGACGAGAGATATAATTGATCTTTTAAATTATTTTATTGGAAGAGACATATATATAGAAGATGAGGTAAAAGATATTTTAACTAGCTATGGGTGGCCTGGAAACATAAGAGAACTTCAGAATGTTGCATCCTACATTTCGCTCATGTGCGACGATAAGGTAGAGGTGAAGAATTTACCATCAACACTAGATTATAAAGAGAAGAATTGTAATTATGAAAAAGAAATTTTGAAAAGTAGCTGTGATTTTGAAACAGCTATAGAGTTTCTTAATTTAATAAATAGTTTTAATAAATTAGAAAAGAATATTGGAAGAGTAGCTATAATTAATATATTGAAGGAGAAAGGATTAGAGATTTCTGAGGGGGAAGCTAAAAGAATATTAGAAACATTAAATGAGTTAGAGCTAATAAATTCATATGTGGGAAGAAAGGGAAGTAAGATAACTAAGAAAGGTTGTAACTTTTTAATTAAATATAAATAGATACATAAAATTAATAGGTTTATTAATAGGAACTTATTCCTATTAATAAACCTATTAATTAAATATAAAGTTACATATTCAATAACAATTGATAGAATTAAATATAGAAAAGCAGTGAAAATGTTTTCAAAATGGGCGTGGATCTTGGATTTGTTAAATTAATATCAATACGTCAAGGTTTTGGCATAAGGATTGCTATTAATATAGACATATAAATACATATGTAATTATGATAGGAGGTATATATGAAAAGAAAAGCTAGAATAGGTATATCAGGAAGTATAATTGTAGATGAAGGAGGAATGTTTCCAGGATATGAAAGGGCTTATGTAAATGATGATTATATTAAGTCTGTTATAAAAGCAGGTGGAATTCCAGTGATTATTCCACTTATAAAAAATGAAAATGATATAAAAGAACAGTTGGAAATGGTAGATGGAATTATAATATCTGGAGGTCATGATGTAAACCCGTTATTATATGGAGAAGAGCCTTCGCAAAAGCTTGGTGGAATATTACCGAAGAGGGATGACTTTGATATAACTTTAATAAAGTTAGCAATGGAAGCAAAAAAGCCTATACTCGGAATTTGTAGAGGACATCAATTGCTAAACGTTGTTAATGGGGGAAACTTATATCAAGATTTATCCTTTATAGAAGGTTGTTATATAAAACATAATCAAGCATCGCTATCAAATACGCCAACTCACACTATTAAAATAAAAGAGGGAACAAAACTAAGAGAAGTTTTAGGCGAAGAAACAATGTGTAATAGCTTTCATCATCTAGCTATTAAGGAAGTTGCCAAAGGCTTTGTAGCTTCTGCTGTATCAAAGGATAGTATTATAGAGGCTATAGAACACAAACATGAAGAATTTGTAATAGGCGTACAGTGGCATCCAGAAATGATGTCTTCAGAAAATGAAAATATGCTTTCTATATTCAAAGGACTTGTAGAAGCATGCTCAAATAAAATTTAATTATAGGGGAGGAGATTTTTTATGTTTGATAATAAAAAACTGGGGTTTTGGAGCATTGTGCTTTTAGGTATAAATGCAATTATAGGTTCAGGTATATTTTTACTTCCAAATCAAGCTATGCTTTTAATAGGTCCTTTTAGTATGGTTGTAATAGTTTTTGATATGTTACTTGTTATAAGTATTGCTATGTGCTTTGCAGAGGCGGGTGGTATGTTTAAAAAGAATGGTGGGCCTTATGTTTATGCAAGGGAGGCCTTTGGAGATTTCATAGGTTTTGAAGTAGGTTTTATGAAGTGGGCCATAAGTATTATAGCATGGTCTACTATGGCAGTAGCCTTTTCCACGGCTTTAGCAAAAGTTTGGCCAGCAGCTGCAGATAAGACTATAAGTAATATAATAGTTGTATGTATACTAGTTGGACTTGGATTAGTAAATATATTAGGTGTTAACATATCTAAGGCATTAAATAATATAATTACAATCGGAAAATTAGTTCCACTTGTGATGTTTGTTGCTATAGGTATATTTTACATAAAGGGAAGCAATTTCACACCTGTGTTCCCAAGTGGCAGTTATGTTGGAGGCTCTTTTGGAGCAGCAGCACTTTTAATATTTTATGCATTTACGGGGTTTGAATCTATAGCAGTAGCAGCAGAGGATATGGATAACCCAGAAAAAAATGTCCCAAAGGCTATAATAACAGTTATGATAATAGTTTCTATGTTTTATTTATTAATACAAGGAATTTCCATAGGAATATTGGGTGAAGGACTTGCAACTAGTAAAACACCAGTAGCAGATGCAGCTACTGTATTTCTTGGATCTTTTGGAGGAGCGATAGTAAGTGCAGGCACTCTAATATCTATAGGAGGAATAAATATAGCGGCATCTTTTATAACTCCAAGAAGTGGTGTAGCTCTAGCAAAGGATGGATTGATACCAAAGGTTATAGCAAAACAAGGTACTAGAGGCACACCATATATAGCTATAATTATAACAGTAGCTTTAGCTATACCAATAGCTTTATCAGGAAGCTTCACTAAGCTTGCAGCTATAAGTGTTGTATCAAGATTTGCACAGTATGTACCTACATGCTTATCTATAATAGTATTAAGGAAAAAGAGGCCGGACCTCAAAAGTTCATTTAGGGTTCCTTTTGGGCCTGTAATACCTATAATAGCTGTAGGTGTAAGCATATGGCTACTTGCACAATCTTCTTTAGAAAAGATTATGTGGGGACTTGGTGGACTTATAGTTGGAGTTCCAATATACTTTATTATGAAAAGTTATAACAATAAACAAAGTAATACTGTAAATTAAACAAAAGGATTAAAAGGTGGGATACCATGGATAATAATATATATATTGAACTTTTAAAAAGGGAAGTTGTACCTGCGTTAGGATGTACAGAACCTATAGCTATAGCATATGCAACGTCTAAGTGCAAAGAATTATTAAAAGATGAAATAGAAAGTATTAATCTATTTCTAAGTGCAAATATAATAAAAAATGCCCTAGGGGTTGGGATACCAGGAACTGGAATGATAGGTATAGATATTGCAGCAGCCCTAGGATTTATAGGCGGAGATTCTAAATTAGAACTTCAAGTACTGAATAATGTTACAAAAGAGCATATAGACACTGCTAAGTCAATGGTAGCCCAGGGGAAGATAAAAATTGAATTGAAGGAAAACTGTGATAAGCTTTACATAGAGACTCATTGCAAAACTAAAGATCATATTGCAAAGGTAATTATAAGTGGAAATCACAAGAATATAGTAAAAATAGAGTTAGATGAAAATATAATTTTAGATAATATTAATAGTGAACTTAAAAATGAAGACTGTAATATAGGAAGAAAGATTACGGTAGAAAGCATTTATAACTTTGCAACAAATGTAGAGTTTAAGAGCATTGAATTTCTATTAGAGGGAGCTAAAATGAATAAGCTTGTTTCTATTGAAGGACTACAGGGTGATTATGGCCTTAATGTAGGTAAAAGGTTGTTTAATTCTACTAGCATAGTTTTAGGTGGAGACAGTCTACAAAATAGAATGGTTGCAAGTACTGCAGCTGCATCAGATGCTAGAATGTCAGGATGCACAATGCCTATAATGACTACATCTGGTAGTGGAAATCAAGGAATAACAGCCACAATACCATCGGTTATTTTAAGCGATGAACTTAAAAAAGACGATGAAGAGTTGGCAAGGGCGCTAGCCATTAGTAATCTTATAACTATACATGTTAAATCTTATATAGGAAGATTATCAGCTTTATGTGGAGCGGGTATAGCAGCGTCAATAGGATCTTCAGCTGCTATTACATATCTTCTAGATGGAGATATTAAAAATATAAAATATGCTATAAAAAACATGATAGGAAATATTTCAGGTATGATTTGCGATGGTGCAAAAACAACTTGTTCCTTGAAAATTGCTACTGGAATTAATGCAGCAATACAATGTGCTACTCTTGCATTAAAAGATGTAGAGCCTAAGGAAAGTCAAGGTATAGTAGGAATAGATGTAGAAAGAAGTATACAAAGCCTTGGAATACTTGGAGTAGAAGGTATGGAGGATACTGACAAAACAATATTGAATATTATGTTAAATAAATAGAATAATCATATTAAAGAAATAAAAAATAGTTATTATACACATTAGGTATAATAACTATTTTTTTTGTTTGTTTTCAATAGGTTAACTTAATTATAAAAGCAACCTTTTGTTTTACATTTACATTCTAAAAAGAATCCACTCAGAAGTTTTCATATTAACTTTTAAATCACATAATGATATTTTATTATCCACTAGTATCTCACAAGTAAAGGTATATCCATAAACATCAGGTGAAAGTTTTTCTTTATCTCTTCTTATTATTCTTTTTATATTAAATTCGTGTTCTATACCGTCATCATTAGTAATAAAAAACTTGCATGGATTAATTATTCCAGCATTATCAAATTCATATACAACGGATATGGGTTTATTAATTAAGTTCATTGTAATTACGCTCCTTTACACAGTAATTAAGAGTTCTAGATGTGTTATTAGTATAATCTATTTTAATATAAAATAACCCGTTACAGGATTATGATCTGTATGTTCAAATTCTAAGTTATGTCCTGTTACCTTTTCAATACCTACATTTTTTGAAACTAAAAATCCATCAATTACCGATAGAAAGTTTTTCCCCTTTTCATATGGAAACTCAACTGTTCTTGATGAGGGAACAGTTCCATCTACAGCCCATTCAAAATCGCTAGATTTAAAGTTATCTGGTAGTTTCTGGAGCCAATCTGGAAAGCTCTCTGTAGAATCAAATTTGGTTGGGTCAGTATCTTCCATAAGATGGTTCCAATCTCCACCTACAATTATATAGTTTCCCTTCTCATATTCATTAGTTATATGTTCTTTTAAGAAGCTAAGTTGCTGATGTCTTATATTTCCACCCTTATCGTAAGCGGATAAATGAGAATTAATTAGTACAAGGTCCTTTCCGTCTTCTACGGTAGTACGAGTTTCAATAAAGCATCTATCAAGATCTCCAAGTTGCCTTGGCCAATTTTCTTTTCCAGGATAGTCAAATCGTGCTGAGTTAGAAATATTAAATTTAGATAGTGTAAATAGTCCACAATTTACATTTCCATGTGGTTTAGTAACTGGTATAGGTACCCATAAAACCTTATAGTTATATGCAAATGTTTTACCGTAACCATCCATTTCTTCGGATATATGTTCACGTTGATTTACGTTAAAACTTCTAGTAGATTTTTCATCAACTTCTTGAATAAAGTATATATCAGAGTTTTGATCTTTTAAAAAGTTTGTTATACCATCTAGGTTATTGATGGTTTCTTCCTTTGAGCTTGAACGAGACCCTTTCCCTCCATCCATGAAAAAGTCTTGACCTTTATCCATACCACAGTAACCTATATTGAAAGTTGAAACTGAAAAAGTAACATTTTTCTTAATAGCTTCAGAAGGATTATTTTCAGTGGTCAAATTTACTACTGCAGCAGGTTTGTAGTCTGTTATCATCAAAGTACATACAAAGATTAAAGATAATAATATTACAATTGCAACTATTAAAGATAGTGTCTTTGTTAATTTTGACATTATATCCTACCTCCTTAAAAATAAAAAAGAACTTAAACTTTAAGTATATAATATCATGAATTTTAAACAATTTATAGTAAGTTCTGTTTTCGGTAGCAAGTTTTCATATGAAAATATAATGGAATAAGTAGAAAAGATACAGTGTATTTTAGAATAGGATACTTATGCAGTAAAAGAAATTATAATTTATATTATTTACTTTCAATTAGACAATGAATACTATATAATAAATAATATTAAATAGACTTGAGTATGGAGTTATAATTCATACTATTTTAAGGAAGGAACATGATATATGGAAGATAAAAAAGATTATAGAGTATTGCTTTATTATAAATTCATTAACATAGAGAGTGTAGAAGATTTTGCAAAACATCACCTTGAATTTTGTAAGTCATTAGGTATTAAGGGTAGAATATTAGTGGCTAGTGAAGGGATAAATGGTACGGTTTCTGGTGAAACAGAATCTATTGAAGAGTATATGAAGGTTATGAAGGATGATAGTAGATTTAAAGATATGGTATTTAAAATAGATGAGGTAGAAAAAAATGCTTTTAAAAAGATTTTTGTAAGAGAAAGAAAGAGCATAATAACTTTAAATACTGAAAGTGATGTAAATCCAAATGAGATAACAGGAAAATATTTAAGCCCAGAAGAGTTTTGTGAAACACTTCAAGATGAAAATGTTATTGTGATAGATGGAAGAAATGACTATGAATATGAAATAGGACATTTTAGAAATGCTATAAAACCGGACGTTAAGGCATTTAAAGAGTTCCCAAAGTGGATAGATGAAAATTTAAGCCAGCATAAAGATAAAAAGATAATAACTTATTGTACTGGTGGTATAAGATGTGAGAAACTTTCAGGAGTGCTTTTAAACAAAGGGTTTAAAGATGTAGGACAACTTGAAGGTGGAATTGTAACCTATGGTAAAGATGAGAAGGTTAAAGGAAAGTTGTTTGACGGAAAATGCTATGTATTTGATGAACGAATATCTGTAAAAGTCAATAATACTAATGAAGATATTATTATATCAAAATGCAGTCATTGTGGTAAACCATCTGATAGATATATAAATTGTGCTAATGATGCTTGTCATGATCAGCACATATGTTGTAAAGAATGTGAAAATACTTATGAAGGATTTTGTTCTAGTAAATGCACAGAATATGTGATTTTGAATCCAGATAAAAATGGCCATTTAAGAAAGCTAAAGTTAACTAAAAATTAGAGGGAAATATATTTAAAGTAAACTTGAAAGCATGGAATATATATAGGGATATGGAGGATATAGGATGAACTTGACTTAAATTGAACTAATATGGTAAAATATAAATGTGGACAAGGCATATATTACCATATCCACGATAGAAATCATAAATATAAAAATTACTATACTTAAAACGGAAGGAGGATATTATAATGTTAAAGATGAATTCACATTTAGCTAATACTTGCAATAATACTGAGAAAGTAACTGTTGCCCCAGGAGCATGTTGCACATGTTGTTGTTGTTGTTGTTTAGCGATAAATGCATCTGCAGGTGGTACAGCTACAGGCGGAGCAACAACATTTAAACCATAATACAGTCTAAACTTATAAAATTAAATACAAAAAAAGTAAAAGATCCATAATTTAAATTTTAGGTTATGGATCTTTTTAAAAGAGGGGTAGTTTAAATGAAGGGTAGAAGCAAGAAAGAGCAAAAAGATAAAGAAGTAAATTCATATGAGAATCAATATCCGTATGAGAGTGACTTATTATCATTTAATACTCAATATTGCGCTATAACACCTTATGCTGATTCTACAGTATTAAGAACGCCTGATATGGTTATAAAAGGAAGCTTGTTTTCTAGAAACAATAGATTTACTAGTGAGGAATACTTATTAAATTTTAGAACAAGCAATAATTACATAGGATTTAGAGCAGGCTTATCTAGTTTCTTTCAAGCTCCAGCAGCTATAACTGGTGCCAATAAGGAAAAAGGAGAAGAAATTAGCAATGTGGTATTTTTATCACAACCTAAAAATATAAAAGCTCCTTTAGGAATGACTATTAAACAAAGAAGAAGTATTAGAAGTTACTCGGAAAATATCATGTCAGAGGCAGAATTATCTTCTATACTATATTATGCACAAGGGGTTTCAGGGGAAGAACATATAACGGGCATACCAGCTGGGCCTGATAGTATAAAATTAAAAAATGCACCTTCAGGTGGTGGATTATATCCAATTGAATTATATGTTTTAGTTCATGAGGTAAAGGGAATCGAAGATGGAATTTATTTATATTATCCATACTCACATTCACTTAAGCCAATAAAGATAGGAATTGAAAAAGATGAAGCATATAATTACGCTGAGTTTGGTGGAATTAAGGCAAACTCTTTAAATCTTATTTTCTTTTATGTTTATAATATGTATGTTAATACAAGAAAATATGGAGATGCTGGTATGGCGTATGGATTTATTGAAGCTGGTGAAACAGCTCAAAATATTCAGCTCACTTCTACAGCATTAGGTTATGGTTCCTGTGATATAGGTGGATTTGAAAAACAACATATAGAAAAGGTATTAAAAGTAGATGGAGTAACGAAACATGTTATACATACAACAGTTATAGGAAAAGAGGCTGATTAAATACATGAACAAGAGATTTACTATAAACGAGAATTTAAGAATATTTGATAATGGTTCTGATGAAATAAGGTTACGAATAGGTATATGGAATTATAATGAAGCAGTTTTAGATTTGAATGGGCAAACAGAAGGATTTAAAATTTGTATCAGGGATATATTTATGAAAATGCAATTAGCTAACAGTATTATTAAGGATGATATAGAGGATTATGATATATCAAAGGATGATAAAAATAACATAAAGTCACTTTTAGATGGATTAACTTCTGCTGGAATGGTATGCACTGAGGAAGAAAGAAGAACATCTACTCAAGTCGTTCAATCACTACTTGGAGATTATAAGTATTATGTTAGACCTGACAATAATAAAGCTTTTATAGAACCAAATAGAAAGGTTATCTTTATATCAGATAGCGAGTATTGTAAAAAGACAGCAGTACATTTAAGTGAGGCCATGGAACTTAAACTTGACCTTATTTCTGATGAATTATATAAGGAGATAGCTACCAGTGATTTAACTACAAAAATTGATGCTTTTAAAACTATTTCGATTATAGATAAGTTGAAAAGGGATCTAGAATCATATTCTACAATATTAGTATGCATGCATCGTGCAAAAATATCTTTATTACGAAACATTAATAGAATTGCTTTAGCATTAGAAAAGAGTGTTGTGGTTTCCTTTATAGATGGTCCATTTATAACAGCTTTTACTATTAATCCATCTAAAACAGGATGCATAGAATGCTTTGAGCAAAGGGCTTTGTCTAGAATGGAAGATCATGTATCTTATGATAAATTTGTAAATACCAAAATTGCTGAAGTTAAAGAGGAGAATAAAGGAATTATTCCTGTTTTAAATATGCTAACTAATATAGTTATCTCAGAAGGTTACCTCATAAACAATTTAGGTGCTTCAAAGTTTGAAGGAAGAGTATTAAGTGTATATGTACCAAGCTTAGAGATTCAAGTAGACGACATTCTAAGGGTACCATTTTGTCCTGCTTGTGGTAAGGTAGCTAAAGCCGACTTTGCAGAGATGAATATATCCTCAAGAAGGATAGTTGATGATATAGTAAGTAAAATTATGAAATAAGAGGTTGAAAGATAGATGGAAGCAAAAGATATGATTAAGTTTTATCCTAGTTTTAACAATATATTCGAAAACTTTCATGGATTAGCAGGTAATCAAACAGGAATTATGAAATCAACAGTAATGCCTTTGGTTAATTTCAATGATGGAGTATGTTTAAAGAGTATTACTGGTAATATGCCTAATTACCATAAACAACTTATCGATAACCCTAATATGGACGTTCAGTATCATATTATTGGTTATGGTACATATTATGAGGAAGCTTTAATTAAATATACTGGTGAGAGCATAGAAAGATATTCAACTATGGTAGCACCAAAATTAGTAGAAGAAGATATATTTTATGCAAGCTATAAAGAAGTAAGTAAACTTGGTAAGACTATGCCAATTAAATATATGGATGTGTTCACAAAAGATCAAATAAAACAGTCGTTTGAATATGGAATGGATATACACTCAGAAAAGATTACAGAGGACGATGTAATAGGTTGGATAAAATGCGCATCACTGTTTAATCCAAAGGAAAATATATGGGTTCCAGCTAAAATGATGTTTGTAGGATATCAAAGTAATATTAAAAAGTCAGAGAAATCATTTATACCATCATTTAGTACAGGAACAGCAGCGCATAAGTCATTAAAAAAGTCGCTGATTAATGCATTAGTAGAGTATATTCAAATAGATGCATTTATAATTAATTGGTATACAAAACGAAAATGTCCTTTAGTAAAGATAGATGATGAAAATGTTAAAAGGGTACTAGAAAGTGTAAAACTTGATGAAAATTCGCCTTATGAAATTATTCCAATGTATAATACTTTACCTGAACTTCCGCTACCTATATTTGGAGTGTTTTTAAAACGTAAGGATAAAAAAATGCCATACTTAGTTTATGGTGTACAAGGAGACTTCGATACTAAAAATGGTATGGTAAGAGCAATAATGGAAGCAGCAGCAATATCCTATGGAGGATATTACAGTGCTATTTATAGTAGAGAAAAACTTAAGTATGTATTAGGTGATGATCCTAAATTTTTAGATTTAGATATGAATGTTTTATATTATAGTGCTAGTGATAAGATGGAAGAAAAAGATGAACTTATAGATAGTTTAATAGAAGGAGAAATATTACTTTCAAAAATCAATACTATAGAAGATTTAAGTGAAGATAGTCAGCTTAACCATTTGATAAAGTATTTATCAAAGTTAAGTGAATATGCTGTTTATATGGATGTAACACCACCAGAGGCTAGAGAAAAAGGGTGGTATGTATCAAGAGTTTTAATTCCTGAAATACTAGAGATGTGTATACCAGAATTTCCTTTTGCAAATCATCCTAGGATATTAGAATACGGGGGAGTAAAAAATGAGTACCCACATCCTATGCCTTAATATACTTATATTACTTGTAACGCTAAGTCCTGTAATGTGTGCGCAAACTATTATGTACATAATAAATAAAGGTGTTATAGATTATAGTATGGATAAGTTCTTAAAAATGTTAGCAGTGGTATTAAGTATAGTTATATTTTTATCAGCTATATTTAAGATAGACCTTCTTATAGTTGAATTGCCTAAACAAAGCTATTGGTACTTATTGGGGCTTGTTTCTGTATTAGTTATATTAATTATAGAGGTATTAATATCTTACATAATAATATGTTTAAGTGGGAAGAGTGTAAGTGGTATAACACTCATAACAACATGGAAAAGATCTACTATTAAAGTAATTGGACTTAGTGTAATTGTTGCACTTTTAGAAGAAATGATTTTTAGGCAAATATGGTTTAGTATATTGATTAAGGAATTTAAAATAAATGCAATGATAGTTATTATAATTACAGGGTTTGTATATGCTATGAATCATATTTTTTTAGGTAAAAAGGTATTAATACAAAAGTTTGTTTCTGGTATTATATATGGATGTTTATTTTATTTTAGTGGTAACTGTGTAATAATACCTGTTATTGCGCACTGTGTACAAAATGGTGTGATACTTATGAAAGATAGAGGATAAAGTAAAATGCAATATTATAGATCATACATAATAATATTATTATCACTTATACTTACTCTTTTGTGGGCAATAATTTACAAGATACCCATTAGAAAAATGAAGTTATTTAAAAAAAGCTCTGTTTATGTTTGTGGATGGCTTAATATAGAAAAGGACACATATTTAGAAATCATGAATGCAACATATTTTGTGTTATTTGGAATAGTTGATATTAAACTACTTGCAAGTTATTTTAACATTAATATAGATAGTTTATTTTCATTAAACAAACTATGGTATGGAATATTTTTAATGTTAATGGTGTTTATTGTTTTAATTGAGATTACGATGCTAATAGGAGTTTTAGTTATAGAGATATTATTAAAAAGTAATATCAGAAAAACTATAAGTAATGTACATTGGATACCTTTTGATGAGAAATATCCAATGTATACAGCTATAATAAGACCTTGTTATATTGTGGTATTAGAAAGTATATTCTTTTACGGAATACTTATGAAAACTTTAACTATAAATCTTTATATGCCATTTATAAGTGCATTAATAATTGTAACTGTACTATTTACTTTAGGTAAATTATTAGTAGTAAAAACTAAAGAGCAGGCAGTAATTTTTGGAATTTGGAACCTTGTATTGTTTTTCACGAATGGATTAGTTCTAGGTTATACGGGAAGCCTTGTTATACCTATTATTATCTATTTTTTAAGCACTAGTTTTTGGGTATTCAAACATTAGAGCTGTTTTTTATTTATATGAAAGGGGACTTAGGCGTGAATATATTAGAAATTAAAAACCTGGTTAGAAAGTTTGATAATGTAATTGCTGTTGATAATATAAGTTTTAATATAAAAGAAGGTGAAATTTATGGACTCCTTGGACCCAATGGTGCTGGTAAAAGTACAGCTATAAATATGATATGCGGGCTTTTAACTCCAAACTCTGGAACTATAACTATTTTAGGTGAAGATATAAATAAAAATTCAAAGAACATAAGGTATAACATAGGAGTAGTTCCACAAGATATAGCAATATATGATGATTTAACAGCGTATGAGAATGTGGCCTTTTTTGGAAGCCTTTATAACATTAGAGGAAAAGAACTTAAACAAAGATCAGAAGAAGCATTAGAATTTGTAGGATTAAAAGACAGAGCGAAAGAATTACCGTCTAAGTTTTCTGGCGGAATGAAGAGACGGCTTAATATAGCCTGTGCATTAGTTCATAGGCCTAAATTGATGATAATGGACGAGCCTACTGTAGGAATAGACCCTCAATCAAGAAATCATATACTAGACTCCATTAAGAAATTAAATAAAATGGGTTGTACTATTATTTATACAAGTCATTATATGGAGGAAGTTGAATCTATTTGCACAAGGATAGGAATCATTGACAATGGAAAATTGATTATTGAAGGTACGAAGGAAGAATTAAAACAAAATAATTTAGAAACAAGTTCCATTTTAATTACAGTAAACTCAGTAAATGAAGTTAATGTGGATGAAATAGAAAAGATAAATGGAGTGTTGAAGGTTGCTATAGACAAAAACACTGTAATCATTAATACAAATACAAGAATAAATAACTTAGATCAAATAATAGTTTATTTTAACCAAAATCATATACATATAAACAATTTAGAGAATAAAGGAATGGATTTAGAAACTGTATTCCTTAATCTTACTGGGAGAAATTTAAGGGATTAGAGGTGTAGTATGATACTTTTAAATATAATAATTAAAGAAATAAAGCATATAATAAGAGATAAAAAAAGTATGTTTATGATGACTATATTTCCTATTATTATGATATTAATACTTGGTAGTGCTTTATCGCAAAGTTTTTCTGCATCTGATTCAATATCTAAAGTGAAAGTGTTGTATTTAATAAAAGATGAATTAAAAGTAGGAGAAGAATTTGAGAAGTTTGGTAAGGAAATAGAAAAGAATATGGATGTTATCTTTATTAAAATAGATAATGAAGATGAAGCTAAAGAGTCTATTAAAAATGGTAAGGTCGATTGTTATATAAAAGTAGATACTGAAGATACAATAGAACTTAACAGTAATAATATTAGAGATTTTAATGCTACTTTAGTAGAATCCTTGGTCAATACTTTTGTTGAAAAATATAATTTGCTTGAAGAAGTTTATATTGATAATCCTTTAGCTATAGAAAAAATAACAGAGGATAGCGGAGAGTTGAACTTTGTAAAGATTCAGTCTGTTGCAAATAATAAAATGCCAAGGTCTATAGATTATTATGCCATATCCATGTTTACTATGACCATTTTATATGGATGTTCAACTGGCATTATGTCCATGCTTAGAGAAAATGTTACTAAAACTAAAAATAGAATTTATGTAAGCTCAGCAAGTAGATTACAATTTATGATAGGTAAGGTTGTAGGGGGAACTATAGCTACGTCCTTTCAGGTAATCATGGTATTTTTATGCAGCAAATATATCATAGGAAGTAATTGGGGTGATAATATTTGGGTAGTATTATTAGTTTCATTTACAATGGTAATTATGTCTGTTTGTATTGGGGTAGGATCTTCATATATATTTAGAAACCCAAGTACTGCAAGTATAATTACTAATATCTTAATACCTCTTATGGTATTTTTAGGGGGAGGATACATTCCTCTTAATGCATTTAATAATAATCTTTTAAATTCTTTATCTAAAATATCACCAATAAGATGGACTAATAAGTCAATATTTCAGATTATATATGAAAATAACTTTAGTACAGTAGGAAAGGCTATATCAATAAATTTGATTACCGCATTAGTATTTATTGTTATTCCTATACTTTTTAGTAAAAGAGGAGGGAAGATAAGTGGTAAGTATATTTAAGATTTCAAGAAGAATATTGAAACAATCCTTTAGGAAAAAATCTAATATAATAACCTTTTTATTACTTCCTATAATAGGAGTTTTTGTTGCTTTAGTTTTTAATACAACAAAAGGGACAACGATTAAAGTTGGTATATGTAATTTAGATATTGGACATATTTCAAAAGACATGATAAATACTATAAGTACAAATAAAAAGTTTGAAATAATTGATCTAAAACAAGAGGATATAAACAATTTAGTTTCTAATAATGTAGTAGATTGCGCTTTAGTTATACCTGGTGACTTTAGTGATAGTATTTATAACAATAAATTTGACAGTATAAAAATAGTTACCATGCAAGGAAAAGAAATAACAGCATGGATTGAAAATGATCTTAATTATTATATCTCAAATCTAACAGATATATCTAAAGTCTCTGAAGGTGATAAAGAAATGTTTGATAAAATTTATAGCGGATATAAGGATCAAAAGTTAAAACTTAATAGTATAAAACTAAATGATGAAAGTATAAATAAAGGAGTCACTAAAAGTAGTATAGGATATCTAATGCTATTTATGATGCTAGGATCAAGTGTAACTGCTAATTGTATCATAAAAGATAAAGAGAATAGAACTTACTTTAGAATATTTTGTTCACCTATAAGTAAAGTGCAATATGTGTTTAGTAATGTATTAGCTAGTTTACTTATAATTTTAATGCAAATAGCTGTAATATTAATTATTTCAATAGGAATTTTTAAGTTAAACTTTTATATCAATATTGGAACTTTAATTATAATTTTAGTTAGTTTTGGATTAGTTTCAATAGGATTTGGAATAATAATGGCGGCATTTTCAAAAAGTACAGCTCAGTCATCACAAATCTCTAACATTTTTATATTGCCAACATGTATGCTTTCAGGGTGTTTATGGCCTATCGAATTCATGCCAAAGTTTTTACAAAGTTTTGCTAATATATTCCCACAAACTTGGGTTTTAAAAGCAGTAGAAGACCTCCAACATGGGATGACATTATGGGAAGTTCAATCTTACATATGGGTAACTATAGCGTTTGCATTTTTGTTTTTTATAATTGGGATAATAGAGTTTAAAAGAGATGAGAATTTAAAAAGGTTTGTGTAAAGTTTATTAAAAAGGCCAGACGGTGTACAGGGGTTTAATCTAACTATATGTATGATAAACTGTATTTTTTTTAATAAAACATAGATTCATTAGGCTATATATTGTATACTTATATAGGTTTTAAAATATATATTAAAGGAGATAAAAGTAATGATGAGAGCTTTAGGTACCACAGCAAGAGGGATTAGGACTCCAATTATAAAAGAAGGAGACGATCTTCCACAAATAGTTGTTGAATCTCTTTTAAAGGCAGTAGAAAGTGAAGGGTTTTCACTTCATGATAATGATGTTATTGGAATAACAGAGTCATTAGTAGCAAGATCACAAGGAAATTATGTAACTCTTCAAGATATTGCAAAGGATGTTAATGAAAAATTTGAAGGGGACATAGCACTTATGTTTCCGATACTAAGTAGAAATAGATTTTCAGTGATATTAAAGGCATTAGCATTAACAGGAAAGAAGATTCATTTATTTTTAAATTATCCCTCTGACGAAGTTGGAAATTCTTTAATGAATATAGATAAGATGGATGAACTTAACATTAATCCATATATTGATTTATTAACAGAAAAGGATTATAGAAAACTCTTTGGAGAAAAGGTAGAACATAAATTTACAGGGATTGATTATATCAGTATGTATAAAGAAATATCAGATAATATAATTATATACCTTGCAAATGATCCAAGGGAAGCATTAAAGTATAGTAAAGAAATTTTAGTTGCTAACATACATGAAAGAGAAAGAACAAAAAGGATACTTAAAAATGCTGGAGCAAAAACTGTCTATGGACTTGATGAAATTTTAACAGAATCTATAGATGGTAGTGGATATAATGCTGATTACGGTCTTCTTGGTTCAAATAAAGCAACTGAGGATAAAGTGAAATTATTTCCAAGAGACTGTAAAGAATTTGTTATTAAGGTTCAAAAGAGCATAAAGGAAAGTACCGGTAAAAATATTGAGGTTATGGTATATGGGGATGGTGCATTTAAAGATCCTGTAGGTAAGATATGGGAACTTGCAGATCCTGTAGTATCACCAGGATTTACAGATGGCCTTTTAGGAACACCAAATGAAATAAAGATAAAATACATAGCGGATAATGACTTTAAAGGTATGAGTTCTGCTGAAATGACAGATGAAATGAAGAAAAAGATAAAGGCAAAAGAAGGCAAAAAAGTAGAAGGAAATGAAAATCTTGGAACTACACCAAGGCAAATTACAGATCTTTTAGGGAGCTTATGTGATTTGATAAGTGGTAGTGGAGATAAGGGTACACCAGTGGTTTTAGTTCAAGGTTATTTTGATAATTACGCTACAGAATATTAAAATATCGTAAATTACCTTTAAAATATTATGATTATAAACATAGTTTATGAGTAATATAAAAGATATATTAACTCTATAAACTATAAGGGAGGTAATATTATGGCAGATATAAAATACGAAATAAAAGAAACTATAGGAACTATTTCTGAATCATCAAAAGGTTGGAAAAAGGAACTAAATCTAATAAGCTGGAATGGAAATGTAGCTAAATATGATATAAGAGAATGGGATCCTGACCATAAAAAGATGGGTAAAGGAATAACCCTTAGTAAAGAAGAGTTAAACGTAATTAAAGATATGATAAATAATATGGAATAAAATTAATAAAACATCCTCAGTGTAAAGTTTATAAACTAATACTGAGGATGTTTTATTTTTTATTTAGTAATGGGGGATAAAGTAATTTATTATTTTAATATAGATACTAGAGAGGGGGACTAACTAGTATCTATATACTAAAGGGGTTTTATTAATTACTATAACGTTATTATAATAGTAACTTGTTACAATGATATGTCAGCAATAAATATTATTTGTTAACAATTAAATCTATATAAATTTAAGATGGGATAACCCGTTAAAGTAAATTTAAGGTTAACAAATCTGTATATGGTTTTATATTTAAGATTATTTATAAGGTTAATTATACATACTAGTATTGAAGAAATTAAATTTGATTAGAGGTGAAAGATATGAATAAGAAAGATAAAAAAGAATGGAGTAAAGAAAATTATTTAGCAAATGGTCATAAGACTCAAAATCAATGGGCTAAAAATAAGCTTGCAACTACAGTAGAGGAGCCAGGGATTAATGAGAGTGGGTTAGAAGCTAAAAGAAAAGGATATTAGTTTATATAAAGTTGTTGTTTTAAAAATATCTAAAATTAAAGTTATCTAAAAGATTTATTAGATAAGATAGAAGATAAAGAAGAACTAGGGAAAATAGGCCTAGTTCTTTTTTATTGTAAGAAAGTCTTAATGATTATAAATAGGTGATTGTAAGATTTTAGTTATATTATATGTGGTAAAATTTTAAAATTATCTAACTAAGATAGTAGTTGGTAGTTATAAAATCGCTAATGGAGATTTAAATTACGTTATTGATGAAGGTGGCAAGGGGATTTTAAAGGACCTTTCTCATAATATAAACAATATTAAGAGCGGACTTAAAGATTCTATTGATAGTGAGATAAAAAGTGAAAGGATGAAGACAGAGCTTATAACTAATGTGTCTTATGATTTAAAGACGCCCCTAACTTCTATAATAACCTATGTAGACTTAATTAAAAATGAGGAGCTTACTAAAGATGAAAGAATGGATTATATAAAGGTTTTATAAAGAAAGTCTGAAAGGCTTAAAATTCTTATAGAAGATCTTTTTGAAGCATCAAAAGCTGCTAGCGGAGAGGTGGAGCTTAATATAGAAAAGGTTGATATATCATCACTTTTAAAACAAGCTTTAGCAGAGTTTGAGGAAAAGATCAAGGAAAGCTCTTTAGACTTTAAGATTAATAGTCCTAAAGAGAAATTATATATAATGGTAGATGGTAAAAAGACCTGGAGGATATTAGAAAATCAAATTAGTAATGCATTAAAATATTCTTTAGAAAATACAAGAGTTTATATTAATATAGATGATATAGATAACAAAGTAGTTATAACTATAAAAAATATATCAGCTTTTGAAATAGATTTTAATGAAGACGAGATACTAGAAAGATTTAAAAGAGGGGATAAGTCTCGAAATACCGAGGGGTCTGGACTAGGCCGTGCTATTTCAAATAATTTGACAAAACTTCAAGGGGGAGATTTTAAGATTAGCGTAGATGGAGATTTATTTAAGGTTATTATAGAATTCCCAAAAGTTTATTAGTAGTTACAAAATATCTTTGTTATAAATTAAAAATATAATTACTATTTGAATAAATATAATAAAAGGTATACCGTATTTGAACTTAGAATGTTTAGTTTTATGTCTGAAATTTTTCATGCCTAAATAAGAACCAATACTGCCTCCAAAAATAGCTATAATGATTAAGGTGTTTTCTCTTATTCGCCACTGTGACCTTTTAGATCTTGATTTATCTATGTACATAGATAAAAGTCCTAATATGTTTAAAAGTGTAAAGTAAAATAAAATAAATTTGTAAATAATAATCAGCCCCATATCATAAATTTTTAGTATATATAATTAAGTATATCATTAGTTAAAGGAATGTAAAAATCAAAGTAGAAA
This sequence comes from Clostridium putrefaciens, assembly GCF_900461105.1. Taxonomy (GTDB): domain Bacteria; phylum Bacillota; class Clostridia; order Clostridiales; family Clostridiaceae; genus Clostridium_L; species Clostridium_L putrefaciens. The sequence continues at coordinate 2,050,353 of NZ_UFWZ01000001.1, read as the reverse complement.
CCTTTGTAATAGCCTATAGAAGCTTAATTGTAATTTTAACAATGCTTCTATAAAGCTAATTTAGTATTTAAATCAACAGAAAATATCTTCGTTGACACAACATATAGTGTGTGATAAAATTTTGATAACTAAATATTGAATTATATAGGTGGCTACAAATGTTGTAGCTTAAAAGGGAATTAGGTTAAAAGCCTAAACGGTCTCGCCGCTGTATTGGAGAGAGGTTTGCCATTACCACTGATTTATCGGGAAGGGGCAAATATTGATGATCCAAAGTCAGAATACCTGCCTATATTGTAATCACTGTTTACTCTACGAAGTATAGAGATGTGAAGTAGTTAAAATTTAAATTTTAGCTATTATCCTTCTGCCTATATTTGCAGAAGGTTTTTTTAATTTAATTCTATTGATTTAAACTAGAAAATGTTTTATGATAGAAAAGTTATTGCTTAAAAAGAAAGTAAGCTTTTTATGGAAGGAAGTAATGTTTATGATTACAAAGATTAGAAAAAGAGATGGTAGAGAAGCAGCTTTTAATATGGAGAAGATTGCAAATGCAATGCTTAAGGCTACTAAATTTATAAATGAATATGATTATTATATAGCTTTTGATTTAGCTAAAGACGTGGCAAATTCATTAGAAGAGAATGAAGATCATATACCAACTGTTGAAGATATACAAGATATTGTTGAAAGAGTCCTTATAGAAAATGAATATGCAAAAACAGCAAAGGCTTATATATTGTACAGAGCTGAAAGAACAAGGGTTAGAGAAATGAATACAAGGCTTATGAAAGTATATGAGGATTTAACATTTAAACAGGCAGAAGATAATGATATAAAACGTGAAAATGCTAACATAGATGGTAATACAGCCATGGGAACTATGCTTAAATACGGTTCAGAAGGTGCTAAAGAATTTTATGAGATGTTTGTTTTAAATCCTAAGCATTCAAGAGCTCATAAGGATGGAGATATTCATATACATGACTTAGATTTCTTAACACTTACAACTACTTGTTGCCAGATAGATATTATTAAGTTATTTAAAGAAGGATTTAGTACAGGTCATGGATATTTAAGAGAACCAAAAGATATTCAAAGTTATTCTGCCTTAGCCTGTATTGCTATCCAATCTAATCAAAATGATCAACATGGAGGTCAAAGTATTCCAAACTTTGATTATGGGTTAGCTTTAGGTGTAAGTAAGACTTATGCTAGGCTTTATAGAAAAAATATTATAAATGCTTTAGAGCTGTTAACAGAAAAACAAGATATATTAGATTTTACTGATACTCTATTTAAAGAGATGAAAGAAGATTATGATCTTATGCCTTCTCTACAAAACGATGAAAGATATATAGAAATTGAAAAACAATATTTATGTAAATATATAGATGATAATGGAACAGTAGAGAAGGTTCAAGATTTCGCTAAAAGAAAAGCAAATAGTGAAACAGATAGATGTACATATCAAGCTATGGAGGCCTTTATACATAATTTAAATACCATGCATAGCCGTGCTGGGGCACAAGTTCCGTTTAGTTCTATAAACTATGGAACTGATACTTCAGCAGAAGGAAGAATGGTAGTTAAAAATCTTCTTTTAGCTACTGAAAGAGGACTTGGAAATGGAGAGACACCGATATTTCCTATTCAGATATTTAAGGTTAAGGAAGGAGTAAATTATAATGAAGGTGATCCTAATTATGATTTATTTAAACTTTCTTTTAGAGTTAGTTCAAAAAGACTATTCCCTAACTATTCATTTATAGATGCTCCTTTTAATCTTAAGTATTACAAAGAAGGAAATCCTGATACAGAAATAGCATATATGGGATGTAGAACAAGAGTTATGAGTAATATTAATGATAAGTCAAAAGAAGTAGTCTATGGAAGGGGTAATCTTAGCTTTACAACTATAAATCTTCCAAGAATAGCTCTAAAAAGCAATAAAGATGTAGAAAAGTTTTTTGAAGAGCTTGATAAAGAAATGGATATTGTTATAGAACAATTAAAGGAAAGATTTGAAATTCAATCGAAGAAAAAGGTTAAGAACTTCCCATTCCTTATGGGACAAGGCGTTTGGCTAGATTCAGATAAGTTATCATGGGAAGATGAAGTTGGAGAAGTACTTAAACATGGGACTTTATCTGCAGGATTCATAGGACTTGGTGAATGTCTTAAAGCATTAATAGGAAGTCATCATGGAGAGTCAAAGGATGCTCAAAAATTAGGACTTGAAATTATTTCACATATGAGAAATGTTATGGATCTTGCAACAGAAGAGTATAAGCTTAACTTTTCGCTTATAGGAACCCCCGCTGAAGGTACAGCTGGACGTTTTGTAAAACTTGATAGAGAAATGTTTGGATCCATTGAAGGAGTTACGGATAGAGAGTACTATACTAATAGTTTTCACGTTCCAGTTTATTATGAGATAGGAGCATTTAATAAGATAAAAAAAGAGGCGCCTTATCATGAACTTACAAATGCAGGGCATATAACTTATGTGGAGTTAGATGGTGATCCAAGTCAAAACCTTCAGGCTTTTGAAAAGGTAGTTAGAACTATGAAAGAATGCGGCGTAGGATATGGTTCTATAAACCACCCTTTAGATAGAGATCCAGTATGCGGATATTCAGGTATAATAGGGAAGCAGTGCCCGGGATGTGGTAGAAAAGAAGAAGATGTGAAATTCCAACGTATTCGCAGAATAACAGGGTATCTTGTGGGTACTTTAGACAGATTTAATGATGCAAAAAAAGCAGAAGAAAAAGATAGGGTTAAGCATTTGTAAAGAAGTTAACAACTTATTTTATAGGGGGATTCTATATGTATACTAAGCTAAGGGTTGCAGGGATAATAAAGGAATCTATTGTAGATGGACCAGGAATAAGACTTGTAGTGTTTGCGCAAGGGTGCCCACATAATTGTGAGGGTTGTCATAATCCGCATACTCATTCATTTAATGGAGGAAATTTTATAGACATAGACGACATATTAAATGAAATAAGAAATAATCCTCTTTTAGATGGAATAACATTAAGCGGAGGCGAACCTTTTGAACAGGCAAAGGCTTTCAGCGAACTTTCAAAAAGGGCTAAAAAAGAAGGGTATAACATAATTTCATATACAGGGTATACTTATGAATATATAGTAAGTCATAGTGATGAAAAAAATAAGTGGTTAGAGTTTCTAGAGGAAATAGATATACTTATAGATGGAAGATTTGAATTATCTAAAAAGAATATGTTATTAAAATATAGAGGATCAGAAAATCAACGTATAATAGATGTTAAAAAGACTCTTAAAGAAAATAGTATACAAATGTCAAATATTTAATTAAAGTTAGAAACCTTTTATTAAAAGTTGAAAGAATATTTATTATAGATTGTCTACATATAATTAATTTTAATGAAATATATGTAGACAATCTATGTTAAAATTGATATAATATTTTACGGAATATATTTAATGAGTTCAAAGATAACATGATTTGTAAAATCCAAGATAGTACTTGATTTTTTAGGTGCATATAATATTTTAAGTTGTTTAAGAAACCTATAATAGAGTTCTTAAATACAGGTGTTGAAATCCACTTTGAAAAAACTCAAAGGGGATTTTATTTTTTTGTACAAATTTACATTATAAGGAGAGTTTTAATGAATAATAAAAGATTTAAAGAATTATTTTCTGACAGGAGGTTTTATAAGAGTACGTTTATATTGGCAATGCCTATAGTACTTCAGTATCTTATTGCATCATCTATAAATATGCTAGATACTGTTATGATTGGTAAGGTTGGAGAAATTGAACTGGCTTCAGTAGGGATAGCAAATCAATATTACTTTCTGTTTAGTTTAATTGCTATGGGTATAAGTTCTGGATGTTCAGTATTTATAGCTCAATTATGGGGTAAAAAAGATAAAGAGAATATAAGAAAAGTTTTAGGTATAGGATTATTTAGTGGAATTATAGTAACTTTTATATTTACAATAATAGCCTTAATATGGCCACAGGGTATAATCTCTATATTTAATAAAGATAAAGATGTTATAGAACTTGGAAGTCAATATCTTAGAATAGTTAGTATGAGTTATATATTTACAACAATTACATTTAATTTTGCAACAGCTTCTAGGAGTATAGAGAAAACAGTGGTTCCAATGCTAGCTAGTCTTGTAGGATTAATAGTAAATGGATTTTTAAACTATATATTTATATTTGGGAAATTTGGATTTCCAGTTATGGGTGTTAAGGGTGCGGCACTAGCAACATTAATAGCAAGAATAATTGAATGTTTAGTTCTTTTAATACACATTTATGTATCAAAAAGTATACTTTCGGGGAGATTAAAAGATTTTAGAGGAGCTACTAAGAAGCTAACATTAAATGTATATAATATTATAATTCCAGTAGTACTAAATGAAGCTTGCTGGGGACTTGGAAATGTAAGCTATGCAATTATATATGGAAGAATCGGAACTCAAGCTATAGCAGCTATACAAATATGTACTACGATTCTTAATTTATTTATGATTGTAACCTTTGGACTTGCTAATGCTTCGGTGGTAGTTGTTGGTAAGGAAATTGGAGCTGGGAACGAAGAAGCAGGGAAACTTTATGCTAGAAGACTTTGTGCAATTTCTATTGGTATAGGAATGATACTTTCTGTTTTATTATTTTTATCTACCTCTTTGATACTTTCTATATTTAATGTATCAGATGTAGTAATTAGAGATGCTAAGTATATATTATATATTTACGCTTTATTTATGCCTGTTAAAGTGTATAATGCATTAGTTATAGTTGGAATATTAAGGGCTGGTGGAGATGCTAAATATGGGGTTATAGTTCAATCAATAACATTATGGCTTATAGGAGTTCCTTTTGCATTTTTAGCTGCATTTATATTTAAATTACCTGTATATATGGTAGTTTTAGTTGCTTGTAGTGAAGAAATAGTGAAGGTAATTATACTTATAAAAAGATTTATATCTTATAAGTGGATAAATAACATGGTGGAAGAATTAGAGGTAGAAAATAGCATATAAAATAATGATGTATCTAGATAGATATTAAAAAACGTTATAACCCATAGTAAACAATTAATTAAAATAAAAAATATACTTGCTAACAAAAAATAATTCATGTATAAATTTCAAAACTAAACAAATAATAAACATACGATTAAGATAGAGATGGTAATCCATTTAGTTTTAAAATTGTTTTATATTAAAAGATAAGTAATTATTAAAAACTATCTTAGTTAGATAGTCTATTATAAGGAGGAAAATACTATGGGAATTTTAGCGTGGATAATACTAGGAGCCCTTTCTGGCTGGATTGCAAGTATGATTACTGGCAAAGACTCTGAAATGGGAGCTATGGCAAATATAATTGTAGGAATTATAGGTGCCTTTTTAGGAGGCTTTCTATTTGGACTTATAGGAGGTAAAGGTATCACAGGATTTAATATTTGGAGTCTACTTGTGTCCGTTATAGGATCAGTTGTTTTATTAGGCATAATTAATGCAATAAAAAAGAAATAGTGCATGCACAAAAAAACCTCTGATTATAAATCAGAGGTTTTTTAATTAAGTATAAAAAAGAGAATTCAATTTAATCTAATATCCTACCTTGTCCCCTATAACTATAACTGTAAATCTATCTTCAAATTTAGCACCATTTTTTACTACTGATACATAATTACAAAGTCTTCCCTTAGTCATGCAATCTTCGCACTTACCAGTATCCTTACAGGGAGCTTTATGATTCAATCTTTTAGTGTTCATTATTGCAACTCTTTCGATTCTTTTCATAGCATCATCCATATTGTCTACTAATTTATTTGCACCTACAACCACTATAACCTTTTTGGGTCCAAAAATCATAGATGCAGCTCTATTACCTGTGCAATCCATGTTTACAAGTTCACCTTGCCTAGTTACTGCATTAGTGCTAGTTATAAGATAATCTGCTAGCATAGATTGTCTCATTATCTCTACGATGTCTTTAAAAGGAAGATCCTGATATCTATCGTAGAAGTAATAATTACCGTTTCGGATTTCATTTAATAGATCCATAGCATTTAAAGTTTCAGAGCCACCTAATGCAACACTCGAACCATCAGGTATTAAAGATAATATTTTATCTTTTGCTTCACTAATATTATCTACATAAACTGCATTATATTTTTTATCGTTTAATATTTTCACCATTTCTTTTCCGTCACATTCATACATCCATTTTTCTATTGAATTCATCATATTTCTCCTTTGTATAAATTATTAGTCTTAAGTATATCATATAAAGTTATATTTAAATAATTTAGTTGTAAAAAAAGCTTTAAATTATGAGAATAATAAGTTTCTTAAAATAATAAGATAAGCCACAAAATATTATTCTTTTAAGTGATGTAAACCTTTATACCTTTAAAAATGAAAGAAATGCAAGGAGAAACTTTCAAAAGTATATGATATGATTAAAAAAAGCAAATAAAACTGACGCATTGGAGAAACAGTGATTCATAATACTAAATTTTATAATTATCATAAAAAATAAGATAGAGGTGCTTACATGAAAAAAGAATTTTCGCTTAGTAATGGAAAGGTAATGATCAATTTCACAGCAAAATACTGTAATACTGAGGAGTCTTTATTAGATAGTAAAGGATTTGAAATTATTCTTTCTGAATATTTAGATGATAGAAAGAGCAATAAAAGCAATATATATAAGTACATAAATAAATGTTTAAATCAGGATGAAATATGTTTAGAATTAATAAAGATATTTAAGTTTTTAATAGTTTTAAAAGCAGATGAAATAATAAAAATTGATTTAAGGTATAAAAGATTATTAGAAGATAAAGATAAATTTATAGGTTTTGTAGAGGATTTATATAACTTTTGGAGAAAGCTAGAAAGATATACTATTGTTGAAAACAAAAAGATGGGTGAAGGTCTTCAAAATGTTAATTTTATAGATGCTAATAATGAATTTTCAAAACTTATCTTAGATGTATATAGAAAAGTAGAAGAAAACGTACTAGGTATAAAGCCAAACATATATAGACAATTACCAGCAGGTGGCAATGCAGGACTTATATTAAATCAGACTAATTTTGTATATGGTAAGGGTTACGAGTGCTTGTGTAAGATACCATTTATACAGTCTATAGTTTTAGATACTCCATTTATAACTTATCCTAAAAAGAATACTAGAGATGGTATATTTAAAGAAAGTTTTGAGAATCCACTTAAAGATTGTGCTATAAATACTGATCATTGGTTTTGTTATCCTGCAAAAGTGGGAACACTACTTGCATATATTTATTTTCATAGGGATTTTATGGCTCATGGAGTTACTTTATGTAACTTGTTTGAAATGGCAAAAGAAGAAGAATATAAAGATAAAAAGCCAGATATAATTTATGTTTTTGGAGCTAAAGATGAAGAAAAGCAGATGAAAACAGTATTTTATGATGATGTGGAAAATGACATAATGACAGGATATATAAACTATCACGATGATATGGATTACTTTGGATACATGAAAAAGATGACTTTAACATTACACAATTTAATAATGATAAAGATGGGTAATTTACCTGTTCATGGAGCCATGGTTAATATAATTACAAAAGATGATAAAATCTTTAATATAGTTATTATGGGTGATAGTGGAGCTGGAAAGTCGGAAAGTCTTGAAGCTTTAAGAAGTCTTGGATCCGAATATATAAGTGATATGACAATAATCTTTGATGATATGGGTGTAGTAAAGTTAAGTGGTGAAAGTAAGCCTTTAGGCTACGGCACAGAAATAGGCGCCTTTGTAAGGCTTGATGATTTAGATACGGGTTATGCATTTAAGCAACTAGATAGAAGTATATTTATGAATCCTGATAAAATAAATGCAAGATTAGTTATGCCTGTAGCTAGTTATAATGAAATTACAAAAGGAGAAGCTATAGATTTGTTTCTTTATGCTAATAATTATGAAGATGGAGAGGCGTTAGAGTTTTTCACTAATGAAGAGGAAGCCATTAAGGTATTTAAAGAAGGAACTAGAATGGCAAAGGGGACCACTACAGAAAAGGGACTTGTAACATCTTATTTTTCTAATCCTTTTGGACCAGTTCAAAAACAACAGGAGATGGATGAACTTATTCCAATATTTTTTAAAGAGTTCTTTAAGAAAGGAATAAGAGTAGGTCAATTAAGAACAAAACTTGGTATGGCTGGTAATGAAAAGAAGGGGCCAAGAGAGGCATCTTTAAGACTATTAGAAGAGATTAAAAGCTTATAATTAATATTAAAAATACCCATATATGCTTATAATAAAAGTATATGTGGGTATTTTTCTTAAGCTAGTGTGTAACTGTATGGTATCAGATTATGATATATCGGGTCTTTAAATCTATATTTTAAAGACAATATATACTTATTTAATGGTATAATTTATTTATCCACCATAAGATTGAAACTTTTAAAGAAAAGATCTTAGGTGGTTATGATGGGGGGAATTTCATGGACTCTTCGGAAAAAAGAGATCTGATACTTAATGGTAGTTTATACAAAGTAATAATCACTTTAGCTTTACCTATTATGGTAAATAATCTTATTCAAACTCTTTACAACTTAGCAGATGGGGTGTGGGTAAGTAAGATAGGTTCAGTTGAATTTGCTGCAACAGCTTTTGTATGGCCAATAAACTTCTTGTTTATATCACTTGGGATTGGTCTTTCAATTGCAGGTACATCTATAATATCTCAATTAGTAGGAGCTTCTAAATATAAAGAAGCGAATGTTTACGCTACACAACTTATTGTGATATCTTTTATATCATCAGTGGTTTTTGCTGTACTTGGATATTTAATAAGTCCTAGTGTTATTAAGCTCATGGGCGGATATGGGGACCTTGGGATGTATAGTAATATATATTTAAAGATAACATTTTTAGATATGCCGTTTATGTTCTTATTTTTTAGCTTTAACGCTATTATGAATGCACAAGGAAATACAATTTTGCCAACAGTACTAAGTGGTATTAGCGCTATAATAAATATAGTTTTAGATCCTATATTCATATTCACACTGGATATGGGGATAGCAGGAGCTGCTATAGCTACATTAATAGCTAAGGCATTACTTGCTTTTGCAGGAATGTTTATTTTAATGAGATCTTCAAAGATGCTAGTAAGGCCAAGTTTTAAAAAGTTCAAATTTGATGAAAAGATATTAAAAAGAATTGTAAATGTGGCATTACCATCTTCGGTTGGACAGTCAGGATCAGCATTAGGTTTTATTGTTTTAAATGGATTTATTGCTTCCTACGGAACATCAACTTTAGGTGCTTTTGCTATGGTTAATAGGATAACATCTTTAATAATGCAGCCAGCTATGGGTGTTGGAGCAGCTTTAACATCAATTGTTGGGCAAAATTTAGGGTCAAATCAAATAAATAGAATAAAAGAAGCCTTTACAAAGTCTTTAAAGCTTACAATCTCATTTTCAGTGGTGGGATGTAGTTTGCTTTTCTTATTTAATAGCCCTATAATAAACTTCTTTATGCAGTCAAAAGATGATTTAGAGGTTATATCTCAGGGTATAACTTATCTTAAATTTACTTCTGTATCAATGCCTCTTATGGGTATATTTAGTGTACTTCAAGGCGTTTTTCAAGGAACAGGTCATACTAAGTACTCAATGGCTATGGAAATTGGAAGGTTATGGCTTGTGAGACTTCCTATGATATTGTTATTTAAATATTTTACAAGCATTGGACCTTCTGGGATTTGGTTTTCTATGGGATTTAGCAATTTAATTGTATGTCTTTACGGTTTTTATGTGTATAGAAAAGATCATTGGCAAACACGGGTTATAAGATAGTTAATTTACGATATAAATAAATTATATTAATCTTCTATGAAAATCAAAACAGTAGATAAAACATAAAAATATTTAAATAATAAAAAGGTATACTGGAAATAAATCAGTATACCTTTTTATTTAAATTAAGATTCTAATAAATGCCTTATTCTCTCATCGGCATTTTCAGTTATTATACTAGGATATTTTAAATATTTTAATAATTTAATTGCATTTCGTGTAGGAGAAATACCTTTTTTAATTTTATAATCAAATTTAAGACCATTTTCTTCGTCTACATCTTCAGAAAAGTAATAGCAACTATATTGATTTCCTACTAGTTCAGCAATCTCTAAATCGTGTGTAGCAACTACAGGTATTGCATTTTTGTTTATTATGTATCTAAGTATTTCTAAAGATGCACTTGTTCTTTCTAAGGGATTGGTACCTCTAAATATTTCATCTATTATACAAAGCGTAGATACTTTATCATTTAAGGAATCGATTATTCTAAGTACAGCTTCTGCTTCGGCTAGGTAATAACTTTTACCCTTTGTTATATCGTCTGAAGGACTTATAGAACTTATAATATTGAAATAAGAAGTTTTGTAATCTTTAGCAAGGCAAGTACATATAGTATGTGCTAGTACACTGTTTATTCCTAAAGTCTTCAGAAAGGTTGATTTACCCGCCATATTTGAGCCAGTAATAACAATACCATTATTATTAACCATGAAATCATTTGGAATGGTATTTTCAATTAAAGGATTTCTAAGGTCTTTAGCCTCTAAAAAACAAGGCTTATCTATAAACCTAGGCTCTACATAGTCTTTTATTAGATTTCTATAAATGGAGATAGAGATTATAGAATCGATCTCTCCTATAATAGAATATATTTCTTTTAGATACTCCCTTTGATCTTCAATGTCGCCGATTATATTATAATAGCTTCTAACTTGAGATAAAAAGAATACATTAAAATAATCTCCTAAAATATCAATACCTTCTGCTTTGCTAATATTTCTTGAGTTTTTAAGTATCACATTACATTTTTCTATATTAGTATTAATAATATCATTATAATAGGTTAAATTTTCATTTTTCATATTACTTATATTTTTAGCACAGGATAATACCTTAGAAAGATAGGTAATTGATATAACCTGGCTAAGTATATTTTTATTAGCTTTATAGTGTATAGACATATTTATGGAGTAGATAATAATTATAAACATCACAGAATATTGTTTAAGAAAACCAATAGATATTAATGATAGGCAGGATAATACAAACATAAAGTTATATAAGAACTTTTTATGCTTATTTAAATCTGAAGTAGTATAAATGAGTTCTAATATATCTCCCTTATATTGTTTCCCAAGTTCATATAAAAAAGATTGAAGTTTGTTTCTAGTAGACGAATCCTGTTGAAAAAGGTTTATTAATGTTTTTCTATCTTCATATTTAAAGCTATCATATAGAGGAGTTCTTAAGATACTGTATAAGGACTGTTCCCCAGGAGTACTTAAAGTATAATCAAGCTTTGAAAAGACCTTTTCCATATCTAAATCATTAAAGGTTTGGTCATCTATGATATTAGTTTCTTTATGTTTTGAGTTTAAGAGATTGAATAACTTGCTTATAGTATTAAAGTCTCTTTTCTTTTGGTTTATAGATTCTAGGTTATTATTTATATAATCTGAAGATTTATTTCTCTTTCGTTTTATATAATTATTATAAATAAATATTAGAACTATTATTGAAAATAAGGCTGCACCAAAATACCACCCTTCTACCTTATCTTTAAAAAGTAATAAGATAGAAAATGTGGTTAGACATAAAAGTGTAATTGTAAATACTTCTCCTAGATTAAATTTGTTTTTCAATTAAGCACCAACTTTCATTAAGGTTTAAACGTTAAGTACAAGTAAATGTTAGTCATTACCAATTATAGCATTTGTTTTGATCTTTTTAAATAAATTATATTTAAAGTAGTAAAAGATCAATAAAAATGAGGTGTATTAAACGATTTAAATGGAGAAAATATGATTATGTGGTATAATTCTATTATAATTAATCTTTGAAAGGAGATATGAATATGGAAAGATTTGAATTTTATGATAGGTTTAAAGAATTACATGACATGAAAAATGTGGTAGCTGGGGAAAAAAGAATTGAAGATATGATTGAAAGTAAGGGAAGCTGCCTCGGACACCGCAAGGTAGGGGATAGAAATTATCATATATTTTATCTTAGTCCTTCTGAATTTGCTGTATATTATCATGGCGGTGGAACCGATGCCATGTATACTTCAGAAAGCTTAGGCGATGTACTAAACTACACAAATACTCTTGAGGAGTAGTTTAAACTATAAAAAGTAACTGTGCAAGGATAAAAAGTCCTGCATAGTTCTTTTTTTGTTTACAATAATGATATTTAACTAATTTAAATAAAGGTTATTTTATTATAAGATTTCGAAGATCTTCAATCAATTTGCTTTTATCATCTACATTAGCTTTTATTTCTTTTAGTTTATTTCTTTTAAAAGAATTTATACATTGAAGACTTTTAAATTCTTTTTCTAAATTTAATATCTCCGCCTTTTTCTCTTTTATAATATTTTCATACATTATATTTATCGTGTTTCTCTTTTTTATATTATACTTAAACTTATAAGATAGATTTTTAGTGATATCTTTAAGCTTACTAATAAGATGTTTTAAGATAGTTAAAGTTACTTTTAAGACATTGGTTAGTTTATCCATAAGTGACCTCCATATAAAGTTATTTAAAATACGTTAGCAAAGGAGAAAATATGAGTGTATTAGATAATATGTTAACTAAATTTATTAAAATATACAATAGCAATAAGCAAGAAGAATTAAAAAGACTAGGAGAAACAAAAATTAAATTATTAAAAAAGATAGAAATAGAAAAGGAAGAGTATAATTTGTTGCAACATGATGAACAAGAGTCACTAGAAAAGTTTAAAGTTTTAGATCGATCTTATGTTGAATTAATGGATATTTTAAGAAATAAGGGAATGTTGTTTGAAATATCAAATAAGGGACAAGTTCTAGAGGAATGGGATAATCTTTTTGTGGACAATATAAAATCAAAGTATTATTTGAAAAATAAATATGGGAGTATAATACATGAATTGGAGGAAGAATATAAAGAACCTTTAAAATATATATTAGATAGATATTCTTATAGTTTATTAGTAATTAGAATAGACAAAAACAAAATTAAAGTACAACTTCGAATAATGTGATTTCAAAAAAGGTTAGAGATGATAAATAAAATTATGATATAATAAAAACTGATATTTCATTTAAATACTTATCTTAGACACATAAGAACGTAGGTTTGACATGGTTTGAGTTAGGGTTTATACTGTAAACAGTATTCTGGCCTTTATGGCCCTAATTAGCCTACCCTTAATCTTAAAATAGGTATGTAGATTAGCGAGGTAATTAGTATTGGGAAATAGACTTACAATTAATGGAGGGAAAATGGTTAAGCTTGTTGAATATAGTGAAGTATTAGAAAAACTAGAGGAATATATAATAATTGATGTAAGATCACCTAAAGAGTATAGTGAAGCAACTATACCAGGTGCCATAAATATACCTTTGTTTGATGATAAAGAAAGAGAACAAATTGGATATATATATGTGAATGAAAGTGTAGAAAAAGCAAAACGTATTGGAATAGAAGCTGTTTCAAAAAAACTTCCATACATATATGATGAGATTTTATTACTTCATAAACCACACAAAAAGCTTTTGTTTTTTTGTGCTAAAGGTGGAATGAGAAGTGGAAGTATAAGTTCTTTGATAAGCTCCCTTGGGGTTACTGCATGTAAGCTTAAAGGTGGATATAAGGGCTATAGAGAGTTTATAAATCGCGAGTTGCCAGCAATTAATGAAGATATTAAATACATAGTGGTACATGGTAAGACGGGTACAGGAAAAACTAAGATATTAGAAAAACTAAGAAATATAGGATTTAATGTGCTAGACTTAGAGCATGCTGCCAATCATAGAGGATCTCTTTTAGGAAGCGTAGGACTTGGAGCACCAAGCAGCCAAAAAATGTTTGAAACTTTAATCTACGAACAACTAAAGGATAAGAATGGAATCTATGTATTTGTTGAAGGTGAAAGTAAAAGAATAGGAAAGACAATAATTCCTGATTATATATTTAGTGCCATGAGAGATGGATATCATATATATATTGATGGAAGTATTAGGTTTAGGTCAGAAAACTTAATAAATGATTACACAATGTCACCTAATGCCAATATAGAAATAATTGAGGCTTTGGAAAATATGAAGAAGTATATAAATGAAAAAAATATAGATGAATATAAAAATATGATAAACAATAAAGAGTATGAAAAGGTATCGGAAGAGCTGATGCTTAAATATTACGATCCTATGTACAAAAATTCTTCTAAGAGTCATAATTTCGAAGCATTTATAGATATAAAGAGTATAGATGATGGAGTAAACAAACTTAAAAAGTGGTTTGAAGATAATTTAGACCTGGAGGTATGATATGGATATAGAAAAACAAAAGGTAGAAGTATACGATGTATCTGATTTGACATCTCTTGAAAAGCTTGAACCTGTAAGAGTAAGACCAGGAATGTATATTGGGTCTACAGGCTCTAAGGGATTACATCATTGTATTTGGGAGATACTAGATAATGCTATAGACGAGATCACCAATGGATATGGTAGTGTAGCTACTATTATTTTAAATAAGGACAAAAGCGTTAGTGTAATTGATGATGGAAGAGGTATACCTACAGGAATGCATCCTTTAAAGAAAAAATCTGGGGTGGAGATGGTATTCACTGAACTTCATACAGGAGGAAAATTTGATAATAAAAACTATAAAACTTCCGGTGGACTTCATGGAGTTGGTGCATCTGTAGTTAATGCGCTATCAGAATGGATGGAAGTTGAAGTATACCAAAACTCTAAAGTTTACAGACAAAAGTTTGCTTATGCTATGGATAAAAAGTTAAAGAAAAAGATGCCGGGAACTACAATATCACCCTTAGAGGTTATTGGAAGTTGCAAGAATACAGGAACTAAAGTTACATTTTTATTAGATAAAGAAGTGTTTACTACTGTAGATTTTAAGTTTGATATAATAGATGAAAGACTTAGAGAGCTTGCCTTTCAAAACAAAGGGATACGATTAAAGTTTATAGATAATAGGCAAGAAGAGTCTATAGAAAAAGATTACTTTTCTGAAAATGGATTATTAGATTTTATAAAGTACTTAAATGAAAGTAAAACAGCGATTCATAGTACACCTATTCTATTTCAAGGAGAAAAAAGTGTAGAAAAGATAAATATGTATGCAGAAGTTTGTATCCAATTTACAGATTCTACTACAGATCATATAGCAAGTTATGTAAATAATATACCAACTACGGAAGCTGGGACCCATGAAACTGGATTTAAAACAGGAATGACTAGGGCATTTAAAGAGTGGGCAAAAAAGTTAAACCTTATAAAAGATAAGGACAAAGAGTTCGAGGGCGATGATCTTAGAGAAGGCATGACCGCTATAATAAGAATAAAAATAAATAATCCTATGTTTGAAGGACAAACTAAGACAAAGCTTGGAAATGCTGAAGCTTATACAATGATGAATGAGGTTACATATATAAAGCTTAAGGAATGGATAGAAGATAATAAAGAACTTGCACAAAACATAATGGGAAATGCCTTAGATGCAGCTCAAAGAAGAGAAAAGATAAGAAAGATAAATGAAGCAGAAAAGAAAAAGATTGGTAAAGGAACAGCCCCCCTAGCAGGTAAAATAGCTGTATGTACACTGAAAGATAAGACGGTTAGTGAATTTATTGTAGTAGAAGGAGATTCCGCCGGAGGAAGTGCAAAACAAGCTAGAGATAGAAGGTTCCAAACTATAATGCCATCTAAGGGTAAAATAATGAACACTGAAAAGCAAAAGCTTGAAAATGTAATTGCTAGTGAAGAACTTAAGATATTTAATACAGCTGTAGGAGTAGGTACTTTAGATAATTATAAAGAAAAGGATTTGAAATACGATAAGATAATTATATTAAGTGATGCTGATGTAGATGGATATCACATAAGAACACTTTGGATGACTTATATATATAGATATATGAGACCACTTATAACTAACGGGCATTTATATTTAGCTCAGCCACCATTGTACAAGGTATATAGGATGGTAAAAGGTGGAGAGGTACATAAATATGCTTATAGTGACGAGCAATTAGAATCGGTTAAAAAAGAGATAGGTAAAGGTTCCTTAATTCAAAGATACAAAGGTCTTGGAGAAATGAATCCAGACCAACTATGGGAAACTACATTAAATCCTGAGACAAGGACCCTTCATAGGGTTACTATAGATGATGCTGCTAAGGCAGAAAAGATGGTATCTCTTCTTATGGGAGATATAGTTGAACCACGGAAAAATTATATGTATAAATATGCAGAGTTTTAATAAAATGATATATTAGTATTCAAAACTAGTAATTGAAGTTAGTGAGGTTGAGATTTATGGCAAAAAAATTCATTGTTCCAAAAGATAATAATATAATAGAGGTTCCATTAGAAGAAGCTATGCCTGAAAACTATCTACCTTATGCAGTAGAAGTTGCAAAAGATAGGGCACTACCAGATGTAAGAGATGGTCTTAAACCTGTCCATAGGAGAATTCTTTACGGAGCGTATCTTTTAAAGGCTTTTCCAGATAAGGCTTACTTTAAATCGGCAAGAATAGTAGGGGATATTTTAGGAAAATTCCATCCTCACGGAGATACTTCAGTATACGATGCTATGACTATATTAGCTCAAGATTTTAGTACTAGATATAAATTAATAGATGGTCATGGAAACTGGGGAAGTATGGATGGTGATGGAGCAGCAGCTATGCGTTATACAGAAGCAAGGCTCACTCCACTTGCACTTCAAATGATTAGAGATATAGATAAAGACGTAGTGGATATGGCCTTAAACTATTCAGACACAGAGCTTGAACCGACTGTATTACCATCTAGGTACCCAAATCTTTTAGTGAACGGTACCTTTGGAATAGCAGTGGGCTTGGCTACGAATATACCTCCTCATAATTTAAAAGAGGTTATAGATGCAAGTATAAAGCTTATGGAAAATGAGGATATTACAACAAAAGAACTTATGGAATATATAAAAGGACCAGACCTTCCAACAGGAGGAATAATACTAGGGAAAGAGTCTCTTTTGTCAGCTTATGAAACTGGTGAGGGAAAGGTAACATCAAGGGCTAAAACTTCCATCGAAACTTTAGAAAATGGGAGACTTGGTATAGTTATAACAGAATTCCCATATAGAAAAAATAAATCAAAAATACTTCAACTTATTTCAGATATGACTGGAGATAAAAAGCATGCAAAATATTTAGAATCCATAGTAGATATAAGGGATGAGTCAGACAGGACAGGAGTAAGATCGGTAGTAGAACTTAAAAAAGCTGTAGAGTATGAAGATGCAGAAAAGGTACTAAAGTATCTGTTTAAAAAGACAGATCTACAATGCAATATTAATTTTAATATGGTAGCCTTAGCTAATGGTAAGCCAGAGACGCTTGGACTAAAATCTATATTAAAGCACTATGTAAACCATCAAAAAGAGGTTGTTATAAGAAGGACGAAAACAGAACTTAGTATAGCAGAAAAGAGATTTCATATAGTTGAAGGGTTTATTAAGGCTGTTGGGGTTATGGATGAGATTATAGCTATTATAAGATCTTCTAACTCAAAGAAAGATGCTTCAAATAATTTAATAGAAAGATTTCAGTTTTCTAAAGAACAAACAGAGGCTATATTAGAACTTATGCTTTATAGACTTACAGGACTTGAAATAAAAGTTTTTGAAAAAGAATATAAAGAGCTCTTAAATATTATAAAATCATTAAAAAATATATTAGAAAATGAAAAAGAACTATTAAAGGTTATAAAAAGCGAACTTTTAGAAATTAGGGATACCTATGGAGATGCGAGAAGAACAAAAATGGTTGAAGATGATAGTGAAGGTAAGATTGACTTAGAAGAGTTATTAGTTGTAGAAGATATTATGGTAACTCTTTCTAAAGATGGTTTTATAAAAAGGGTTCCTATGAAATCATACAATAGGATGAATAGTAATGTTAGTGATATAGAATATAGAGAAGGCGATGCTGGAAGATTCTTATTTCAATCTAATACTAAAGATACAATATTAGTTTTCACAAATAGAGGGCAGATGTATCAAATAAGGGGAGACGATTTACCAGAGCGTAAATGGAAAGATAACGGAGTAAGACTTGATTCTCTTATAAGATCATTTAATCTAGATGAAGAAAGTATAGTAGATATTTATTCCATTGAAAACTTTTCATCGAGTTTAGACTTTATGTTTTTAACAAGTAAAGGAAATCTTAAAAAGACAGCGTTGGATAAATTCCAAACAAATTATTCTAAGTATTCTGCGTTAAAATTAAAAGGTGGAGACCATTTAATAGATGTGAAGCTTGTAAAAAAAGATAGAGAAGAAGGATTCATTAATATAACTACTAAAAGAGGCCTTAATTTTGACTTAGAAGAACCAAAGATAGATGAATTAGATAGAAATGTGTTAGGACAACAATTGTTTTTATTATGCAACGAAGATGAGATAATTAAAGCTGAATACCGTAAAGAAATGAAGTATTCAGAAATGATAATTGGAGTTAATCCACAGGGGAATTTAAAATCATTCAAAAAGAATAGTTCTTCAACATATAAAAAAGTATTAACTAATAGTAAAGAATATATAATTATATTTACAGATAGAGGATTTGCATATAAGATTCCAGGATTTATGATTGGAAATATTGGAGACTCTAATATAAATATAGAGGATTTAGTAGATACATTTCTAAAGGGTAAGGAAAAAGTACTTAATATTTTATCTTCAAAGAATTTGAATGATCAAATATGGGTGTATTTCTTTACAAAAAGAGGAATGGTTAAAAAGACTAACATAAAAGAATTAATAGGAGAATATATAGAAACTCAAGTTTATAAATATAAATATGAAGATGATATACTTGTTGCTGTAGAGCTTGGTAATGATCAAAATCAAGAAATATTATTAGTAACAGAGAAGGCTATGGGAATTAAGTTTACTTCAAATAGTATAAAAGAAATGGGGAAGGTTGCGTCAGGGGTAACGGGTATAAGTCTAAAAGAAGAAGATAAAGTTGTTTTTGGAATTTTGACAGAAGGCTCTGATAATTCAAATAATGATTCGTGCTATAATAAAGAAATAGCTTTTACAACTAATATAAAAGGTATAAGTTTATTATCTTCAAGTGGTAGAGAAGAAGGCGTGAAATTAGAAAATATTAAACTTCAAAACAGGGCTGGAAAAGGGAATAACATAATGAACGTTAGTATAGGTGAATATATAAAAGATATAAAATTAAAATGATGTTAGGAGAATAGTATGCAAAAGGTATCTTTTAATGAAATAGAAGAGTTGCTCATAGAAAATCCAGTAGTAGCCGCTATAAGAAGTGAGAAAGACTTAGAAAATGTACTTAAAAGCAATGTTTTAATAGTATTTGTGTTATATGGAAACATAATGAATATAAGTGATATATGTAAAAGCTTAAAAGATAAAGGGAAAATTGTATTTATACATATTGATCTTATTGAAGGCCTTAAAGGAGATCATATAGGGGTGGAGTTTATTAAAAAATATGTAGATCCTATGGGTATATTAACTACTAAACCTTCTAATATAAAACATGCTAAAGCTATAGGTTTATATGCTATTCAAAGGGTGTTTTTAGTAGATTCTTTATCATTAGCTACAGGTATAAAAAATATTAATGATGTTAAACCCAATGCTGTTGAGGTTATGCCAGGAATAGTAGGAAGTATTATTACAGATATGGTAGATAGGTTAAAGGTTCCAATTATAGCAGGTGGACTTGTTAGTAATAAAAAGGATGTTATGGAGGCGCTAAAGTCGGGGGCTTTAGCTATTTCAACCACCTGCAAAGAATTATGGAATATTTAATTTGAGATACAAATAAAGTGAGGTGAAATTTCCTGGGATATCAGGAAGTGATTATGAAAAAGGTTTTGTTGTTTTTAGCTGATGGATTTGAAGAAATTGAAGCAGTGACAGTGGTAGACGTACTAAGAAGAGCAGGGGTTATTTGTGATACTTGTTCAATTAAAGATGAGTATGTAAAAGGTTGTCATAACATTGAGGTTAAGGCAGATAAAAATATAATGGATGATGATTTAAGAACATATGACGCAGTAGTGCTTCCGGGTGGAATGCTAGGTGCAGAAAATTTAAGATACAGTACAAGAGTAATAGAAACAGTAAAAGAATTTTATGCAAATGGTAAGCTTGTGGCAGCAATATGTGCAGCGCCTATGATTTTAGAAGAGGCAGGTATATTAAAAGGCGTTAAGGTTACATCTTATCCAGGACTTAGAGATAAGCTAGGGAACTCAATATATAAGGAAGAGTCAGTAGTTGAAGATTTGAATATAATAACAAGTAGGGGACCTGCAACAGCTTTAGAGTTCTCATTTTCTATACTAAGCAGACTTTACGGGGAAGAAAAAGTAGAACAGTTAAAAGACGAAATGTTATATAACATTTAATAATTTATTTAAATAAGCACTTAATTATAGCTAAGTGCTTATTTTTTGTATTTTATAAAAAATATAAAAAGCCTCAGGAGTAAAGTATAAAAATAAGGTATAATTCTATTAGAGTATATAAAAATCTAATTTGGTAGGTGAAATAAGCTTGGAAAAATGGTTTATAAAAAATAAAAAGGCAAATTATAAAGAATTAGCTTCAAAGTATGGGGTAAGTGAATTTATAATGAAGCTTATTGTAAATAGAGATATTATAGGGGGAAAAGCAATAAGAACTTTCATAAAACCCGAGTTGGAAAATTTTCATAATTCATATGATATGAAGGATATAAAAAGGGCTACGGATATATTAAAAGATAAGATAAAGGAAAATAAGAAGATAAGAATCATTGGCGATTATGATGTAGATGGAGTTATAAGCGTTTATATTTTATATAGGTCTCTTAAAGAATGCAATGCTAATGTAGATTATGACATACCAGATAGGATAAAGGATGGGTATGGCATAAATATTAATATAATGAAGAAGGCAAAGGAAGAAGGCGTAGATACAATTATAACCTGCGATAATGGTATAGCAGCCATTGATACTATAGAGTATGGTAAAATGCTTGGTCTCACAATAATAGTAACAGATCACCACGATATACCCTTTGTAGAAAAGGAAGATGGTAAGATAGAATACATATCTTCAGTAGCGGATGCTATAATAAATCCAAAACAACAGGACTGTAACTATGAGTTTAAAAACCTATGTGGTGCAGGTGTTGCGTTTAAACTTATAGAATCTCTTTTTAATCAGATGAATATTGAAAAGATAAAGTGCTATAATCTTATAGAATTTGTAGCTATAGCAACAGTATGTGACGTGGTAGATTTAATAGGGGAGAATAGGATATTTGTTAAAAATGGAATAGATATGATTAATAAGACTTCTAATATAGGATTAAAAGCTTTGATGAAAGAAACTGGAATAGAAGGAAAGAAGGTTTCAACCTATCATTTAGGATTTGTAATAGGACCCTCTATAAATGCTTCAGGAAGACTAGATAATGCAAAAAGAGGTGTAAGGTTACTTTTGTCAAATACTGAAGAAGAGGCTTCTATATTAGCTAAAGAATTATTTTTACTTAATGAAGAAAGAAAAGATATGACAAAGATGGGTGTAGAAAGAGCTATAGAAATAGTTAAAACGACAAAAATAAAAAAACAAAAAGTATTTGTTATATATATAGAAGATGTACATGAAAGCTTAGCAGGCATAATAGCTGGTCGAATAAGGGAGAAATACAATGTGCCTACCATAATTATTACAAATTCTTATGAAGGTGCAAAGGGGTCTGGAAGATCCATAGAAGGGTATAACATGTTTTTAGAACTATTAAAATGTAAAAGTTTATTTTATAAATTTGGAGGACATCCTATGGCTGCAGGTTTGTCGCTAGATATAAACAATATAGAAACGCTAAGGGAAGAGTTAAATAAAAACACCACTCTAAAAGATAAGGATCTAATACCAAAGGTTACAGTTGATATGCCGCTTCCTCTAGATTATATTAATCATGAACTTATTTATGAAATAGAAAGTTTAGAGCCTTTTGGAAAAGGAAATACTAAACCGCTTTTTGCAAATAAAAACTTAAAGATTATTAAAGGTGATATTTTAGGAAAAAAACAAAATGTGTTAAAATTAAGCATTAAATCACAAAATGGAAAAGCCTTTAACGGAATATATTTTGGAGATATAGAAAAGTTTGAAGCCACAATAATATCTAAGTATAAAAAATCAGAATTAGAAAATCTGTATAAGGGAGTTCCAAATAATGTTTATTTGGATTTTATTTTTTATCCAAGTATAAATGAGTACAATGGATACTCAAATATTCAAATAGTAATTGAGTCTTTTAGATAAAATGTCATAAAATAAAAGTTTCAATATAAAACTAAAATCAACCTATCATAGTAGTTGTTTAGTATATATCAAGCAAGGTTTATGTTGATTTTTAGAAAATAAACGTGAAAATTGTTGTTAAGTAAATATATTTGTTTTTATTTAGCTTTTTATAGAGAAACTTAGGTATGAAATATGGTTATTATTAGAAGGGAAAAGATATCTTTTAAAGAACTATATTTATAACCATAAGGAGAAATAAATATAAAAAGGGGCAATAATTATGGATATATATAATGCTAATATAGTGCAATCAATAATAGAAGCTTTGCCTTGTTGTGTACTTATAGTAGATATAAAAGGTAACATAACTAATTATAATAAACTAGCTAAGGGATTATATTTAAGGTACTTTAATGAAGGCGAAAATAATAATGTTGTTAAGATATTTAATCATCCAAGTATAACTATTATAACTTATCATAATGATTTTAAAGAAAACAATGCTTCAAACAGAAATATATTAGAAGGTTTTGAATTTAAAAATCTAATTATAAGACAGGAATTTAAGGGAGAGGTAAGTATATTTTCTATTAATAGTATGCTTTTGATGAATGAAGATGTAGTAAAAGGTTCGTTGATTTCTTTTTCTAGTATAACTAATGAATATATAGAAAATCAAAGGATTATAAAAGAAAGAGAAAGCTTTATAGGTTTATCTACAGAGTTAAAAGCTAAATGTAATATAATAGAAATATTAAGAGGAAGAGAAAAGAAGCATCTTATATACTTAAAGGATGTAATAAATAATATATCTGAAGGGATTATGGTTTTAGATAAAAACAGTAAATTTGATTTTTGTAATAAGGCCGTCCATCACATATTTGATATAAAAGACGAAAAAGACTTTGACTTTAATGAAATGGTAAAAAGGTTTTTATGTGAACATCTAACAATAGAAGACTTTCAATTTGAAAATTACATTAAAGATGCTTTAAAAGATGGGAAATATATTAAAAACTTAATTATGAAAATTACAGATAGGAAATCTAACATTGTAAAGTATATAGAATTTAGCAGTGAAGCTATAAGAGATGAAAATAAAGCGGTTTTGTATACTATAATTACAGTGAAGGATATTACAGAAATAAAAAAACATGAAATGTTTATAGAGGATCAAACTAACTTTATAAAAGACTTAGTAGAAAATGTAGATATTCCAATGGCTGTTTTAAACTATCCATCTTTGAAAGTTAGAGTTGCGAATAAGAATTTTGAAGTTTTTACAAGATATATTCTTAATGATAAAAAAGAGGTGCCTATAGTAAATAATTATTGGAATCATATATTCCAAAATGTTGAAGAAGACAGTATAGCCAAGGCCTTAGAGTTTTGTGGAAGAATAGGAAAAGAATATACTTGTTCACCTTATTGTATAAAGGATTGTTATGATAAAGATAGGTTTTATAAAATAAAATTTATACCTTATAAGTTTGCAGATGGAGATATAAAAGGTATATGTATTTATGCCTCAGATATTACAGAAGAGATAAACCACAGTATGGAGCTTGAAAATGTGACTAAGTTAAAAGATGAGTTTTTTACTGTGATATCCCATGAACTTAGAACTCCGCTTAGCATAATATATTCATCGCTTCAGTTAGCCTATAACGTTTATCCTAAAGAGATTGGTCCTAATATTGATAAAACATTGTCTAGGATAGAACAAAACTGTTCAAGGCTTTTAAAACTTGTAAATAATATACTTGATATATCTAAAGCTGAAGCAGGATTTATACTTTTAGATGAATTAAATTTTGATATAGTGGTGCTTACAGAATATATAGTAACATCTATAAATCATTATGCAAGATCTAAAAATATAGAGCTTATATTTGATACTTCAAAGGAAGAACAAATGGTCACCATGGATAAAGAAAAATATGAAAAGATACTATTAAACCTATTGTCTAATGCTATAAAGTTTACCCCAGAAGGAAATAAGATAATAGTAGAATTAGTGTTTATTAGTGGAGATATGTACCTTAGAGTAAGAGATACAGGAATAGGTATACCTGAAGATAAAATTGACTTTATATTTGATAGGTTTTCACAGGTGAACAGTTCTTTATCAAGAAGAGCTGAAGGCACAGGCATAGGACTATCTCTAGTTAAAAGGTTAGTGGAAATTATGGGGGGGACCATTAAGGTGAAAAGTAAGGTTGATGAAGGAAGTGAATTCACCATAATGTTTCCGAAGAATATAATAGAAATTAAAGAAGAAAAAAGGTATACTGTAATAGGTGAAAACATAGAGGATAAAATAAGTACAGAGTTTTCTGACATCGTATAAAATTATTAATGGATGTAGCTTAAAAGCTAAATCTTAATTGTAATTAGCATTATATTAAGGAGATGATTCTTTGCCCCATTATAAAATAATTATGACAGGTGGTGGCTCTGCCGGGCACGTTACCCCAAATCTTGCATTAGCACCAAGGTTAAAGGCTTCAGGTTATGAAATTAAATATATAGGAAGTAAGGAAGGAATAGAAAAACAGATAATAAAAGACAGTGGTATTCCTTATTATTCAATATCTAGTGGAAAGCTTAGGCGATATTTTGATATAAAGAATTTCACAGATCCTTTTAAGGTTATAAAAGGAGTGGTGGAAGCCTCTAGAATAATAAAAAATGAAAAGCCGGATATAGTATTTTCAAAAGGTGGATTTGTATCTGTACCTGTAGTTATCGGTGCTTATTTTAATAAGATTCCTGTAATTTCTCATGAATCAGATATGACACCAGGACTTGCAAATAAGATATCATCGTCTTACTGCACTAAACTTTGTCTTACATTTCCAGAGTCCTTAGAATATATAAAAAAGGACAAGGCTGTGCTTACAGGAACACCTATAAGAGAAGAACTTTTTAGAGGTAGTTCTAAAAAAGGACTAGAATTTGTAGGGCTTAAAGGTGATAAACCCATAGTTTTATTTATAGGTGGTAGCTTAGGTTCTAAATTTATAAATGATGCATTAAGGGATGAAATTGATGAAATACTAAAATCTTATGATGTTATTCATATATGCGGTAAAGATAACGTAGCTAAGGATTTAAAAAATAAAAAAGGATACAAGCAGTTTGAATTTTTAAGTGAAGAACTTCCTGATTTATTTAAAATATCTGATGTAGTAGTTTCAAGAGCTGGAGCGAATGTTATATATGAACTTTTAGCGCTTAAAAAGCCTAATATATTAATACCTCTTTCAAAGAAATCTAGTAGAGGTGACCAAATTTTAAATGCAGGGTCATTTCTTAAAAGTGGATATAGTATGGTTATTGAAGAGGAAGAAGTAAAGACAGGAATAATGTTTGAAAAGATTAATGAAGTATATGAAAATAAGTGGAAATATATTAAGGCAATGGAACAAAGCCCAGTAAAAGATGCAGTAGAAAACATAATTAATGTTATAACTCAGAATACTAAAGGGTGGAAGGGTAAATAAATACGGTCTCCTAGGAATTAAAAACTAGGAGACTTTGTTTATTTGAGGAGTTATAAGTTAAAGTAAATATAATTACTTTTCTTTCTTATTATACAGATTAAAACTTGAAAAAAGTCACTTTTAGTATATAATGGAGATGTAGATAAATATTAATTGTTAAAATTAAAATCTACTAATTTTGCCTAGAATAATTATAAGAGGGTGAATTTATGAAAAAAGTATCAATAATATATTGGAGCAATGGGGGTAATGTTGAGGTATTAGCTGATCACATATTTAAAGGAGCCAAAGAAGCTGGGGCAACGGTAGTTGTTAAACATGTGCATGAGGCAACTTTAGAAGATGTAACTTCGGCAGATGCAGTAGCATTTGGAAGCCCATCTATGGATAATAATAGAATTGAGCAAGAAGAAATGGAGCCTTTTATAAAACAATTTGAATTGATATCTAATGAAAATAAAGACCTTGTACTTTTTGGTTCTTTCGGCTGGGATAACGGTGAGTTTATGAAAGAATGGTCAACTAGAATGCAAGGTTATGGATTCAATTTAATGAATACCATTTCAGTAAAAGAAGCACCAAGTGAAAAAGAATTAGAAGAGGCAATAAACTTAGGCAAAATTTTAGCAAAATAAATTATTGCAAGGTCAATGTATAACGATTTCTATACTTTAGTAAAAGATAAATTTATTAAAGAAAAAGACTTGTTTGTATTTATATTATGTATAAACACATTAAAACTTGGTAAATCTATTATTTAGTAGAGTTAGGACATCTTTTGTTAGCTTTAAAAGTAAGCTTTTAGAGCAAATCATTCTCGGAAGACGCTATAATTTATTAAATTTCCAAGATTAAATATATAAAAATCGAAAGAGAGGTCAGAAGTAATGAGAAAAATGAAAACAATGGATGGTAACACTGCAGCGGCTCATGTGGCATATGCCTTTACAGATGTAACTGCAATTTATCCTATTACACCTTCTTCACCTATGGCGGAAAGTGTTGATGAATGGTCAGCACAAGGAAGAAAGAACATATTTGGTCAACCTGTTAAGGTTATGGAAATGCAATCCGAAGGAGGGGCAGCAGGTGCAGTTCATGGTTCACTTCAAGCAGGAGCATTAACAACTACATTTACAGCATCTCAAGGATTGTTACTTATGATCCCTAATATGTACAAAATGGCTGGTGAATTATTGCCTGCAGTATTTCATGTATCAGCTAGAGCACTTGCAACTAGTTCATTAAGTATATTTGGTGATCACCAAGACGTTATGGCTGCTAGGCAAACAGGATTTGCTATGCTTGCTGAAGGGTCAGTTCAAGAAATAATGGACTTATCTGCAATATCTCATTTAGTAGCAATTAAATCAAGAATACCTTTCTTAAATTTCTTTGATGGATTTAGAACATCACATGAAGTTCAAAAGATAGAGGTCTTAGAATATGATGAACTTGCAAAATTAGTAGATATGGATGCAGTTGACGCATTTAGAAAAAGAGCTTTAAATCCTAATAATCCTGTAACTAGAGGAACAGCGCAAAATCCAGATATTTACTTCCAAGAAAGAGAAAGTGTAAACAAATTCTATGATGCAATTCCAGAACTTGTTGAAAATCATATGGAAGAGATAACAAAACTTACAGGAAGAGAATATCATTGCTTCGATTACTATGGAGCGCCAGATGCAGAAAGAGTAATAATTGCTATGGGATCTGTAACAGAAGTTATTGAAGAGACTATAGATTACTTAAATGCAACTGGAGAAAAGGTTGGACTAGTAAAGGTTAGATTATTTAGACCATTCTCAATGGAAAGATTGATTAAGGCTATACCAAGCACTGTTAAGAAGATAGCAGTTTTAGATAGAACTAAAGAACCGGGTGCTCCAGGAGAGCCTTTATTCTTAGATGTTAAAAATACATTCTACGGAAGAGTAAATTTCCCAGTTATAGTTGGTGGAAGATATGGTCTTGGATCAAAAGATACAACACCTACACATATAGCAAGTGTATATGAAAACTTAAATAAAGAAACACCAAAAGATGGATTCACTATAGGAATAATAGACGATGTAACAAATACATCACTTGAATATTTAAAAACAGATATAGATACAACACCAAAAGGAACAAAAGCTTGTAAGTTCTGGGGACTTGGATCAGATGGAACTGTTGGAGCTAATAAGAGTGCTATAAAAATTATTGGAGACTATACAGACATGTATGCTCAAGGATATTTTTCTTATGACTCTAAAAAATCAGGTGGAGTTACTGTATCACATTTAAGATTTGGTAAGTCACCTATTAAATCTCCATACTTAATAAATAAAGCAGACTTCATTGCCTGTCACAATCAAGCTTATGTATATAAGTATTTTGTAATAGAAGGATTAAAAAAAGGTGGTACTTTCTTCTTAAATACAATTTGGACACCAGAAGAATTAGATGCTCATCTTCCAGCTGAGTATAAGAGATATATTGCAGAAAATGATATACATGTATATACATTAAATGCTGTTAAAATAGCACAAGAAATTGGTCTTGGCGGAAGAATAAATATGATAATGCAATCAGCATTCTTTAAGCTTGCTAACATAATTCCAGTAGAGGATGCAGTTAAATACTTAAAGGAAGCAGTTATAAAGTCCTACGGTAAAAAAGGACAAAAGGTTATAGACATGAATAACGCTGCTATAGATAAGGGCATAGAATCAATAATTAAAATAGATGTGCCGTCTTCATGGAAAAGTGCTAAGAGTGAAGAAGTTAAGTCACAAAAACAAGTTCCAGCATTTATAGAAAATATAGTTTATCCTATGAATAGATTAGAGGGAGATAGCCTTCCTGTTAGTACATTTGTTGGAATGGAAGATGGAACATTTGAAAGTGGAACATCAGCCTTTGAAAAGAGAGGAATAGCAATAAACGTTCCTGAATGGCAAATAGATAAATGTATACAATGTAACCAATGTGCATATGTTTGTCCTCACGCTGTAATAAGACCATTCTTATTAAATGAAGAAGAAACTAAAAATGCTCCAGAAGGATTTGAAAATAAGAAAGCAGTTGGAGGAAAAACTTTTGAAGGATTAAACTTCAAAATACAAATAAGTCCTCTTGATTGTACAGGGTGTGGAAATTGTGCTCAAGTATGTCCAGCACCTGAAAAAGCTTTAATAATGAAACCAATTGATCAGCAGTTACATCAAACAGAAAATTGGGATTATGCAATGACACTTTCACCAAAAGCTAACCCGATGACTAAGTCAACTGTTAAAGGAAGCCAATTTGAACAACCACTTCTAGAGTTCTCAGGAGCTTGTGCTGGTTGTGGAGAAACTCCTTATGCAAAACTTGTAACTCAATTATTTGGAGATAGAATGATGATAGCAAATGCTACAGGATGTTCATCTATATGGGCAGCTTCAGCACCAGCTACAGCATATACTACTAATCATAACGGACATGGTCCATCATGGGCTAATTCATTATTTGAAGATAATGCTGAATTTGGAATGGGAATGTTCCTTGGAGTTAAAGCTATGAGAGAAAAGTTAGCTTCAACTGTTAAGGCATTAATAGAAGAAAACATTACTGAAAACACAAAATCAATACTTAAAGATTGGTTAGAAAATATAGATAATGGAGAAGGTACAAGAGATAGAGCTAATAGAGTAATTGCAGCTGTATCAAAAGAAGAAAAGAACAACCTAACTAAAGATATTATATCTAATGAGGATTATTTAGTTAAGAGATCACATTGGATATTTGGTGGAGATGGTTGGGCTTATGATATAGGATTTGGCGGAGTTGACCACGTACTTGCATCAGGGGAGAACGTGAATATACTTGTATTTGATACAGAAGTATATTCAAACACAGGAGGTCAATCTTCAAAGGCTACTCCAACAGCTGCTATAGCTAAGTTTGCTGCTTCAGGTAAGAGAACTAAGAAAAAGGATCTTGGAATGATAGCTATGACTTATGGATATGTATATGTAGCTCAAATATCTATGGGAGCAGATAAAAATCAAACATTAAAAGCTATTGCAGAAGCAGAAGCTTATGATGGACCATCCCTAATAATAGCATATTCACCATGTATAAATCATGGTATTAAAGCTGGAATGGGAAATAGTCAGTTAGAATCTAAATTAGCAGTAGATAGTGGATACTGGGCTTTATACAGATATAATCCAACTTTAAGAGGTGGAGAAAAGAATGCATTTAGCTTAGATTCAAAAGAACCAAAAATGCCATTTAGAGACTTCTTACTAGGAGAAGTTAGATATGCTTCATTACAAAAAGCATATCCAGACTTTGCAGAAGAATTATTTGCAAAGACTGAGCAAGATGCTAAAGAAAGATTAGATGGTTACAAAAAACTTGCAAACCAACAATAATAACTTATAAAAAAGGGCTGTCCTTAGGGCAGCCCTTTTTAATTAATTAGACCCAATAATAAATTTTTAATAAACAAAGTAAATAATTTTTCAAAAAAACCTTTTATTATTTATGGTTTAAGGTTAAAATGAATACATAAGAGTTAAGGAGGTGAAAATCTGAAATTTTATTAGACTATAAGTTTAATTTAAAATCAGAGATTATATGAATAACGAAGAACAAGAGAAATGTGGTTGTGGCTGCGGAGAAAACACTGAAGAGAAAACAGGTTGCGGTTGTGGCTGTGGAGATAATAACGAGAAACAAGAAGGTTGTGGATGTGGATCAGAAGGACACGGACATAATCATGATCACGAAGGATGCGGTTGTGGAGAAAATGAATTTGAATCTTTCGTAGTTGATTTAGAGGACGAAGATGGAAATGTTACACCATGTGAAGTGGTAGATGGATTTGAATATAAAGAAGGACAATATGTTCTAGTTCAAAACCCAGCTGATGGATCTGTATACTTATTTAAATCAGTAGGTGAAGATGGAGAACTAGTTATACCGGAAGATACAGAATTCGAAGAAGTTTCAAGATATTATGAAACAATGTTAGAAGAACAAGATAAAGAAGAAGAACAAGAATAAGAATAGAATAGAATATTAAACTGCTGCTTTTTGCAGCAGTTTTTTTCTATCAAGCAATTTTAAAAAGGTAGGTGATATATTAATTATGGTTAAGCTTGCGATATTTGATATAGATTATACTTTAACAAAAAAAGAAACCTTAATGGAGTTTTTTAAGTTTATGATAAAAAAGGATTTAAAAAACATTAGATATATTCCAAGAGCTTTGCTTTCAGGTATTATGTTTATTACTAGAGCTTTTGATGAAAAACAGACAAAGGAAACCTTCTTAAAATTTATTGAAGGTATGGAAGAAACGCAGGTAGATAAACTTGTGAAAGAATTTTATAATGAGAGAATTAATAGCATTGTATACAAAGATGCTATTAATATGATAAATAAGATGAAATCTAAAGGATATCTTATTTATTTAATATCTGCTTCACCTGAATTTTATTTAAATGAATTTTATAACATAAAACAAGTAGATAAAATAATAGGAACTAAGTATATAACTAGTGATGGGAGACATACTAGGAGGATGGATGGATTAAATTGCAAGGGTGAAGAAAAGGTAAGAAGGCTAAGAGAAGAGCTTATTAAAGAAAATATAGAAGTTGATTACAAAGATTCCTATATGTTTTCGGATTCTCTTTCGGATAAACCTTTATTTGATTTAGTAGGAAATCCATATCTTATAAATTTCAAGAAAGACAGTAAAGGAATAAAGATATTAAATTGGAAGTAGATATAAGTAGAGCACTTTAAAAATTAAAAAGGCTATAAAGAAGTAATGTATTTGGTAGTAATAACTTTTGCATTCTTAAGTTGTATCTAAAAATATCATATACAAAAAAATCATAATATAAAAAGTTTAAGGAAGGAGAGGCTATGTTTTAATATGATTTTCATAACCTGTTTATATTTTATGGCGGATTGTATAAATAAATTTTTGATCAAAAATGGGAAGGTTGAAAAATGTGTTGATTTTAATAATGACTTTATATATAGTGATATAAATGTATATGAAGTTATAAGAATTATAAATGGAGTACCTTTATTTTTTGAAAAACATTTAGAGAGAATGGAAAAGTCAATGAAGTTAATTGATATGGAAATGCCTTATAGCTATGAAACATGTAAAGGTTATATAAAGGAACTTATAGAACTTAATGATAAAGCTTGCGGCAATATAAAAATGGTGATTAATGCTGATAAACCTAAAAAGGATTTTACTATGTTTTATATAAAACATGAATACCCCACAGAGGTAGACTATAAAGAAGGGGTAAGTACTATTCTTTATCATGGAGAAAGGAATAATCCTAATGCTAAGATTGTAAACGATGATTTTAGGGAAAAGGTTAATGAAAAGATTAAAGGTGGGGAAGTTTACGAAGCTATATTGGTAGATAGAAATGGGAGAGTAACAGAAGGAAGTAAGTCTAATATATTCTTTATAAAAGAAGACTTTGTAATAACATCTCCTATTTCAGATGTCCTACCCGGAATAACAAGAAATGAGATTTTAGAAATATGCTTAGAAAATAAGATAAAGGTAATAGAAGAGGGATATAGGTATGAAGATATAAGTAATTTAGACGGTGCGTTTATATCAGGGACATCTCCTAGTGTACTTCCTATACGATATATAGAAGGAAATGCATTAAGTTCTACAAAAAATGATATAATAAAAATAATAATTTATAAATATGGTCAAAAAGTGAAAGAATATATAAATTATTGGAGATAATCTACGATACTTAATAAGTTAGAATAATATAATACATCAAAGTTTAAAAGAAAGTTAAGTATGATTAAATAATATATATGAAAAACATTTGCATTGTGTTATAATTTTAATTATAAGGTTCAATATATTGGGGGGTTAGTATGATGGAGAAAACTTATTCATCTTTTACTCTTAAAAAGTGTCTTTTGCAAGCTAGCAAGGAGCTAAATATACCTATTAATAATCTAAAGTATAATATTATTGAAGAAAAAAGGGGATTATTTAAAAAGAAGGTAGTAATTAATGTCCTTCTTAAAAATGAAAATGATAATATGAATATAATAGAAAAAAAAGATGGCATTATTGGTATTAAAAGTGGAAAGGTTTGTGTTTCTAACCCTGAAAATGGAGGAAGACCTGCAAAGATAAATATCTGTAAATATTTAATTATAAAGGTTAATGGAGAAAAGATAGAAGAAAAGAAAGAAGTATATAATGAAGATACTATAGACCTAACTATAATCCAAGATGATGTTGTGCCAAAAAGAAATATGGAAATTAAATTTTCTTCAGATAAAAACAAGATGAAAGCTTATTTAAGTACAGAATTCATTCCTAAAACAATTTACAAAGTCAAAGATACTTATGGTGTTAAAGACTTAAATATAGATGTTGAAGAAGAAAAAACACATTTGCCATTTTATACTGAACAAGAAATAAAAGATGCCCTATCATTATTGGATATTACTTTTGGAATAAAAGAGGAAGCAATACAAAAGATATCCACAGAAACAGAGAATAATGATGTAGTTATAGCTGAAGGTGTTTTCCCAATAGACCAAGAACAAGATTATATAGAATTTAAATTCGGCAAAGATAAAAATAAGTTAAAAGAAAATGAAGTTGGAACTGTAGATTATAAAAGTATAGGAACTGTGGAATCATTTAAAAAAGGGGATATAATTGCTGAGAAAGTTGAAGGAAAAAAGGGCGTGGATGGTAAGAATGTAAAAGGTGAGATTTTGCAGTTTAAGGTACCTAAATCAATTATATTTAGAGCGGCAGAGGGATGTATTCTTTCAGAAGATGGCAAGAAAATAGTATCCTTGGTAGAAGGAAAGGCTTCTTTTAAAAACGGATGCTTTTTTGTAAGGAGGGTACATGAAGTAGCTTCAGATGTGAACTTAAAAACCGGAGATATAAAATTCTCAGAACACATAGTTATAAAAGGTAATGTTATGGAGGGAATGAAAGTTGAAGGTGGCAGCACTGTGGTTGTAGAAGGATATATAGAATCATCAGAGATAATAAGCAAGGGAGATGTCACTATAAAGGGTAATGTTATGTTATCTAAGATATATGGTGGGGGAACCGATGTATTAAAATTAAATTACATTAATAATTTAAATGCACTTTCAACGACATTAGAAGGAATAGTTAAAGGTGTTAAAGATATAAAGAGGTTTAAATTAGTTGAAGGGCAAGCTAGTGACGGCAGCATTATTAAAAGCTTAATAGATACCAAGTTTAAAAACACATCAAAGATGTGTATGAATATAATAAGGGACTCCCTTATGGAACAAGATTACGATACAGAACTTATAGATATTATAAAAAAAAGGGTCATAGGATTAGGGCCCTTGCAGATAAAGGATTACAATGAATTAAATGATATAATATTTATGATTAAAGGAAACATTGAACTATTTAATAATAATTCAACTATACCAGTAAGCGTTAATCTTAATTATTGCCAGGATTCTAATATTCATAGTACAGGTAATATTGTTTTTAAAGGCAAAGGTCAATATATTTCTAACATTTCTTCAAACGATGGGATATACTTTGAACAGCCAGGGGCCATATCAAGAGGTGGAAGAATAAGTGCTAAAAAGGAGATAAAAGCTAGAATTGTTGGGAGCCCTGCGGGGGTAGTTACAACTCTAATGGTAGAAGACAAAGGTCACATATATGTAGATACTGCTTATCAAAATACTACTTTTGTCTTTGGTGAAAAAGAGGGCATATTAGAAATTCCAAGCAAGAATGTACATGCGTATATGGGGAGTGATGGCAATATTGTTATAGATAGATTAAAGTTATAGGGGGATTGAATTACATGGATGAAAGGCATATTAAGGTTTTGGTCTTTAGCTTAAATGGAGAAAGTTATGCTACAGATATAATGGAAGTTGAAAGGATCTTAGGTTATGAAAAACCTACAGTACTTCCTGATGCACCTGATTTTATAGATGGTGTAATAAACTATGAAGATCACATATTACCAGTAATAAGTATAGTTAAGAAGTTTAAAATTCAAGAGGCAGTAAAAGATGCAGATACAAAGATAATTGTAGTAAAGCAAGATAATCAGAAAATAGGTATGATAGTAGATTTGGTTTCAGAAGTTAAAGATATAAGATTAGAAGATATAGAGAACCCTCCAAGCATAGTGACTTCTATTTCTAGAAGGTATATTAAAGGACTTATAAGGCTAGATGGGAATATAATGATATTATTGAACCTGGCGAATATTCTCACAGAACAAGAAAAGAGAAATATGGTATAAAGATTATGGAACACAGTAATAAGATTAGAGTAGGAATTGGAGAAGCTAATATAGTAAACTCACCAGGAGAAATAATTGCAGTGGGTTTAGGATCTTGTATAGGTATAGCGTTATATGACAAGAGTATAGCGCTGGGGGGATTAGCTCATATTATATTACCTGATAGTACTCAATTCAATAAAGTGAATAATCCTTTTAAATTTGCAAATTTGGCAATTCCACTACTTTTAAACATAATGGAAAAAGAGGGTGCAAAGAAGAAAAATATAACAGCTAAAATAGTTGGGGGAGCATCTATGTTTAATTTTGCAGATAAAAATAAGACAAATGATATAGGTAATAGAAATGAGGTAGCTGTAAGACAAAGCTTAAGTGAATTGTCAATACCTATTATATCTACAGATGTAGGAGGAAATAAAGGCAGAACCATGATATTAGATACTTCTAGTGGTATCGTCTATATAAGAACTATAGGCATAGGAATAAAAGAATTATGATGGGATTGATAAGGTTTGAATAAAATTAAGGTGATGGTAGTAGACGATTCAGCCCTAATGCGTAAAATTATATCAGATATGTTAAATCGTCAATTAGATATAGAAGTTATTGGTATAGCTAGAAATGGACAAGAGTTACTATCAAAACTTGAAACACAACATCCGGATGTAATAACCTTAGATGTTGAAATGCCTAAAATGAACGGCATAGAAGCTTTGAAAGAGTTAAAACTAAGAAACATAAACATACCAGTTATAATGTTAAGTAGTATATCCAAAAGAGGCGCAGAATTAACTATGGAATGCCTTGAAGCTGGGGCTTTCGATTTTATTCCTAAGCCTTCAGGGAGTATTTCTTTGGATATAGACAAAGTTTTAGATGATTTAACTGAAAAGATAAGATTGGCATATAATAAGAAGGTCTTAGGAAAACTTAATAAGAACAATGAACATAAAATTGTTATAAAGTCTTTTAAAAAAGATAAAGAGTTTGTAGAAAATAGGCCGAATCATACAAAAAGGATACAAGCAATAGTTATTGGAGCATCTACTGGTGGGCCTAGATCCCTACATACAATAATTAAATCTCTTCCTCCAAAACTTGGAGTACCTATTATAATTGTACAACATATGCCAGCTGGATTTACTAAAGCTTTTGCTAAGAGACTTAATAATAATAGTAATATAGAGGTCGTAGAAGCAATTGATGGAGATAATATAGAACGAGATAAAATATACATAGCTCCTGGTGGGTTTCATTTAGAGATAAGTAAAGATAAGAAGATTTCTCTTAATACTGATAAAACTATTTGGGGAGTGAGACCAGCTGTAGATAAGCTCTTTATATCAGCTTCAAAGGTTTATGGATCTAACCTTATGAGTATCATATTAACGGGCATGGGAAAGGATGGGGCTAATGGAACGGTGGAGGTAAAAAAAATGGGCGGATATACTATATCAGAAGATGAATCTACTTGCATAATATATGGAATGCCTAAGATGGCTTATGCAACTGGAATGGTGGATATAGCTTTGCCACTAAAAGACATACCTTTACATATTGTAAAAAGCGTTATGGGGGTTAGGAGATAAAATGGATTTTTCGCAATTTGAACAATGGGTTTTAAAGGATTTTGGAATAGATTTATCTGCCTATAAGTCTAATCAACTTCATAGAAGGATTCGGAGTTTAATGTATAGGATAGGTGTAGATAATCTTGAAGATTATGTAGTTTTATTAAAAAAAGAAGAAGCACAAAGGCAAAGGTTTTTAGATTTTATAACTATAAATGTTACAGAATTTTTTAGAAATGCAGATATATTTAATCAATTTAAAATAAAACTTCAGGAAGAATTGCATATCAATAAAAAAACGCTTAAAATTTGGAGTGCTGCTTGTTCTACTGGTGCAGAACCATACTCAATAGCTATGATATTAGATCAAATATCAAAAGGTATAACTCATAACATTATAGCAACAGATATAGATAGTACTATATTAGAAAAAGCTAAAAAGGGAGAATATATTTCTTCAGATATTAGAAATATATCAAAAGAAGATATACATAAATATTTTAATGTGTTAGAAGGGAGGTATATACTAAATGATAATATAAAAAGTATGGTAAAGTTTAAGAAACATGATCTTATTTTGGACAGATATGATACTAAATTTGATGTTATAGTTTGTCGAAATGTGATTATATATTTTAACCAAGATGTGAAGAACGATATATATAAGAAATTTAGTAGCTCTTTAAATCAAGGTGGTATGCTTTTTTTAGGTGCCACTGAAAGTATATATAATTATAAAAGCTTTGGATTTGAAAAAGCCTCTACATTTATATATAAAAAGCTATAAGGAGGAGAAAAATGGATTTGCAACAATATTTGTCTATGTTTTTAGAAGAGTCTATGGATAACCTTCAAATTTTAAATGAATCCCTATTAGAACTTGAACAAAATCCAGATGATACGGACAAGCTAAATGAAATATTTAGGGTAGCTCACACTATAAAGGGAATGGCAGCTACAATGGGATATAATAATATAGCAGAGTTAACCCATAAGATGGAGGATGTTCTAGAAAGATTTAGGCAAGGAGAACTTAAAGTTACAGAAAGGGTTGTAACAGTTCTTTTTCAATGTCTTGATAATCTTGAAAAGATGGTGAATAATGTATCGGAAGGTATAGGCGATGAAGAAGATATTGAAGATATAATAGATGAATTAGAATCTATATCCAAAGAGCATAATGAAAAAACAGAATATAAAATTGAGTCAAAAGAAGTTGTAGAAGAATATATAGAAAAAGATTTAATAGATCTTAATGAATATGATATAGGTATTATTGAAAAGGCTCAAGAAAAAGGATTTTATGCTCAAAAAATAAATGTAGGTCTGGATAAAAATACATTGTTAAAATCAGCGAGGGTATTTTTAATACTACAGTATTTAGAAGAATGGGGAGAAGTAATAAAATCATTTCCAAGTACAGAAGATATTGAAAATGAGAACTTTGATTTTGAAATCTCATTAATTTATATTACAACAAAGAGTGAGCAAGAAGTGTTTAGTATTATTTCTCATATTTCTGAAGTAAGAGAGATTGAAGTTACTAAAATAAATTTAAATAAAATCAAATCTATAAGTGATGATAATTATGAAAAATCACAACAAAACTTAACTGAAATAGAAGAAAAAGAATTAATATCATCAAAACACAAAATAAATCTTAATGAGTATGATATAAATATTATTAAGCAAGCAGAAGAAAAAGGATTTTATGCTGAGGAAATCCACATAGTTTTGGATGAAAATACATTGTTGAAATCTGCAAGAGCATTTTTAATATTCAAGGCATTAGAGGAAGGTGGAGAAGTAATAAAATCTGTGCCAAGCATAGAAGAAATTGAAAATGAAAATTTTGATTTTGAAATTTCGCTAATTTATATTACAAATAAGAATAAAGAAGATACATCACATATTATATATAACATTTCAGAGGTTAGAAATGTAGAAGTTAATAAAATAGAATTAACATCTATTGGTATGAAGGAGACTGAAGAAGCTAATACCATATTTATTGATGAAAAAGAAATAGAACAAATAAAGACCTCTAAACCAAATATGAAAGTTCAAGATTTGGAAAGAGTAGGTGGCGTAACCCATAAAAAAAACCATCAATCAATAAGAGTTGACTTAGAAAGA
Source organism: Clostridium putrefaciens (assembly GCF_900461105.1). Classification (GTDB taxonomy): domain Bacteria; phylum Bacillota; class Clostridia; order Clostridiales; family Clostridiaceae; genus Clostridium_L; species Clostridium_L putrefaciens. The sequence continues at coordinate 2,011,352 of NZ_UFWZ01000001.1, read as the reverse complement.
CTAGATAAACTTATGAATATGGTTTCAGAGCTTGTGATACATAGGACTAGATTAGAGCAAATAAGTTCATCTAATAAGTCAGTTGAGTTAAATGAGACATTAGAACAAATAGGCAGAACCACTTCTGATATTCAAGATTTGGTAATGAAAATAAGGATGCTGCCTTTAGATGTAGTCTTTAATAGATTCCCAAGAATGATAAGAGATATATCTTTAGAGCTTGATAAAGATATAGAATTTGTTATAGAAGGTCAAGATACAGAGCTAGATAGAACAGTAATAGATGAAATAGGTGAACCACTTATACATCTTATAAGAAATGCTGCTGATCATGGAATAGAGTCTAGGGAGGAACGAAGGTTAAAAGATAAAAGTTCTACAGGGGTAATAACTTTGAGTGCGTACCAAGAAGGCACAAAAGCCGTTATAAGGGTTGAAGATAACGGAAGAGGGATAAATATAGAGAAGGTTAGACTAAAAGCTGAGAAGCTTGGTATAAGTACAGATGGCATGAATGAAAATGACATAAAGAACTTGGTGTTTCTTCAAGGTTTTAGTACTAACGATAAGGTAACAGATATTTCCGGCCGTGGGGTTGGTATGGATGTTGTTAAAACAAAAATTGGAGCTTTAGGTGGGACGGTTGAGGTTATAAGTGAAATAGACAAGGGCTCCACATTTATAATTAAATTACCCCTTACCCTACAAATAATCCAAGCTCTTCTTGTTAAAGTTGGTAGTGAAACTATGGCTATATCATTAGGCTACATAGATAGAGTTATTAATTATAGAGAAGATTTAATAAAAAGAACTAATGGTGAGGAGGTTATAATATATAGAGATAATGTTATACCTTTGATTAGGATAAATGAGTTATTAGAAATTGATGAAAAAAGAAAAGGTGGAAAAGGATTTATAGTAATAACAAATGTGGCCGAAAAAAGCGTAGGATTTTTAGTTGATGACTTGTTAGGGCAACAAGAAATAGTTATAAAGCCTTTAGGTAGTATATTCCATGAATTAAAGGAATATATAGGAGCTACGATCTTAGGTGATGGATTAGTTACATTAATTCTTGATGTAGGGGCTTTAGTTTAATAAATATTATCTTGAAAGATAGAGGTGTATAATGTATAATGAATTATTTAAAGTTAGATGATATACAACTTGATGCTTTAAAAGAAATGAGTAATATTGGATCAGGTAATGCAGTTACATCATTCTCTCAACTGTTAAATAAGAGGATAGATATGACAGTTCCAGATATTAATATAGTAAAATTTGAAGATATCTTTTCTCGAATAGATGGAGAAAACCCATTGGTTGGAGTTGTTGTTAGAGTGCTTGGTGATGCGCCTGGAAATATACTATTTATACTTAATAATGAAGTAGCTTTAAATATAATAGGGTTACTCACAGGAACTAAGGTAGATACTATAAATGATATGGGGTACTCAGTACTTTGTGAAGTGGGAAATATAATAGCAGGGTCTTATATGAATGCTATAGGAAAGCTTACAAATCTATTGATAATTCCATCTGTGCCGGCTGTGACTTATGATATGTTAGGAGCTATTCTTAGCACCATATTTATTGAGACAGGCCAATATGATGATTATGTATTAGATATTGAAACTACATTTTTAAATAACGATATAAATAATGATGAAAATAATAATATTGGTGCACATTTTTATTATATCCCGAAGCCGGGATCTTTAGATAAGATGTTAAATGCACTGGGATTAATTTAAAGTTGGAGGTATGAAAAATGGCAAAAGTGTTGATTGTTGATGATGCGGCTTTTATGAGAATGATGATTAAGGATATCCTTGAAAAGAATGGATTTGAAGTGGTGGGTGAAGCAAGTAATGGTATTAAGGCTGTAGAAATGTATAAAAAGGAAAGACCGGATGTTGTAACTATGGATATAACAATGCCTGATATGGATGGTATAGAAGCAGTTAAAAATATAAGACAATTTGATTCATCTGCAAAAATAATAATGTGCAGCGCTATGGGGCAACAAACTATGGTTATGGATGCTATGAGGGCAGGTGCTAGAGACTTTATAGTGAAGCCATTCCAAGTAGATAGGGTTTTAGAAGCTTTAAAAAAAGCTATAGATTAAGGAGAGTTTTTATATGCAAATAGTAATATTTAATATAAATGATGAACAATTTGCCATTGAAGCCTCGATGGTTCAAGGTATAAATGATATTATGAGGATAACAAAGGTACATAAAGCCCCAAAACATATAAAGGGACTCATAAATTTAAGAGGAAGCATAGTATCTCTTTTAGATATAAACATGCTTTTAAATATGAAAGATTCAAACCAAAAACAAAATAATATAATAATTCTAAAATTGAGAGAAGAACAAGTGGCTATAATGGTTGATCAAGTCGATGAAGTTCTAGCGATAAAAGAGGATATTATTGAAAGAGTTACAGAAAAAGAAGTTGCTAGTTATCATAAAGGTATTATAAATTTAAAAGGTAGAATTGTTACATTAATAGATATAAATAAATTACTAAAGAAATGAGGGAATAGAGTGGCAGAAGTATTATCTCAAGGAGAAATTGATGCGTTGCTGTCTGCCTTGTCTTCAGGTGAAATTGAGCCAGATGAGCTTCCAGAGGAAGAAAGGCAGAAAGTAAAACCTTATGATTTTAGAAGTCCGCAAAAGTTTTCTAAAGATCATATAAGAACTTTAGAATTGATTCATGACAATTATGCAAGGATTATATCAAATTATCTTTCAGCTCAAATTAGAACTAACGTAAAGATAGAGATACAATCTGTAGAACAAATAACATATGAAGAATTCATACGTTCAATCCCTACACCGACTATACTTACTATATTTAAGATGAATCCATTAGAGGGGTCAATATTGTTTGAAACTAATCCACAATTTGTGTTTCAAATTATAGATATATTATTAGGTGGTAAGGCTGAAGAAAACTATAAAACAAGAGAGTTTACAGATATAGATAAAAATATAATAACTCAGATTAATAAAGGTCTTATAGACAACTTAAAGTTGGCTTGGGAAGATGTTTTAGAGATTGATACAGAAATAGAGGGGATTGAAACAAATCCTGCATTAAATCAAACGTTAGCACCCAAAGAACCTGTTGCATTAGTAACATTTTCTGTGGAATTGGGTGGAAACAGCACATTTATAAACATTTGCATACCTTATTTGAGTATAGAGAAGTTTTTAGATAAATTGGTAGTTCAATATTGGTTCCAACAAAATGAAGAAGAGATTTTGACGGAATCTAGGCAAAAGTTAAAAAACAGATTAGATGTTGTAGACGTATCACTAGGTGCTGTACTTGGTAAGTCATCATTAACTGTAGAAGACTTTTTACAGTTAACTATTGGGGATGTTATTATGTTAGATAATAAATATGATAATGCTATAAAGATTTTAGTAGAAAATGAAGAAAGTTTTTATGCTAAACCGGGCATTATTGGCAAAAATAGAGGTGTGAAAATCTTGGATATTATAGATAAGGAAGTGCAATTTTATGAGTAATGGATTCCTTTCACAAAAAGAAATAGATTCTTTATTAAAAGGCGATGAGGAAAGTAACATGATTTTAAATGATGATGTAAACATAGCAGAAGATGAAATCTCTGATATGGACAAGGACTTACTTGGAGAAATAGGTAATATAACTATGGGATCAGCATCTACCACGCTTTCCCAAATAATAAATCAAAAAGTAAGTATCACAACACCTATAGTGAGCTTAATAAGTTTAAGAGAACTTAGAAATTCATTTGAAGTGCCAAATATAGCTTTAGAAGTTGAATTTATAAGTGGTATACTTGGGAAAAATCTTTTGGTGATGAGAACGCCAGATGCTTCTGTCATATCTAGTCTTATGATGGGTGGAGATGGTTCACAACCAATAGAAGATCTTTCTGAAATAGAGATTAGTGCTGTTTCGGAAGCTATGAATCAAATGATAGGATCATCTGCTACATCTATGGCTACTATGCTTGGGAGAGAAGTTAATATATCACCTCCAATATCTAAGATTTGGTTAGATACAACAGATCCTCTAGTAGAAGATATGACTGAAGATGAACTTGTAATAAGGGTGTCATTTAGAATGACAATCGGAAGTTTGGTAGATAGCACCATAATGCAAGTTTTGCCATTGAAAACAGGTAAAAGAATCGTTAAGATCATGATGGGTGAAGAAGAATTGCTAGAAGAAAATGATGAAGAAAATTTGGAATCATCTTCAAAGGTTAAAGAAAATGAAGAAGTTATAATCAATAAAGAAATTCAAAATAAAGATACTGAAAGGAAGGGGTCTTATGACACTTGTAACTATAATAAGGTTTATGAGAAACCCATTGAAGAAGTGATGAGTATAAAAAATGAAGCAATAGAAATTCAAAAGGCATCTTTCCAACCATTGGAAGGTGATTCCGTTAAAGGTAGTGCCCGTAATATAGATCTTATTTTAGATGTACCACTAGAAATATCAGTGGTACTTGGAAGAACACAAAAATCTATAAAAGATATTTTAAATTTAGGCACAGGTTCCTTAGTAGAATTAGATAAATTAGCAGAAGAACCTGTAGAAATATTAGTAAATGGTAAAAGAGTAGCTTATGGTGAAGTAGTTGTAGTAGATGAAAACTTCGGGGTTAGAATTACAAACATAGTAAATAATGCAGAGAGAGTTAAAACATTTGTGAAATAACCTTTTAAGTTATAGCTGAGTATTTAATTTATTAAAAGTGTAAGGTATAATGCTGTTTTATAAAGTTTTCTTAGGTAATAGGAATCTTTATAAATCACATTAGCTTTACACTTTTATTTATAGGTATTTATCTAAACTTTTGAAAAGACTATACGATAATTAATTAGTATTAATTTAAATATGAAAAGTGTTATTAAAAAAGATAATAAGAGATTATATACGTTATGTTTATAAAATTTAAAGTATTAATGTGAAAATAAGTCTTTATTATAAAATTTAATGTTTTATAATTTTCTTATTAAAACGTTAGTTGGAAAGTGGAGATGTTTATATGAATATTAAATCTATTAATCACAACACTAGTTATATAAAATCTTATGGGGACATTAAAAGGATAAATGAAAATAATGATACAAAGATCAAAAAGGATTCTATTGAAATATCGTCTATAGCTAAAAGCTTAAGCAATATGCAAGGTAATGATATAAAGACAATGTGTGATGAAAAGAAAGTAGAGGATATAAAGGTTAGTATAAGGGAGGGGACATATAATGTGGATTCTAAATTAATAGCAAAAAAGATATTGCTGAGTATGAAAGGCAGGTAAATTTATCATATGAAAATAGAATTAAAGGATATAATTAATGAAGAAAGTATATGTCTAAAAGACTTATTAAATCTTTTAGAAAAACAACATGAATATATTCTTAAAGATGAGGTATTTAAATTAGAAGCCATAGTAGAACATATTGAAAATTGTAATAAGACTATTGCCAAAGCTGAGGTAAAAAGAAGGGCTGTTACAAAAGGAAGAGCTATGAGTGAAATAATTAAAGAATTAAATGATGAGGAATTAGAAGATAGTTATCGAGATATAAAAGGATTTGTTGAGTCCTTAGTTCTTCAAAAAGACTTTAATGAATCTTTATTAAAACAAAAAATCGGTTATACAACAAAAATGTTAAATATAATAAACCCTAAGAGACAAAATACAACCTATAATTCATTGGGAAGAGTAGGTAAATAAATGAGGTGGAAAGATGTCAGGATTATTTGGAACTTTTAATATAGCGAAGAGTGGTATGTTTACTCAACAAAAGGCTCTAGACGTTACTTCCCATAACTTAGCTAATACCCATACGGAAGGATACTCAAGGCAAAGAGCAAAAATTACTACAACGAGGCCATTTGCTACCCCAAGTATACACAATTCAGCTGAACCAGGGCAATTAGGTACAGGATCTCAGATTGAATGTATAGAAAGAATTCGTGATTCTTTTATAGATTTTCAAGTAAGGATGGGAACTAGTGAGTTAGGTGAAAATAATACGAGGTATAAGTTTTTGTCAGAGATAGAAGGCGTATTAAATGAACCTACAGATACAGGGATATCTAATTTAATGGGAGAATTTTTTAAAGCGTGGCAAGATGTTTCAAAGCATACTCAAGGATCAAATTCTAGAATAGTAGCAGCACAGAAATCTTCATCATTAGCTTCAACTTTAAATCATACTTATGTACAATTTGAACAAATAAAGACTAATTCTAAAGAAATTACTAGAGGAGCAGTAACCGAAGTAAATTCAATGCTAGATCAAATAGATAAATTAAATCAAGAAATAATAAAAATAAGTGTAGCTGGTAAAATGCCTAATGATCTTATGGATAAAAGAGATTTGTTATTAGATCAGCTTAGTTTAAAATGTAATATAAATATTGAAAAGACTAGTAATCAGGGTATAAATCTTAAAGCAGAGGGTTATAGTCTTAACATGGTGAAAGCTGTTAATAATGAAGTGGATGTACACCGATTATCCTATGTAGATAGCATTGAAGTAAAAAAGGATGCAGCGGGGCAAAATACTGGAGAAATTGAAATAACTTATTATAAACTTGGAAATAAGCTTAATATCGAAAACAAGGTTACTACTACAGTAAATGTGGATAAAGATAAGGCGTCACAAGTTGCTAAAGAATTAGAACACTCAGGTGTAATTTGGACAAATACTAAAGGCGAACCTGTTGATGTATTAGGTAATTCCTTAGGAACCATAGTAGGAAGTGTGCTTAATTTAAATGATCCTAAATCTCTTAATAAGGCTATATTTAAAGCGTCTAAAGGTGAACTAAGTGGATTAATGTCAATTCACAAAGATGTTGAAGGATATGAAAAAGATTTAAATAAATTAGCTAAGGCTTTAGCATGGTCGGTTAATGCTATACATACTAAAGGCATTGACCCTGCAGAACAAATCTTATTTTTTGTTAACAAAGATGGAGGAACTGAAGATGAGATTAATGCAAGCAATATAGCTGTAAACCCTGAAATAATTAAAGATGCTATGAAAATAATTGTAGGTAAAGATAAAAATTCAGGGGAGTCTGACAATTCAAGAGCACTAGCTATAGCAGGATTAAAAGATAGTTTAATTATGATACAAGAAATTGGTTCAACAATAAATTCAAGAACAGGGTTAGTACCTATTAATGGTTTTGATATTACTCCAAATGAATTTTTTATAAAAAATAATATACAAGGTATGAAAATGGATTCGTATTTCAAAGATATAGTAAGTTCTGTAGGTGTTAAAGGTCAGGAAACTAAGAATAAGGTTAAAACTCAAACGCACGTTTTAAGTGTTATTATAGAATCTAAAATAAGTGTATCAGGAGTATCGGAAGACGAAGAAATGACAAATCTTATACAATTTCAACATTCATATCAAGCAAATGCTAAAGTTATAGCCACGATAGACGAGCTGTTGGATGTTGTAATAAATGGACTGAAAAGGTAAAATATATTAGGAAGATGGTGGTAAGATTATGAGAGTTACAAACAAGATGCTTACTCATAACTTTTTAAGTGATATGAGAACTAATCTTAGTAAAATGAAAACATTACAAGAACAATCCACATCAGGTAAGCAAGTGAGAAAACCTTCTGATGATCCTTCTAAAGTTTCAAGAATTATGCAAATTAATTCTGATATAGTTGCAAATAAGCAGTATAATTCAAATATAAAAGATACAATAAATTGGTTGGATTCGGCAGACACATCCCTAGGGCAAGCAGGAGAAGTTCTTAAGAGGGTTAGAGAACTATTGGTGTCTACTGGGAATGCCTCATATAGTATTTCAGAGAGAAAAGCAGTTAGAGATGAAATAAATGAAAAGATAGAAGAGTTTTCTCAAATAGTGAATACTAGTTTTGATGGTAAATATATATTTGGTGGAACAAGAGGGCTATCTAAACCTATGACTGTAGTAAAAGAAAATGGTAATAGTAAACTAGGATATGCATTGCGAGACGGCAGTGAATTAGTAGATATTCAAGCAAACGCAAGCGAATACAATATGATAGGATCAAAACTTAAAGTAGAAATAGCTCAAAGTGTATATATAGAATATAATGTAACTGCACAGGAAATTACAGAGTTTAAAAATGATAAAGGTGAACCTTTAGATGTCAGAAAGGTTTTTGGGGATATAGTAAATCATTTAGGTAGTGATAAAGAAGAGGATAGAAATAAGTTAATAATGGAAGATCTACAGGGTATAAGTGATATTATAGATAATGTATTGAAATTGAGAGCTGGAGTAGGAGCTAGACAAAATAGAATGGATTCTGCAAAAGAAAGAAACACAGAAGAAAATTTTAATTTGATAGAGATACTTTCAGAAGTTGAGGATGTAGATATTACAGAAAAAGGCATTGAAGTTGCGGCTATGCAATCAGTATATGTGGCAGCACTTCAGGCTAGTGCCAGGATAATGCAACCAACCTTATTGGATTATTTGAGATAAATAGTATATTTAAAACATATATTTTGTAAGTTAAGACTTGTATAAGGGGGTGTGAATACATGGAAGTTAAAACTAAGTACCATGGAACAGTAAGTTTTCAAGAAAGGGACATTATAAAGTTTAACAAAGGGTTGCCAGCATTCGAATCTTTAAAGAATTTTATACTGTTATCTGTAGATGGTAGCGATATTTTTAAAATATTACATTCTATTGAAGATGAAGAGATTGGACTTATAGTAGTTTCACCATTCGAATTTATAAAAGAATATGAAGTGGAACTAAGCGATGAAATTATCGACAAGCTGTCTATTAAAAAAGAAGAAGATGTGCTTATTTTAAATACGGTAACATTGAACTCTGATGTAAGTAAGATAACTGCTAATCTAAGAGCACCTATAATTATAAATATAAAAGAGTCTTTAGGGGAACAAATAATATTAGAAGATGAAAACTTTTCTATAAAATATCCTATAATTAGGGAGTGATAAAATGCTAGTTATAACTAGAAAAAAAAATGAATCTATACTTATAGGAGATAATATCGAAATTACAATAGTTAAAGTAGATGACGGTAGTGTAAGACTCGCGATATCTGCGCCAAAGGATATTAAGATATTGCGTAGAGAACTTTATGATGAGGTAATGGAAGAAAATAAAAAGGCAACAGAATTTAGCATAGATATATTAAAAGCTTTAAAGAAATAATAAAAATATAGATGGGGGGATTAATATGGAAGTTACAGGAATAGGTCAAAGAAGACAAGGTTCTACGGACTATGTTAAAAATGAAATAGAAAATGTTAAGGTTCACAAAAAGGTTGTAGATACACCTGTTAAAAAGATAAACCCGAAGGATAAAGAGTTTAGAGAAAGACAAGTTAAGATGTCAGTAGATAAATTAAATAAGTTTCTAGCTGGAGAAGATGTTCATGTAGTATATGAAAGACATGATAAGCTCAATAGTATTATGATAAAAATAGTGAATAATGAAACTAAGGAAGTTGTAATGGAACTTCCGCCACATAAAATATTAGATATGGTAGCAAGTATGTGTGAAATGGTTGGAATAATAGTAGATAAAAAAGCTTGATTCAGCTAATCTTTAAACTGAAGATATTAATTCCAATTTATACTTTAATGCTGTTATTGAGGTGATGTAATGGAATTTAGATTAAATAAAATCGATAGCGAACTTAGGAATGAGATTAATTCAAAAACAAAAGAAGGTAAGGTACACTCTAAAGAAGACATATCTATAAATAAGGATTTAGAACAAGGAAAAGAAGGCACAGGTCAACAGTTACAAAAAGAAGAGGTTGATTCATTTAAGCATATAAAAAAAGATAATAAGATATTTGTAAGTGCAGTGAAGGTTCAGGATATAGAGGTTAAGGCTACAAAAGATCACAAAAGTACTACAAAAGAGATATATAAAGGAAGCCTTTTGGATATAAGAAAATAGGAGGAACATGGATGTATAGCAATAATGCTTATAATATATACAAGAAAAATAGTGTAAATTTTGCCTCTAAGGAGCAACTATTGCTTATGCTTTTAGATGGAGCAGTTACATTTGTAAAGACTGCAAGACAAGGAATTGAAGAAAAAAATATTATTAAAGCTCATGAAAATATAATGAAAACAGAAGATATATTTATAGAGCTTATGGCTACCCTTGATGTACAAAAAGGTGGAGCTTGGGCAAGAGATTTAATGTTAGTTTATGAGTTTATAAATGACCAATTAGCAAAAGCAAATATAAAGAAAAGTATAGAGGTATTAGATGAAATTATACCTTTGATAGAGGATATAAGGGATACGTGGAATGAAGCTTATAAACTATCAAAAAGAGACTAATAATTTTAAGGAGGAATAATATATGTCACAGATGAGATTAAGTGGACTAGCTACAGGTATGGATACGGAAAATATGGTAAAACAAATGATGAAACCATATAAGATTAGGGTAGATAAGGTTAGACAAGATAGTCAACTAATTCAATGGAAACAAGAATTATATAGAGATATGTTAACAGAAACAAATAAATTTAAAAATAATTATTTTGAGATATTGAATAATAAAGATTATATGTTAACGGAAGATTCATTTGTAGCTTATGATGTTGATACAGCTAATGAAGCAAGTAATAAAGCAGCAAGTGTTAAGGTAACAGCGGGATCTGGTGCTATAGAAGGTAATTATAAGATAGAAGTAGGAGAACTAGCGGCTCAGGCAAGCATACAGGGTAAAAAGCTAGGTAAGAGTATAAGTAATGATTCAAAACTATCTAGTGTTGGAATAAATAAAAACGACTTCTTTACGTTAACTTACAAGGTGGGTAGTAACCCACAGGAATCAGTACAAATTAAACTTGAAAAAGATGATATGTCAGTAAGGGATTTATCGAAACTTATATCTGATAAAACTAATGGAAATGTAAAATTATATTATAGCGAACTTACAGAAAACTTTACATTAAAAGGTGAGAAATATGGTGAAGATACTAGTATTAAATTAGGAACGGAAGATACCATTAATAATATATTTGGTATGGGACTTAAAGGTAAAGAAGAAAAAGGTAAAGATTCTATGTCTATAATAACTCCTCCAGGGTCTAGCACTGGGGTTTCTGTTAAAAAGTCTTCAAATGATTTTACTATAGATGGGATTAGTTACACATTAGTTGATAAAGGTAGTAATGTTATATCCATTAAAAACAATGTTGATAAGCCTCTTGAAAAGATAAAAGGGTTTGTAGAAAAGTACAATGAACTCATAGATAATATAGGTAAGAGAACTGAAGAAAAGAGGCAATATAAATATCTTCCTCTTACAGAAGAGCAAAAGAAAGATATGAAAGAAGATGAAATAAAACTTTGGGAAGGAAGAGCTAAAGAAGGTCTATTAAAGGGAGATGAAGATCTAAGAGGCATGTTAGATGAGCTTAGGGGAGCCTTCTTTTATTACGATAAAGGTATGAAGGGTTCTGTAAAAGGTATGGATATAAACCTTTCTGATATTGGGATATCAACTTCTTCAGATACAAGACAAAGAGGGAAGTTAGTTATTGATGATAAAAAGTTAAAAGAAGCACTTAGAGATAAGCCTGAAGAAGTAACTAAACTTTTCACAAAAACATCGGAAAGTCATAAAGTATATAATTCAGATGCTTCTCATGCTGATAAGCAAACAAGATTTAAAGAAGAAGGAATATTTCAAAGAGTTAATGATATTATTATGGATTATACTAGAACCACAAGAGATAAATATGGTAAGAGAGGAATATTCATAGAAAAGGCAGGTATAAAAGGACACTTTTCTGAAAAATCTAATTTATTTAGTAATAATATAAAAGAAAAAGAAGAAAAGATATATGAGATGGAGAAAAAGTTGGCACAAAGAGAAAATAGATATTACCTTAAGTTTGCACAACTAGAAAAGGCTATGCAAAAGGCTAATTCACAAGCGGCATGGTTTGCACAACAGTCTGGGAACGGAGCTAAGTAAAAGATAGGGGTATGTTCATGACTTATGAATTAGAAAAATATATACAAAGTTATAGTAAAGATACGATAAAAGCCATAGAACTTTTAGAAAAAGAAGAATTAGATTCATTAGAAAGTATTCTTGATATTAGGGAAAATATTATACATTGCATTGAGGCTTTGGACTACACAAAAGAAGACTTTGTAATTATATGTAACAAATTTAAAATAATGCAATTACAAGAGAAACTATCAAATATAATGAAAGAAAAAAGGAAAATATATAAGGAAGAGATAGGGAAAATAAGAAGCAAAAAAGATGTAAATAAGAGCTATACAAAGGAATTTTCTGTTGACTCTATATATTTCAATAAAAAGGTATAAAGGTCTAATTAAAATAAAACGTATGCATAATATAAAAAATATAAAAAGTTTAAATTATATATAAAGTATATTCATAAATGTACGATATATAAAGTAGATAAAGATTTAAAGTTAATAAGTCTAATTAGACTTCATTATAAAATGGACAGGGATGTCTAAAAACAAAATATCAAGGAGGAATATATTATGATAATTAATCACAATTTAAACGCTATGAACTCACACAGACAAATGAGTATAAACACTGCAAGTGCTGGTAAGTCAATGGAAAAGCTTTCATCAGGGTTAAGAATAAATAGATCAGGGGATGACGCAGCAGGTTTATCCATATCAGAAAAAATGAGAGCACAAATTAGAGGATTAGATCAAGCTTCAAGAAACTCTCAAGATGGAATATCAATGATCCAAACAGCAGAGGGAGCGCTAAACGAAGTTCACTCTATAGTTCAAAGAATGAGAGAATTAGCGGTTCAATCTGCTAATGATACTAACGTAAAAGTTGATAGAGATTCTTTAGGACAAGAAATAGCACAATTAGGACTAGAACTAGTAAGAATAAAAGAAAACACACAATTTAATGAACTAAACTTATTAGATGGAACAGCAGGAGATGCTGGAAAGTTAAACATACAAGTAGGAGCAAATAAAGGGCAAAAGATGGAACTTCAATTTGTTACTAAGGGTATAAACTTAACTGAGATAGTAGAAGCACTAAACGATAAAGCAGCTTCAGTTGAAGATCATGCAAAAGCAACAGAATTTATTGAAGTAGTAAATAATAATTTAAAAGAGGTATCAACAGGTAGATCATTACTTGGAGCTTACCAAAATAGATTAGAACATACTATAGCTAACCTTGGTAATTCATCAGAAAACTTACAAGCAGCAGAATCAAGAGTTAGAGATGTAGACATGGCAAAAGAAATGATGAACTTCTCAAAGGATAATATATTACAACAAGCTGCACAAGCAATGCTTGCACAAGCTAATCAAGCTCCACAAGGAGTTCTTCAATTACTAAGATAAGATATACAAGATAAAATCAAAAATAGTTAGAGCTTAGCTCTAACTATTTTTGATAATAAGGACTATTACATTTTTTTTCAAAACTCTCTTTAAAAGGAGGTGAAAGTATGATAATTTATCATAATATTACTGCTATGCAATCCCATAGGCAAATGAAAGGTCATGTATCAAATGTTGCAAAGATTTCAGAAAGGTTATCTTCTGGTTTAAGAATTAATAGATCGGCAGATGATGCTGCAGGGCTTTCAATATCTGAAAAGATGCGAGCTCAAATAAGGGGATTAGATCAGTCATCCAGGAATGGTCAGGATGGGGTTTCCTTGATTCAAACGGCTGAAGGGGCTATGAATGAAATGCAAAGTATGATGCAAAGAATGAGAGAACTCTGTGTACAAAAGGCCACAGATACACTAACAGAGGAAGATAGAGCATGTATAGATAGAGAAATTATTCAGCTTTTAGAGGCAAACGATCATATTTCAGAAACTACAGCATTTAATACAAAGGTGCTTTTAGATGGAACCTTTTTTATGCAAAAGTTTCAAATCGGTGCTAATACTGGACAAAGTGTGGATTTAAGTATTAGTGATTTAACTAATATGGGATTAAATCTACCTTCATCCATGATGATACCACTTGCACCGCCAATAGCAGATTCAGAAATAAATGTTGATATAGTAAATACAGCCTTAAAAAAGGTTTCTGAAGAAAGAAGCAAGCTTGGAGCGGCGCAAAATAGATTAGAATATTCCATAAATAATTTAAATAATGCTTCAGAAAACTTACAACAATCGGAATCTAGAATAAGGGATTCAGATATAGCTAGAGAAATGATGGAATATAGTAAAAGTAATGTGTTAAAACATTCAACCCAAAACATTTTAAGGCAAGCTAATCAAAATCCTCAAAGGATTTTAGAATTGCTGAAATAAATAAAATCCTAAGTTTTAGATGGATATTTAAATTTTATATTAAATTTAAGAAATCTTGATTAAGGCTAATATAAAGCCTTAATTAAAATAATTTAACAGTATTATAAGTATGATATTATGTTAGGGTACTTATAATATAAAAGGAGGACTAAATAATAATGAGAAAAGTTAATAAAAAGGTTGTTAGTATATTTATATTATCAGTATTTTTCTTCAATGCCTTATTTGCAAATGTATCATTTACAGCTAATGCTGCAGTAGATACAGTAAAGATTTCTAAAGAAATTGAAAAAGATACTGTAACTCATGGAGAAGAAATTAATGTAACGGTGAATGTGAAGGGTACACCACCACCTAATACAGTAATGCCAAATGACGTAATACTTATAATAGATAAGTCAGGAAGTATGAATGGTCAAAAGATTGAAGATGCTAGAGAGTCAGCAAAGGCTTTTGTTGATTTAATGGATATGACAAAACATAGAGTGGGTATTGTGGATTTTAGTTTCACACAAAATATAGGTTCACTACCACTAACAAATGACCCTTTAGAACTTAAAAGTTATATAAGTGGCATAAAATCAGGTGGAGGTACTCACACTGGTAGTGCTATTGCAAAAGCTACAGAAATGCTACAAGGTCATAGAGAAGACGCTCAACCTGTTATTATAATAATGACAGATGGAGCTGCAAATTATGGTGGAAGTGAAGAGGCTGGATTTAGACATGCCAAAGAGGCAGCAGCTGTCTCTAAAGATGCAGGTATAATATTTTATACTATTGCTTTATTAGATCAAGGTAATAACCCTTTACTTAGCCCTCAAAACAATGTTTTGAAGGAAATGGCAACTACATCTCAACATCATCACTTCGTACTTGGATCAGTAGGATTGAATGAGATATATAAGTCTATAGTAAAGGAGATAGGTATAGCATCTGCTTATGATTTAACTATAAAAGATGTTGTATCACCAGAGTTTGAAATTGTACCAGGTTCTTATGATACTAATATACCAAAACCTACGGTAAATGGTAATGAGATATCTTGGCACTTATTAGAGCTCAAAGATCAGCAGCTAAGCTTTAATTATAAGATAAGAGTAAAGAATTTAACATCCTTAGGTAAATATCCTGTATCCTTAGAGTCTGATGTTAATTATAAAGATTTTGCAGGAGCTAAAAAAACAATTAATTTTAATATACCAAAAGTAAGTGTTGAATATAATGCACCAACTATAACAACAGTTACTCCAGATAATGGAGATGTAGCTGGAGGAAATGAAATAATAATAAAGGGAACTAACTTTAAATCAGGTGTTAAAGTTTATTTTGATAGTACTTTAGCTGCTAAAGTTGATTATGTTAGTGAAAATGAAATAAGGGCAATTGTTCCAGAAGGAAAACAAAAAGCTGTAGATTTAAAAGTTGTCAATATAGATAAGAAATCTGCAAAAAGTAGCTATCTTTATTGGACTAAACCAGAAGTAACAAGCATTGCTCCTAATAAAGGACTTGTTACTGGTAATACCACAGTAACAATAAGAGGAAATCATTTTTTAAACGGAGTAAAAGTTAAAATTGGTAATAAAGAAGCTAAAAAGGTAATATACAAAAATCCAACTTTGATTTATGCCCTAACAGATGAAGTGGAAAGTCCAGGAATGGTTGATGTAACAGTAACTAATCCTGATAAAGATGAATCAACTATTACCGTAGCAGATGGATTCACATACGAAGCGGAAGTCCTTCCAGCACCAGTAATGACTAGAATAACACCATCAGAAGGATTCATAGATGAATCTAATAGTGTTGCTATTACTGGGAAGAACTTCAAATCAGGGGCTAAGGTTTACTTTGGGGTAAATGAAGCAACTGACGTTGTAATTGTGGATTCTAATAAAATAACGGCTAATGTTCCAAAAGTTAATGATGGACAAGTTGTTGATGTAAAAGTTATAAATCCAGATATGCAAGAAGCTAATTTATTGAAGGCGTATACTTATAAGATAAAGCCGGTGATTATACCAGCTATATCAAGTATAACTCCAAATAACGCATATATTAACGAAGAAGTAGAGATAACTATTAAAGGTGAAAATTTTGAAAAAGATTGTAAGGTATTTATAGATAATACTGAATCTAATATATTAAATTTTAGTGCTAATAGCTTAAAAGTTAAAGTGCCAGTAAGTGATAAGGTGAAATCTGTAGATGTAAAAGTTATAAATCCAGATGCTAAAGAGGCGATATCAGTTAATGGATTTGATTATAAAGATATACCGTCTCCAGAAATAATATCTTTAAGTCCTAATAAAGGTGTATATAATGAAGAAGGTAAGGTTATAACCATATATGGTAGTGGGTTCGAAAAGGGAGCTAAGGTTAAGTTTGGAAATAAAGATGGTCTAAATATATCAG
Organism: Clostridium putrefaciens; assembly: GCF_900461105.1. Classification (GTDB taxonomy): domain Bacteria; phylum Bacillota; class Clostridia; order Clostridiales; family Clostridiaceae; genus Clostridium_L; species Clostridium_L putrefaciens. The sequence continues at coordinate 1,994,568 of NZ_UFWZ01000001.1, read as the reverse complement.
TAAATAGTGCAACTAATATTAGAGTCACTGTACCAACGGTAGACAAAGTAAGCGTGGTAGATGTGGTGGTTATAAATCCAAATGGTAAGCAAGTAAAGCTTGATAATGGATATAATTACATTCCAACTCCAGAAAAGTTATCACCAGAAATAACATCTATAACTCCAAATTCAATTATTTTTAATGAAACAAATGAGAGAATAAGTATATACGGAAAAAACTTCCAAAGTGGAGTTAAAGTTAGATTTGGAGATAAAGAAGGTTTAGATATATCATTAAACAGTGAGAAATATCTTAGAGTTACTGTTCCGACTGTAGAAAAACCAGGTGAAGTAGATGTAACAGTAATAAATCCAGATGGAAAAGAGATAAAGCTTGTTAATGGATTTAATTATAAGGCTGTTCCAGAAAAACCAGCACCAGAAATAACATCTATAACTCCAAGTTCTGTTATATATAATGAAAAGAGCATAATAAGTATATATGGTCAGAGCTTCCAAAAGGGCGCTAAGGTTAAATTTGGAGATCAAGAAGCTTTAAATGTAACTTTAAGTGGTGAAACTCATCTTAGAGTTACCGTACCAACTGTGGATAAACCAGTTATAGTTGATGTGACAGTTATAAATCCAGATGGAAAAGAAATAAAACTTGTTGATGGATTAAGTTATATACCGGTGCCAGCAAAACCAGCACCAGAAGTAATATCTATAACTCCAAATTCAAGTATATATAATAATGGAAATCAAACAATAAGCATATATGGAAAGAACTTTCAAGATGGTGCTGAGGTTAAGTTTGGAGATAAAAAATCTCTAAATGTAAAGTTGTACGGTTCAAAGCATCTTAGAGTTATTGTTCCAGCTACAGATAAACCCAATATAGTAGATGTAACAGTAATAAATCCAGATGGACAAGAAGTAAAGGTTGATAAGTCATATAATTATAATGATACACCTAGTCCTGAAATAACTTCATATAAATCAAAAGAAAGTATATATAATGAGGATAATAATACAATATATATATATGGTATAGGTTTTGAACCAGGAATTCAGGCGAAAATAGGTGGAAAAGATTCTTTAAAAGTAACATTTGTAAATGATAAACAGATAAGAGTCTTGATCCCTAAGGCAGATTCACCGGGACTTGCAGATATAATGTTGATAAATCCGGATGGAAAAACTGGTGTGGTGGAGAAAGGGTATAATTATTTACCAATTCCAGAAAAACCAGCACCAAAAATAACAACTATAACTCCAAATTCAATTATATATAATGAAACAAACAAAAGGATAACTATATATGGTAGTGACTTCCAAGAAGGCGTTAAAGTTAGATTCGGAGATAAAGAGGGTTTGGATGTAGCGTTAAACAGCGCAACTTATATGAGAGTTACTGTACCAACATCAGATAAAATAGGGGCAGTTGACATTACTATAATAAATCCAGATGGTAAGGAAGTAAAACTTAGTAGTGGATTTGATTATAAACCTATGCCAGAAAAACCAGCACCAGTAATAACAACTATAACTCCAAATTCCGTTGTGTATAATGAAACAAATAAAAGGATAACCATATACGGAAAGGACTTCCAAGAAGGTGTTAAGGTTAAATTTGGAGATAAAGATGGTTTGGATGTAGCATTAAACAGCGCAACTTATATGAGAGTTACTATACCAACATCAGATAAGGTAGGCCTAGTAGATGTTAGAGTAATAAATCCAGATGGAAAAGAAGTGAAACTTATTAATGGATTTAACTATATAGCTCTTCCATAAAAACTAAGTTAAATAATATTAAGATAACTAAGAAAAATTTTCAAATTATATATAAAGTATATTCATAAATGTACGATATATAAAGTAGATAAAGATATAAAGTTAATAAGTCTAATTAGACTTTATTATAAAATGGACAAGGATGTCTAAAAACAAAATATCAAGGAGGAATATATTATGATAATTAATCACAATTTAAATGCTATGAACGCACACAGACAAATGAGTATAAACACTGCAAGTGCTGGTAAGTCAATGGAAAAGCTTTCATCAGGGTTAAGAATAAATAGATCAGGAGATGACGCAGCAGGTTTATCCATATCAGAAAAAATGAGAGCACAAATTAGAGGATTAGATCAAGCTTCAAGAAACTCTCAAGATGGAATATCAATGATCCAAACAGCAGAGGGAGCGCTAAACGAAGTTCACTCTATAGTTCAAAGAATGAGAGAATTAGCGGTTCAATCTGCTAATGATACTAACGTAAAAGTTGATAGAGATTCTTTAGGACAAGAAATAGCACAATTAGGACTAGAACTAGTAAGAATAAAAGAAAACACACAATTTAATGAACTAAACTTATTAGATGGAACAGCAGGAGATGCTGGAAAGTTAAACATACAAGTAGGAGCAAATAAAGGGCAAAAGATGGAACTTCAATTTGTTACTAAGGGTATAAACTTAACTGAGATAGTAGAAGCACTAAACGATAAAGCAGCTTCAGTTGAAGATCATGCAAAAGCAACAGAATTTATTGAAGTAGTAAATAATAATTTAAAAGAGGTATCAACAGGTAGATCATTACTTGGAGCTTACCAAAATAGATTAGAACATACTATAGCTAACCTTGGTAATTCATCAGAAAACTTACAAGCAGCAGAATCAAGAGTTAGAGATGTAGACATGGCAAAAGAAATGATGAACTTCTCAAAGAATAATATATTACAACAAGCTGCACAAGCAATGCTTGCACAAGCTAACCAAGCTCCACAAGGAGTTCTTCAATTATTAAGATAATAAAATTTTAGTTAAAAAACTCCTAAGTAATTACTTAGGAGTTTTTTAAGATATTATGATATATGTGAGGATTATAAATTATCAGTAAAATATGTATTTAATTTAAAAGGAGAATAAATAGTGTATAAAAGTTGTATAACGTTAAAACATGATAAATATGATAAATTTAAGTGTATAGGTAGTGAATGCAGGGATAACTGTTGTCATGGTTGGAGTATAAACATAGATAAAAATACCTATAAAAAATATAGAGGCATAAAAGATAAAGCTCTCTTAAAATATGTAAAAAGTGGTGTGGAAATAAATAAAAACTCTAAACACAAATATGATTATGCTATCATTAAAAATGATAAAAATGGGAAGTGCCCATTTGTAAAACAGGATGGATTATGTTCTATATATTCGAGTCTTGGGGAAGATTATCTTTCTTATACTTGCACTACTTACCCAAGAATTATGAATAAGGTAGGGGGTGTAAGAGAATTTTCCACTGCTTTATCTTGTCCTGAAGTAGCAAGGCTTTTATTGTTTGATGAAAAAAAACTAGAATTTTATGAGTCAGAAGAGGTGATCAATACAGATAACCCCGTTAACATTATCTATAATGAAATAAAGGATGAAAAAGACTTAAATAATTATTTCTGGACTTTAAGAATATTTACCATTGAAGTTATACAAAATAGGGATTATGAATTATGGGAAAGACTGCTCATATTAGGACTTACCTATGGAAAGTTGGATAAAGTCATTAAGAGTAATGATTATTCTACGCTTGAAACTATAATAGAAACAAGCAGAAATGATATGATGGATTTAAACTTTAAGCCTTACTTTAAAGAAATACCCGTAAAGTATAATGTCCAACTGGAAATTTTGAATATTATTGCAAAGGTAAGATACGTAACTAAAGGACCGCTTAAAGATATATATGATAAGTTTTTAGAAGGGATAGATTACAAAGAAGGGGAAGAGGAGAGAAATGTGGCTAATTACATTAAGGGATGTAATGGATTTATTGAGTATCTAAAAGAAAAAAGCTATGTAATTGAAAATTATCTTGTGCATTATGTATATTCAAATCCCTTTAATTTAAATAGTAATGATATATTTAAAAAATATTGTAATATTGTAATACATTATTCTATGATAAAGTTATATTTATCCGGGTTATTTCTTTATTACGGATATATAGATGATGAAATAATAATAGATACTATATATGCTTTTACAAGAGAAATGGATCATAATGATGACTTTATGAACGAACTTTTAAAAGCACTTGAAAAGAATGGTACAGAATCGTACATAACATTAGCCTATATGTGTGCACTATTAAAAAATTAAGGATAAAGTTTTATTATAAATTGACGATATAATAGAAGATACTAATTAAAACAAAAATGGAGTTGATTATATGAGACTTAACCATAATATGATGTCTTTAAATGCTTATAGAACCTATACTAAAAATTTAGCAGCGCAAGGTAAATCTATGTTAAGGGTGTCTAGTGGAGATAAAATAACAAGAACCATGGATAATGCTGCTGGTATGGCGCAAAGAGAACAATTGAGAATTCAAATAAGAGGGTTGCAAATGTCGCAAAAAAACATGCAAGACGGTATAAGTATGCTTCAATCTGCAGGTGGTGGGCTTGAAAACGTGATCACAGCTTTAAATAGGATAAGAGAACTTACAGTTAGTTGTGATGAATTAAAAACCAAAGAGGATAGAGAAAGTGTGCAAAAAGAGATAGATCAAATGCTTAATTCCGTAGATTCTATAGCTAATAATACAGAGTTTAATGGTATTAAACTCTTAGGAAAAGGTATTGGTGAACCTCCAACTATAAAGATGTCTGCAGGAGCTAATGTAGGGGAATATTTAGATATACCTATAAATAATCTAACAACAACAAATTTAACTGATACAAAAGGAAATAACTTAAGAAGTATAGATATAGTAAGCTTAGGAAATTTAGATAAATCTTTAGATATAATAGATGCTTCTCTTGATGCGGTTATATCTATAAGAAGTAAATACGGGGCCCTAGAAAATAGGATGGAGTCTGTTTATTATATGCAAAGAGAAAATTCTTTAATTATTGAAAGTGCAGATAGTAGTATAGGCGATGTTGATATTGCAGAAGAGATGATGGAATTAACAAAAAGTAATTTATTGGTAGAAGCGTGCAATGCAATGATTGCACAAAGTAATAAACTTCCTCAAGAAGCTCTTAGGGTTTTAGAAAGAATAAGGTAATAAAATAAAACTTAAGTGTTTAATTGTAAGCTTAACATTATATTGCATTATACTAGACTAGTAACTTTTAATTTTTGACTGTGAAAATCTATATAAGAGAGTTAACTCTCTTATATAGATTTTATTTTAATATATATTAAGTCATATATCATATGGTTTTAATACTACGTTTCATCATTAAACTACAATATATAACAAAGTGTGACTTAAATAAAAAGAGGTATAATAATAGTGTTGAAATATATACGCGTAAATGTATACTTTAATAGAAATTTGAATTATAATAAAATATATATATTAATTTATATATAGATTTGATATAATATGTTGTATATTGTAAATAAATATAATTAAGAGCATAAGGAGTTGAATTTTATGAAGAGTTCATTAATACCAATAGAAAGATCTTATGATATTATAAAAAAGTCATTAGATGCTTCATCTATACGAGGAAAAACCATTGCTAATAACATGGCTAATCTAAATACAAGAGGATACAAAAAGTATCTGGTAAGCTTTGAAGAAACTTTGAATGGAAGTTTTAATGAGTTTAAACTTAAGACAACAAAAGCTAAACATATACATAAAGGTCAAAATGCTGGTGAAATCAAAGTTGTACAGGATAAGGATTCCAGTATGAGGGAAGATGGTAATAACGTGGATATTGAGAGCGAAAAGGTTAATCAAGCCGCTAACACACTAATGTACAATACTCTAGTTACGCAAGCAAATAGCAAACTATCTAATTTAAGATATGTTATAAATGGAGGTGGAAGATAATTATGAGTAGTTTTGGAGCTATGAGAATAAGCGCTAGTGGACTTTCAGCTGAAAGGCTTAGAATGGATACAATTTCTTCTAATATTGCAAATGCAAAAACTACAAGAGGAGAAAATGGAAAACCATATGTTAGAAAGATAGCTATATTTCAAAGTAATATAGAAAAGGGTTTAGGGAAAAGTGAAAAATGTGGAGAAAATCTTATGGGTGTAAAAACTGTTGAGATAGTGGAAGATGAAAGTCCTTTGAGACGAGTTTATGAACCAAGCCATCCAGATGCAGATAAAGACGGTTATGTGCTTATGCCAAATGTTAATATATTAAATGAAATGGCAGATGTTATAGCAGCATCGCGTTCTTATGAGGCTAATGTAGACACATTAAATGCTATGAAAAGTATGTACTCTAAAGCATTAGAAATTGGTAGATAGGAGGAGTTATTATGAAGATTAATGGTTTTGTTCCAGATAGTGCAATCTTTGAAAATATGAAGGTTAATAAAAAAGAAGAAAAACAGCAGAATTTTTTTGAAATTTTGAAAAAAGGTATAAATGAGGTAAATAATAAGCAAGTTACTGCAGATCTTAATACAGAAAGTCTTATAAAAGGTGATAAAATTGAAGTGCATAAAGTTATGTTAGCTACAGAGGAGGCTAAGTTATCCTTGCAGATGGCAGTACAAGTTAGAAATAAACTTCTAGAGGCCTATCAAGAATTAAATAGAATGCAATTATAGTTAGTGAGGAGTGCGAGCAATGGAAAAGCTTAAAGATAGCTTTAAAAATTTACAAGATAAGCTTAAAAGCATGAAACTTGGCACTAAGATTGCCTTAGGAATATCTTTAGTAGCTTTCGTGGGTGCTATCATATTCTTAGGTATATATGTGAGATCTAATAAATATGGCGTGTTATTTTCAAATTTAGATCCAATAGATGCAAAAGTAGTCACAGAAAAGCTTAAAGAAAAGAAAGTTAAAACAGAAGTAAAAGGAAACTCTATTTATGTGCCAAAAGAAACGGTAGATGGACTCAGATTAGAACTTGCTACATCAATTTCAAATGGTAGTAAAGGATATGAACTTTTAGATGATGGAAATTCATTTGGAATGACTGATGAAGAGTTTGGAGTTAAGAAACAAAGGATGCTACAAGGGGAAGTGGAAAAAACTATAAAAAGCTTTCCACAAATTCAAAATGCGAGGGTTCATTTGACACCAGCTAAAGATTCAGCGTTCGTAAAGGAATCTAAGCCAGGAAAAGCAGCTGTATATGTTCAACTTAAACAAGGCGAAAAGTTAGAGGTAGATCAAGTAAGGTCTATAATATCATTAATTTCAGGATCTTCTCAAAGTATCCCTAAGGAAAATATAGAAGTGATAGATGATAAAATGAATTTATTGTCTAAAGAAATATTTGATGAAAGTTCCATTTCTATAGCATCTTTAGATAAGCATAGAAAAGCTGAAATTGATTATGAATCAAAGCTTGAAACTACAGTTCTAGATATGTTAGAAACTGTTATGGGCCGTGATAGAGTTAAAGTTAAAATTAATTCAGATTTAGATTTTAATTCGGTTGAAGAAAGTAAAATTGTTGTAGATCCTAATAAAGTGACTATAAGTGAGTCCTCTTCAAAGGAAACAAATACAGGGGGCGGAGGAAAAATCACACAAAGTCCAATAGATAATAATATGAATAATACCATTGCAAATAATAATAATAATGCTAATACTACAAGTTCAAGGGAAGAGTTAAGTACTAATTACGAAGTGGGGAAAACAGAAACTAAGTTAATATCTGCACCTGGTGAAGTGAAAAGAATTACAGCGTCAGTTGTGGTTGATGGAAACTTGGATGGAGTAACTGAGGAAAATATTCGAAATTTAGTATCTAATGCTATTGGTTACAAAGCAGATAGAGGAGATGAAATAAGTGTTGTAGGAATGACATTCGATTCTACTGTAAAAGATAATACAAGAAAACAAGCTGAAGATATGGAGAAACAAGTTGAAAAAGAAAATAAATATAAACTATATAAGATTATTGGGATAATTTTAGGGGTACTATTGGCTATTATAATTATAATAATAATTCTAAAGAAACTCAAAGAAGATAAATTAGATGATAATTTATCTGAATTGCAACTAGATATGAATAGTGAAATAAACCCTAAGGAAAAAGTTGAATTTGAACCTATAGAATTTGAAGTAAACACTGAAAGTAACCACATAGAAAAAGAAATTAAAAAATACGCTAGCGAAAAACCTAATCAAGTTATTGATATAGTTAAATCGTGGATTGCAGAGGATGAGAGGTGATATAAGTGCCAAAAGATAATGATAAACTTTCAGGTGTACAAAAGGCAGCTATACTTTTCATTACTTTAGGACCGGAAGCGTCTGCTGGTATAATAAAGAGATTGCCAGAAGAAGAGATAAGAAAAATAACTTATGAGATAGCTAATATAACTACGTTAAAGCAGTCTCAAAGACAGGGGATACTTCAGGAGTTTATAGAGATGAATAGGGCAAGGGATTATTTAGTAGAGGGTGGATTAGAATATGCTAAGAATCTTTTGGGCAGAGCATTTGGACCTCAAAGAACTAAAGAAATACTAGATAAAGTAACAGAGGATACACAACAATATAGACCTTTTTCAATTGCTAGAAAGGCAGATGCTAATCAACTTATGAATGTAATATCAAATGAGCATCCACAAACTATAGCATTAATACTTTGCTATCTTCAACCTGATAAGGCAGGACAACTTTTATCGTCACTACCAGAAGATGTACAAGCAGTGGTAGCGTACAGAATAGCTACAATGAGTAACACATCGCCAATGGTTATAAGGGAAATAGAAAAGGTGTTAGATAGTAAATTATCTTCTGTAGTAAGAAGCGATGTAACAATAATAGGTGGAGTTCCAACACTTGTAGATATCTTAAATCGAGTAGATAGGACTACAGAGAAAAATATTACAGAAGATTTAGAACGAGAAGATCCAGAACTTGCAGAAAAGGTTAAAGATTCTATGTTTGTATTTGAGGATATTATATCACTAGGAAATTTAGCTATACAAAGAGTCTTAAGAGAAATAGACGTAAAAGAGTTATCTTTAGCACTTAAAGGATGTTCTGAGGAAGTAGCAAATTGTATATTTGAAAATCAGTCTAAAAGAGCATCAGCTTCTCTTAAAGAGGATATGGAGTTCTTAGGACCGGTAAGAATTATGGATGTTGAGAAGTCTCAACAAAAGATTGTTGCAATAATAAGAAGACTAGATGAATCAGGAGAAATAGTTATAGCAAGAGGTGGGGAAGATGCCATCGTATTATAATGTTATTAAAAGTTTAGAAATAGAAGGCGAAAGACTAATAGATACTTGCTACTATAAAAAAAGTGAAGAAAGCTTTTTGTCTATTGAAAAAGAAGATAGAGTCCTAGATAGCTATGAGAATATAGGGAAGTCTATTATAGATAATTCGCAGAAACAAAAGGATATGATACTAAAAATAGCTAATGAGGATGCTGTTGTTATAAAAAAAGATGCTTATGAAGATGGGTACAAAAACGGCTATGAAAAAGGATATAGTGATTCTTATGAAGTGCATATGGAAAAGGCTTTGAAAGAAGCTGAATCCTTATTAGACGAGAGTAGGTCTAAAGCCAACTATATTCTTAAAAATGCTAGAGAAGATTTTGAAAATTATCTTCAGTTAAAAAAAGATGAAATTATAAATTTATCTTATGAGATAGCTAAAAGCATATTAAAAAAAGAAGTATCTAAAGAAGACGGTATAGATAGTACAATATTGGAGGCATTGAAAGAACATAGAAACAATAAGGTATTTATAATAAGATGTGGAGAGTGTCATTCAGAACATATAAAAGAAGTTGTTCTAAAATGGAAAAATGAATTCGCATTGCAGGGAGATATATTTGTTATAAAAGATAACTCACTTGGAGATGGAAATGCAGTTATAGAAAAGGATAATGGAACTATTACAGTAGGGATAGATACAGGTCTTGAAAATATTAAAAAGGAGCTTTATTAATTACTATAAGATAAGGGAGATAATATGCTTCAGATAGATTTTAATGAGATAATAAAAAGAGTTAAACAATGCAACACACATTATATAGAAGGAAAAGTTAAAAAGGTTATAGGGTTAACTGTAGAAGTAGAGGGTATAAAGGCTTTTGTTGGAGAACTGTGTACCATATATAATGAAAAAAATATGCCTATCATTTGTGAAACCGTTGGATTCAAAGATGATGATGTTATTCTCATGCCTTTAGGGGAACTTATAGGCATTTCTCCTGGATGTAAAGTAGTTCCAGAAGGCAAACCCTTAAGTGTAGAGTGTAGTGATGATTTATTTGGGAAAGTATTAGATGGTCTTGGAAGACCCTTAGAAGGGGAGAAAATTCAAAAGGGTGAATTATATGCCTTGGATAGAGAACCACCAGATCCTTTAAAAAGAAGACGAATAAAAAGTGTTCTGCCTACAGGTATAAGAGCTATAGATGGATTCTTAACATGTGGTGAGGGACAAAGGATAGGTATATTTGCAGGTTCTGGGGTAGGGAAAAGCACTACACTTGGTATGATATCAAAATATGCAAAAGCAGATGTAAATGTTATTGCACTTATCGGAGAAAGAGGTAGAGAAGTTTTAGATTTTATAGAAAAAGATTTAGGTGAAGAGGGGCTAAAGAAGTCAATAATAGTATGTGTTACATCTGATAAACCTGCTCTTGTAAGAATTAAGGGAGCTTTTACAGCTACAGCCATAGCAGAGTATTTTAGAGATAAAGGTAAAAAGGTTATCTTAATGATGGATTCTGTAACTAGATTTGCTATGGCACAAAGAGAAGTAGGACTTGCTATTGGAGAACCTCCAGCAACAAAAGGATATACTCCTTCTGTATTTGCTATGTTACCGCGACTTATGGAGAGATCAGGAATGTCTGATAAAGGATCAATAACAGCATTTTATACGGTTTTAGTTGATGGGGATGATTTTAATGAGCCTATAGCAGATGCTGTTAGGGGTATATTGGATGGACACATAGTTTTATCTAGAACTTTGGCCCATAAAAATCATTACCCAGCTATCGATATATTAAATAGTGTTAGTAGATTAATGCCGGAAATTGCAGAAGATGAACATAAAGATGCAGCTTCTTTCGCAAGAGATATGTTAGCTACTTATAAAGATTCTGAGGATCTTATAAGTATAGGGGCTTATGTGAAAGGGAGCAATAGAAAGATTGATACTGCTATAAATTATAATGAGGTTCTAAATGCATACTTAATGCAAGGTGTAGATGAACATTCAGACTTTGATTTTAGCGTTGAAAAGTTAATCAATATATTTAATTAGCCTGTAACATAAAAATTGCATATTAGAGAGGAGAAACATACTGGTGACCGCATTTAATTTCAGACTTCAAAAACTTTTAGATATAAGAACAGAAAAAGAAGAGGAAAGTAAAAAACATTTTAGTGAAGCTCAAAGTCAGAAGGATAAAACAGAAGATTTATTAAATGTGATGAAACAAAATTACAGTAAGTATAATAATGTATTAAATGTTGGAAGTGTTATAGAACAAAAGATAAAAAGGAATTATCTTAATGAATTAAATACTTCAATAGATGAAAAGGTCTTGGAGTTAGATAAAAGAATAATAATTTTAGAAGATAAAAGAAGAGATCTAAAGACAAAACAAGTAGATAGAAAAACTGTAGAAATATTAAGGCAAAAAAGAGAAGTAGAATTTTTAGACTTAGAAAAGCATATGGAGCAAACCCAAAATGATGAGTTTGCTTTATATGGATATATGAGAAATCGTGAAAGGAGGTGAAATATATGATCCAAGGTATAAATAAAGTCAATGGCTATGGAAACTCTAACGACCCAAAAAATCTTATTAGGGGTAAAAAGAATGAATCTAAGTCTTTTGAACAAAGTTTAGATTTTACGGCGGATAAATGTTCAAATAAAACCAATAAGGTTAAAGTTGATAAAAGCCAAGGTGTGGGGAGAAGCTTCCAAGATAAAGATATAAAACTTTCAAAAGCATGTAAATTGAATACTGAAGAGGATGAAACTAATGAGGATATTAAAAAATACATTAAAGATTTAGTTGATAATCCTTCAGCTCTTATGGAACTTTTAAATTCCTTAAAGAAAGATAATAGTCATTTAGATTTAATGAAGATGCTTTCAGCAGAAACATTAAGTAAAGTGAATAATCTTGGAATAAATGATCTGTCCTTTGATAATGAAATGTTTTCAGAAGGAGATATAAAATTAATTGAGGCTTCTTTAAATAATATTAACAATTTATCTTCTGAAGAGTTTGATTTTGTTAACGAATCTAATTCTAATAACTTAGATATGGATATTATAAACAAGCTTATTGGAAAAGAGGATTCAAAAGGAAAGAGTGTTGAAGATTTATTAGGTAAGTTAAAACAAAATTATTTAGAAGAAGGATATCAAGATAAGACTAAATTAGTTAATTCTGAAGCAGAAAACAGAAGTTCTTTAGACTTAAATAACAATGAAGAGGATAAAGAATTAAGTTTATTAAAAAATATAATGGGTGAAAAAGACATTAACAAAGATTTCACTAAAAGTTTTATGATAAATCAAAGTCTTATTGATAGTAATGCAACATCAGAAGTGCAAAGTAGCGAAAACTTAGTGGTAAATAAAGTAAGCGTGGTTCAAGATATAATTAAATCAGTAAAGTTCATGGAAAGTAGTAATATGAAAGAACTTATAGTGAAAATTAATCCAAAAGAATTAGGTCAGATAGTAATAACACTTGTACTAGAAGCTGATAAAATGAATGCAAAGATAATGGCTAACAATAAAGAAGCGTATAGTTTATTAAATTCAAATTTAAAGGACTTAAAAAATGGACTTTCTGATGCGAATTTAAAGGTAGATCAAGTTCAAGTAGGTATATTTACAGAAGACTTTATGTCTTACTCAAATTTACCACAAGGTTTTTTTGAAAGCGAGTTTCAGAAAGAACAATCTAGAAATAGAGGTAAATCTGAGAATATGGCTTCAATAGAAGAAGGAATTATAGAAGATGATAATTTAGGCATTGTAGAAGATGGAAAGATTAACATTTTAGCTTAGGGAATTATAAAAGGAGGGTTAAAATGCCAGGTATAAATAATCCAGTTAAATATGAATCAAAGAGTATGTCTGTTCAAGATAATTATACTTCAAGAAGAACAAAGGTAGTAAAGAATGGTGGAGGGTTAGATAAAAATTCCTTTTTAAAGATTTTATCTGCAGAACTTTCAAATCAAGATCCATCTAATGCAAAGGATACAACAGCTTATATAGCACAAATGGCTCAGTTTGCATCCTTAGAACAGATGACGAATTTGAACAATACAGTTTCAAGCATGTCTTCAAGCACCCTTATAGGTAAAGGTGTAACTCTTAATTATGCTGATGATAATGGGAAACCTTATACAGGAATAGTAAGGGCTACAGAAAACAGACGTGGAGAAATGGTGTTAGGGGTAGAGGTTAAAAAAGATGATAAAACAGAAGTTTTAGAGTTTGCCCTTGGTGATGTTATTTCAATATTAGATGTTCCAAATCTTAATGTAGAAAATATAAACACTAATACTTCATTGCTGTATGCGTCATCTCTTATTGGAAAACAAGTGGAACTATCAGGAGATAAGCCGGATGAAGTAATAAAGGGTTTAGTTACTGGAGTATTTAGAGAAAAAGGACTTGTTAATGTAAGTGTAAAGTTTGAAACCGGAGAAATAAAAGATTATTCCTATACTAAGATAAATAAGATATCACAGTAATATGAGTTATAGGATAATTAATGGAAGGCCTTATGTAGTAGATAATTTGCACATCCCAAGCTGTAAGGAAACATATACAAAAGATAATAGCAAAGAAGTTACTAAGGGTAAAAGTTTTAATGAAGTTTTAAAATCAAAACTAGAAAAAGATATAAAGGTTTCAAACCATGCATCTGAAAGAATAAAAGATCTAAATATAGATTATATAGATATGGAAGCTATTAAAGAAGGAATGAACAAAGCAGAAAAAAAGGGTTCTAAAAATTCTTTGATATTTTATAAAGATGTGGCGTTTATAGCCAGTATTCAAAATAGAACAATAATAACAGTTATAGATAAAGATAGAGCAAAAGAAAATGTATTTACCAACATAGATAGTGTTGTAATACTGTAGGCTGGACCTGATTTCAGGGGGCCTTGCCTTGTGGATATATAGAAACAAGGTTACTAAAAAAGAGTGGGGTAATGTTAAATGATAAGATCGATGTATTCAGGAATAAGTGGTATGAGAGTTAATCAGACTAAACTTGATGTAGTTGGAAATAATATAGCAAACTCTGGAACTACAGCTTTTAAAACTCAAAGGGTTAGATTTCAAGATATGATAAGTCAAAATAATGGTAGTGCATCAGGAGCAAGTAGAAACTTAGGTGGTGTTAATCCAAAGCAAGTAGGTCTAGGGGTTAAACTTGCAGGGATTGATACAGTAATTAGTCAAGGAAATATGTTACCTACAGCAAGAAATCTAGATGTAGCTGTAGATGGAGATGGATATTTTTTAGTAGCTAGAGGCGAGACAGTCTTTTCTGACGGTATAAAAATTTATGATCCTGCAGCTCCTAAGGATTTTATGTTACCAACAGATTCTAAGGGATTAGATATACTATATACAAGAGATGGGTCATTTATGGTAGACCATGAAGGAAATCTTCTTAATTCTGACGGATACAGAGTATTAGGATATTCCATTTTAGGTAGTGGCGATGCAAAGGCTAAACCTGATGATATAACTGCTGAAAGTATACAGGCTGATGGTAGTTTGAATTTTGTAGATGCAGACTCTAAGAAGTTGCAAGCTAGTGGAGATTTAAGGACCCTTAAGATACCTGAAACGGTAAATATCGTAACTGCAGCTGGGGTTGAAGAAAAGAGAATAACATCTTTTGCTATTGAAAAAAATGGTACTATAAAAGCTACATTAGAAGGTGGTGCAAAGGCTGTTATAGGTCAAATAGGTATGGCTGCATTTAAGAATCCAGCAGGACTTGAAAAATTAGGCGGTAACCTATTGATGACCTCTCCAAACTCTGGAAAGGCCTTAATTAGATCAGGGGTAATGCCTAAAGGGGCAGTAGGGGCACCTAATTTAGGTAATGAAGAAGCTTATGGAGATGTACTTCAGGGTGTGCTTGAAATGTCCAATGTAGATCTTGCAGAACAATTCACAGATATGATAATAGCTACTAGAAGTTTTCAAGCTAATAGTAAAGCGATATCTACAGGAGATGAGATACTTCAAGAGATCATAAACTTGAAAAGATAATGAGTATTTAAATTTAAGATAAATGTGTATAAAGTAATATAAATTATAAGACTTCTCATGGCATTTGCCATGAGAAGTCACAAAATGTATTCTTTAGGCTTAAAATTAACTATGAGGAGGAAATAATATGGTAAAACTAATGGGGCTTAATCAAAAAGGGTTTATACTTAATTCAGAACATATAGAGAAGATTGAAGAGGTACCTGAAACTCTTATAACTTTAGTTAATGGAAAAAAGTACATAGTACTAGATACTTCAGAAGAAGTAATAAATAAGGTTATTAAATACAAAAACAAGATATTTAATTTAAATTTGTAGGAGGCAGCTAAAATGAAGAAACAGGATGTGCTAACGTTAATAGGTATAATAATAGGGGCTGCTATGATTGTATGGGGAATGGCTTTAGGTGGTGCTGGTCTTATGATATTCTGGGACTTCTCATCGCTTGTAATTACAGTATTCGGATCCATTTGCGCCCTATTAGTGAACTATCCAATATCAGAATTTAAGAAGTTGGGTAAGGTTTTATTACAATCTTTTAAGGAACCTATTTTATCACCATTAGAAATGGTAAGACAATTCGGAAGTTTATCAAAGAAAGCTAGAAAAGATGGGTTATTATCATTAGAAGATGATATATCTAAATTAGAAGATGAATTTCTAAGAAAGGGTCTGCAAATGGTAGTAGATGGAATAGAGGCAGAAACTATAAAAGATATAATGGAACTAGAAATAGATGAAATGGAAAGAAGACACACAACGGGTGCTAATATACTAAAGGCTTGGGGAGGATATGCACCAGCATTTGGTATGATAGGAACACTAATGGGACTTATACAAATGCTTGCAAACCTAACTGATTCAAATGCTATAGCATCTGGTATGGCCAAGGCTCTTATTACTACCTATTATGGAGCCATAATGGCTAATTTGTTTTTAAATCCAATGTCTGCAAATTTGAGCTTAAAAAGTAAGAAAGAAGTTTCAGTAAGAGAGATGATGTTAGAGGGAATACTTGCAATACAATCCGGTGTTAATCCTAGAACTGTTGAAGAAAAGCTTGTAACATATTTATCCCCACAAGAAAGAAAGGAACATAATAACGAGAGTTCTATAGGTCAGGAGGATGTAGTTAATGGCTAGAAAAAAAAATGCTCCAGCAGCTGAAGAGTTAACAGGAGACGAATGGATTGCTACTTATTCTGATACTATAACTCTATTACTTACATTTTTCATATTACTATATTCTTTTTCTACAGTGGATCAGCAAAAGTTAAAACAGGTATCTACAGCTTTACAAGGTGTATTAAGTGGAAGTGGAGCAGTTGGGGTTTTGGATTTCAACACTAATAATGGAAGTGTTCCTATAGTTGGTGAGTCTTTAAATGAATATGATACATTTCCAAGAGAAGAAGGTATGTATAATAAAGTTAAACAATTTATAGATGAAAACAATCTTTCGTCTATAGTTGAAATACAAGATGATGAAAGAGGAGTAATAATACAACTTAGGGATAACATTCTTTTTGAATCGGCTAGAGCAGATATAATAGAAGAAAGTAAAATCATATTAGATAAGATAAATACTCTTATGGATTCATTTCCTAATGATATTATGATTGAAGGACATACTGATAATTTGGCTATAAATACCTTTAAATATGAAAGTAACTGGGAACTTTCTACTGCGAGGGCAGTAAATGTAGTAAGATATTTTGTAGAAACAAAAGGACAGAGGCCATCAAGGTTTTCTGCAGCTGGATATGGAGAATACCAACCTATAGTTCCAAATGATGTTAATAACAGAGCGAAAAATAGAAGAGTTAATATATTAATTGTTCCTACAGAAAAGGAGAAGAAGCAATAATGAGAGAGAATGACAAAAATGAAAAACAGGGTGGTAAAACCCTAAAGATTATTATAATAATTTTATTAGTTTTAGTACTTCTAGGTGGAGGTATATTTGCTGGTATATTTTTATTTTCAAAAGATAATACTAAAGGTTCAACGGCTCAGGCTACTGAAATAAAGGTAGAAGAGAAAACCTATTCTTTAGATGATTTTTTAGTAAACTTATCTGATGAGGGTGGTAAACATTATTTAAAGATTAATATATCTTTAGGTTATGATGTAGAAAATAAAAAACTAGAAAAAGAATTGGATAGTAAAAAAGATGTTATGAGAGATAGTGTAATCAGTATTTTAAGAAACAAAAAATCTACAGATGTTACAATTAAGGGTACTGAAGATCTTAAAAAAGAAATTTTAGATATAATAAATCCTTTATTGAACAATGGTAAATTAACAAATATATACTTTAAAGAGTTGATATTTCAATAAAATTATTACTAATCTATATTGAAATTGATTAATTAATTAATAATAAGGAAGATGACCAATGGATTATGAATTTATAAAGATGATGATTCAAATTGTGATATTCCTTCCGTTTATACTATTTCTTGTCTATTTATCTTTAAAGGTTGGAGGCGGAAAAGTTCAATCGCTTCAAAATGGTAAATATATAAAGGTTTTAGAAAAGATAAATGTAAGTAAAGAAGGTAATATAATTTTAGTTAAGATAGGAGAAGAATATCACATAATGACTTCAACTAATAGCGAAATAAAAGAGATTAGTGTACTAAGCAAGGAAGAGAGCTTAAAGTACGAAATGGATAAAAAGCTTTCGGATCAGGAATTTAAAGTTTATAAAGATAAACTTAAAAGACTAATTAAAAAAGGAAGATTTAAGGATGAATAAAAAAAATACATGCATTATGGTATTGATTATGTCTATGGTAATGGTTGCACTTTTTTCAATATCTGTAAATGCTACACCGCAGATACCTATGCCAAAAGTAAACTTTAATGTGGATGGTGCAAGTTCACCTAGTGATTATGTAAGTAGCATAAAGGTCCTTATTATGTTAACAGTACTTACAATGCTTCCGGGTTTTATTATAATGATGACTAGTTTTACTAGGATAATAGTGAGCTTTTCTTTTTTAAAAGGAGCTTTAGGGGCACAGCAGTCAATACCAAACCAAGTTTTAATTGGACTTGCTCTATTTTTAACTATATTTATAATGGCTCCTATTTATACTGAGATAAATGAGGTTGCATTTAAACCTATGCTTGAAGATAAGATAACGGTAGAAAAGGCGTTTGAAGAAGGCTCAAAACCTTTAAGAGAGTTTATGCTTAAGCAAACAAGACAAAAAGATTTAAAATTATTTATGGAGGTTGCAAAGCTTGGAGAAGAGGTAACAAAGGAAGATGTTCCTATGTATGTTGTTATTCCTGCTTTCGCTATAAGTGAGCTGAAAACTGCTTTTCAAATCGGGTTTTTAATTTACATTCCATTCATTGTTATAGATATGGTAGTGGCAAGCGTATTGATGTCAATGGGTATGTTTATGCTTCCACCAGTACTTATATCTATGCCTTTTAAATTGTTATTATTTGTTATGGTAGACGGATGGTATTTAATAGTCAAGTCCTTAATAATCAGTTTTTCGTGAGGTGGTATAAATGACTGAAAATATGCTGATGGGAATTTTAAAAGAAGCTATAAGTACTGGACTTATGATAGCAGCTCCTATATTAGCGATATCTATAATAGTTGGGCTTATTATAAGTATATTTCAAGCAACTACACAAATACAGGAACAAACACTTACTTTTGTTCCAAAACTTATAGCTATAGCTTTGGTGGGATTACTTACAGGAAGCTGGATGCTTCATAAAATGATCGGATTTACGGAAAGAATATTTCAAATTATTTCAACCATAGTACAATAGGGGGAATTACATTGTTAGACTTAGCCTACTTTACTGCATTAATGCTAGTATTTATAAGACTTGGAAGCTTTTTTATTATAGCACCAATCTTTTTCCCTAGTGGTACGCCTAATGCTTTGAAAGTATTTTTTTCTATGACTTTTGCATATATCTTGTTGCCAGGTATAGATTACAATCAGTCCGTAGCTATAATAAATAATAATTATGCACTTATATCAGCTATAATAAATGAAGCTGTATCTGGTGCAGTTTTAGGGATAGTAACTGGCATGTGCTTTTACTTCATAAGAATGGCTGGGAATTTAATGGATGTGCAAATAGGCCTTTCTATGGTTAGCATGTTTGATCCTAATACTAAAAGTAACTCAACTTTAATTGAAAGATTAATGTATTGGATGAGTTTGGTTATCTTTTTTATATTAGATGGACATCATATGCTGATATTGAGCTTTTTAGAAAGTTTTAATGCAGTAACATTAGGAAAATCACTTATAACTCAAGAGTCTGCAATGCAGATTATAAATTCATTTATCCAATATTTTTGGATTGGGATAAAGATAGCTTTACCTATTATAATGATAATAATAATTACAGATCTTACATTGGGTCTTGTTGCAAGGACAGTACCTCAATTAAATATAATGATACTAGGACTTCCGATAAAGATAATAGTGGGATTACTTACATTTTCCTTAGCACTACCTATGTTTGCAAAAGGTGTGGTATCTGCAATGGAACATATCCCAGAGATTATGAGGGAAATATACAAGTTTGTGCCCATAATGTTTATTTTCGCGTCGGAAGAAAAAACAGAAGATGCCACATCCCGTAAAAAAGCAGATGCTAGGAAAAAGGGTCAAATAGCTAAGAGTAAGGAAATAGGACTCGCTATGACACTTTTAGCGGTTACTTTAGTTATTGCAACTTTAAGTAGCTTTTCTTCTAGAATCTTAAAAGAAAATGTAGTATATTTCCTAGGTAATAATTTTAATATGCCTTTAAATGAAACTAATTTAAAAAGCTTAATGATAATTTCTATGAAGAGATTTGCTATAAGTTATTTACCTATAGTGTTACCTATAATGATTATGGGTGTACTTGGGAGCTACATTCAAAGCGGATTTCTGTTTAGCATGGATACTATAAAACCTAAGCTTTCAAAAATAAATCCTATAAATGGTTTTAAAAAGATGTTTTCTTCCCGTACTATAGTTGAACTTCTAAAGTCTTTAGCCATGGTTACTATAGTTGGGTATATAGGGTATAAGTTTATGAGGGATAATTATAAACAGATACTAACAATTGGGAATTTACATATAAGTTCTATGGGACCATTTTTCAAAGAATTGATCATGATTATATTTAAAAAGGTGACTTTGATAATGACTATATTGGCAATATCCGATTATATATATCAAAGGCATATGCATAAAAAGGATCTAAAAATGACGAAACAAGAAATAAAAGAAGAATATAAACAAGACGAAGGAGATCCTCAGGTCAAAGGTAAAATAAAACAGAAACAAAAAGAAATGGCCACAAGAAGAATGATGCAAGCAGTACCTGATGCTACAGTAATTGTAACAAATCCTACTCATATATCTATAGCTTTAAAATATGAAGAGGGAAAGAATGAAGCACCAAAAGTAGTGGCAAAGGGAAGTGAAGGTATTGCTCTTAAAATAAAAGAAATAGCAAAAGAAAATAATATACCTATAATTGAAAATAAACCTCTTGCAAGATTAATGTATGAAAAAATTGAAATAGATTCTGAAATACCAGATGATATGTATCAAGCTGTAGCTGAAATACTTATTATTGTGTACAAGCTAAGTAAAAAAACAAAAAAATAGCTTTAAAGGGTGATTAATTTTGGCTAAAAAGAAAATAACTAAATTTGATATAAGAAGTAAATATGATGTAATGGTAGCTATTGGTGTAATTAGTATAGTAATGATGATAATAATACCATTGCCAGCTTGGATTTTAGATGTATTGTTAGCTCTTAATATAACAATATCTGTGGTTATAATGTTACTTACCTTATTTACTACAGAGGTTTTGGAATTCTCAGCTTTCCCAACGATGCTACTAATAACTACACTTTTCAGGTTAGGACTTAATATATCCTCAACAAGATTAATACTTTCAGATGCTTATGCTGGAGAGATAATTAGTGCCTTTGGTGATTTTGTAGTTCGTGGAAACTATGTAGTAGGAATAATAATATTTCTAATAATAATAATAATACAATTTGTAGTAATTACAAATGGAGCAGGTAGGGTATCTGAAGTTTCTGCAAGATTTACCTTAGATGCTATGCCAGGAAAACAAATGAGCATAGATGCAGACCTTAATGCTGGCTTAATAGATGAGCTAGAAGCTAAAAATAGACGAAAAAAGCTACAACATGAAGCGGATTTTTATGGAGCAATGGATGGAGCTTCTAAGTTTGTAAAAGGGGATGCTATAGCAGGAATTATAGTAACTCTTATTAATATATTAGGAGGAATAATAATAGGGGTAGTTATGCTTAAAATGGATGCAGCTACAGCAGCAAAGACATTTGTAAGTCTTACTGTTGGAGATGGGCTTGTAAGTCAAATTCCAGCACTCCTAATTTCTACTGCTTCAGGTGTATTGGTTACAAGATCTGGATCAGAAGAAAACTTTGGTAATATAATAGTTAGACAACTTACAGCGTTCCCAAAGGTTTTAGCACTTGCATCTGCCACTTTATTCTTTTTTGCAGTAATACCAGGTCTTCCTACATTTACATTCCTATTATTAGCAGTTGCAATAGGTGCTTTAGCTTATGCACTTTATAGAGAAGAGAATGAAAAGGTAGCTATGGCTATGGAAACAGAACAAGCACAGATAACAGAAATTGAAAAAAGAGAACCGGAAGATGTAATGAATTTAATAAATGTGGAGCCTATTGAAGTTGAAATGGGATATGGACTTATACCATTGGCAGATGAGTCTACTGGAGGAGATTTACTTCAAAGAATTTCATCGGTAAGAAGGCAGTGTGCAATAGAGATGGGTATAGTGATTCAGCCTATAAGAATAAGAGATAATCTCCAATTAAAAACAAATGAATATGTATTTAAAATAAGGGGAACTGAAATAGAATCAGGAGAGTTAATACCAAATATGATTTTATGTATGGATCCTACTAATGATAATTTAGATATCCAGGGAATTAAAACTGTTGAACCTACATTTGGATTGCCAGCGAATTGGATAAATAAAGACCAAAGAGAAGATGCAGAAATTAAAGGATATACAGTAGTAGATCCAACTACTGTAATGGTAACTCATTTTACAGAAACTATAAAGAGTCATGCCCATGAATTATTAGGTAGACAAGAAGTTAAGATGATAATTGATTCTGTAAAAGAGAAATATGACACGGTAGTTGAAGAACTAATTCCAGATCTTATGACTATAGGAGAATTACAAAAGGTACTTCAAAATTTACTGAGAGAAAAGGTATCAATAAAAGACATGGTAACTATATTAGAATCATTAGCAGATAATTCTAGGAACACAAAAGATATAGAGCTCTTAACGGAGTATGTAAGGTTCTCTTTAGGAAGAACTATATGTAATGCGTTTATAGATGAGGAGAGGACTATAACTGTAGTAACCTTGGATCCTAAGATAGAGGAAATAGTAACCAATAGTATTCAAAAGACTATGAGTGGTAGCTTCCCAGCAGTAGACCCGGATACTACAGGAAAAATTCTTACTTCAATAAAAGAAGTTTTAGATAGTGTGTACTTTCACAATAATCAACCGGTTATATTAGTATCACCTAAAATAAGACCAGCATTCAAAAAACTAATTGAAATGGTTTATTCTAATGTTGCAATTATATCATTGAATGAAATACCAAATGATGTAGAAATTAGAGCTGAAGGAGTTGTAACCATATAGTATGATTATTAAAAAGTATATTGTTAACAACATGAATGAGGCAATGACAAGAATAATATATGAATTAGGTAAGGATGCAATAATTGTAAGTCAGAGAAAAGTTCGTAAACCTGGAATCAAGGGTTTATTTATTAAAAGTTGTATTGAAGTAACTGCAGCTGCAGAAGAGATTTCATTTAAAGAAGAACAATATTCTATGGATGACTCTTTAAAAGCTATACAAAATATTGTTAGTACTAAAAACAAAAAAGATGTAAATATACAATATAATAAACATTTTACTAATAAAACAGATGATAAAAATAATAAGGTAGAGTTAAAGGATATAAAGTTACAACACAAATATGAAGAAGAATCAATATATAAGAATAACGAGCTTGTTAATGAAATGAAAGAGATGAAGGAGATTTTAAACAAATTAGCAGTAAGAGAAGATGCTATACGTTTAGATAATAAAGAGGATGACTCTAAAAAATTAGAACAATCAAAAGAAAATAAAAGAAATAAGGATATGCACGATTTTCTTAAAACACTAGATATAGAAGATTCATTAATTGATTATATAATAAAGGAAACAGAGAATATAAAAGATGATGTAGATATGAAAGAAAAGGTAAAAGAGGTTATATTAAAGGGAATTAATATATCTTCAGAAGATAGTCTTAGAGGTAAAGTGATTTTAGTAGGACCAACAGGTGTGGGTAAAACAACTACTATAGCAAAACTAGCAGGGAAATTAGCGCTTGTAGAGAAGAAAAAGGTGGGACTTATAACTATAGATACATATAGAATAGGTGCTGTTGATCAATTAAGAACTTATGCTGATATTATGGGGATAGCCTTTAAAGTTGTAATGAATCAAAAGCAAATGGATGAGGCTATAAAAGAAATGGAATATATGGATACTGTACTTATTGATACAACAGGGAGAAGTAGTAAAAATATAATGCAAATTTCTGAACTAAGGGCTTATATAGATAAGATAAATACTGATAAAATACACCTTGTACTAAGTTGTACTACAAAAGATAAAGATATAGAATCTATAATTGAAGGATATAAAGTTATTGATTATAACAATGTGATAATTACGAAGTTGGATGAGACATC
The DNA here is from genome assembly GCF_900461105.1 of Clostridium putrefaciens. GTDB lineage: Bacteria > Bacillota > Clostridia > Clostridiales > Clostridiaceae > Clostridium_L > Clostridium_L putrefaciens. Next base: position 1,970,478 of record NZ_UFWZ01000001.1, on the reverse strand, counting down.
CACATATGGATCTATAATGTATATACTAGATAAGGCTAATAAACCTTTAAGTTTAGTAAGTACAGGGCAAGATGTACCGGATGATATTAAGACGTTAAATAAAGAAGAGCTACTTAAGTTGATTCTTTTAGAGGATAGCATATGTTAGATCAAGCAAAGAAATTAAGAGAAATGGCTTCAACTAGGGGATTAATTAAAAAAACAAAAATAATAACAATAACATCAGGAAAAGGCGGAGTAGGTAAAAGTAATATAGTTGTAAATCTTGGGATTGCCCTTCAAAAGATGGGAAACAAGGTTATGATATTTGATGCAGATATTGGTATGGGAAATGATGATATACTTCTTGGATTTTTACCTAAATACAATGTTTTTGATATCATGTTGAAAGATATGGCATTACAAGACGTTCTTATGGAATGTCCTTTTGGAATGAAGTTATTATTAGCAGGACCAGGAACAAGTAAAATAGAGAAGGTTACAGAAGAACAAAAAGATAAGTTTTTAAATAAACTTAAAGCATTAGAAGATTTAGATTTTATACTTATAGACACTGGCGCAGGTATAAATAGAACTGTACTTGCCTTAATAGCATCTTCAGATGAAGTTGTAGTAGTTACAACACCAGAACCAACATCACTTACAGATGCTTATGGTCTTGTAAAGGCAATAAATCATTTTAAATTAAAAACTGAAACTAGTGTGATAATAAATAAGGTTTTAGAATATAAAGAAGGCGAAGTAACTTATAATAAGTTTAAAAATGCAGTAAATTCTTTTTTGAAAATGAAAACTAAACATTTAGGGACAATTTTTGAAGATAAAGATGTTATAAGAGCAGTTAAAAGTCAAGAGCCTTTCGCTATATCTTATCCAAACTCAATAGCAACTAAGGATATATTTCTTATAGCAGAATATATAAATGATTCCACAAAAGAGGCACCTAAAGGTACCGGAGCTGAGGAGTTAGCAAAAAAGATTTTTAATATATTTTCATAGGAGGGTGTACGTGAACAGTTTATATGTAAGTATAAGTAATAAAGTGAAACAAAAAGATAATAAAAAAAGATATAAATATGTGAATAATAACTGTATTGCTAGAGGCAAACCTATGATTGAATTAAAGTTTAAAAATTCTACCTACATATTTCTTTTTATGATAAATCAGATAAACTCTGTACTTAGGGAGGAATAAAGATGCTAAACTTAGAGACTTTAGATATAAAAGAAGAAATGATAAAAGAATATACACCGCTAGTTAAGTATCTAGCATCAAGGGTTATAATTGGAAAAAGTAAATATATAGATTATGAGGACTTATTAAGTTGTGGAATGATAGGACTTATGGATGCCTTTAATAAATTTGATGATAGTAAGGGAATGAAATTTTCAAGCTATGCATCCATAAGAATTAAAGGGTCTATGATGGATGAAATAAGAAAGAATGCTCCTATTTCTAAAACATCAATGGACAAGCTTAATAATTATAATAAGGTTGTGGATATGCTTCAAAATAAACTTATGAGAGAGCCAGATGTCTATGAGATATCTTCTGAATTAGGAATTCCAATTAAGGATATAGTTAAAATTGAGAATAGTATAAACTATATATCGATGGTATCTTTAGAAAACCTAATATTTTCAGGAGAAGAAGAAATTCCAATTATGGGGATTATAGAGGATAAACAGAGCCTTCAACCTTCAGAAGAATTAGAAGAAAAAGAGAAATTAGAGTATCTTACAAAAGCTTTAGATTTATTAAAAGAAAAAGATAAATTAGTGTTATCACTATATTATTATGAAGAGCTTACATTAAAGCAAATAGGTAAGGTATTAGAGGTCTCTGAATCTAGAGTCTGCCAACTTCATAGTAGGGCCATATTAAATTTGAAAAAGGCCATGGAAAAGTTAAAATACAGTCAGATGGAGTGAGTATTATGCCTATATATTTGATGATTATAGCAGGGGTACTTATAACCCTTAATATTAGAGCTATAAAAAAAGAAGATAAAAGTTTTAAAGAAGTTTTAATTCAAAAAGAAAATTCTATAACACCGACTGATATTGCCATTGGTAAAATGAGGAAGGATATGGCTGAAAGTATTTTTGAACTGCAAAAAGATATTGAATATCTAAAGAATAATATGATTATGCACGATAAACAAGAAGATGTAAGATACAATAGTATTATTAATAATGATTTAGTAAAAAGTGAACAGAAACCACAAATTATTAATTTAGTTAAAGACGATGAAATTAAGAATGTGGAAGAAATCAAGGAAAGTGATAAAGTTATAGAAGTAATAAAGCTTTTTTCTAATGGAAAAGAAGTAGAAGAGATTTGTGAAGAATTAAATCTAAACAGGGGGGAAGTACTATTAATAAAAGAATTATACAAAAAATAAAAACAACCTTTAACTTTTTGAGCGATAAAAGAGTGTTAGTTGGAATAGGTCTAGGTATAATTATTGGAGTAGTATCCATGTTTAGGTACAACTTAGACAAGTCTATGAGTAGAGAGAAGATAGAAGAAAAGGCTAGAGTTCTTGGAATGGATTATCATGAAGAATTTAAAGTTATAAACAAAAAGGAAGTGGAGTAATGATAAGAGGTATATATACGGCAGTTTCAGGACTTATAACTGAAGAAGCAAGACAAAATACTATATCATCTAATATGGCTAATGCAAATACTATAGGATATAAATCTGATAATCTTATTATTAAAAAGTTTGACGATGTTTTAATAGAAAATTATGATAAGAATTTAGGTGGAAGAAATGTACGGAATCCTATAGGTAAATTATCTTTAGGAAGTAAGATAGATGAAACAGTAGTTAATTTTACACAAGGATCTATTGAAAGTACAGAAAAAGATACTGATTTTGCTATAGAAGGAAGAGGTTTTTTTACAGTAAAAAAGAATGCTCAAAATGGATCAGGAACTTACTATACAAGAGATGGTCATTTTCATTCTAATTCTAGGGGCTATTTAGTTACAGATAGTGGTGATGATGTAATGGGCATAAATAGTAGAACAGGTGCTGTGGAGCCTATATTTGTTGGAGATGGAAAGTTAACTATGGATTATAATGGCAACTTAAAGTTGAATGATGTAGAAAGTTATAAATTTAATACTGTAGATTTCCAAGATTATAATGGACTTAAAAAGATAGGGGATAATTTGTATCAAGGTGAAAATCCAATAAATATGGATGGAACTTTAGTAAAACATAAGTCCCTAGAAAGATCTAATGTTAATATCATAGAAGAAATGGTAAGCATGATGACGGTAATGAGAAGTTTTGAAACAAATCAAAAGATTGTACAAACCCTTGATGAAACATTAAATAAAGCAGCAAATGAAATAGGGGCTGTAAGATAAGGAGGTAATAAGACATGTTAAGAACTCTTTGGAATAGTAAAAGTGCTATGATGGCCAATCAGGAAAAGTTGGATTCTATATCAAATAATATATCTAATGTTGGAACGGATGGATATAAAAAGGTAGATGTAAGATTCAAAGATCTTATGTATGAAACTTTAAATAGGCAAGGGTATCCTATAACAGACAATGGAGAGAGGAAAATTGACCCTTATAATGGTGGTGGATCAAAAACTACAAATGGGCTTAGGGTGTTTACTCAAGGAAATATAAGAGAATCTGGATTGAATACAGATTTGGCTATAGATGGAGATGGATTTTTTAAATTTACAAGACCGGATGGTCAAACTGTTTATAAGAGAGCAGGATCTTTTAATATAGATGCCAGCAGAGAAACTTTAGTAGATGATATGGGCAGTTATCTTCATATAGAATATGAAGAAGGAATAAATCCTAATAAAGTAGGACTTGAGAATAGTAAGTTAAATATAGACAAAGATGGTGTTATCTATAAAAAAGAGGCTAATGCTAGGGTGCGTATAGGTAGGATCCCGATTTATAATACAGTAGGGGATGAGGCATTGGTGTCTGTTGGAGAAAATTATTTTGTTCCAGTAGAAGGAGCGAGGTTAGTTGAAGCAAAAGACTATGATTTAAGACAAGGTTTTGTAGAAATGTCTAATGTAGAGATGTCAGAAGAATTTACTCAACTTATATTAACTCAAAGAGCTTTCGAATTGAACTCAAGAAGCCTTAAGACAGCAGATGAGATGTGGGGATTAATCAATAACCTTAGAGGAAGATAATAATTTAATAAATCAGGAAAGTTTATTATACAAAAGCTTTCCTGTTTTTTTATGTCTAATTATAACATTTTATAAGAATGTTAAGAGTTTAGAATATATGATGCTATATTAAAATATACATTAGTATAGTATTTATTTAAGGAGAAGAGTTATGGGAATTGGGTATATATTGGGGTGCTTAATAAGTATAATTTTTTGGAAAGTAGAAAGACAAGTTGTTTTTAGAACCAGTGACAAGATACTTAAGAAAAGACTTAAATATAAGATATTAATGAACATCTTTTATATGATATTTATATTTTTTGTATATAATTTAATGGAAATAGGTCCTAAAGGTGAAATGATAAATTTTATAATAGCATTTATAGTTATAGATATAAGTAATAGCGAAAAGAAAAATTTAGAACATGAGGGCCCTATAAAGTTTTATGGTTCAATAACTTTAGCCTGCAAGTCAATTTTATGTGGATTTGTAGCACCGCTGTTTTATATAGCCTTATTTTCTAATACTGTAGGTATTATATACTTTTTAATATATAATATTAGTGAAATTAAAGATTATGATTTATTTAAAATATTAAACAATATTTTAAACATAGTACCAGCTTTAATTATTCAGATATTCTTTTATTATATATATATATTTAGAAATAAAAAGTTTGAAATAGACTTTAAAGGAGATTATATTAAAAATTCTATTACAAAGCCTTTACTTAATATAGAAATCATGGCAGCCTATATAGAATCTATAAACTTCTATCATCATTTTGAGAAAAATTCTATAAATTATATTAAGGAGTATGGGGGATATAATAGTAAAATAGATGAGTATTGTATAAAAGATTATTTAAGTGTCACCTACGCTCTATCATTTATATTTTTTGCAATGTTTATGGGGGTAGTATTCTTGTATAAATAGATTGCTTAAAGGTGTTATTTTAAATATGAGATTAATTAACTTAATTAAGGTTTATTAATATGCAAATAAGGAGAGAAGAAATAATATAACTTATTTCTTCTCTCCTTTAATATGATATAAATACTACTATTTAAATTTGGGTTATTTAATCATAGTTATAGCAGTACTTAAAGGGGGGATCACTTGTTTTTTTCTAGATAAGATTCCTGGTAGGAATATAGATTCCTTATTATTAAGTTTTATATTAAAAGCTTTTGACACCATATCTTTATTAGGTCCACTAGCCATAATCTCTGATCCTACATTTAATATATCTGTTAACATAAATATTAAGATATTAAAATTTTCTTTAACAACTTTAGTTTCCATAAGGTCTATCATATCTGCCTTTATAGGCAAAAAACTTTCTATGTCCATAGTATTTATTTGGGACACACCAATTTTCATATTACCAAGGTTAAATATTTTAAAGTCTTGATGGAATACATCCTCAGCAGTTCTATCTATCAATGAAGTACCAGCTTTAAACATTTCTTTTGCAAAGGTTTCTACATCTAAGTTAGCTATTTGAGCTAATCTTTTAAGTATCATTTTATCTACATTAGTGGCAGTAGGTGATTTAAATAAAAGCGTATCTGAAATTATAGCAGCACATAATATTCCAGCTACCTTTTTTGAAGGTCTAATACCATTTTCAAAGAAAATAGATCCTATTATTGTGGATGTACTTCCAACAGGTTCATTTCTAAAGTAAATTGGAGTACCTGTTTGTACGTCGGCAATTCTGTGGTGATCAATTATTTCTAAAACTTCAGCATCTTCAAGACCATCTACAGATTGACCTCTTTCATTATGATCTAATAATATAACCTTTTTTTTGTTCCTTGATATTAGATGGTATCTTGAAATACTCCCTATTATTCTATTTTCAATGTTAACAACTGGATAACTTCTATACCTAGTTTCAATCATAACATCTCTTATATCATCTACAAAGTCCTCTGTAGAAAAGCTAATTATATTATCCTTCGCCATAACATATTCAACAGGAATGCTTTGGGTTATAAGTCTTGCTGCAGTAAAGGAATCATATGAGGTTGAAATTAGTGTACAACCATTTTCCTCTGCTTTTTTTATTACAGTATCACTTACTTCTTGAGTTCCTGTTACTATAACTAGAGAAGATTTAGCATTTATAGAAATAAGTTGATTATCTTCTCTATCTCCTACAATTGCAATATCCCCTTCTTCAATTAAACATTGTATGCTTTCAGGTTTCATGGCAGTTACAATAATTTTACCTTTAAAGCTCGATGCTTCTTTATAAATAAATATTGGTTTTGCAGATAAAGTTTCTAAAATATTTTCAAGTTTAGTATTACTTTTAGAAAGTATATTAGTATCCCAAACATCCATAAAGGTTGAGGTAAGATTAGATACTGAAACTATCCCTTTTAAGTATTCATTTTCATCTGTTACTGGCAAGGTTTTAAGGTTATGTTTTTTCATTATATTCCAAGCCATCTTAAGGGATATATCTGGTGATATAGGAGCTATCTTATCTATGTTCAAATCAGAAACTTGAAGTTTTACGGTTTCTATTAGTTTTGGAGATTCCACTTCAAAATAATCTAAAATAAATTTTGTTTCTCTATTTAGTTCCCCAAGCCTTACTGGAAGTGCCTCGGTGTCTTCTGTTCTATTTTTAAATTCAGCATAGGCAATAGCTGCACAAATAGAATCACTGTCTGGATTTTTATGCCCTGATATATATATTACATCTTTCAATTTTAAATAACTCCTTTCAAAGATCTTTATGAATCTTTATAAATCTATTTTAGCTACAAACTTTTAAGTTGTAAAGTATCCTTATGAAACATATATTACTATAGGCAATAAATATTGTGAAGAGAATTTTACAAACATCATATGTTTGTAAGGAGGAGGACAAGAAATGTTTCAAGAAAAAGAACTGTATCAGGGGCTAAAGACTAAGGAAGCTGAAAGACTTCAAAAGGTTTATGGGTTTAATGAACTTTATCAAAAGAAGAAGATATCACCTTTAATTATATTCTTCTCTCAATTTAATGATTTTATAACTTGGATACTTATTGCAGCAACTATAGTATCGGGAATTATGGGGGATATGTCAAATGCTATAACAATAATAATAATTGTTATAATAAATGCTATTTTAGGGTTTATTCAAGAATATAAAACAGAAAGATCCCTAGAGGCACTTAAAAGTATCGCTGCACCTACAGCAAAAGTTTTACGTGATGGAAAGATTACAGTTATAAATGCTAAAGATGTGACCATAGGTGATGTAGTTATATTAGAGGCAGGAGATAGGGTGCCAGCCGATGCTATCTTACTTCAGGGTGTAAGTGTTGTTGCGGATGAATCCCTCTTGACAGGAGAGTCAAAAGGAGCAAATAAGGGTATAGGCAGTAAAGAAAATAAATTATTTATGGGAACTACCATATTAAAAGGCAGGTGTACTTCTAGAGTTTTTGCTATAGGAATGAAAACCGAAATGGGAAAGATAGCAGATATGATTCAAAATATAGAAGAAGAAAAGTCGCCTTTAAAAGAAAAATTAGCTTCACTTGGTAGGGTACTTGTTATAATGTGCCTTTGTATTTGTGCGATAGTTACATTAGTTGGCATCAGTAGAGGACAAGAGCCTACTGAAATGTTCCTACTTGGAGTAAGTCTTGCTGTTGCAGCTATACCGGAAGGGTTACCTGCAATAGTTACGGTATCTTTAGCCTTAGGGGTGTCAAGGATGTTAAAAAGAAAGGCTCTAGTAAGAAAGCTACCGGCAGTAGAAACTTTAGGATGTACTTCAATTATATGTAGCGATAAAACTGGAACACTTACAGAAAATAAAATGAAAGTTAAGTCTGTATATCAGAATCAACATATTTATGATTTAGAAAGGGTAAGTTTATCAGATAACATATTACTAAAAAAGGCCCTTGTATATTGTAATGACTGCTCTTATGACTTTGAAGCAAGGGATATAGAAGAATCATTAAGAGGAGACCCTACAGAAGTAGCATTGATTAAAATGTTTTATAAAAATCCTAAAGAACTTAAAGGTTTTATACTAAAATCAAGTAGGGTACATGAGATACCCTTTGATTCTACAAGAAAAATGATGTCTGTAATAATTAGAGAAGATGGTAGAGAATGTTGTTATGTTAAAGGAGCACCGGAAAGAGTAGTTGATAGATGTAAGTACCTTTATGAAGATGGTAAGGTAGAAATTCTTACATTAGATAAAAAGAAAAATATAATAAATGCAGTGGATAGAATGTCTAAAAGTGCATTAAGGTGTATAGCTGCAGCGTATAAAGATAAGAACTTATCAAAGGGTGATAATTTAGAAACAAGTTTAACGTTTTTGGGCATAGCAGGTATAATAGATCCCCCAAGACCTGAAGTAAAAGATGCAGTTTTAAAGTGTAAGATGGCAGGGATAAAGCCTATTATGATTACAGGGGATCATCAAAATACAGCTTATGCCATAGGCAAAGAGCTTGGTATTTGTACTAGCATAGATGAGGTAATGATTGGTGAGACAATAGAAAATCTTAAAAATAAGGACCTAGAAAAGGCTGTGAAAAATATAAAGGTATTTGCAAGAGTAAGTCCAAGCCATAAATTAAGAATAGTAAAGGCTTTTAAAAATCAAGGTAACATAGTGGCAATGACGGGGGATGGCGTTAACGATGCACCAGCCATTAAAGAAGCTGATATAGGTATTGCTATGGGTATATCAGGCACAGATGTAACAAAAGAGGCTTCATCTATGATATTAATGGATGATAACTTTGCCACAATAGTAGCAGCTATAGATGAGGGAAGAACTATTTATAATAATATAAGAAAGTTTATTAGATATCTTTTATCCTGTAATCTTGGAGAGGTTCTTACTATGTTCTTAGCATCTATATTTTATTTAGAAAACCCACTTACACCTATACAAATACTTTTTGTTAATTTAGTTACAGATGGACTTCCGGCTATAGCTTTAGGTGTAGACCCATCAGATGAAGATGTGATGTTAGAAAAGCCACGACATAAGGATGAAAGTATATTCTCACATGGTCTTAGTGAGAAGATATTAATACGTGGTAGCCTTATTGGTATATGTACTTTGCTCTCCTTTATTGTAGGTAAATACTATAATATGAGTCTTGAAGTTTGTAGAACTATGGCTTTAAGTACTTTAGTTTTATCACAGCTTATTCATGTTTTTGAGTGTAGGTCTGAAAATCACTCTATATTTGAGATAAATCCATTTACTAATATTTATTTATTAGGAGCGGTTTTAATATCTATATTAATGCTTTTAGGTATAATTTATATACCTTTATTTCAAAATATATTTAAAACTACAGCATTAGGAATTGGACAATGGCTATTTATAGTATTTTTTTCTGGGATAATTACACTTATAAATGGATTATATCTTTACAAAAAGGATCATTATAAAGGTTAAATAAGTTTTCTTAATTAAATAATATAAAGAAGTATAAAGATTATTAATGCTAAGAAATATCAACTAATATAAGAAATACTAGAAATTAGTACACCTGTGTAATAAAACAAAACCTCCTCACTAAATCTTTTTAGTGAGGAGGTTTTGTTTTATTACTACTGTTTTATTCTTTGAACCTTTTGGGATTTTTTTAACTGTGATTTATCTACTGGTACTAAATCTTTTTTTGTAGTAAGATTCATGATATTCATTATTTCAATGGAATCTTTATTTTCTTTAGATTTTTTACCCTTTTTTGATTTGAGTCCCTGAATAACTAGAAGATGACCTGGATTAATATTTATAAAGCCAGGTTTTTTAAACCATTTACTTTTTTTATAAACACACTTTACTATTCCCTTACTTCTTTCAGGCCTTACAATTAATATTGCAGTTATTTTATGAAATAGCCATAATATAGTCTTCTCTTCTACTTTAACGGATACTGCATTCCCTTGAATTTGTGCTAATCTATCTCCGTACTTAGTTATATAAGCATCTGTATAGTGCTTAGCTAATTTTTCTCTAAAACCCATAGTTATAACTCCTTTTCTAATAATATAATGTATGAATTTATTAATGCTTCGTAAAATAAATATATATAGATATGCTACTACTAAAGTGTATTATAACACAGCATAAAAATATGTGAAATCAAAAAAACAATATAATGTATTGTTATTATCTTATATATTATATCAGAAAGTTAATAAGATTAAAACACGATACAAAGTTATAAAGGTAAATTTAAAGCTTAATTAATATATTAATCGCAATAAACTATTAAATGTATTGTTTATTTATATATATTGGTATAAAATGAACTTAGATATAACATATTAAAATTGCAATTAATAAATATATTTGCAGTTTTTTAAATACTCAATAAAGTATTTAAAAAAAATTTTAGGAGGCGTATTATGGATAAAAAGATATTAGCAAAGTATATTGATCACACTTTATTAAAAGCAGACGCTACAGAGGCACAAATTAAAATATTATGTGAGGAAGCCTCAGAACATAATTTTGCATCAGTTTGTGTAAACCCTTCCAATGTTGCATTATGTTCAGAACTATTAAAGAGCAGTGATGTTAAAGTATGTACAGTTATAGGATTTCCTTTAGGAGCTAACACTAAAGAGGTTAAAGCCTTTGAAGTTCAAGATGCTTTAAAAAATGGAGCCGAAGAAGTTGATATGGTTATAAATATAGGAAAGCTTAAAGCTAAAGATTATGATTATGTAAGAGAAGATATAAAAGCTGTTGTAAATGCAGCAAACAAGAAAGCGCTTACAAAGGTTATAATAGAAACTTGCCTTCTTACAGATGAAGAAAAGATAATGGCCTGCAAGCTTTCTAAAGAAGCAGGAGCGAATTATGTTAAAACTTCTACAGGATTTTCTACAGGAGGAGCAACAGCAAAGGATGTTAAACTTATGAGAGATACTGTTGGCGACAATATGGGAGTAAAAGCATCTGGTGCAGTAAGGTCTTATGAAGATGCAATAAATGTAATAAATGCAGGTGCTTCAAGAATAGGAGCCTCAGCTTCCATAGTTATATGTGAAGGTGGTAAATCAGACTCTAATTATTAAAATATTAAAGCACAAAAAAAAGAAGTAGAAATTTAATTTCTACTTCTTTTTTTGCATTTAACATTCAATTAATAGATATATGTAGTGGTTTTTGAACTATAATAAAATAAATAAATGGAATTTAGTTGAAAAAGAAGGAAAATAATGAACGCTATAGAATATAGTCATTTAGGTGATTACTTTATAGGAGGTGAAATGCTCTTAAAATAAATTAGGAGTGTGATTATGTATCTTAAATTTGATAAAAAAGATGATAAATTAATAGTCTTATTAACAGGAGAATTAGATCATCATAGCGCAGAAGAGGTAAGGGCAAAGATCGATGATAGGTTAGATAGGGATAAAATAAAGAAACTTGTAATGAATTTTTCTGGGGTAACATTTATGGATAGTTCAGGTATAGGGGTGGTTATAGGTAGGTATAAAAAGCTTTTGGGGAAAAATGGCGAGATTTGTGTAGTAGAAGTAAAGGACAGGGTAAAAAAGGTATTTGAATTATCAGGTATGTTTAAGATAATAAAAAGCTATAACACCCTAGAAGAAGCCTTATAGATATTCAATGGAGGAATAAAAGATGGTAGATAATATTATGAAAATAGAATTTATGAGCAAATCTCAAAATGAAAGTTTTGCAAGGGTTGCTGTAGCATCCTTTGTAGCCCAACTAGACCCTACCCTAGAAGAAATTGCAGATATTAAAACAGCTGTATCTGAAGCTGTAACAAATTCTATAATACATGGATACCAAAATAAAAAAGGCATAGTTTTTATAGAAACTTATATAGAAAACTCTGAAGTAACCATCATTGTAAAAGACAATGGTATTGGTATAACTGATATAGAAAAGGCAATGGAGCCTTTATACACATCAAGACCTGACCTAGAAAGGTCTGGTATGGGATTTACGGTTATGGAGACCTTTATGGACGAACTAAAGGTTTTAAGTAAAGAAGGAGAAGGTACTAAGGTAATAATGAAAAAGAAATTTAGACCTTTGGAATAGGTGAAAATATGGATGAGGAAATATTAAAGAAAGAAGAGTATAGTTATGAAGATAATTTAGAACTTATAGTTTTGTCGAAAACGGGTAATAAACTTGCAATGGATAAGCTTATAGAAATAAATATACCACTAGTTTCATCTATTACTAAAAAGTTTATGAATAGAGGATATGAGTACGAAGATATATTTCAAATAGGATCTATGGGACTTATAAAGGCAATAAAAAATTTTGATGCAAGTTACAATGTAAAGTTCTCTACCTATGCGGTACCTATGATAATAGGAGAAATAAAAAGATTTATAAGAGATGATGGAATAATAAAAGTTAGTAGGAGTGTTAAGAGTATAGCGAGAAAATTACATTATGATAAAGAGGCTTTAAGCAAAGAACTAGATAGAGAGCCTACTTTAGATGAACTTTCAAAATTTTCAGGAGTGGATAAAGAAGAAATCGTATATGCTATGGAATCTGCGAGTAGCATACATTATCTTTATGACACTATACACCAAGATGATGGTGCACCAGTACTTTTGATAGATAAGCTTAGTGAAAGATATGAAGAAGATGATTCTTTAATAGATAGACTGTCACTTAAAGAAGCTTTAGGAGATTTAGATGCTAAGTCAAGGCAGATAATAATGCTTAGGTACTTTAAAGATAATACCCAAGTAGAAGTAGCTAAAATGCTAGGAATAAGTCAAGTACAAGTTTCTAGGATTGAAAAAAAGGTTTTAAAAGCTATGAGAAAAACCTTAGAAAAGGAATAGCAAAAATTTTGATTTAAAGTGAAAGTAATTAATCTTAAAAAGATTAATTACTTTCACTTTATTGTTTAATTATAAAACTAAAGAGTAAATTAAGTAGCTTTTTAATGAAGTTTTTTATATAATTAAAGTTAATACATAAAAGATGATGGGGTTTAGGTGATTATATGAATAAGTTTTATAATATGACATGGAATCTTGCAGTAGAAAAGTTGGAAACAGATAAATATGTGGGACTTTCAAAATCAGAAGTAATAAAAAGAAGGGAGACCTTTGGGAGTAATGTTCTAGAAATGAAAAAACCGTTATCCCTTATAAATTTAACGATGAGGGAATTATTAAATGTGTGGGTACTGTATGCTTTAATTTCAATTTTTGTGAGCATATATTTTGGAGAATTTTTAATATCAATTATTGGACTTCTTCTTTTGATTTTTACATTTATATTTAATATTAAGATAAGTTATAAAAATGAAAAGTCTTTAAGAGATTTACAAAGTTTAAATGAAACTATCTGTACAGTTTTAAGAGACGCAATTATAGTAAACGTAAATTGTAAAGAACTCGTGGTTGGTGATATAGTTATATTAGATAAGGGCTCTACAGCACCCTCTGATCTTAGGCTAATAGAAAGTGAGGATTTAGAGGTAAAGGAGACATTGGTTACGGGAGAATTCTACAATGCAGAAAAGTATGAAACTAAAATAGAAGAAAAAGATATACAATTAGCAGATATGAAAAATATAGTATTCAAGGGGTCAAAAATAGTTAAGGGCAGAGGTATTGGTGTTGTTATAGCTATAGGAGAGCAAACAGAGATAGGAAAAACTGTAAAGGTATTAGACTATGATAGAAAGAAAAAAGATATTCTTGATAATAAGGTAAATATGATCATAAATTCGATATCTGTAATATTTATAGGGTTAATAATAGCAATATCCATTTTTAATTTATATTTAAAGAAGGAATTTAACATCTATATGTATTATTACTTAATCTTATGTTTTTGTCCAACTGGCTTTTTGTTGATTTTTAACATATATTCGGTATGGATTAAGGATTATTGGAATAAAAGAGGGATAAAAATAAAGAGCATATCTATATTCCATCTTATTAAAGATATAGATATGATATTTTTAAATAAGGTAGGTTCCATAAGTGAAGATGATGTTAATCTTACCAATATATATACAGATGGAGCTATGTATAACATAACAGAAGAAAAGAATATAAATACTATACATTTTAGTAGATTTTTAAACATAGCTCTTTTATGTAATAATAGTTTTTCTAAGATTTCGAAGGATAGCGTGAAGGGTACGACAATAGATCAAGCATTGATAAAATATGCAAAGGCTTATTCTGTAAGTAGAGATATATTATCAAATGAGCATATAAGAATATTTGAAATACCTTATGATAGTGATAAAAGGATTCAAACAACTTTAAATAAAATAGATAATAATTTTAGAGCAAATACAAAAGGATCTGTAGAAGCACTTCTAGAAAGATGCACTCATATAATGAAAAATGGTGTAGAAAAGGAGATTACAGAAGAAGATATAAGTGAAATAAAAGATGCTGATATATCAATATCTTCAAAAGGATTAAAAACTATAGGCTTTGCCTATAGAAATTTTAATTATGAACCTAGTATATTAGAAAATGTTGAAAGTAACTTAGTATTACTTGGAATAGCCGGGTTTAAAAGTACCTTAAAAGAAAATATAGATGACGATATATTAAATCTCAAAAAAAGAGGAATAAGAGTAGCTATAGCTACAGAAGATAATAAACTAACAGCTTATAGTTGGGGAAAAGATATTAAAATAATAAAGTCTATCGAGGAGATTTGGTCAGGTGTTGAAATGAGGTATATGGAGAAACGTGAGATAGATAGAAACATAAACAAAATTAAGATATTTTCAAAAATAAGTTCAGAAGATAAGGTTGCTATTGTAGAAAAGTGGAATGAAGGAGCTTTAAAGGTCTTATGCGCTGGCGAAAATATGACGGAACTACCTGCTATGAGTAAGGCAAGTGTTTCTATATCTGTAGGAGAGAGCAGTGAAGTAGTTAAAAATCTTTCAGATGTATATATAAATAACGATTGCATTGGCAATTTAAATAAGTTAATAAATTTAAGTCCTAAGTTGCTTATTCAAATTAAAAGATCATTAAACTACTTTTTAACATCTTCATTAGTTTTAATATTTTTATTGTTTTTACAAAGTCTAGGTAGAGAAGGTTACAATATAAATAAATATGCATTAATTATTATAGGTACATTTATAATTCCCATTGGAACACTAAATATATTAATAAGTTGTAATGAAAAAAATGAATCTAATAAATTAAATGATATATATATAAGATTTCCAAAGTCCATACTTAAAGCTACATTTATGGCTGTACTCATATATGGTATATATGAGATAAACTTAATGTTCTTTAATGAAGCTTTAAAACAACAGATATATTTAATTGCTACAAGTTATTTTATAATAAAATCTTTTAATGGAGGATCTAAATATAGCTTAAATAAGTTAATTACTAGAATACTTTTCTTAGTACAAGTTATAGGATTATTTTTAATAGTATTTATATCTACGAATTATTTTGAGTATTATATGCAAATTAACGACATAATATCATTTTTGGTGTTTTCTGCTGGTTGTTACCTTTTTACAAGGCAAAAGATATAATTATAATATTTGATATAAGGTTTAATTTAAAGATTAATGGTTAAAATTCAAGATAACTAACTTTAAGGAGTGTTATTTTGAATAAACCATTAATCTATTTTTTTGTATCTTTTATTTTAGGAATTATAATTTTTATACTTTATTCTTTTAGTGCTCTTTTAGCTTTTTCATTTGTGCTACTTTTTATTTTAATACTTGTTAAGGGTATAAGTTACAAAGAGGTTTTTATAAATATAATTATAGTCATATTTTCTTTTTATAATACCTACAGTTACTTTAACGTTAACTTACCAAAGGATAATAATGTGGTGAAAATAAGGATATGCAATAAAAAGGGATATAAAACTATAGGAAACATAAATGATAAAAGGGTTTATATAAAAGATTTAAAAGGAGGGAATATAGGAGATGTAATATATGCTAAAGGGAATTTTAAAGAAGATATACAATATGATAAAGGCATAATTGGTCAATTTTCATTGAAGTATGAAATAGAAAGAAAAGAAGATTTATATTCAAAAATAATAGGATATAGATCTTTTTTAGATGAAGAGTTTCAATCTATATTTGGAGTGGATGATGGAGTTTTATTAAGTAATTTATGTTTTGGAGATAATTCGTCTATTGATATTGAAACTAAAGAAAAATTGAAATCTTTGGGAGTAATTCATGTAATAAGTGTTTCAGGATTCCATATAGCTTTAGTGTATAAACTTGTTTCTACTATTTTAGGAGGAAATATAGCTTTAATTATAACCTTTTTTTATGGAGTATTTACAGGGGGCAAATCTTCAACTTGGAGGGCATTTATTATGATATTTGTGTCTAAGGCTTCTTTTAAATTATATAGGAATTATGATGGGGTTTCTGCCTTAGCTTTAGCTGGCATAATACTACTTAGTATAAAACCATACTACCTAATGGATGTAGGGTTTTGTTTATCGTTCTTAGCTACTTTAGGAATAGTATTATTTCAAAAGGTCATTAATAATAAATTATATAAGTTACCTTCGTTTTTGAGAGAATCTATTAGCATAACTATGAGCGCACAGATATTTACCTTTCCATATATGATATTTGCCTTTGAAAGTTTTAATCTAGGATTTTTAGTAGGAAACTTATTTTTAGTACCTATATTTACTTTATTAATTATATTAGGGAACAGTGCAGCTATACTTTTAAATACATTTTTAATTAAATATATAAAATACTTTGTTGATATTTTAATGCAGATTTTAAATGGTGGGATATACATTTTACATAGTATATCACCAAAAACAAGCTATTTAACTTATTTAGAAGGTTGTATAGTCATAGCGATTTATATATGTTATTTGTTAGTTAAAAAGGGTAATAAGAAATACATATATCTACCTTTGTTTTTATGTACCCTAATAATATTTGAATACTATAAGCCTTATACAGAGATCAAAGTGCTAGATGTTTTAGGAAAGGAGGCTTATATAATAAGTTATAAAAAAAGAAATGTGCTTTTAACAAATTCCAATAAGGTAGGGGAAGATTTGATTAAAGGATATAATATAGATGAAGTAAAACGTATTGGAACATATCCACTAAAGTTTAGTATTAAAGATAAAAATAACACCGATGTAGAAATAATCAATATTGGGAATGGCAAAAAACAAGTAAGTATAACCTTATCACAAAGAGAAGAGAATAACTTTTTAAAATTTATGAACTATAGAGGTAATAAAAATTATGATATAATACTTTTAAAACCTAAAAAACAAGTTGGGTTTAGTAGAACTTATGAAACAAATAGTGTTATAATTACAGATTTTAATATATATAACCTAAGATAAGATTATTTTAGGGTGTATATATTTAGTAGGGAGAGATTTTTATATGGATGTTATTTCTTTAGAAAAAGATATAAAAAGTAAAAGGTTCAAAAAATGTTACATATTTTATGGCGAGGATGAAGCACTTATTCAGGACATAGTCTCCATCATAATAAAAAACACAGTAGATCCTAGTTTTTTAGAGCTGAATCTATTAAGAATAGACGGTATAAAAGAAGGATTTGAAGTTATTGAAAATGCCACAGAAACATTACCTTTTATGTCTGAAAAGAAGGTGGTTGAAGTTTATAGGGCAGAATTTTTAAGTTGGGAGAAAGATAAAAAAGGGGAGCAAACTTTTAAAAAGATATCTAAATACATAGATACACTTCCTGATTATTGTATTCTTATATTATATTATGTGTTTAAAGAACAGAGGGATAAAATAACACCTGAGGTTAATAGAATTAAAGGCGATATAGCAGTTGTAAAGGTAGACAAACTTAAAGGAGAAAAGTTATATAAAAAGGTAGAGGATATATTTATTCAAAAGGGAAAGCCTATAGGTAAGATTGAACTTAGATTTTTTGTTGATAATGTAGACAATAATATGAGGATAATAAATAACGAAGTTGATAAGTTGATAAGTTACACAGATGGAAGGAATATAATAAAACAAGATATTTTGGATTTGTTTTCTCAAAAGAGTGAGAAGGATATATTTAATATGGTGGACTTTTTATCTCAAAAGAGACCAGAGAAGGCTACTAATATATTAAATGAACTGATTTTTAGAGGAGAAAAAGAAAATTATATTCTTTCTATGATAGAAAGGCAATTTAAAATTTTATTTAACATAAAACTTGGTATGTCAAAAGGAAAGAGTAAAGAGATTTTATCTCGTGAGCTTAAATTAAATATATATATATGTGATAAGATGATGCATCAAAGTGAAAAGTTTAGTTTTAAACAACTAAAAAGGTGCATGGAACTTTGTATAAATAGTGAAAGAAATTTAAAAACGGTAAGTTTAAATAAAAAGACGGAATTAGAATTACTAATAATAAATACAGTAATGTGACAGAAGAGAAAATAAAAAAATTAACTAAATAAGAGAAAATAAATAACCGGTATTTCTACCGGTTTACTTACTATGCTAATAAACTGTTTAATCTTGATGCTAATCTTGACTTTTTCCTGGAAGACATATTTTTATGTATTACTCCCTTTGAAACAGCCATGTCTAAAGCTTTAACTACTTCTTTGTATGTTGAAGTTGCTTGTTCTACATTTTTTTCTATAACTGCAGCATCAAACTTCTTTATAGTTGTCTTTAGTGAAGATTTAACCATTTTATTTCTTAAAGTTTTAACTTCTGTAGTTTTTATTCTCTTAATTGAAGATTTTATATTTGCCATTAACTTTCACCACCTTTATCATAATATGGCCTCTGCAGTCGTGGGGAAATCTGCTTTCGAGTTTCATATTTAACAAGTGATATTATAGCATTAAAATTTTAAGAATTCAAGTATAATTCCCATTTATTAATAGAATAATATTTATATAGGTTTAAAAATAACTAGGAGTGTGATTTAATGTTTGAAATAAGAACAGATCTTGCGGTAGAAGCAAGAGAAATGTATAGTAGTGCTCATAATAAGGACCCAGAGGGAGTAATTGTAAAAGAGGATATTCCTTATGAAGATATAAAAGTCACTAAAGTTTCAATAACTAATGAAGAAGGCGAAAAAGACATGGGAAGGCCAATTGGAGATTATATAACTATTGATATGCCGGAGTTTACTTATTATGATGGAGAAACCATGAATAGGGTTAGTGAAGTAATGGCTGATAGCTTATCAAAAATTATTAATAAAGATAAGCATAAGAACACGCTAGTTATAGGCCTTGGTAATTGGAATGTAACGCCAGATGCATTAGGACCAAGGGTTATTTCTAAAATTATGGTTACAAGGCATCTAAAAGAATTAATACCAGATAAAATAGATGAAAATATAGCTCCGGTTAGTGCTTTATCTCCAGGGGTACTAGGGCTTACAGGAATAGAAACAGTAGAAATTGTTAAGGGTGTTGTAGACAAGACAAAACCAGATCTTATAATTTGTGTAGACGCATTAGCTTCAAGGAGATTAGAGAGGGTTAATAGAACTATTCAAATAAGTGACACGGGTATTTCTCCCGGATCAGGGCTTAAAAATCATAGAAAGGCTTTGAATGTGGAAACCTTAGGTGTGAAAGTTATAGCTATAGGAGTTCCAACCGTAGTTGATGCTGCAACAATTGCTAATGATAGTATAGACCTCGTATTAGATGAAATGATAAAAGAAGCTACTAAAGGTGGAGAGTTTTATAATATGTTAAAGTCTATAGATAAAAATGAAAAGGGGAGACTTATTGAAGAGCTACTAAGTTCAAAGGGAGGTGACCTAATAGTAACTCCTAAAGAAGTAGATATAATAGTTGATTCAGTATCTAGGGTAATCTCTAATGGTATAAATCTTGCGCTTCAACCTTCATTAGATTTAGAGGATATAAATCAATTTATGAATTAAAGCTATAATTTTAAAAAGCCACTCATATAAATAAGTTATATGGGGGGGAATTTAAGATGAAATGTTATTATACAAATGTAAAAGAGAAAATCCAAAAGGTTTATATACTAATACCCATGATTTTATTTTTAATTATATCCATGATAGTACTAACTAAGACCATACAAGGGCTTAGTTATAACGAGAAAAAGGGGAATATGATCTATGTTCAAATTCTAAATAAAGGGATGCCATTAGTAAAGGAATTATCCTTTGACTCAGAGGACTTAGTGGAAGGGAATTTTTCTTTAAAGGATAAGGTTTTAGATGTTTTAGGTATTAATCGAAAAGATCCTATAAATATTATATCAAAGGAAATTAAATATTTTTCAATGTTAAAATCAGAGAATAGTAAAGAGGCTATTAATATAAACAAAGAAATAAGTTCTTTTAAGCTAGGTGATACTAGCGTTTCAAAAGTTTCTGAAAAAGAGATGCAAAAAGGAAAAGGGTCTAATCTAGCATCCTTAAAAGCCTATAATCCTAGTCTTAAAAAGACACTGAATTCATCTAAGCCTGAGGTTTTGATATACCATACACATACATCTGAGCGTTATACAACAGATGTAGAAAGCAATTCAAATGATAGTATGAATGAAAATGAAAATGTCTGCGCTGTAGGTAACGAAATAGCTAGAGAATTAGAAGAAAACTATGGAATATCCGTCATTCATGATAAGACAGTTCATAATACTACCTATACTCAAAGTTATTCGCGATCTAGAGAAACTCTTACACAGTATTTAAATAAATATGGAGATTTTAAACTCATAATTGATCTTCATAGAGATTCAGTAAAAAGTAAGAGTAGTGTAACTGTGAACTTAAATGGTGAGGATGTAACAAAAATAATGTTTGTAATGACAGAGAAGAATCCACATTTTGATAAGAATAATGCTATAGTAGAAAATATGATAGGTAATGCAAATGAACTTTTTCCAGGGTTTATAAGGCAACGTATAAATTATAATGTGGGAACTAGATATTTTAATCAAGATTTAAGTAATAATGCAATACTTATAGAGGTTGGAGCTAGAATAAACAAAATAGAAGAAGCTACAGGTTCAGCTAAATATACCGCAAGGCTTATTGCAGAGTATTTAAATGGAAAGGAGTAACATATAAGTTGTTATATTATGAATAAAATTTAATGAATAAGAGCATCCTTATAAAAAGGTTATTGAATTTAACATCATAAAAATATTATGTTAAATATAAAAAGTAATTGTAAGGAGTGCTCTTTTTGAAAAGTAAAGTTATGTATAAAATTGTATCTATAGCATGTTTATTTATAGTGGTTTCAGGTTTTATAAAGATAAATATTCAATGCAATAGAACTAAAGATGAATATATAGAAACAATGAGCGTAAATGATAAATTATATAAGGATGGAGCTATAAAAGAAGAATACTTAAATTTATATAATATAGTTGATAATGCTCCTATAAAAATATTTTATAATAAAAAACCTCTAGATATAAAGATTTTATTGCCAAAGTTTGATATAGTTATAAACAAAGAAGTATTTCACTATTCAATGGATAAAATCATAAGTAATATAAAAATAAAGATTAATTCTATAAGGAAATAATCTTTTATATACATAATAGAGATATATTATGATATAATTTACTTTGATTTAAATTCATAGTGGTGAAGACTACTGTCTACAGCATTATTGCTAGAAAGATGGGTTGATGAATATGCAAAGTGAAAGACAAAAACATATAAGAAATTTTTCCATAGTAGCTCATATAGATCACGGCAAGTCTACTCTTGCAGATAGACTTTTAGAGGAGACTGGAACTCTTGCTAAAAGAGAAATGGAAAGTCAAATTTTAGATAAGATGGATCTAGAAAGAGAAAGAGGGATAACAATTAAATCCCAAGCAGCAAGACTCATATATAAAAGAGAAAAAGATGGTAAAGAGTATATGTTAAATCTAATAGATACTCCTGGTCATGTAGATTTTAATTATGAGGTTTCAAGAAGTCTTGCTGCCTGTGAAGGAGCAATTCTTGTAGTGGATGCAACTCAAGGTATACAAGCTCAAACCTTGGCTAATTGCTATTTAGCATTAGATCATAATTTAGAAATAGTTCCTGTTATAAATAAAATAGACCTTCCAAGTGCAAGGCCTGAAGAAATTAGAAAAGAGATTGAGGATGTAATAGGAATTGAAGCTTCAGATGCTCCTTTAATATCTGCAAAATCAGGGCTTAATATAGTTGATGTACTAGAGGCTATAATAGAAAAGATTCCAGCACCTACAGGAGATGAAGATGATTCTCTTAAAGCTCTTATCTTTGATTCTTCCTATGATAGTTATAAGGGTGTAGTTTGCTACATAAGAGTTATGGAAGGAACGGTTAGAGTTGGAACTAAAATTAAGCTTATGGCAACAAAGAAGGTTTATGAAGTTACTGAAGTTGGTGTTTTCTCTCCAAGTTATTTACCAACTGGCGAGTTAAAGGCAGGGGATGTTGGATATATAACAGGAGCGATAAAAAATGTTAGAGATGCAAGAGTTGGAGATACAATAACAGAAGCAACTAGACCAGCGTCAGAAGCCTTAGAGGGCTATAGACCTGCTATTCCTATGGTGTTTAGTGGTATATATCCTGTGGATGGTGCAAAGTATGGTGAATTAAAAGAAGCGCTAGAAAGATTACAAATAAATGATGCTGCATTATCCTTTGAGCCAGAAACTTCTGCAGCCTTAGGATTTGGATTTAGATGTGGATTTTTAGGACTTCTTCATATGGAAATATTACAAGAAAGAGTAGAGAGGGAATTTAATTTAGATATTATAACTACAGCTCCTTCTGTAATATATAAAATACTAAAGACAGATGGAACACTACTTGAAATAACAAATCCAGCAAATTTACCGAATCCAACTGAAATAGAACATATGGAGGAACCTATAGTTAAGGCATCTATAATATCTCCTACAGATTACGTAGGATCTATTATGGAATTATGCCAATCTAGAAGGGGAGACTTTATAGATATGCAATATATAGAAACTACAAGGGTAGTTTTGAACTATAACATACCACTAAATGAGATAATATATGACTTCTTTGATGCACTAAAATCAAAAACTAGAGGCTATGCATCCTTAGATTATGAACTTAAAGGATATAATAGGACTAATCTAGTGAAGTTAGATATATTATTAAATGGAGAAATAGTAGATGCTTTATCTATGATTGTTCCAGATTCAAGAGCTTATGCTAAAGGCAGATCTATAGCAGAAAAACTAAAGGAAATAATACCAAGGCAATTATTTGAGATACCTATACAGGCGTCTGTAGGTAGTAAGATAATAGCAAGAGAGACAGTAAAGGCTATGAGAAAAGATGTTTTAGCAAAATGTTATGGTGGAGATATAAGCAGAAAGAAAAAACTTTTAGAAAAGCAAAAAGAGGGTAAGAAAAGAATGCGTCAAGTAGGATCTGTAGAGATTCCTCAAGAAGCGTTTATGGCTGTGCTAAAAGTAGATTAGATAAAAGTCACTGACAAGCAATTAGGAGGTAATTATGAGGGATATATCATTATATATACATATACCATTTTGTAAAAGTAAATGTTGGTATTGTGATTTTCCATCATTTTGCGGTAAGGATAATCTAATGGAAAGTTATATTAAAGCTTTAGGTGAGGAAATTGATGCTAAAGTTTTAAATTGTAATATAAAGACTATATTTATAGGTGGGGGTACTCCCACCTATTTGTCTTTAAAAATGTTAGAGGAGTTAAAAACACATATAAGAAAATTGAATTTAACACCAAATGCGGAATTTACCGTAGAATGTAATCCAGGAACATTAGATAAAGGGAAATTAGAACTGTTAAAAGATATGGGGGTTAATAGGTTAAGCATTGGTTTACAAGCTTACGATGACTCATTATTAAAAGAGATTGGAAGAATACATAATGTAGACGAATTTTTAAAAAATTATGAGCTTGCAAGATCTATAGGATTTGAAAATATAAACATAGATTTAATGTTTGCACTTCCAAATCAAACTTCTGAAATATGGAAAGAATCTTTAATTAAGGTTGCGAAATTAAATCCAGAGCATATTTCAGCTTATAGTCTTATATTGGAAGAAGAAACAAAGTTTTATGATTTTAATAATAAAGGTACATTAAATTTACCAGAAGAAGATATCGAAAGAGGTATGTATGAAAGTCTTTTATCTATATTAAAAGATTTTGGCTATAACCAATATGAGATTTCAAACTTTTCAAAAGAGGGTAGAGAATGCAAACATAATTTAGTTTATTGGAATATGGATGAATATATTGGAGTTGGGTCATCATCAGCATCATATATTGAAAGTACTAGATATAAAAATGTTGAAGGTATAGAAGAATATATACAAAAAATAAATACAAATAAAGAAACTTATAAAGAAAAACATAAAAATTTAATTAAAGAAGATATTGAAGAATTCATGTTTATGGGACTTAGGAAAACTAAGGGTATAGAAGAAAAAGAGTTTTTAACTAGATTTGATAAAGATATAGATAGTTATTACAAGAATATAATTAACAAACATATAGATGCAAAACTTTTAAAAAGAGAAGATGGATATTTGAGATTTACAGGTGAGGGTATACAATTATCTAATTATGTATTAGCTGATTTTTTGATAGATTAAATAAATCAAGGTGTATAATGGAGCAATAATGAGTAAATGAAAGTTTATAGTGGCAAAAGCATATTATAGCATAATAAGTTACCATTATGACGAGAATATGATGTTGACAAAAAAAACTTGAAATGTTATTTTAAAAGCGTAGCAATTAGCACTCAACAAGAGTGAGTGCTAATAAAAGAGGTGAAAGCATGGATGTGGATGATAGAAAAATAAAGATTCTTGAAGCTATAATTAATGATTACATTATTACAGCGGAACCAGTTGGATCCAGAACCATAGCTAAAAAGTATGACTTAGGCATAAGCTCGGCTACCATAAGAAATGAAATGGCTGATTTAGAAGATATGGGATATTTAGAACAACTTCATACCTCCTCTGGAAGAAAGCCTTCAGATAAAGGATATCGACTTTATGTAGATAAACTTATGATAGTTGAAAGACTGACACTAGAAGAAGAGATGAAGATAAAATCACATGTACTTGGTATGGCAATATACGAGATAGATAAACTATTAAAAGGAACTACTCATATGTTGTCAGAACTTACAAATTTAACTTGCATATTAAATACACCTTCTGTAAAAAAGAGCCAGTTAAAATCTGTGCAGCTTATAAGTATTGATAGTAGTAATATACTTGTGGTTATAATAACTTATACAGGTATCATAAAGAATAATATTCTTAAAGCAAACAACATTCCAAGCCAAGACAATCTTCATAAGATAAGCAGTGTTTTAAATGAAAGATTTAAAAACTTACCTATACAAAATGTGGATAGTCAGGTTATAAAAGATATTAAAGTACAACTTAAAGGATATGAAGATATTATAAATGGTGTTATACCAATCCTTATAGATGCGCTTACTGATGAAGAGTACTCAAAGGTTTATCTTGAAGGAGCTACGAATATATTCAATTACCCTGAGTATAATGATATAGATAAAGCTAAGGAATTTCTTTCTTTGCTTGATAATAAAGGTTATATGCAAGAACTTCTAGATACAACAAATAAGCTTACTATAAAAATAGGTGAAGAAAATTATTTAAAGCAAGCTAAAGATTGTAGTGTAATATCAGCAGTATATTCTGTGGGAAACAAGCCTATCGGAACAATCGGTCTTATAGGGCCCACTCGAATTCCTTATTCAAAAGTTGTGTCTATTATGTCCAAAGTTATGAAAGGACTTAATGACAGCTTAAAAAAACTTGAAGAGGAATCATAATAAAAATATATTAGAGATGAGGTGTGCTTCATAGCTATGGATAAGAACAAAAGTGATTTGAATCCAGAAGAAAAAGTAGAAAATATTATTTTAGAAGGTGAAAATGTTAAAGAAGAATCTAGCGTGGTAAGCGAAGCAGAGGTCTTAGAAAAAGAAGAATGCAATAATACAGTAGATCTTAAGGAATTTTCTAAATATAAGGATGAAGCTTTAAAGACGAAAGAAGAGAATATTGAATTACAAGAAAGACTTCTTAGAGTTACAGCTGAATATGAAAATTATAGAAAAAGAACAACAAAAGAAAAAGAAAGTATTTATGGATATGCTTGTGAAGATGTGTTAAAAAATATCTTACCTGTATTAGATAATCTTGAAAGAGCTGCGCTTACAGATGGAAGTGTAGAGGATATAAAAAAAGGAGTAGAGATTACCTTAAAACAGTTTAAAGAAGCTTTAGAAAAGTTGCAAATAGAAGAAATAGATACTAATAGTGGCTTTGATCCTAATATGCATGAGGCAGTAATGCATGTGGTTGATGAAAGTTTAGGAGAAAAAGAAATTATTGAAGTGTTCCAAAAGGGATACAAAAAAGGTGATAAGGTTATAAGATACAGTGTGGTTAAAGTTGCCAATTAAACTGTAAATTTCATATATATTTAAGGAGGAATTTAAATGGGAAAAGTAATAGGAATTGATTTAGGAACAACAAATTCATGTGTGGCAGTTATGGAAGGTGGAGAAGCAGTAGTTATATCAAGCTCAGAAGGAGCAAGAACAATACCTTCAGTAGTTTCATTTCAAGCAGATGGTGAAAGATTGGTAGGTCAAGTAGCAAAGAGACAATCAATAACTAATCCAGAAAGAACTATCGCATCTATAAAAAGACATATGGGAAGTAATTATAAAGTTACAATAGATTCAAAAGATTATACTCCACAAGAAATATCAGCAATGGTACTTCAAAAGATAAAAACTGATGCAGAAGCTTATTTAGGAGAAAAAGTAACTCAAGCAGTAATAACTGTTCCAGCTTACTTTAACGATAGCCAAAGACAAGCAACAAAAGATGCTGGAAAGATAGCAGGGCTTGAAGTTTTAAGAATAATAAATGAACCTACAGCAGCTTCTTTAGCATATGGTATAGATAAGACAGAAAAGAGCCAAAAGGTATTAGTTTATGACCTTGGTGGTGGTACTTTTGACGTATCAATACTTGAACTTGGAGATGGAGTTTTTGAAGTTAAATCTACAAACGGAGATACTCGTTTAGGTGGAGATGACTTTGATGATAAATTAGTTGATTATATAGCGGATAACTTTAAATCGGAAAATGGAATAGACCTAAGACAAGATAAAATGGCTCACCAAAGATTAAAAGAAGCAGCTGAAAAAGCTAAAATTGAATTATCATCCTCAATGCAAACAAGCATTAATCTACCATTTATAACAGCTGATGCTACAGGTCCAAAGCACATAGAGATGAATCTTACAAGAGCTAAGTTTAATGAACTTACTCATGATTTAGTTCAAAGAACTATAGAACCTATGAGAAAATCTTTACAAGATGCGGGCTTATCAATAAATGAAATAGATAAAATAATATTAGTAGGAGGATCTACTAGAACTCCTGCAGTTCAAGATGCAGTTAAAGAATTCACAGGAAAAGATCCATCTAAGGGAGTTAACCCAGATGAGTGCGTTGCATTAGGTGCAGCAATCCAAGCAGGTGTTTTAACTGGAGATGTTAAGGACGTTCTATTATTAGACGTATCACCTTTAACACTTGGAATAGAAACTTTAGGCGGAATAGCAACACCTTTAATTGAAAGAAATACTACAATTCCAACTAGGAAGAGTCAAGTATTCTCTACAGCAGCAGATGGTCAAACTTCTGTTGAAATACACATAGTTCAAGGTGAAAGACAAATGGCTACAGATAATAAGACTCTTGGAAGAGTAACCCTTTCAGGAATAGCTGCAGCTCCAAGAGGAGTACCACAAATAGAGGTAACCTTTGATATAGATGCTAACGGAATAGTAAATGTTTCTGCAAAGGACAAAGGAACTGGAAAAGAAGCTAAGATAACTATAACAGCATCAACAAATTTAAATGATGATGAAATAGATAAGGCTGTAAAAGAAGCTGAGAAATTTGCAGAAGAAGATAAAAAGAGAAAAGAATCTATCGAAGTTAAAAATAATGCGGACCAATTAGTATATCAGACAGAAAAAACTTTAACTGAACTTGGAGAAAAAGTATCAGAAGAAGATAAAGCAAAGGTAAATGAAAAGTTAGAAGCATTAAAAGCTATTAAAGATGCAGAAGATATAGAGGCTATTAAAAAGGCAACAGAAGAATTAACTCAAGAATTCTATGCTGTATCTGCTAAGTTATATCAAGAAAACCCAGAAGATGCTGGATTTGATCCAAACAACATGGATATGAATGGTAATGGAACTAGTGAAGGACCAAAGGATGACAACGTAGTTGATGCAGACTTTAAGGTTGATGACGAAAAATAATACTAGCAAAAATCATTATTATGAATATATAATATATAGGGAAGGCTAAGGCACTTCCCTTATATTAAGTTTAAATTCAAGATTAGGTGGTGAAAGACTAATGGCTAAAAAAGACTATTATGAATTATTAGGTCTTGAAAAAGGGGCCAGTGACGCTGAAATAAAAAGCGCTTTTAGAAAATTGGCAGTTAAGTACCACCCAGATAAAAATCAAGGGAATAAGGAAGCTGAAGAAACATTTAAAGAAATCAATGAGGCTTATCAGGTATTAAGTGATGCTGATAAGAAGGCTCAATATGATAGATTTGGCACTACTGATTTCAATGGTGGTGGCGGCTTTGGAGATTATGATTTTTCGGGTGGATTTGACGACATAGGAGATATATTTAGTTCTTTCTTTGGAGGTGGTTCTAGAAAAAGAAGAAATGGTCCTGAAAAGGGAGAAGACTTAGAATATAGAATGAACCTTACTTTTGAAGAGGCAGTTTTTGGAGTGGAAAAGGAAATAAGAATATTAAGAAGTGAGTCTTGTGAAAGCTGTAGTGGTACAGGAGCGAAGACAGGTACATCTAAAGCTACCTGTGACAAATGCAGAGGAACAGGTCAAGTTAAAACTCAAAGAAATACTCCACTTGGAAGTTTTGTTTCATCCTCCACTTGTGATAAATGTGGTGGTACAGGTAGTATAATAAAAGAACCATGTAATACTTGTCATGGGGCAGGAAAAACAAAAAAAGAAAGAAAGATATCTATAAATATACCAGCAGGTGTAGATGATGGTAATGTTATGCCTTTAAGAGGACAGGGAAATCATGGTGCTAATGGTGGGCCTCCAGGGGATTTATATATTAACATAAGGGTTGGGAAGCATTCTACATTTATAAGAAAAGGCTTTGATATTTATATGGATAGCCATATAAGCATGGTTAAAGCTGCTTTAGGTATTGATATTAAGGTTCCTACAGTAGATGGAGATGTTGTATATACAGTGCCAGCAGGAACTCAACCAGGTACTATGTTTAGATTAAAAGGAAAAGGTGTACCTAAGATAAATAGTCATCTTAGAGGAGATCAATATATAAATGTAATAGTTGATATTCCAAAACATATGGATGAAAAGCAAAAAGAAATTTTAAAATCTTTTGCAGAGGCTAGTGGCGAAAGTATGGAAGATGAAAAGAAACCAGGGTTTATGGGCAAGATATTCAAAAAATAAATAATGTTAATAAAATTAAAAGTTAGTTTTTCAATTTTGAAGAACTAACTTTATTTAAGTGTCAATTAGTAAACTATATGTAATATAATTTTATTAATTGACACTTTCTATTTTACTGTAAGGATAGATGTTGTACAAAATAGGTAAATTAAGTAGACATATAAAGGTCTAAAGTGTAGAATATATAGAAGCAATAAGGAACTTTTATTGCAAGATATGTGTAACTAATAAGGAGAACATTAGGAAGGATTGGATAATATGCAAGGTACTTGGTTAGAAGTAAAGGTTATAACAAAAAGTGAAGCAATAGAGCCTATTTCAGGCATTTTTTATAGTTTAGATGTAAAAGGGGTTGCAATAGAGGACCCAAATGATATATTAAAAAGAAAGCAAGGGGCTTTAACATGGGATTTTGCCGATATTAATATATTAGAATATAAGGGCGAAGCTGCAGTAGTTACAGGGTATTTTAGCGTAGAAGAGGAAATGGAATCTATTGTAGAAGATATAAAGAAAAAGATAATTGATCTTAAAAGCTTTGGAATAGATGTAGGAGAAGGTAAAGTAATTTACTCTAAAGTAAAAGAAGAAGATTGGGCCAATAATTGGAAGAAGTACTATAAGCCTACAAAGATAGGTTCAAACATAGTAATTAAACCTATATGGGAAGATTATAAAAAGTCTAATGATGAAATTATAATAGAATTAGACCCCGGAATGGCATTCGGTACAGGAACCCATGAAACTACAAGAATGTGTGTTGAGGCTATGGAAAGCTATGTAAGAAAAGATATGACAGTATTTGATATAGGAACAGGTTCTGGTATTCTTGCTATTGCAGCATCTAAGGTAGGTGCTAAAAGTGTTGTAGGTGTTGATTTAGATCCTGTAGCAGTAGACTCAGCAAGAGAAAATATTAAATTTAATAATATTAATAATATAACTATACTTGAGGGTAATCTTATAGATGTAGTCGAGGGAAAAGCAGATATAGTTGTTGCTAATATAATAGCCGAAATAATATGTCTTTTAACTGAAGATATAAAAAAGGTGCTAAAAGAAGGTGGTTTATTTATTACCTCAGGAATAATTCATGATAGATGCGATATGGTAATAGATAAGTTAAAGAAAGAAAACTTTGAAATTATTAAGATAAATAAAGATGGCGAATGGAATTGTATAATAGCCAAAGCTAAATAAGGAGAGAATATTATGCATAAGTTTTTCCTAGCACTAGAAGATATATCTTTAGAAGAAGCCTTAATACGTGGAGAAGATGTAAAACATATATATAAGGTTCTAAGACTTGAGGTTTTTGAAAAGATAATAATAAACAATGGTCATGGTTGTGAGTATCTAGGGGAAATATCTAGCATAGATAAGACCTTAGTAAAGGTTAAACTTTTAGAAAAGTTAGATATAAATAATGAAAGCCCAATAGAGATTCACTTATTCCAGGGGCTGCCAAAGGCTACGAAAATGGATTTAATAGTTCAGAAGAATACAGAACTTGGAATTAAGGAGATTACTCCCATATTAACATCAAGAGTGGATGTTAAATTAAAGGGTGAGTTTAAGAAAATAGATAGGCTTCAAAGAATAGCATTAGAAGCTTCAAAACAGAGTAAGCGAACTTTGATACCTAAGATAAGAGAACCTATATCTTTAGCTGAAGTTATGGAAAGTTTACAAAGGTTCGATTTAGTTATAGTTCCATATGAAGACGAAACAGAGGTTACCATAAGACAAATGGTAATATCTTTAGATAAAAGTAATATTAAAACAGTAGCTATAATAATAGGACCTGAAGGTGGATTTGAGAAAAAAGAAATTAAAATGTTAAAAGATGTAGGGGCTAAAATAATTACCTTAGGACCTAGAATATTAAGAACTGAAACTGCAGGATTTACTGCAACAACTTTAGTTCAGTATGAATTAGGGGATTTAGGAGGAGTTAATTGATGAAAGTTGCATTTTCTACTTTAGGCTGCAGAGTTAATCAATATGAATCTGAAGCTATGGCAGAAAAGTTTATAAGAGAGGGATATGAGGTAGTAGACTTTGAGAGGTTCTCAGACGTATATGTTATAAATACATGTACGGTAACTAACATGGGTGACAAAAAATCAAGGCAAATAATAGGAAGAGCTAGAAGAGAAAATCCTGAGGCTATAATAGCAGTAGTTGGTTGTTATGCTCAAATATCTAGTACAGAAGTTTCTTTAATAGAAGGCGTAAATGTAGTTTTGGGAACAAGAAATAAAGGTGATATAGTTTATTTCGTTAATAGAGCAAGGGATGAAAATAAACAAATTATAAAGGTTGGAGAGGTTCTTAAAAATCATAAGTTTGAAGATTTAAATATTGAAGAATATCAAGACAGGACAAGAGCTTTTATTAAAATACAAGATGGATGTAATAGATTTTGTTCTTATTGTTTAATACCATATGCTAGAGGTGGAGTATGCAGTAAAGATCCAGAAAAGGTGATTGAAGAAATAAAAAATTTGTCTAAACATGGATTTAAAGAAGTGATATTATCAGGTATACATACTGCATCTTATGGAGTTGACTTAGAAGGAAATGTAACATTAGTTGATATACTGTGCTTAATAGAAGAAATACCTGGAATTGAAAGGGTGAGGATAGGCTCTATAGACCCCACATTTTTTACGGATGATGTATTAAGAAAGATAAAAGGATTAAAGAAACTTTGTCATCATTTCCATCTTTCACTCCAAAGCGGATGTGATGAAACATTAGAAAGAATGAATAGGAAATACACATCAAAAGATTATAAAGATATTGTAGAAAAGTTAAGGGAAGCTTATGGTGATGTATCAATAACTACGGATGTTATAGTGGGATTTCCAGGTGAATCTAACGAAGAGTTTGAAAAGACCTATGAATTTTTAAAAGAAATAAAGTTATCAAAGACTCACGTTTTTAAATTTAGCCCAAGAAAAGGCACTAAAGCAGAAAATATGAAAAATCAAATAGATGGGAATATAAAAGATGAAAGAAGCCATAAATTAATAGAACTTAATTTAATAAATGAAAAAGAATTTATGAATAAGTTCATTGGAAAGACTTTTAAAGTTTTATATGAACAAGAGGTTTTAAAAGAAGATGGAATATATGAAGGTTATGCAGAAAACTACATAAAGGTAAGATCTAAGTGTAGCCATGATAATATTATAGGCAAGGTAGTAGAAACTATTATAAAGGATGTAGAAAATGATTATGCTGAAGGAGTAATAAAAGGTTAGGAGGTGATAAAGTGGAAGATTGCATATTTTGTAAGATAGTAAAAGGTGATATACCATCAGAAAAGGTTTATGAAGATGACAAAGTATATGCATTTAAAGACTTAAATCCAGAA
This sequence comes from Clostridium putrefaciens, assembly GCF_900461105.1. Classification (GTDB taxonomy): domain Bacteria; phylum Bacillota; class Clostridia; order Clostridiales; family Clostridiaceae; genus Clostridium_L; species Clostridium_L putrefaciens. The sequence goes on along the minus strand of NZ_UFWZ01000001.1, from coordinate 1,937,321 downwards.
GCTCCCATCCATGTACTAATAATACCTAAGATGCATATAAAAAGCACTAATGAAATAAGTGAAGAAAATTCTAGTAGTATTTCTAATTTATTCATAAGTGTAGCAAAGATAGCAAAGATATTAAACATAGATGAAAGTGGCTATAGAGTTGTTAATAACTGCGGAAAACAGGGAGGACAAACTGTGGAACATTTGCATTTTCATATGCTAGGAGGCCGAGATTTAACTTGGCCTCCGGGTTAAAAAAAATCATATGAAATTGTTGACAATTGTACTAATATTACTGTATAATAGAGCGTGTGCTATTTAAGCCTTTGAAGCTATCATATAAAATTTTAGCTAGCGGAGGGAGGGAAAATATATGTCAGAAATTAAGGTTGGAGAAAACGAAACATTAGACAGTGCATTAAGAAGATTTAAAAAGAAATGTGCTAGGTCAGGAGTGCTTTCAGAAGTTAGGAAAAGAGAACATTATGAAAAGCCAAGTGTAAAGAAGAAGAACAAATCAGAAGCTGCGAGAAAGAGAAAATTCAAATAGAGTTTCTTTGAAAGAAGGTACAATAATGCCAATAAAAAAACAACTTCAAGAAGACTGGAAACAAGCTTTAAAAGCTAAAGAAAAACTAAAGGCTAGCACTATAAGCATGGCTAGGTCTTCAATACTTTTAGTTGAAAAAACTGATGGTGTTGAGCTTGAGGATAAGCAAGTTATTGAGATTTTGGCTAAAGAAATCAAGCAAAGAAAAGAAGCTATGTTTGAGTTCGAAAAAGGAAAAAGACAGGATCTTGTAGATGAAGCTAAGGCCGAAATTGAGATTTTGTTAAGTTACCTTCCTCAGCAGTTAAGCGACGAAGAAGTATTTTCATTAGTTAAAGAGGCGGCTTCAAAGGTAGAGGCAAATAGCATGAAAGATATGGGCAAACTTATGGCGGAGCTTAGACCTAAAGTTGTTGGGAGAGCCGATGCTAAATATGTTAGTTCAGTTGTTAAAGAATATTTAAATAGTAAATAAAAAGTATGATAAGAAATACAAAGGATTCACAAAAATAGTGAATCCTTTTATTTTTTGCTTATTTATACAATTAAAGATTCTAAGTTTACTTTAGATTATTCATATAAGTGGTATTAACTTAAATAAAGTCTCATAAATTATTATGAAAGAAATAATTTGAGGTGACAAATATGGATAATAAAATAGACATAATAAAAGAAGGTTTATCAGAAAAACTGGAACTCCCAAGAGAAATAATTTTGGATTTGCCTATGATAACTATTACAGGTAATAGAGATATAAATATAGAAAATCATAAGGGTATAATTATTTTTGATGAGAATAAGGTTAAAATTAATTCTAAAATAGGGGCTATAACCATATATGGTAGTAATTTTGAGGTTTTGTTTTTAGGTGGAAAGACTTTTAGTTTAAAAGGAGTATTTAAATCGGTGGTGTATGAGGGCAATGAGTAAAGCTTCAAATAATTATAAGGGAACAATAGAGGTGGAAGTTCAATGTTTAATACCAGAAAGGATAATAAATCTTCTTTGGAATAAGGGGGTAATTATAAAGAATGTAAGAAAAGTAAATATTAGCACTGTAAGATTTTATATTAGTATAAGAGATTATAAACATTTAGAAGAGTCAGCGAAGGCAACTAATTCAAAAATAAGAATAACAAGTAGAAGTGGAATGCATTTCATTATTATGAAGGTTAAAAGATACTTAAGCTTTGCTGCAGGAAGTGTGCTATTTTTAGTATTAATATATTATATGTCCACATTTATATGGTCTATTGAAATAGAGACAGAAAAATATTTATCACCCTATGAGGTAAGGAAATATTTAATGGATTTAGGTGTTAGGCCTGGAATTAAAAAAAAGGATACAAGTGTTGCTAGAATAGAAGAAGAAATGAAAAAGAGAGAGGATATAATGTGGATAAGGGCAAGGGTAGAGGGTTCTAAAATGAAAATAAAGGTTGCTGAAAGGAAGTCTCCTCCAATTATTGAAGAAGATAATAGTATAAATAACATAATTTCAAAAATGGATGGAGAAGTAATAAGAGTATACACAGTTTCAGGAACAGCCATTGTAAAGCCTGGAGATTTGGTAAAGAAAGGAGATATATTAATAAATGCTGAACAGGGGAAGGAAGGAGCCACCTATATTACTAAAGCAGAAGGGGATGTAATTGCTAAAACCTTTTATGAATTTAATAAAAGCATTAAATTAAAAGGAACCTTAAAAGAACCTACTGGAAATATGAAAGAAGAAAGATATATATATATATATGGTAAAAAGTTATACTTAAAAAAATATAACAATGAGTATAAGAATTACAAAAGTATTGAAGATAGTGGAAAGTTTATTAAAAAGGTTATATACTATGAGTTAAAAGAGATTAATTTTGAGAAAGATGAAAATCAGGTTATAAAACAATCTACAGAAGAACTGAAAGAACAACTTATTAAAGAGCTTCCGATAGATTGTAAAATACTAGATAGTATAATAAACAAAGAAAAAATAGAAGATGCCTTAAATTTAAATGTAATTTTTATAGTGGAGCAAAACATATCTTTAAAGTAGGTTTAGTACACTTTATAAAAAGAAAAGGTGGAATAATTATGGCTAAAGAAAAAAGTAGTGGTGTTAGGAGTATTTTTAAACACAAAAGGACTTTCGTATTTATAATTTCCTTTCTTATAATTTACTTTGTATCTTTAACTTCATTTATAACTAAGAGATACTCACTTCAAGCTGGTGATATAGCAAGGGAAAATATTAAGGCAAATAAAGAGGTTATTGATAAGGCTGCTACAGAGGCAAAAGAAAAGCAAGCTACAGAGGAAGTTGAACTTCAATTTAATCAAAAGCCAGAGGTTAAAAAGCAGGCACTTGATAATTCGAAAATATTCTTTAATAAAATAAACTCATTAAAAGAGGCGGGAACATCAGAGCCTGAAATTTTAGAAATTATACAGGCAGAGTCAAAGATTTCAATGTCTGAAGAAGATTTTATAGAGGTTATTAAACTTTCAAAGGAAGATGTTAAAACACTCCAAGTGGTTACACTAGATACTCTAACTAAAATATATGAGGGAAGAATAGAAGAAAATAAACCAGGAGATATTAAAAGTACTGAAGAGGATGTAGTAAGTAATATTAACACTTATAATATTCCTAAAAATATTAAAAATCTTGGTATTGAGCTCATTACATCTCAAATTAAACCTAACTTTTTCTATGATAAGGAAAAAACTGAGGAACTTAAAAAGCAAGCAACTAAAGATGTGGTGCCTGTAATAATAAAGAAAAATCAAATGATAGTTAAAGAAGGGGAGCCTATAACTCAAAATCAACTACGATTATTAGAAGATCTAGCACTTTTAAATACATCATCATCTCAATGGCCTATATATACTGCGCTAGCTGTAATGATTTTTATATTACTTATGATACAGTGGTATTATATTTATAGATATTATAGGGAGATCTTTAAGGACACAAGCAAGCTTTTACTAATTAGCCTTATTAATGTATTGTGTGTTATTATAGCTAGAAGTGTGGGGATTGCTACTCCATTTTTAATTCCATTAGCTATGGGGCCTATGCTTATAACGATTCTTATAAATTATAAGGTATCTATGGCACTAAGTATTATAAACAGTATATTAATAAGTATAAATATAGGATTTAATATAGAAGTTACAATGATAGCAGTACTAAATGCAGTTCTTGGGTCCATGTTTATGAGAAAGATGCAACAAAGAAATGATATTATATATTCTGCTATATATATTGGAATAATAAATATGGTTATAAGTTTATCTATGGGTGTTTTACTTAGCAATAATATAATTGAAACGCTTAAAAGGACATCTTTTATGGGTATAGCAACACTTGGATCAGCTATACTTACTCTAGGGTTACTTCCTTTATTTGAAAGCACTTTTGATATTGTAACTACGGTAAAGTTATTAGAACTTTCAAATCCTAATAATCCATTATTAAAGAAGATATTAATGGAGACACCAGGAACTTACCATCATAGTATAATGGTAGCAAATCTAGCTGAAATGGCTACAGAAGAAGTAGGAGGTAATGCTATTCTAGCTAGAATAGCAGCTTATTATCATGATGCAGGAAAAACTAAAAGACCATATTTTTTCAAAGAAAATCAAGTGGGAAATGAAAATCCTCATGATAAAATAACCCCTAATTTAAGTACATTAATAATAATATCTCATGTTAAAGATGGATTAGAACTTGCAAAAGAATATAATATACCAAAGGTTATTCAAGATGTAATAGAAGAACATCATGGAAATACTCTTGTTAAATATTTTTATTTTACGGCTAAAAACAATAGTGAAAAGCCAGAGGATATAAAAGAAGAAGATTTCAGATATCAAGGTCCTATACCAAAAACTAAGGAATCTGGTATCATAATGCTAGCAGATGGGGTAGAAGCTGCTGTTAGATCAATTCAAAACCCAACTAAGGGTAAGATTGAAGAAATGGTTAATAATATAATAAAAGATAAGCTAAATGATGGGCAATTAAATGATTGTGATTTAACTTTAAAGGATTTAGAACTTATAAGAAAATCTTTTCTAAAAACCTTAAATAGTATCTATCATCAAAGAATTGAGTACCCGTCAGATAATACTAAAGTAATTAAGGAGAAGTAACAATGATATACGTTGAAAATAATCAAAATGACTTTTTAATAGATGAAGATTTTATAAAGGATATTGAAAAGGTAGCAGATTTTGCATTGAAAAAGGAAGCTGTTAATATAAATTATGAGCTTAGTATACTACTTGTAAATAATATAGAGATAAAGAATATAAATAAAAAGCATAGAAATATAGATAATGAAACTGATGTTTTATCATTTCCTCTTTTGGATTATCCTAAAGATAAGGTATTTAGTGAAGTCTATCTTGAGTGTAAATTTGATGAGACATATCTTGATGGAGAAGATTTGCTTCTCGGTGATATTGTCATATCACTTGAAAAGGCTTTAGAACAAAGTAAAGATTATGGACATTCTTTTAAAAGAGAGGTAGCTTATTTAATAGTGCATTCTATACTTCATCTTTTGGGTTATGATCATATGGAGATAGCTGAAAAGGCTGTTATGAGAAAGAGAGAAGAGTATATATTAGGTGAACTTAATATTGGAAGGTAAGCATGTTAATTATAACATAGTGATTACATCTCTTAAAATAACATAAGACACTTAATATACTTTTAATAAATTTAAAGACTTTGGAAAAGGGCAAAATTACTATGGTGGTGAATTTATGAAGATAAAAAGATTAATAGATAGTTTTAATTATGCTATACAAGGGTTAATATATTCTGCAAGAACTCAAAGAAATATGAAAATACATTTAGTGGCTACCTTTCTAGTACTATCAGCATGCTTTGTATATGATATTAGTAAGGTTGAACTTTTAATTATAACTATAACAATTACTTTGGTTATAGCAGCAGAACTTATAAATACCTCCGTAGAGAGTGCTATTGATGCTACCACAAATTACTACCATCCTTTGGCGAAGATAGCTAAGAACACGGCAGCAGGAGCTGTGCTTGTTACTGCTATTAATGCTATCATGGTAGGATACATAATATTTTGGGATAAACTAACCAATGCAACATTTTCGATAATTCTTAAAATAAAAGATTCAGACCCCTATATGGTTTTTATAATATTAGTTATGGTTAGTATAGTTACAATTATGGTAAAAGCTATTTATGGAGAAGGTACGCCTCTTAGAGGTGGAATGCCTAGTGGACACAGTACTATTGCCTTTTCTATAGCTACTATAATTGCATTAATTGCAGAAGAGCCTGTATCTATGGCACTTAGTTATCTTTTAGCAATCATTGTAGCACAAAGTAGGGTTGACTCAGAGGTTCACTCTATCCAAGAAGTTGTAGTAGGAGCAGTATTTGGTACAGTTTTAACTATATTTATATTTAAGATACTTAGTTAAGGGTCATAAAATAAATCCAATATATAAATTTATATTGTATTAGCATTGATTAGTGCTATAATTTAAATACGATATTTTAAATTAATAAAGTTATTTATATATGGAGGTAAGTAAGAATGAATTATGATAAATTAATCGAAAATGCTATAAATGCTAGAAGCTTTGCATATGTGCCTTATTCAAAATTCCAAGTAGGTGCTGCTGTTTTAACAGAAGATGATAAGATTTATACAGGATGCAATATTGAAAATGCTTCATATGGTGCTACTAATTGTGCTGAAAGAACAGCTATTTTTAAAGCAGTATCTGAAGGTCATAAGGTGATAAAGGCTATTGCAATAATAGGGGATCTTAGCACACACACAAACCCTTGTGGTATATGCAGGCAAGTTATATCTGAGTTTGCACAAAGTGGAGATATTCCAATAATACTAATTAAAAACAAAGAAGATTTCATAATAAAAACTTTAGATGAAATGTTACCAGGCTCTTTTACAAAAAAAGACTTGGAATTATAAGGAGGAAAAATGTTTAAATCAGGATTTGTAACTATAATAGGAAGACCTAATGTGGGTAAGTCCACATTGCTAAATCACTTAATGGGGCAGAAACTTTCAATAGTTTCTAATAAACCTCAAACCACAAGAAATAATATACAAACTATAATGACTGGGGAAGACTACCAACTAATATTTGTAGATACACCAGGACTACATAAACCAAGGCATAAACTAGGAGAATATATGGTGACGGTTGCTCAAAATTCTACTAAAGGAGTAGATCTTATCTTATTTTTAACTACTCCACAAGGACATATAGAAAAAGGCGATATTCACATATTAGAAGAACTAAAAAACACATCTGTGCCTATATTTTTAGTATTAAACAAGGTGGATGAAAATACTGCAGAAAATGTAGCAGAAACTTTAAAACAATATGGAGAGTACTTTAAATTTAAAGAAATAATCCCAATATCAGCTTTAAAGGGTAAAAATACAGATAAACTTTTAGAACTTATGAAGGGAACACTTCCTGAAGGACCTAAATATTATCCAGAAGATATGATAGCAGACGTTCAAGAAAAGTTTATTGTATCTGAGACTATAAGAGAAAAGGCGCTAAGAGTGTTAAATGAAGAAGTACCTCATGGAATAGCTGTTGATGTAATTCAAATGAAACAAGATGCTAAGGGTATGTATCATATTGAGGTAGATTTGCTTTGTGAAAAAGATTCTCATAAGGGTATAATAATAGGTAAAAGTGGTCAAACACTAAAACGTATAGGACAGTATGCAAGAGAAGATATAGAGAAACTTTTAGAATCAAGAGTTAACCTTAAGATATGGGTTAAGGTAAGAAAAGAGTGGAGAGATAACCCTAATTACTTAAAAGAGTTAGGATATAAATTAAAGAAATAAAATGAAATCTGCGTAGAATAATTACTTATTGTACTTTTCATATAACAATGTAAACTTAGATTCAAATAATGGGAGATGATCTTGTGTCAACGTATAAAACAAATGGCATAGTTATAAAGGTACAAGATTTTAAAGAAAATGATAAATTGGTTTATATTTTCACAGAAAGGCTTGGAAAGATTAAGGCTATTGCTAAAGGATCGAAAAGAAATAGAAGCAGTCTGCTTACTCCTACTATGCAACTTTGTTTCGGAGAATATGTTATATTTAAAGGGAAAAATCTATATACCCTAAATGAAGGTAAGGTTATTAATTCTTTTGGTAGTTTGTTAAATGATCTAGAAAAGCTTACTTATTCAACTTATATTTGTGAACTTATAGATATAGCCATGGTGGATGAAGAGAGTAACACAAGTCTTTTTAAAGACTTTACCACCTGTCTATATCTTTTAAGTACAGGTGCTATAAATTATGAAGTATTAATAAGGGCTTTTGAAATAAGATTGTTAAAATATACAGGGTATGACTTAGAATTAGAGCATTGTAGTATTTGTAAAAAAAACATATCAACCTCTAATTATATAAATTTAACTTATGGAGGAGGGGTGTGTGATGACTGTGAGAAAGTGGATTCAATTTTTTTAAGTAAGGCCTCTTTTAATTCATTAAAATTTTTATCTAATATGGCCTTTGAAAAGCTTTATAGATTAAATTTAAGTGAAGATGTGCGAAAAGAATTATTTAAGGTTCTTACTACCATGATCTCATTAAATTATGCAAGGACCCCAAAGAGCCTTCAAATGCTTGAATTTATCAAGTAATTCTTAGATACAGGTGGAGTTTATTTATAAAGAATAAATCTCTCTATCTGAGTCTTGGAAGAACTTATCCAGGGGCCTAGCAACCGTTATCCGCCACATTGAAGAGGATAGGGGTGCTACGGATGGTAGCGATGTATAAGATGGATACAAATAAAGGGCTACATTCAATAATTTAGTGTATAAAGGGAGCGTGGAATTTATGGAAGATATAACTTTAGAAAAGATTGATATAATAAGAGAACGAGCTGGTATTACTTACGCAAAGGCTAAAGAAGTTTTAGAAATTAATGAAGGTAATATAGTGGACTCACTTATTTATATAGAGTCAAACTTGGAAGATAAAGAAAAAAGGATATATTCTACCCTAGATGAATTAACTAAATGGCTTAAAGACATAGTAAATAGTGGCAACATAAATAGAATAAGAATAAAGAAGGAAGATAAGGTACTAGTAGATATACCTATAAATGCTGGTATCGCTGTAGGGGTTATTGCCACAGTTTGGAAGCCTCTTATTGCAATTGGACTTGCAACTGCAACTTTAACAACTGTAACAGTTGAAATAACAAAAGATGATGGGACAATAGAAGTTGTAAATAAGGTTGTAAAAAGTAAGGCAAATAACCTTACTAAAGATATTAAAGGTAAGTTTAATGGAGTGACAAATATTATAAAAAGCAAACTTAAAAAAGAAAAATCTAAAGATGATATAAAAATTAGTGATGAGCCAGTATATAGATATACTGTGAAATTTGAAGATATAGATAAAGAATAAAAGACATTGCACAAAATTTAAAGAAGAATATATATATTTGATATATACTATTTTGTGAATTTCGTGTATAATATATTAGAATATATTAGTATAATATGCTGATATATTCTAAGAGGATAAGTGAGGTGATTAATATTAAGCTAACGCCAAGACAAGAAGAAATAATTAGATTAGTAAAAGAAAATCACCCAATTACAAGTGAAACCCTAGCTTCTCATTTAGGGGTTACAAGGGCTGCGCTAAGACCAGATTTAGCTATTTTAACTATGATAGGTGTACTAGAAGCACGCCCTAAGGTAGGGTATATCTATTCACAAAAACCCTCTTATAGCATGATTTATGATTATATAGTAGACATTAAGACAAAAGATATAATGTCTAAGCCTGTAGTAGTATCTGAGGGAACTACAGTATACGATGCCATAGTACATCTTTTCTTAAATGATGTAGGTACGTTATTTGTTGAAAACAAAGGAATGCTCACAGGTGCTATATCTAGAAAAGACTTTTTAAAAATAGCCATGGGAGGAACAGATATACATAAGGTTCCAGTAGGGATTATAATGACTAGGATGCCTAATATTATATTTGTAGAAAAAGAAGACAGTGCATATTTAGTAGCCCAAAAGATAATTGATCATGAAATTGATAGCTTACCAGTAGTTGAAAGAATATTTGAAGAGGGAAAAGAACATCTTAAAATCATTGGAAAGGTTTCTAAAACCAACATTACAAAACTGTTTGTTAAATTAGGACAATCAAAGTAAATTCTATACTAACAGGGACTAAAAAAGTCCCGTTAGAATACAATTCAATAGATTATACAATCGAAGGAGTGTTAATATGGAAAAGAAATATGTTTACTTTTTTAATGAGGGTGATTCTTCAATGAAAAATCTTCTTGGAGGGAAAGGTTCCAATCTTGCAGAAATGACTAAAATTGGAATACCAGTACCGCAAGGATTCATTGTAACTACAGAAGCATGTAACAAATACTATGATGATGGTAGAACTATAACAGATGAAGTTACTAATCAAATATACAAACAATTAAATGAGTTAGAAAAGGTTACTGGAAAGCAATTTGGTGGATTAGAAAACCCATTACTAGTGTCAGTTAGATCAGGAGCTAGAGCTTCTATGCCTGGAATGATGGATACAATATTAAACCTTGGATTAAATGATGAAACAGTTGAGTCGATGATAAAACTTACAGGTAATGAAAGATTTGCATATGATTCTTATAGAAGATTCATTCAAATGTTTTCAGATGTTGTTATGGAAATAGATAAAAAGAACTTTGAGGCTTTAATCGATAATATGAAGGAAGAAAAAGGCGTCAAATTAGATACAGATTTAACAGCGGGAGACTTAAAAGAATTAGTTAGACAATTTAAAGAATACTATAAAAAAGAAAAAGGTGAGGACTTCCCATCTGATCCTAAAGAGCAATTAATAAAATCAATTCTTGCTGTATTCAGATCTTGGGATAATCCAAGAGCAATAGTATACAGAAGATTAAATGATATACCAGCAAGCTGGGGAACAGCTGTTAACGTTCAAGAAATGGTATTTGGTAATAAGGGAGAAACTTCAGGTACGGGAGTTGCATTTTCAAGAAACCCATCAACAGGAGAACATAAAATATTTGCTGAATATTTAATGAATGCTCAAGGTGAAGATGTTGTTGCGGGAATAAGAACACCAGAACCAATAGAAAAACTTAACCAAGAAATGCCTGAGATATATAAAGAATTTATGGATATAGTTCATAAATTAGAAAATCACTATAGAGATATGCAAGATATGGAGTTTACTATAGAAGAAGGAAAGTTATACTTCTTACAAACAAGAAATGGTAAGAGAACAGCCGAGGCAGCTTTAAAGATTGCTGTAGATCTTGTAGAAGAAAAGATGCTAACTAAAGAAGAAGCTATACTAAAGGTAGAGCCAAAACAATTAGATACATTATTACATCCAGCCTTTGATACAACTGATATGAAAAATAATACACCAATAGCTAAAGGATTACCTGCATCTCCAGGAGCTGCTTGCGGCAAGATAACGTTTACGGCAAAAGAAGCGAAAGAAAGACATGAAAAAGGAGAAAAGGTTGTACTTGTAAGACTTGAAACATCTCCAGAAGATATAGAAGGTATGATAGCTGCTGAGGGTATACTTACAGTGAGAGGCGGAATGACATCTCATGCTGCTGTAGTTGCTAGAGGTATGGGGACATGCTGTGTTGCTGGATGTGGAGAATTAAAAGTTGATGAAGCTAAAAAGAAGTTAACAGTTGGAGGAAAAGTTTATACGGGAGATGACTATATATCTATAGATGGAAGTACAGGAAACATATATGGAACATCTATAAAAACAGTTGATCCTGAAATAAGTGGTCACTTTGAAACATTTATGGCTTGGGCTGATGATATTAGAAAATTAAAAGTTAGAGCTAATGCAGATACACCAGGAGATGCTGCTCAAGCAGTAACATTTGGTGCACAAGGAATAGGTCTTTGTAGAACTGAGCACATGTTCTTTGCAGAGGATAGAATAGCCGCTGTTAGAGAAATGATAGTTTCTAAAAATGAAGTTCAAAGAAGAAAAGCTTTAGCAAAAATTCTTCCAATGCAAAAAGAAGATTTTATTGGACTGTATGAAGCAATGGAAGGTAAACCAACTACTATAAGACTTTTAGACCCACCACTGCATGAATTCTTACCAACTCATGAAAGTGAAATAAGAGTACTTGCAAAAGATATGGAATTAGAGTATGAAGACTTAAAGTCAACTATACAGTCCTTACATGAGGTAAATCCAATGATGGGACATAGAGGATGCCGTTTAGCCGTTTCTTATCCGGAAATAGCTGAAATGCAAGCCACAGCAATTATAGAAGCAGCTATAGATGTTAAAGAAAGAAAAGGAATCGATATAGTTCCAGAAATAATGATACCTCTTGTAGGAGAAATAAAAGAATTAAAGTATGTTAAAGACATAATAACAACCACTGCTGATAAAATAATAAAAGAAAAAGGCGTAGAGTTAAAATATTTGGTAGGAACAATGATAGAAATACCAAGAGCTGCTTTAACTGCTGATGAGATAGCAAAGGAAGCAGAATTCTTCTCTTTTGGAACAAATGATTTGACACAAATGACTTTTGGATTCTCAAGAGATGATGCAGGTAACTTCTTAAAAGATTACTATGAAAAGAAGGTTTATGAATCTGATCCATTTGCTAAATTAGACCAAACTGGAGTTGGACAACTTATTGAAATTGCTACTGAAAAGGGTAGAAAAACTAGACCTACTATAAAGCTTGGAATATGCGGAGAGCATGGAGGAGATCCATCATCAGTTGAATTCTGTCATAACGTAGGACTTGACTATGTTTCTTGTTCTCCATTTAGAGTGCCTCTTGCAAGACTTGCAGCAGCTCAAGCTCAAGTTAAAAACAAGAGATAATATATAAAATTAAAAAGGACTATCCTTTAGGATAGTCCTTTTTAATTTAGTTTGCATTTAAATTTATTTTCTATGTAATCTTTAAATTCAAAAGCAAACTGAAGTTGAAAGTCATTTTTTGAAGAAGCTTTATTTAAAAGATTGCAAAAAGAAGATTTATTGCATTTATTTATATTATTATAATAGTCTTTAGAAATTTTCCAATACTTTTGAGGAAAGGCTAGGTATATAAAAATATACTTGTATTCATCAAGGGACAAAGGTCTTATGCTATCGTATATTTCAAGTACACTTATAGCTATTTCTAGATCCCACCGAGTATTATCTCTTTTTAGTAATCTTCTTAAAAAGTAAGATATATCATGGGTACAGTAATCAATTTTACATTTATCAAAATCTATAGTCCAGACATTGTTGTCATTGTCAAAGATTATATTTTTATTTACATAATCTCCATGGCATAAAGAAATGCTAAGATTACTCATAGATATGGTAGAAGATACGTCAAGGGATAACTTTGCAAGTTTCATACTACTTTCAAAATTATTTAAGAATATTTTTGAAAATTTATCTCCGTATTTAAAAGCTTTATTAGAAGAATTTAAAAGTTGTTCAAAATGCTTTTCTGTAGAAATCGTAATATCAGCATAAGCTTCTTTATACTTACTACCTTTTATTGGGATGAAATTGTCACAAGCATTATGAAATTTAGAAAGATTTAAAGCAGAATTTATGATGTTTTCTACGTTGTCATAGTCACACTTGTTTCCATCAATCCAAGGTGATAATATAAATAACATATTACTCTCCATTACGAATCGACCACCTGTATTTGTTGAGAGAATTCTTGGAACATTGATTTTATTTCTATATAACCACTCCATTGCAGAATATACAAATAATAATTCTTCTATATTGTAATATACCTTTTTTAAACAGTAAGAATTTATGCCGTTATCTATTTTATAAACAGCTCTTTGCTTATCAGTATCTTTAAATTTGATTTGTGTAACCTCGTAGTTTTGCAAATCATAGTAAGGAAGTATTACTTTTTTTATATTGCTTTCTAATAATAATTCATAGGAAATCCTTTTTGCTTCTGATGGCATTATAACACTCCTAAATATTAATTCACTATAATAATATTACTTTAAATTTCAGAATATACTAGAAAGTCAATTTTAATATTATATATATCTTAAATAGAGGATTTTTTAATAATATTATAGAATTTAATAATAAGGGGTGATGAAGTTGATTATCAGAGAGAAAATTGAAATGAATGAAAAAACCATATTTATAAAAGGTGCTGCCCTTTCAAAAGATACTGTGGGAAGAGAAAAAGAAGAGCAATTAGATAAAATCAGAACTCCTTATATGGTTGATAGGGATAGAATAGTTCATAGTAAGTCTTTTAGAAGGTTAAAACATAAAACGCAAGTATATATAAAGACATCAGGAGACCATTATAGAACTAGACTCACACATACATTAGAAGTCTCTCAGATATCTAAGACTATAGGAAAGGGCATTGGATTAAATGAAGATCTTATTGAAGCTATTGCTTTTGGACATGACATAGGACATGTAGCCTTTGCGCATAGTGGTGAGGAGGCATTAAATGAACTTGTAAAAGACGGATTTAAACACAACGAGCAAAGTGTTAGGGTTTTAAGATGTCTAGAGAAGGATGGACGAGGGTTAAATATAACCATAGAAGTTTTAGATGGTATTTTAAAACACAGTGGATTTTCTAAACTCACTAATAATAAAGCTATGACTTTAGAAGGACAAGTAGTAAAATATAGTGATAAAATAGCCTATGTAAATCATGACATAGATGATTCTGTAAGAGAAGGAATACTTAATACCTCGGATATCCCTAAAAATATAATCAAGGTTCTTGGCTGTACACATGGACAACGGATAAATACTTTGGTTAATGATTGTATTTATAATACATTAGATAACATAGAAAAGGGAATTATAGAAGTATCTTTAAGTGGTTTTGTAAATGAGTCATTGATAGAACTTCGAAAGTTTATGTTTGAAAATATATATTTAGGGAATATATTAAAAGAAGAGAGAAATAAAGCAAAGTTTGTTTTATATAATGTTTATAATTATTATATTAAAAACATAGAAAAAATGCCTACTCTATATAAAGAAATTGTAGAAAGAGAAGGAAGAGAAAGAGGCGTTACAGATTATATTGCTGGAATGAGCGATGATTATTGTCTTTTAGCGTTTAATAAAATTTATGTTCCAAAGTTTGTAATATATTAGGTAATTTAGGGATAATTTTACTAGCATTATGGGCAGACTATTAATGAATTTATAAGAGTATATATATATATATATATATAAATTTGAAGGATATTTAAGATTTATGAAGAATATATAATTAAAAGGTTATTATATTCTTTAAAGTATTATAATATTACAAAAAACAAACAAAATAAAAAGGAATATGATATTTTATGTCGAATACATAATGCCTTAATTAAATTATGCATTAGGATAGGTGGGAAAATTATTGGCCATACCAGAAGAAGTAATAGAAAGGATAAAAGAACAAAATGATATAGTAGATATTATATCTGAAAAGGTTAAGTTAAAGCATTCAGGAAGAAATTATCTTGGGCTTTGTCCTTTTCATAATGAAAAAACACCATCCTTTAGTGTGTCAGTAGATAAACAAATTTATAAGTGCTTTGGTTGTGGAGAAGCAGGTAATGTTATCACCTTTGTGATGAAAACTAAAGGTTTGTCTTATGTAGAATCTATAGAGTATCTTGCAGAAAAGGCTAATATAAGTATAGAACAAGGCAAAGATAAAAAGGTAAAAGATAAAAAGGATATTTTATATAAGATAAACGTGGAAGCAGCTAGGTTTTTTTTCAACAATTTAAATAATAACTTAAAAGAAAAAGAATACTTTCTAAAAAGAGGTATAACACAAGTAACAATAAGAAGGTTTGGACTTGGATATTCATTAAATAACTGGGAGGAGTTACTTAGTTTTTTGAAAAGGAAGGGATTTTCTAATGAATTAGTAAGTGAAGCAGGCCTTGCTATAGCTAAAGACAAAGGTGGTTTTTATGATAGGTTTAGAAATAGGGTCATGTTTCCTGTTTTTGACCATCGTGGAAAAGTTATAGGTTTTGGAGGTAGAGTGCTAGATGACTCTAAACCTAAATATCTAAATTCACCTGAAACACAGATATTTTCAAAAAGGACTAATCTTTATGGACTTAACTTTGCTATAAAAGATAATAAAGATAGATGTCTCGTTATCGTAGAGGGGTATATGGATTGTATATCACTTCATCAAGTTGGAATAACCAATGTGGTTGCATCTCTTGGGACTGCACTTACCGTAAACCAGGCTAGATTATTAAAAAGGTATGCTGACACGGCTATTATAGCTTATGATGCAGATATTGCAGGCCAAAATGCTACGCTTAGAGGACTAGATGTATTAAAAGGGGTAGGTCTTGATGTAAAAGTTCTTACAGTACCTGATGGTAAAGATCCAGATGGATATGTAAGAATTCATGGAAAGGAAGAGTTCCTAAAATTAATATCGAATTCAGTTCCATTGATAGATTATAAATTAAATAGAGCAAAAGAGAACAAAAATCTATTTAAAGAGACAGACTTAATTCAATATGCAAAGGAAGTTACAGAGATAGTTGAAGATTTGAATCCTATTGAGCAGGATATTTATATAAAAAAGGTGTCGGAGCAAACAGGAATAAAAGAGCAATCATTTTATGATAGTGTTAAGAAACTTAATAATAAAGAAATTCAATCTAATAAAAAAGTGAATAGCACAGAAGGTTTTGGTTCAAAATCATATTTAGAACCAGCTTATGTAAAAGCTGAAAGAAGTTTACTTAACTTAATGATAGAAGATATACAAATATATGAATATATTAAAGAAAATATGGGAAAAGATAGTTTTATAATAGATACACATAAAAAGATACTTGATTTTATATTAGATAGTGAACATATAAAAGGAATAGATAGATATAAATATATTGAATCTAAATGTGACGATGCTGAAAGTATTAAAGAATGGACACTTATTAAAGAAGTTAAGCCTTTAGACGAAGATAGTGATAAGGTAAAGGTTGTTAAAGATTATTTTGAAAAGATTAAAAATTATAGGCTAGAGGAGTCGAAAAACAAAATTATGATTAGAATGAAAGAATTGGAACTAAGCGGTAATATAGATGAGTCCATGAGGTTAACAACAGAACTTATGAAAATTCAAAAAGCAGAAGGGAGGGAGTAAGTATGGCGGAGTTAGGAAAGTCACTTAAAGACAAAGGCGAAAAAATGGCTTTAGTTAAAAAACTTATGGAAAAGGGTAAGAAGGCTGGCTCATTAAGTTACAAAGAAATTATGGATGAACTTGATGAAATAGATTTAAATCCAGAACAGATTGAAAAGATATACGAAGTATTAGAATCATTAGGAATAGAGATAAACGGAGATATACAAGAGGAAGCTACACCAGAAGAGACAACTGTAGATTTATCAGTACCTGAAGGTGTTTCTATAGATGACCCTGTAAGAATGTATTTAAAAGAAATAGGAAAAGTGCCACTTTTAACCTCCCAAGAAGAAGTGGATTTAGCAATGAAAATAGAAGAGGGGAACTTAGCTGCTAAAAAGAAGTTAGCGGAAGCTAATCTTAGGCTTGTAGTAAGTATTGCCAAAAGATATGTAGGTAGAGGGATGATGTTCTTAGACCTTATACAAGAAGGTAATTTAGGGCTTATAAAAGCAGTAGAAAAGTTTGATTATAGAAAAGGTTATAAATTTAGTACCTATGCTACATGGTGGATAAGGCAGGCAATTACTAGAGCAATTGCAGATCAAGCAAGAACTATTAGGATCCCAGTTCACATGGTAGAAACTATAAACAAATTAATAAGAGTTGAAAGACAACTGCTTCAAGAACTTGGGAGATCACCTCAGCCAGAAGAAATTGCAACTATAATGGATATGCCAGTAGAAAAGGTTAGAGAAATTATGAAAATAGCTCAAGAGCCAGTATCCCTAGAAACTCCTATTGGAGAGGAAGAAGATAGTCATCTAGGAGACTTCATACCAGATGATGATGCCTTAGCTCCAGCGGAGGCGGCTGCATTTACTATGCTTAAAGAGCAATTGATAAGTGTTTTAGATACACTAACACCAAGAGAAGAAAAAGTATTGAGGCTTAGATTTGGACTTGATGATGGTAGAGCAAGGACTCTTGAAGAAGTAGGAAAAGAGTTTAATGTAACAAGAGAGAGAATAAGACAAATTGAAGCAAAGGCATTAAGAAAGTTAAGGCATCCAAGCAGAAGCAAGAAATTAAAAGATTATTTAGATTAAAATGTAAAAGAGAGTAATTTTAAAAAGTCTTTATTCAAAATATAATAATTTTGAGTGAGGACTTTTTAAATTTAAGGGAGGAAAGTAAAGAAGTATGGAATTAAGTAATAGATTAAATAAACTAATTAACCTTTGTGATCAGTGTAACACTATAGCTGATATAGGAACTGATCATGGATACATACCAATAAATCTTATAGAAAGAGGTATTTGTAATTTTTCTATTGCGTCTGATATAAATACTCATCCAGTAGAAAGAGCGAAAGGTAATGTTAAAAGTTATGGACTAGAAAAGAAAATAAAATGCAAAAAGGGATCAGGATTAAACACAATTAAAGATGAAAATGTTCAAGGGGTTATTATAGCAGGAATGGGTGGAAATCTTATAAAAGAAATACTTATAGAAAATTTAAGTATGGTTAAAACCCTCCAATACCTGGTTTTGCAACCAACTCAGAATCCAGAGGTATTAAGAGAGTACCTTTATAATAATAATTTTGAAATTTTAGATGAAGAAATGTGCATAGATGAAGATATTTACTATGAATTCTTTAAGATAAGACATGGTGGTAATGGATTTAAAACAAATGAAGATATATATTATACTGTAAGTCCCCTTCTGATAGATAAAAATCATCCATTAATAAAAGAGTATATTATATCTAAAATACAACAATCAGATAAAATACTATTAAATTTAAAAGGTAATACAGTAAATTCAATTGATAGAAAGTTGTTCTTAGAAGATTTTAAAATTAAGTTAGAAAGGTTGTTAATTTAATTATGATAGTGCAAGATATTATAGATTATATGGAATGTATAGCACCAGTTGAATTAAAGGAATCCTACGATAATGTAGGTCTTATTATAGGAAATAAAGAAAGTCAGGTTAAATCTATTCTATTTTGTTTAGATTGTAACTTAGATGTTATAAATGAGGCTAAGTTAAAGTGTGTAGATATGATAATATCACATCACCCTCTACTTTTTAAAAAGCCAACATCTATAACCACAGAAACACTTCAAGGGAAAAAGATTATTGAACTTATAAAAGCTGATATAAATCTTTATAGCAGTCATACAAATTTAGACTCAGTAAAAGATGGAATGAATGATACCATGATAAAATTATTAGATTTAAATATAAAAGATACCTATATAATAGATAAATCTACTAGAAGTATAGAAGAGGCAGGCATAGGACGAATAATAGAACTTACATCAGCTACTACTGCAAAGGAATTATGCTCTATAGTTAAAGAAAAATTTCAGTTACAAAATATAAGGTTTGTTGGAAGTTTAAATAATAAAATAACTAAGATAGCATTAATAAATGGAAGCGGACAGGACTATTTTGAAGCAGCTAGAAATTTAGGTGCGCAGTGTATAATTACTGGAGATACTACATATCACTTCGTTAGTGATTATAAAGAAATGGGATTATTTATAATAGATTTGGGCCATTTTAGCTGTGAATGGCCACTATTTAAAATTATTTCTAAAAACATAAAAAAACATATAAAATCAAAGGATTCAACTGTCAAGGTATCTTTTTCTGAGGTTGAAAAAGAACCTTATGAAATATTTTAAATAAATTTAAAGAAATACTTTGATTTTCTTTGCGTAATGTGTTATCATTGTTTTTGCAAGTAAACCAAGCAATCGCTGCTGAGAATTTCTCAGGAGAGGAAAGTCCGAGCTCCATAGAGCAGGGTGCTGGGTAACTCCCAGTAGAGGTGACTCTAAGGATAGTGCAACAGAGAGATACCGCCAGAATCATCGTAAGATGATGAGTTAGTCTTTGACTACTGGCAAGGATGGAAAGGCGAGGTAAGAGCTCACCAGCGCATTGGCGACTTTGCGGCTATGTAAACCCCATCTGGAGCAAGACCGAATAGGAAGGTAAATGGAACTGCTCGTTCTGCCTTCGGGTGCGTCGCTGGAGCCTATTGGTAACAATGGGCCTAGATAGATGATTGCTTAATACAGAACTCGGCTTACAGGTTTGTCTCGCATACTTATAACACTCGCTTTTGTTGAGTGTTATTTTTATATATAGATATAAATAAGGAGGTATAATTTTGATATTATCAGGAAAAGAAATTCAAAATAAAATCGGAAAAGAAATATGTATAGAACCTTTTAATAAGTCTCAAATTAATCCCAACAGCTATAATCTAAAGCTTCATAATGAGCTTTTGGTTTATGATAACCATATCTTAGATATGAAGAAAGAGAATAAAGCAAAAAAGATTATTATACCTAATGAGGGAATTTTATTAGAGCCTAACAAGCTTTATCTTGGTAGGACATTAGAATATACTAAGACTCAAGACTACGTTCCCATGCTAGAAGGGAGATCGTCTGTAGGTAGACTTGGTCTATTTGTTCATATAACAGCAGGGTTTGGTGATGTTGGATTTAATGGATACTGGACACTTGAAATGTTTTGTATTCAACCTATTAGGATTTATGCTGGAGTGGAAATATGTCAGATATATTACCACAAGATTGAAGGGGATTATGATAAATATATAAGTGGCAAGTATCAAAACAATAGTGATATACAGCCAAGTTTGTTATTTAAAGATTTTAAGGAAGAATAAATAGTGAAAACACCTAAGCTTTTAAGCCTAGGTGTTTTGTTTTAATTGTTATTAGGTTTAGTTTCTGGTGGTGTCACAGGTAGCTCTATTGGTGGAATATTAACATTCCCGCTTTCGGGTTTATCAGGAGATGGGGGAATTACCTTTTCATCTTTAATAATTTTATCAGGTTCTGGAGGTAACTTATAATCATCTAGTTCTGTAGGTTCAACCATATAAGTATTCGTAGCAGAACCGGAATAAGATTTACTTATAAATACCCTTGTTTCAATAAGTCCCTTTGGTGTATTTCCAGTGGCCCTTTTACCATTAAGTCTGTTTATTTTAACCTCTATATGGGCATCACATAAAGAATTTGGAATGGTGCCTTCAATAAAATAATCTTCAATTATTCTATGTTCACCCCTAGGATCTTTTGAACAAAGACTTGTGGCAATTTTTCCAGAGTCTAAGCATACCTTTGACATTTTAAGCCCTTCTGGAGCATTAATGTCTTTAACATCTAATCCTTCATGAACCTTTTCCATAAGTTTACGCCATAAGATTCCAGCAGTGTTACCACTTGCAGTTTCTCCATTGCCATTAGTTTTAATTTCCTTTGGAGTATCACTTCCTATCCAAACCGCGGCTGAATAATAAGGAGTAAGTCCAGAAAACCAAAGATTTTTATTTGCTTCAGAAGTACCGGTTTTACCAGCTACAGGCATATTACTAAACTTAGCATTTCTACCACTGTAGTTTACAACTGGTCCTTTAAGCATATCGTATAGTATATAGGATGCTTCAGGAGACATAACTTTTCTTTTGTTTGGTTTCTTTTCTAAAATTACCTTTCCTGTTCTGTCTGTTACCTTGGTGTAGAGTATAGGTTCTGTATATATACCATTGTTTCCGAAAGTACCATAAGCAGCAGCCATATATAGTGGATTAGAACCATCTTTATCTTTAGGATCATTATCAAACTCTCCAAGGGATATAGCGGAGAGCGATTCTTGTGATCTTTTGTTAAATATAAGTCCGAATTTTTTACCGTACGCTACGCCGTTAGACTTTCCAATCTTATCTTCTAACTTTAAAGCAGCAATGTTAACTGAGTAAGTTAGTGCTGTTCTTAAGGTTATAGGTCCTCTAAATTTACCATCTACGTTTTTTACAACATCACCCTTGCTAAAACCAAACCTTGTAAATTCATCATCCGTTAATGGAGTATCATTTATTAGAGAACTTGCACTTGCAAGCTTCATGTCTATAGCTGGACCATATACTGTTAAAGGCTTAATAGCAGATCCTGTAGGTTTTAAAAAACCTAATGAGGCTCCTCTATTATAGGATGTAGGTGGAAGATCACCTCTGCCTCCGATTATAGTTTTTACTTCACCACTTTTATAGTCCATTATAGCAGCTCCTACTTGAGGCTGGACAACATCTATATTGCCGCTTTTAATGGTATATTCTTGAATATTTATATATTTAGTTGTGTTATTTATTATATCTTGAGAATAGTCTTGTAGATCTTTATCCATAGTAGTATAAATCTTTAAACCGCCATAGGTAACTAGTCTTGAAACCTCTTTGTCTGTATAGTTATACTGACTTTTTAAATCAGCTTTTACTCTTTTTAAAACTTCCCAAGAAAACCACTCATAATTTAATTTTTCTTCATAATTTGGCTTTTCAAATACTAAGGAACCATTATCTAAATCTTCTATAGCGGTATTATATCTTTCCTCATCGATACTTCCCATTTCTAACATCTTTTGTAATACAATCTTAGTCCTGTTTAGATATTTTGATGGGTCTTTTTGTGAGGAGGGTGAAAATGGGTAGTATATTGATGGACTTTGATTCATACCAGCTAAGTAAGCAGATTCAATAAGATTTAATTCTATAGCAGGCTTATTGAAGTACTGGTTAGAAGCTTCTTCTACTCCGTTAGCTTTTCCACCTAAAAATATGGTGTTTAAATAGGCTTCTAATATTTGATCTTTATTTAACTTTTTTTCAAGTTCAATAGCTAAATACATCTCTTGAACCTTTCTTTTTAATGAAACCTTAGGGGTTAAAAGAGTGTTTTTAAGGAGTTGCTGTGTTATAGTAGATGCTCCATGAAGACCAGACTTACCCGTTATTTTATTCTTCACATCTATGTACACGGCCCCGAATACTCTTTTAACATCTATTCCATGATGCTCTTTAAAACGTTCGTCTTCTATGCTTATAAAAGCATTTTGAAGATCTATTGGCATTTTATCAATGGTAATAACTGTCCTCTTTTCATCTGTTGGAACGTTATCCATGTAACCCTCTTTATTATCATACATTACAGATACTTCATTTAATAATAATAATTCGTTTATATTTAGTGCTGGAGCAGATTTAATCATAGAGTATCCAATTCCTAAAAGAGCAGTTCCTGAAAATAAGCATATAAATAAAAAAATTAATAATATATTCTTTAATATATGCTTATTATTTTTATCCTTTTTTGTTTTATTCTTATGCTGAACCATAAGTTCCTCCTATCTTCTATCCAAAATTAACTTTATTTAAATTGGTCAGATTTAAAATATTATACCATATTATATCATATTATAAAATGATTAGATTATAAAAACTTATTTTTAGTGGAGGATATAAAATGAAAATAAAAAGGGTGTCAATTTTGAAAGTGATATTTTCTTTATGTATTGTCTTTTTTATAGGCATAATATCTTTATATTTTATAGATAAAAGTATAGGATCTAGGGCTGTATATGTGGCTAATGCAGAGGTGCGCATAAGGGTTAATGAAATTATAAATGAAAATATATTAAAGGAGTATTCGAAGGGATTTGATTACAATGATATTATAAATATAGATAAGGATAACCAAGGAGATATAGTAATGCTTAGAGCAGATACAATAAAACTTAATTACTTATCAATAAATGTGGCTATGAAATGTCAAAGTGAGATAAAGCACCTTGCTGATATAGGTATAAAAATACCTCTTGGATATGTATTTAATAATAATGTATTATCAAATGTAGGACCAGATATTAATATAAGAATACGTACTATTGGAGATACTAAGGTAAGTTATAGTTCTATTTTTGAAAGTGCAGGTATAAATCAAACTAGGCATAAGATATATGTCCAAGTTGTAAGTAATATTAGGGTTGTAATACCTTTTAATAGTTCTGATATAGAGGTTATATGTGAAATGCCTGTAAGTGAGACAATAATAGTAGGGAAGGTTCCAAGAACATCGGTGGACCTAGACTTAATACATTAATAATAAAGGGTTGTTATTAACAAATGCGAGTTGTAAGAAAGTATTAACTGTAACACAATGTAAGTGAAATTAAATAAGTGTATCACTATATAAAATATAGTCATACACTTATTTAATAGTAACTTTAAGGTTACTCCCAGTTGAAAACGTAAGGTATATTTCTATAATGATCACCATAATTAAGACCATAACCAACTACGAATACATCTTCTATTTCAAAACAACAAAAATCAGGCTTTATGTCTACACTTCTTCTTTCTGGTTTGTCTAGAAGAACACAACATTTAACACTAGATGCTCCTAAAGACTGAACATGATTTTTAACAAATTCCATAGTTATACCACTATCTACAATATCATCTACTATTAAAACATCATACGAAGTTATGTCGTCTGGAATGTCATTAACAACTTTAACTAAACCAGAGCTTTCTTCACCATGACCATAACTAGAAGTAGTCATAAATCCTATTTTAGTAGGTACAGTAATATTTCTTACGAGGTCTGCTGTAAAAATAAAGCTTCCTCTTAATAAAGATAGCACATACAAGTTTTTCCCTTTATAATATTCTGAAAGACTTTTGCCAACTTCAATTATCCTATTAGATATTTCTTTTTCACTTATTAGTATGTTACGATTCTTTTCTTCCATTGCTATCCTCCATTTATGATATTTACAAAAAAATTATATAATTAATATACCTTTTAAAAGTTCCAATTTCAAGACTTTTTATTTAGGTTTGTAAATCTAACAGTTAAAACTGAGAAATTTATTTTAATATAGTAGTGTATTTATCAAAATATATACACTCAATTAGTATTTTCTAAATACTAATTATAGACTACTTTACGGTGTAATCATGATGTAGTCTATTTACAACCATGTTCTTATGGTATAAAATTATATGAAAGTTGAAAAGTATAATGTAATTGAATTTAAACATTATATTTTACTTTTCGAAGCATGCGTGTTTTATATGAGATATTTATAAAAATAAAATGTTAGAATAGTTATAAAAGGAGTGAAGATTATGATATATGGAAGTATAGAGGGTGTAAAAAAAAGCATAATAGATAGCTTAGAAGATATAAATGAAATGACGTTACCAAAGTATATGTTATTTACTGAAGAAATTTTAAATATTTTAGTAGATAGTAGCTCTCGCCTCGGAAGGGAAATAAGTGTCGCCATAGATAGAAAAGGTAAAGTTGTGGGTGTTGCCATAGGAGACAGTAGTACTGTGGAAATACCTATGATTAATATAAAAGAAAAGAAGCTTTCAGGAGTTAGGATAATACATACCCATCCAAATGGAAATTCAAGATTATCTGCAATTGATAACTCAGCCTTACTTAAGTTAAAACTAGACTGTATAGTTGCAATAGGAATCTTTAATGAAAAGCTTACGGATATAAGTGTTGGGTTTTGTGATGTTAAAGAAAATTTATTAATACCAGAACTTATGGAAGGATTAACTTTGAAAGAAAGTTTGAACTTTGACTTTATGGATAAGGTTAAAAATATTGAGACGATAATTGAAAGTAATGAAATAGATGAGGATAACGGAGAAAAAGCGATTATAGTTGGTTCTGATACAGAAGAAAGCTTAGATGAACTAGGTCAATTAGCAAAAGCTTGTGATATTCCTGTGCTTTTTAGTGTATTTCAAAATAGAAGTAAGATAGATCCAACCTACTATATTGGAAAAGGTAAGGTAGAGGAAGTAGCCTTATTAAGGCAGGGATTAAGAGCAAATGTAGTAATATTTGATGATGAGCTTTCGGGATCTCAGGTAAGGAATCTTGAGGAAGTTATTGGATGTAAGGTAATAGACAGAACTACATTGATATTAGAAATATTTGCCACAAGGGCTAAAACAAAGGAATCAAAAATACAAGTAGAACTTGCTCAATTGAAATATAGACTTTCAAGGCTTACAGGTCTTGGTACTATACTTTCAAGAACTGGTGGAGGAATAGGAACAAGGGGACCTGGAGAAAAGAAACTAGAAACAGATAGAAGACATATAAGAGAAACAGTATATGATTTAACATCGGAACTTTCTAAAATTAAGAAGACTAGAGAAACCCAAAGAGAAAAAAGGAATAAACAAAATATACCACAGGTATCTTTAGTGGGTTACACTAATTCAGGAAAGTCTACACTAAGAAATGCTTTATACGATATGGCAATGCCAAAGGATTCTATTGAAAAATCAAAGGTTTTTGAAGCAGATATGTTATTTGCAACATTAGATACAACAACAAGGGCTATAAACCTTTTAGATAATAGACTAATTACTTTAACTGACACTGTGGGATTTGTTAGAAAGTTGCCTCATGAATTAGTAGAAGCATTTAAGTCTACTCTAGAGGAAGTTATTTATTCTGAAATTTTAATACACGTAGTAGACTCATCAGCAGAGTACGTTGATGAACAAATAGAAGCGGTAGAAGACGTATTAAGTGAACTAGGTGTAGAAGATAAATCTATGATACTTGCATTAAATAAAATAGATAATATAAGTAAAGAAGGTTTAGAAGAATTAATCAATAGATACAAGGAAAAGTATCAGATTGTTTCAATATCAGCTAAAGAAAATATAAACCTTGAATTATTACTAGAAACCATTGCAAACAAATTGCCTAACAAGCTAAAAGAAGTGGAATACGTAATACCTTATAGTGAACAATCTGCTGTAGCATATTTACACAGAAATGCAAAAATAATAGAATCTACTTATGAAGATGAAGGTACTTATATAAAAGCACAAGTTGATGACGAAATTTACAATAAATGTAGACAGTTCATTAAAGGAATTTAATATTTATAATTGAATGGTACTTATATTAAATGTAGATAATTATAAAAGGGGAAGAGAAGACATGGATAATATCATATTGAAATACCAAAAGGCTTTTAATTCGCTTATGAATAAAATGAAACCAAGTGAAAATATTTTAGCAGTTATGGTTTTTGGAAGTATGGTTACAGGAGACTTTTGGGAAGAATCGGATATAGATCTTTTTGTTATATTAAAAGATTATTCTAATGAAATTAAAAATATATATACAGAGGAAAAAGAAGTAGCTGTACACATAAAACTTATGAGTAAGGAAAAGTTTTTGCAACTTCATGAAAGTGATCTTAGGGGAGGATTTATCCATAGGATATTTGCCTCCTCAAGATTAGTGTTTTCAAAGGACTTAGATGTAACTACAAGATATAATAATGGAAGATATTATCCCGATTTAGATAGAGAAAGATGGAATATGGTATACCTTGGTAGAACCCTTAAAAGTATTGGTGTTTGCAAAAAATATTTAAGAAATGATGGAGTATATGTTGCTTATAGTACTGCAATTCGTGCTGTAGAGGACTTTGCAAGACTATATGTAAACTGTAATGGTTATATGATAAGCAAAGATGCTACTTCTATGGCAATGAATATCAACGATGAATTTAAAGAATGTGTTGATAAGTTATTTTTTAGTAAAGATGATTCATCTAAAATAGTGCAAGAAACTTTAGACTTTTTAAAGGTATCTGTAGATAAAAATATAAAAGAGGGTACTAGGTTACTGATTGAATTTATGAGGGTAAAAGATGATCTTTTAAGTGCAGAAGAAATAAAAAATGATCCATTATTTGAAAGCTATGAAATAGATATGGAAGATATATTAAATGAACTTTGGAAAAAGAATCTCATAAAAAAAGATTTTAGAAATTATAATGATTTAAAGGGAAACTATATAATTAAAGAAAATGTATACTTTATTTAATTATATAGTTTCTTATTTAAAATAAGAAAGAGGTATGATTTTGAAATATATAACTGTAAAACAGGAAGCTAATGATGAATTTGAAGAGAAAAGGTCCCTTTTTATTGGTTATATTAAAAGAATAGAAGTGGAAGAGGAAGCGAAGGGTTTTATACAACATATAAAGTCTAAGCATAAAGATGCTACACATAATGTTTATGCTTACATAGTTGGGGAAAATCTTGAAATACAAAGGTATAGTGATGATGGGGAACCTCAAGGTACTGCAGGAATACCAATTTTAGAAGTGATTAAAAAAACAGGTATTACTGATTGTGTAATTGTTGTAACTAGATATTTTGGAGGTACACTTTTAGGAACGGGGGGGCTTATAAGAGCCTATACCAAAGGTGCTAGCTTAGCTATTAAAAAGTCAGGCATAGTAGAAAAGGTAAGTGGGGTTTTATTGAAGCTTATTCTAGAATATGAATCATTAGGTAAAGTTCAGTTTATATGTAACGAAAACAAATGGTATATTGAAGATACATTGTATACAGACAAAGTAGAGATTAATATATATAGTGAAATAGAAAATATAGAAATTATTGAAACTAAAATTACAGATGCTACTAGTGGTAAAATCACTATAACAAAAGGTGAACAAGATATATTTTTCAAAAAAGATAATAGATTGTTTAAGGATATATAATTTACAGTATAGTTTTCTAAAATCTAAATATTATACTTAAAAGTTTTACTTATCAGGGCAATTGCATTTAAAAACTTGAGTTAAATCCCTTTACATAGTAGAATTTATTTAATAATATTACTAATGTAAAGGGGATTTTTATAATTATGTATAACGAACTTTCAAATTCTTTTATAAGCATTTCAGACCCAAGAGATAATAATTCAAAACATAAGCTTATTGATATACTAACAATAGCAACTTGTGCAATAATATGCGGAGCCGATACCTGGACAGATATAGCTCAATATGGCACATCAAAACAAGAGTGGTTTTCAACATTCTTAGAGCTTAATCATGGGATACCATCCCATGATACTTTTGGAAGAGTATTTTCTATTATTAATCCAAAAGAATTTCAGGAAGCGTTTATTAAGTGGATCAAAGATATTTCTGATAAAGTTACTGGTGACGTAATTGCCATAGATGGCAAGACAGTTAGGCATTCCTTTGATACAAGTAACAATAAATCAGCTATTCATATGGTAAGTGCATGGTCAAATCAGTTGGGTTTAGTTTTAGGTCAGATAAAGGTTAATGATAAATCAAATGAAATAACAGCAATTCCAGAATTATTAGATAAGATAGATATAAATAAATCTATAGTAACAATTGATGCTATGGGTACTCAAAAAAATATAGCTAAAAAAATAATCAAAAAGGGCGGAGATTATGTTTTAGCTTTAAAAGGTAATCATAAAAACTTTTCCAACGATATAAAATACTTTTTTGAAGAAGAATCTAAGAATAAATTTGCTGATGTTGAATATAGTTTTTTCAAGACTACTAACAAAGACCATGGCAGAATTGAAACACGTAAACATTACTTAATTAACGATTTAAACTGGCTTTCACAGAAGTCAGAGTGGAAAAACCTAAATAGTATAATTATGGTTGAATCTGAAAGAACCATAGGCGATAAAACATCTAAAGAAAGAAGATATTATATTTCGAGCTTAACAGAAAATGTTGAAAAAGTTGCTGATGCCATTAGAAAACATTGGGGAATAGAGAATAGCTTACATTGGATTTTAGATATTGCTTTTAGAGAAGATGATAGCCGAATAAGAATTGAAAATGCAGCTGAAAACTTTGCCATTTTAAGGCACATAGCTTTAAACTTATTAAAAAATGAAAAATCAGTAAAGATTGGTGTAAAAGCTAAAAGGCTCAAATCCGGTTGGGATAATGATTATTTAAAAAAGGTTTTAACTTCAATCCAATAGGAATATCGTTTTCATAAAGTTATTACAGTTCTAATATCTTAAGTAAACGTTATATTAAACTTCTGTATTTTCAAGTGCAACAATATCCTTATACTACCAAAATATGATTAAACTTTAGCTCATTACAATATAAGGATGCAATTGCCCTGTTTTACTTATGATGTCGTATTGAAGAAAATGTAGGTTTTATGATATAATAGTATAGAAAAATCAAAGATAAATATTTATTTTAAGTTAGGAGGAAATTTTATGTCAGGGCACTCAAAATGGCACAATATACAAGCTAAAAAAGGTAAGGCAGATGCTAAGAGGGGTAAAATATTCACTAAAATAGGTAAAGAATTAATGGTAGCAACTAAAGCTGGGGGACCGAGTCCGGATATAAACTTTAAACTAAGGGATGTTATTGCAAAAGCTAAGACTAATAATATGCCTCAAGATATTATAACTAGGGCTATAAAAAAGGCTACTGGGGACTTAAGTGGCGTTGTATATGAAGAAATAACTTATGAGGGATACGGACCCTCTGGTATAGCTGTAATTGTAGAGGTTTTAACAGATAATAAGAATAGAAGTGCAAGTAATGTAAGACATGCATTTACAAAACATGGTGGGAATTTAGGCGCTAGTGGCTGCGTAAGTTTTATGTTCACAAGAAAAGGACAAATAGTAATTGAAAAGAATGAGTCTTTAGATGAAGATGAATTAATGATGATTGCTTTAGATGCTGGAGCAGAGGACTTTGAATCAGAAGATGAGGTATATATTGTAACTACTGGATTTGAGGAGTTTAGCACTGTTAGAGAGGCCTTAGAAGAAAAGTCTATAGAGTTCCTAGAGGCTGAAATAAAAATGATACCAGATACATATGTTACAATAGATGAAGAGGTATCTGTTCATGTACAAAAGATGTTAGATGTGCTAGAAGAGGATGATGATGTGCAAAATGTATGGCACAATGCTGAATTCCCAGAAGGCTGGGAACAATAAACAATAGTGTGATTTGATGTATAAGGTTTATTTTTTTGGACATAATGTCACTAAGGAGTGATGTTATGAAAGTAAAAAAGAATGTATTATTATTTGTTATAGGGATATTTTTAGTTGGTTGTTTATTTTTTGTAGGATATTTTATAGGTGGATCGAAAGAAGCATCTTTAGATAAGAGCACAAGTGGTAATTTATCGGTGTATGATTCTAAACAAGAAGAGCCTTTAGATGATTATTTGTCCTTAGTTTTAAAAGAGGTGGATGAAGCAACGGGCGATTCTACAGTAAAATTAAAAAAGACTATAAAGGAGCTTAAAATAAAGGAAAAGGATAATATTACTAAAAGCTCTTTAGAAGAGATTTATCTTAAAGAAGGATATGAACTATCTTCAGTAAGTGATAAAGAGATAATTCTAGTTAAAAAAGTTGAAAAGTCTTTTGAACCTGGAAGGTATTACTTAGGAGAAGAAAAAGGTTTTGTAGCAATATTTAAGAGTGATGATAAAGGTAAATTATTTATAGAAGATTATAAAAAAGATATTATAACACGAAGAGTAGAAAGTTTACCCGAGGGAGATAGAGTTTTACTCAAAAATAATCAGTTGAAATTTGATACTAAAGAGGAAGCTTACGATCAAATAGCTGAAATAGAATCATAAAGTATTTAAAAGCGAGGGCAGATCTTAAAAGGATACTTGTTCTCGCTTTAAACCTAGCTCCATAATGTTAATAAACTTAATATTTCAAAATAAAACTATCATTATTGAATTATTTTAGTGGAAATGTTAAAGTAATATATAGATTTTAAATAAATATGGTATAAGGGGTAAATAGATTGTATGAATATATAAAAGGCGAATTCAAAGGCATGCATAAAGATTATATAGTAATTGAAAATAATGGTATTGGATATAAGATATTTACATCAGGAAGTACTCTTTCTAATATGCCTAAGATAGATCAAACTGCTTTGATTTTTATAGAGCAAGTTGTAAGGCAAGATTTTATAGGATTATATGGTTTTATAACTAAAGAAGAATTAGAAATGTTCAAATTACTTTTAACTATAAATGGTGTTGGGAGCAAAGCAGCACTTTCTTTATTATCTATATCTACTGTTAAAAGACTTAAGTATGCAGTTTTTACTGAGGATGAAAAGACACTTATTAGGGCTCCTGGAATAGGCAAAAAGACAGCTCAGAGAATTATATTAGAGCTTAAAGACAAGATAAAGGTAGAAGATGTGGAGATGGAAGACTTAAAGGGAAATAATGCTGAAGATAAGTTGTTTAAAAACATACAAGAAGAAGTAGTTGAAGCGTTATTATCTTTAGGATATACAAAAAGAGAAGTAGAAAGTGCTCTTAAAGGTTTAAAGCCTTCAGATTCTGTTGAAACAATGATAAAAGACTGTCTTAAGTACTTAATGAATTAAGGAGGGCAAGTTTTGGAGGAAGAGAGAATTATTTCTGCAAAATCTAAGGAAGAAGATCTTACTAATGAATATAGTTTAAGACCTCAAAAATTAAAAGAATACATAGGCCAGGAAAAGGTTAAAGAGAGACTAGATATATTTATAAAGGCGGCCCAAAATAGAAAAGAATCATTAGATCATGTATTACTTTATGGCCCCCCAGGTCTTGGGAAAACTACACTTGCTAATATTATAGCCAAAGAAATGGGCGGAGATTTAAAGGTTACATCAGGTCCAGCAATAGAAAGAGGCGGAGATTTAGCAGCTATCCTAACAACTATGAAAGAAAATGATGTATTATTTATTGATGAAATTCACAGACTAAATAGAAGTATTGAAGAAATACTTTATCCAGCAATGGAGGATTATGCATTAGATATAATTATAGGGAAAGGTGCTTCAGCAAAATCTATTAGACTTGATTTATGCAAGTTCACTCTAATTGGTGCCACCACACGGATTGGTCTTTTAACATCTCCTCTTAGGGATAGATTTGGTGTGCTTTGTTCAATGGAGTTTTATACAGATGAAGAACTAACAGAAATAATAATAAGATCTTCTCATATACTAGGATGTAGTATAAATAGACAAGGGGCTTTAGAGATAGCTAGAAGGTCTAGGGGTACACCAAGAATAGCAAATAGATTGCTTAAAAGAGTGAGGGATTACTCAGAGGTTAAAGGTCATATGAGTATAGATTATAAAACTGCAAGACTTGCGCTAGAACTTTTAGATGTTGATGATATGGGATTTGATAGAATTGATAATAGAATATTAGATGCTATAGTAGATAGTTTTAATGGTGGACCTGTTGGGATAGAAACTTTATCATACTTTGTAGGTGAGGAATTAGATACAATACAGGATGTGTACGAGCCGTATCTTTTGCAAAAAGGTTTTATAGTAAGAACACCTAGGGGAAGAATGGCAACAGAAAAAGCATATATTCATTTAAACAAATTAGAAAAGTTTAATTTAAATAAAGATAAACCAACTCTTTTTGGAGAGTAACTTTACGTAAGAGGTGTAGTAATTGAAAGTTAGTGATTTTGATTTTGATTTACCAGAAGGACTTATTGCTCAATATCCTTTAAAGGATAGGGCTAAATCTAGAATTATGGTTTTAGATAAATATACTGGGGAGATAGAACATAAAATATTTTATGATGTACTAGACTATTTAAATAAAGGAGATACTTTAGTACTAAATAATACTAGGGTTATACCTGCAAGAATTATAGGGGAAAAGCAAGATTCAGGTGGGAAAATAGAATTTTTGTTATTAAAAAGGACTGAAGGCGATAGCTGGGAAGCTCTTGCAAAGCCTGGTAAAAGAGCAAAGGTTGGGGCTGTATTTAATTTTGGAGATGGAAGACTAAGGGCTGAAGTAACTGGGGTTAAAGAAGATGGGAATAGAATAATTAAGTTTTGTTATGAAGGTATATTTGAAGAGGTCTTAGATGAGCTTGGACAAATGCCATTACCACCTTATATAAAAGCTACATTAGAAGATAAGGAAAGATACCAAACAGTTTATTCTAAAGAAAGCGGTTCAGCAGCAGCTCCTACTGCAGGGTTACACTTTACAGAAGAACTTATTAAGGCCATTGAAGAAAAAGGAGTTAATATTGCCTACCTTACTTTACATGTGGGGCTTGGAACATTTAGACCGGTTAAGGTGGAAACTATAGAAGAGCATGATATGCATTCAGAGTATTATCATATAGATAAGGAAAATGCAGATATAATAAATAGAACAAAAGAAAGTGGCGGAAAA
Source organism: Clostridium putrefaciens (assembly GCF_900461105.1). GTDB lineage: Bacteria > Bacillota > Clostridia > Clostridiales > Clostridiaceae > Clostridium_L > Clostridium_L putrefaciens. Next base: position 1,903,578 of record NZ_UFWZ01000001.1, on the reverse strand, counting down.
GTTATTGCTGTAGGAACCACATCTTGTAGAACGTTAGAAACATTAGGGAAAGATGGATTTCCTTTAAAAGAAAGTAGTGGATGGACTAATATATTTATATATCCTGGATATGAATTTAAGGTTGTAGATAGATTGATTACTAATTTTCATTTGCCAGAGTCTACACTAATAATGCTTGTAAGCGCTTTAGCTAAAAAGGAAAATGTAATAAAAGCTTATGAGTTAGCTATAGAAGAAAAATATAGATTTTTCAGTTTTGGAGATGCTATGTTCATCAAGTGATTCTTACACACAGGTGGAGTTTACTTATAAGGGATACATCTCTCTATCTGAGTCTTAGAAGAACTTATAGAGGGACGTAGCAACCGTCATCCCACGCCTTTAATAGGGTAGGATGTTGCGGATGGTAGCCATCATATAAAATGGTTAACAAATCAATATAATATTACTACGATTTGAAATATAATTGTTAAGAGAAAAGGGTGAAATGATGTATAAATTACTTAAAACTTCAGGGAAGGTAAGAAGGGGAGAGTTTAAAACTCCTCATGGAACTATTCAGACCCCGGTGTTTATGAATGTTGGTACTTTGGCTGCTATAAAGGGAGCGGTATCATCTATGGATCTTAAGGAAATAGAGTGTCAAGTGGAACTTTCTAATACATACCATCTTCATTTAAGACCAGGAGATAAAGTGATTAATAAACTAGGTGGGATACATGAGTTTATGAATTGGGATAGACCAATATTAACGGATTCTGGTGGATTTCAAGTATTTTCATTAGCTAGCATGAGAAAGATAAAAGAAGAAGGTGTTTATTTTAACTCGCATATAGATGGGCGAAAGATATTTATGGGACCAGAAGAGAGTATGCAGATTCAAAGTAATTTAGCATCTACAATAGCAATGGCTTTTGATGAATGTATACCAAATCCATCTTCAAGAGAATATGTTGAGGCGTCAGTGGATAGAACAACTAGATGGCTTACTAGATGTAAGAATGAATTAGATAGACTGAATTCTTTAGAATGTACTATAAATAAAAAACAAATGCTTTTTGGAATAAATCAAGGTGGAGTTTATGAAGATATAAGAATAGAACATGCAAAAACTATATCTAAATTGGATTTAGATGGCTATGCTATAGGTGGTCTTGCAGTAGGGGAAAGTCATGAAGACATGTATAGAATAATTGATTCTGTTGTGCCACATCTTCCTCAAGATAAACCTATATACCTTATGGGTGTAGGTCTTCCAAAGAACATACTTGAGGCTGTAGAGAGAGGTGTAGACTTTTTTGACTGTGTTTTACCAGCTAGAAACGGTAGGCATGGACATGTGTTTACAAAGAGTGGAAAGATAAATATTATGAATGCCAAATTTGAATTAGATAAAAGCCCTATAGATGAAGGCTGTGATTGCCCAACTTGTAAGCACTATACAAGGGCTTACATTAGGCACTTATTTAAAGCTAAAGAAATGCTAGCTATGAGACTTTGCGTATTGCATAATTTATATTTTTATAATAAACTAATGGAAGAAATAAGAGATTCTATAGATGGCGATTATTTCAGTGACTATAAAAAACAAAAACTCACAGAGTGGGGAGAGGTTTAAGAAAGGAGGAGTATTAATGTCACAAATATTAAGAAATATCTTACCGATAGTAGTAATGCTTGGACTATTTTATGCAATTGTGTTTATCCCAGAAAACAAAAGAAGAAAAAAATATTCTAGTATGCTTCAAGATTTAAAAGCAAATGATGAAGTATTAACCCGTGGTGGAATTATGGGTAAAGTTATAAACATACAAGATGACTTTGTAATAATTGAAAGTGGTCCTGAAAGATCAAGACTTAAAATATCTAAACAAGGTATTGCTAGCGTAGTTGAAGAAAAAGATAAAATAATAGAATAATAATGTAATAAAACACCTCCTATCTTCATAATTATTAGTAGATAGGAGGTGTTTTATTTTGAAAAATAATGCTTTTGTAAACAATCTAATAAAGGGTACGGTAAGATCTTTTTTATTAACCATAATAATGGTAATTTTCTATTCGATATTAATGAGGGTTATAGACTTAAACAGTAATGTAAGTTCCGTTGTGTACCTTATAATAACTTCTTTAAGTGTAATATATGGAGCAATATATGTGGCAAGAGCTAATGGAAAGAAAGGCTGGCTTAGTGGAATGATATTATCATTAGTTTATATGATTTTAATAATGTGCATATCAGGATTTATGCAAGGATTTAAAGAAATTCTAAGTCTGTATGCATTTTATAGAATACTTATAGCTTTGGGTATGGGGGCATTATCAGGAATGTTAGGAATAAATCTATAAAAGTGCTTTATTTAAGGATATAATTGTGATACAATGAAACAGAAAACGTTGATGAATGGAGGATGAGGACATGAAACATATAAAGACTTTAAACAAATCTAATATAAAAAATAGCTTAAGTAAACCTGGATGTAAAGAGTGTGCAAACTCATGTCAATCTGCATGTAAAACATCTTGTACAGTTGCTAACTTAGCCTGTGAAAACTAATTTTTAAAATGCATGGCAGTAACTTTAAATGTTACTGCCTTATGTTCGTTAGGGGGAATATTAATGTCATTAATACACAAATTTATTCAAAATGATGATTATTATGTTATAGATGTAAATACCGGAAGTCTACATATGGTGGACGAACTTGTTTATGATATTTTGGATGAAAATAAATTGCAAAATGATCAAATAATAATAGAAAAACTAAAGCTTAAATATTCTAAAGAAGATATAACTGAGGCTTTAAAAGATATTAATGAACTTGTAACAGAAGGGTTATTATATTCTGAAGATTTATATGAGGGTATTGCAAGGAAAACAGATAAAGAAGACTCATCTCCATATATAAAAGCGTTATGTCTTAATATAATCCATGATTGTAATTTAAGATGTAAATATTGTTTTGCTGATGAAGGCGAATACAAAGGTGCAAGAAAAACTATGTCTGCAAAAGTAGGTAAAAAGGCTATTGATTTTGTTATAGAAAAATCAGGACCTAGAAAAAATATTGAAGTTGATTTATTTGGTGGAGAGCCTTTAATGGCTTTTGAAATTATAAAAGAAATAGTAGATTATGCAAAACAACAAGAAAAAATTTATAATAAAAATATTAGATTCACTATGACTACTAATGCAACTTTACTAAATGATGAGATGATTGAATACCTAGACAAAAATATGGGGAACATAATATTATCTATAGATGGAAGAGAATCTGTAAATGATGCAGTTAGAGTTAGAAAAGATGGTAGTGGTACACAAAAATCTATATTACCTAAGATTAAAAAGATGGTAGAAAAAAGAGATAAATCTAAGCAATATTATGTTAGAGGAACATTTACAAGAGAAAATACAGACTTTTTTGAAGATGTTATGTATCTTGCAAAAGAAGGGTTTAAAGAAATATCAATAGAACCAGTTGTACTTCCTGAAGATCATGCGTTATCTTTAAGAGAAGAGGATTTAGAAACTATATTTAAACAATATGATAATCTATATGATGAAATGCTAAAGAGACATAAAGAAGGTAATGAATTTAAGTTTTACCACTTTAATATAGATCTTCAAGGTGGTCCTTGTGTATATAAGAGAATATCAGGTTGTGGAGCAGGGCATGAATATGTGGCCGTAACTCCAGATGGTGAAATATATCCTTGCCACCAATTCGTGGGAAATGAAGATTTTATTATGGGTGATATATTCAAAGGAGATTTGGACATGGAAATGTCTAATAAATTTAAAAAGGCTCACATTTATAATAAGCCTGTATGTAAAGAATGTTGGGCTAGGTTCTACTGTAGTGGAGGATGTCAAGCTAACAACTTTAACTTTAATGGGGATATGAATATTCCATATGAACTAGGATGTAAAATGCAAAAGAAAAGAATAGAGTGTGCTATAGCACTAAAAGCTCAAACTATGTAATGTAAAAAGGTGGATATTATTGACTAATAATATACTAAAGGATATAATTAAGCCTATCAGCATTTAGCGAGGGGGATAAACATGAAGTTAAAAGGTAAAAGTACAATTTTGTTTGTAGTAATAATCTTAGTCATTGGATTTTTAGGTTATGTTGGAGCCTTTGGTTTGAATATTGGAAATTATGAACTTAAGTCTTTTGACAAAGTCATAGCAAAAGGATTAGACCTACAAGGCGGTGTATCAGTACTACAAGAGGTTGCAACTGAAGATAAGGTATCAACTGAAGATTTAGAAACAACCAAAGAGTTACTTTCAATGAGAGTAAACAAGTTAGGTGTAGGAGAAACGTCTTTAAGTACAGAAGGAAACAATAGGATAAGAGTAGATATACCAGGAAGTTTTGATTCAAAATCTATTGTAGACACACTTACAAAGACTGGAGACTTAAAGTTTGTTGGACCAGGAAATGATACTATCCTTACAGGTAAGGATGTAAAGAAAGCTACAGCGTTTGTAGATGACAAGGGTCAAAATATAGTAAGCCTTGAGCTAAATGAGGACGGTACCAAAAAGTTTGCAGAGGCTACAGAAAAGTATTTACATCAGAATATAACTATATACATGGATGAAGAAAAACTAACAGATCCACAAGTACAAAGTATCATAAGCGATGGAAAGGCTACCATTACAGGCAATAGAAATTATGATGAGGCTAAAAAGCTTGCAGGAGTAATTCAATCAGGAGCACTTCCCATCCCACTTAAAACAGTATCCATAAGGACTGTTGGACCTACATTAGGTGCTACAGCGATACCTAGTAGTTTGAAAGCAGGATTAGTTGGAATATCCTTAGTATTCTTATTTATGATGTTATATTATAGGGTTCCAGGACTTTTAGCAGATATAGCATTAGTTTTATATATCTTATTGGTATTATATGCATTCATATATATAGGTGCGGTGCTTACATTACCTGGAATTGCAGGGTTCTTATTAACAATAGGGATGGCGGTAGATGCAAATGTGCTCATATTTGAGAGGGTTAGGGAAGAATTAAAGACAGGAAAATCAATAAAATCGGCTATAGACTCAGGTTTTAATAGAGCACTTTCTTCTATTTTAGACTCAAATATAACTACAATAATTGCAGGAATTGTACTTTATTATCTGGGCTCAGGCGCAGTAAAGGGATTTGCATTAACTCTTATGGTAGGTGTTATTTTAAGCATGTTTACTGCAATAACAATTACTAGATTATTAGTAAATTTAGCTTTTAACATAGGAATGCTAAGTAAACCATCTAGATTTGGTGTAAAGAGGGGGTAGTATTAGTGCTTAAGATAATAGAAAAGAGTAAGATATGGTTTTCTATATCTATAGTGTTAATAGTTATAAGTATATTTTCTTTAGCTATTAATGGACTAAACTTTGGTATAGATTTTAAAGGTGGTACAAAGGTTTTAATTGACTTTAGAAAAGATTTTTCTAAGTTAGAGGTTGAGGAAGAAATAATAAAAAGGTATGCTAATGATGCAGTTGCAACTAAGGTAGAAGGCAGTCAATTAGAAATAAAAAGTAATAACTTGGATACGGAAAAGGTTTCAGAAATGTTTAAAGAGATAAAAGATAAGTACTCTTTAGAAGATAGTGCATTAGTATCTCAAGAGGAAATAGGAGCATCTATAGGTAAAGAACTTACCAAAAAGTCTATAATAGCTTTATTAGTAGCAACAATTGGAATGCTTGTTTATGTAAGGATAAGATTTGAACTTAGTTTTGCACTAGCGGCTATATTAGCTCTTTTCCATGATGTTATTATAACTTTGGGGATTTATTCAGTATTTAAATTACCTGTAAATTCACCTTTTATTGCAGCAATTCTTACAATAGTAGGATACTCAATAAATGATACTATTGTAATATTTGATAGAATAAGAGAAAATCTTAAAATTATGAGAAGAAAAGATATTAGAGAGGTAGCAGATGCAAGTATAAACCAAACACTTACTAGATCAATTAATACAGTTTTAACTACTTTAATAACAATAGTTAGTGTTTATATATTTGTGCCAGCGGTTAGAGAATTTACATTCCCTATAACTATAGGAATACTTTGGGGATCTTATTCTTCGATTTTTGTTGCAAGTCCATTATGGGTAGTATTTAAAAGAAAATTTAATAAATAATATTAATTATAAATAAAATTTATAAGCATAAATCTTCAATGCTAGTTGAAGATTTATGTTGTTTTTTACATCAAGTGATTCTTAGACTCAGGTGGAGTTTGCTTATAATGAATACATCGATCCATCAAAGGCTAGAAGAACTTATAAAGGAACATAGCAGCCGTCAGCCCCCACCTTGAGGAATAGAGGGATGTTACGGATGGTAGCCAGCGGATAAAGTAGTTTGTATAATTGAAAAGATTCAATTATAATTAGTTTCTAAGTAATTTGGAGGAGTTTAGATATGCACAAAAATGGAGAAAATATATATAGCTCGAAACAATGGTGTGAATATGATCCATTTATGTTTAATGATATGAAGTTTAGCATTGATAGGTTAGTGAATGCCATTAATGAGCGACAAAAAATAGTAGTATATGGTTCTTCAGAATTAGATAGTATATTTGGGGTATCCTTGTTACTGTTAGTTTTAAAATATTTAAATGCAGATGTAGAGTATTATATTTCAGAAGATATTAGTGAAAACTGTAAATTAGACAGTGAAGTTATAAAAAATCATATAAAATTTTTAGGCGCAGATGTATTAATATCAGTAGGCTGTTTAGTTGAATCGAAGGAACAAGAATTATGGTGTAAAAATATGGACCTTGATATTATTATCGCAGATAATAGACCTGAAAATGATTATGACTGCTTCCTGGTATTAAACCCTAATGTAAGGGATTCTAATTATAAAGAAAAGGATCTTTCTAATTGTGGAGTGGTTTTTAAGTTATGCCAAGCCATAGCTAGTTATTATAATATGAAAAGTATAAATAAGTACATAGACCTAGTTATGCTTGGAACAATAGCTTCAGGAAAAGAAATTAAGGGCGAAAATAAAATAATATATGAAGCAGGATTAAAATACCTTACTCATACAAATAATTATGGGTTAAAGGCGTTATTAAAATATCATAACATTCGAGAATTTAACAAAGAAAACTTGACAAAGATAGTCTTTTTATTAACACCAACGTTAAACGCTATAGGTAGAATGGATAATGCTAGAATTGTTGTAGAGCTTTTAACTACAGAGGAACCATATAGAGCTGTACAGATATCTAAGTATTTGAGTAAAGAGGTAAACAATAGCATTTTAAATGCGTAACATTTTTTTATTTATGGAGGGGTAATAAGATGAACTTTAAAGAAAAAATAAGAGTAATAGAAAATTTTCCAAAGGAAGGTATAAGCTTTAAGGATATAACAACGTTAATAGGCGATGGTGAATCTTTAAAAGCTACAATAGATAGTATTGTAGATCATTTAAGAGATAAAAACATTGATGTTATAGTAGGTCCTGAAGCTAGAGGATTTATATTCGGAGTTCCGGTTGCCTATGCTTTAGGAGTTGGATTTGTACCTATTAGGAAAAAAGGGAAATTACCTTATGAAACTATAAGTGAAGAGTATAACTTAGAATATGGAAGTGACATATTACAAATTCATAAAGATTCTATAAAACCAGGACAAAGAGTGGCAATAATAGATGATTTACTTGCTACAGGTGGAACTATATGTTCTGTAGCTAAATTAGTAGAAAATACGGGTGGGGAAGTCCAGGCTATAGATTTTGTAATTGAACTTACAGATTTAAAAGGGAGAGATAAGCTTAAAGGTTACGATGTTATGTCTTTAGTAAAATATGATATATAGCTTCATTGAAAAATATTAATATATAATATATAATTATTAAAAACAATGGCTGGTTATATAACCAGCCATTGGCTTTATACATAATGCTAAATATAATGAAAGTTTTTTAGAGGAGAGTAGTCCAATGCTAGAAAAATTAATGAGGAAAATTGAAAAGAATTCTAATATTGTAGATAAGGAATTTATAGAAAAGGCTTATAACTTGGCTAATTATGCTCATGAAAAGCAAAGAAGGGAATCAGGTGAACCTTACATAGTTCATCCAGTGGAGGTTGCGTGCATTTTAGCAGGTTTTGGTATGGATGAAAATACTATAGCAGCTGGATTACTTCATGATGTTATAGAAGATACAGACTATAGTTTTGAAGATATTGAAAGAGAATTTAATAAAGAAGTGGCGATTTTGGTAGACGGTGTCACAAAACTTGGAAAGATAAAATATAAAACTAAAGAAGAGCAACAAGCTGATAATGTAAGAAAAATGCTTCTTGCTATGACGAAAGACATAAGGGTTATCCTCATAAAACTAGCAGATAGATTGCATAATATGCGTACACTTAGATATATGCCTGTAGAAAAACAAAAAGAAAAGGCAAAAGAAACCTTTGATATATATGCACCATTGGCCCATAGACTTGGAATGTTTAAAATAAAGTGGGAATTAGAGGATTTAGCATTTAGATATATAAACCCTAATGAATATTATGATTTAGTTAGACGTATAGCTGAAAAGAGAATTGAAAGAGAAGAGTACATTAGTACTATAATATCGGATCTTAGTAATAGGCTAGAAAATGCATCCATTGAATCAGATATCGAGGGAAGACCAAAGCATTTTTATAGTATATACAGAAAGATGGTTAATAAAAATAAAACTATTGATCAAATATTTGATTTAACTGCTATAAGAATACTAGTAGATAATATAAAAGATTGCTATGCAGTTTTAGGTATAGTTCACACTGTATATAAACCTATACCAGGAAGATTTAAAGATTATATAGCTATGCCTAAACCTAATATGTATCAATCTCTTCATACAACTGTAATAGGACCTCAAGGAAAAACTTTTGAAATACAAATAAGGACATTTGAGATGCATAAGACTGCAGAATACGGTATAGCAGCTCATTGGAAGTATAAAGAAGGAGATAAAGGTCAAGGTGAGGGTGGCGATTTAGATTCAAAATTTTCTTGGCTTAGAGATATGTTAGAATGGCAAAAAGAAACTTCAGATGCAGAAGAATTTATGGAAGGATTTAAAATAGATTTATTTTCAGATGAAGTTTTTGTATTCACACCTAAGGGTGAAGTTATAAATTTACCTTATGATTCAACACCTATAGATTTCGCTTATAGAATCCATACAGATATCGGTAATAAGTGTATAGGATCTAAGGTAAATGGAAATATGGTACCACTTGATTATAAACTTAAAACAGGTGAGATAGTTGAAGTTTTAACTTCATCTACACCTAAGGGACCTAGTATTGACTGGCTGAACATAGCAAAAAGCAATCAAGCAAAAAGCAAGATAAGAGCATGGTTCAAAAAAGAAAAAAGAGAAGAAAATGTATCAAAAGGTAAAGAGATACTTGAAAAGGAATCTAAAAAGCAAGGATATAACTTTGGAGAGATTGCTAAAGGTGAAATTTTTGATAAGGTATTAAAAAGATATAATTTTAATAATATAGATGATTTATTTGCAGCTGTTGGTATGGGGGTAATTGTACCGTCTACTGTAGTTATAAAATTAAAAGAAGGAACATCTAATAATAGCAGTAGTGCTCTAGAAAGCTTACAATCAAAAATTACAGAGGATAATATAAGTCATCATGATGAAAAGCCTATGAATGATAAAGGGTATGGAATAACAGTAAAAGGGCTTACGAATGTATTAGTACGTTTTGCTAAATGTTGTAATCCAGTTCCAGGTGACGGTATAATAGGTTATATAACTAAAGGAAGAGGAATATCGGTACATAGATCAGATTGCAAAAATATAAAAAGTATGGACGAAGATGATGATGGAAAGTTTATAGAAGTAGAGTGGGGAAATAATAGAATTGATGGGTATATATCAGAGGTACAACTAAAAGCTGAAGATAGAAGCGGTCTATTATCAGATGTTATGGTTGTAATTGTAGAATCTAAAATGAATTTGCATGCAATTAATGCTAAATCTATTAAAGGCAATATAGCAACTATAAATGTAAGATTAAAAATAAATGATATTGAACAACTTAAAGAATTTATGAAAAAGGTTAAAAAGATACAAGGGGTTATTGAAGTATATAGAAAAAAATACTAAGGAGGTGAATGCATTGAGAGCTGTAGTTCAAAGAGTAACGAGTTCTAGTGTATCTGTAGATGGAAAAATCATATCAAATATTAATATGGGACTTAATGTATTACTTGGTATTTCCATAGATGACACCATAGAAGATGCAAAATATTTAAAAGATAAAATATCCAACCTTAGAATTTTTGAAGATGAGAATGGTAAGCTTAACAAATCCTTAATGGAAGTTAAGGGAGATATTCTTATAATTTCTCAATTTACTTTATATGGAGATTGCACAAGAGGTAGAAGACCTAGCTTTATTAAAGCTTTGTCTGGAAAAGAAGCAGAAAAGTTATATGAATACTTTATTTCTCTTTTTAAAGAGGAAGATTTAAATGTGGGTACTGGAATTTTTGGAGCAGATATGAAAGTATCTATTGAAAATGATGGACCTGTTACTTTAATATTAGAAAGTAAAAAGACTTTTTAAAAGGAGGATTATTATAGATGATAATAAAAAGAATACCTGCAGGAGTTTATGCTGCTAATTGTTATGTGATTATGGATGAATCTACTAAAGAAGCTGTAGTTTTAGATCCCGGGGGTGATGAAGATGATATTACGTCATCAATAGAACAACTAGGTGCTAAGATAAAATATATCTTACTTACTCATGGACATGTAGATCATACTGGTGGGGTTATAAAGCTTAAGGATGAATATAAATGCAAAGTAGGAATAAACCAAATGGATGAAGAATTAATGATTAATGGTGCCTATATGTTTGGAGAGCTTGAAAATCATGAACAGGTTGACCTTCTATTAAAAGATGGAGATATTATATCTTTTGGAGATAAGAAAATAGTAGTTTTAGAAACACCAGGTCATACTCCAGGGGGAGTGAGCTTTTTAGTAGAAGATAAGGTTTTTACAGGAGATACCCTTTTTGCTGGCTCCATAGGAAGAACAGATTTAACTGGTGGAGACTTTGAAACTATAATAGATAGTATAAAGACTAAGTTAATGGTCTTAAAAGAACAAACTATAGTCTACCCAGGTCATGGATCTGAATCTAGCATTGGAATAGAGAAGAAAAGCAATCCATTTTTATAATATGGATAGGAGTAAATTATGAGTATTAATATAAAACTAAATAATATGGATTATAGATATGAAGTTTATCAAATTGTGAGTTTGTTCCATAGCCTAGAAGAAATTACTTTCTCTAAAATAGAGGAAATAAAACTTTCTAAAATAGAAAAAAGCTTTTGTATAGATATAGAAGAAAAGTTTATGGAGATATCAGGGGAAGGCTCAACTAAAAACTTTGAATTTAATGAAGAAGATATCAAAAAGAATCAGATAAAAAGATATATTTACAGTTATTTCAGTAAATTATATTCAGTGGAATTACCTTGGGGTACATTAATAGGAATTAGACCTAGTAAGATAGCATTAAATTTGATTAAACAAGGATATTCAGAAGAAGAAATAATTGAATATTTTCATCATAAGTTTCTGGTTAAAGAAAATAAGGTTAAGCTTTGCATAAATGTTGCAAAGCATGAGAGAAACTTTATAAATACAAATAAAAACAATATTAGCATATACCTAGGTATGCCATTTTGCCCTACTAGATGCCTGTATTGTTCATTTACATCTAATCCTATATCAGGGAATAAAAGTTTAGTAGAGCCCTATATAAAAGCTTTGGCAAAGGAAATAAAAGAGTTATCTCATTTTATAAAGTTAAAAGATCTTAATATTAATACCATATATTTTGGGGGTGGAACACCAACAGCTGTTTGTGATACTGATTTCGAATATGTAATGAAAAATATATATGAAAATTTAATTAGGGATTTTAACGTAACAGAATTCACTGTTGAATGTGGAAGGCCAGATTCTATAACAAAAGCTAAGTTAGAAACAATGAAAAGCTATTTAGTGGATAGGATTAGTATAAATCCCCAAACAATGAACGATAATACACTTAAGATTATAGGTCGAAATCACTCGGTAGAAGATGTTATAGATAAATTTAATATGGCTAGAAATTTAGGGTTTGATAATATAAACATGGATATAATTTTAGGACTTCCAGGAGAAAAGTCAAAGGATGTTAACCATACCTTGGATGTTATAAAAAGTATAGCACCAGAAAGTATAACGGTTCATGGACTTTCAGTAAAAAGAGCTTCAAAGCTATATGAAGATCTAAAATTAAAAAGGATTTATGAAATTGCAAGTCAAGATGAAATCACAAAAATGTATGATGGAACAAAGGTTGTAGCAGAAGGTTTAGGTATGAGTCCTTACTATATGTATAGGCAAAAAAATATGCCTTGTAACATGGAAAATGTAGGTTACAGCGTTTTGGGTAAAGAGTGCATATACAACATGCAAATCATTGAAGAAAGACAGACTATAATTGCCCTAGGAGCAGATGCCGTTTCAAAGGTAGTGTTTTTAGATGAAAACAGAATTGAAAGATTTGCAAATATAAAAGATATAGGGGAATATATAAATAGAATTGATGAAATTATAGAAAAAAAGAAGGCTTTATTAGAAACCCTATATAAATAATTAGATATTATAAAGTGTGATTTTAATAAATTTAAGTTTTAAGTAAGGATGTGAAGTTAATTGGCTATAAATATAAAGGCACCAAAAGGAACAAAGGATATGTTGCCACAGGATGCATATAAGTGGCACTATATAACAGACACTCTTTCAAATATAGCAGAGAATTATGGATATAGAGAGATAAGAACACCTATATTTGAGCACACAGAACTTTTTACAAGGGGTGTTGGAGAAACCACAGATGTAGTTCAAAAAGAGATGTATACCTTTGAAGATAAGGCTAAAAGAAGTATAACACTAAAACCAGAAGGTACTGCACCCACTGTAAGAGCATTTATAGAAAGTGCATTATATAGTGAAACTCAACCTACAAAAATGTATTATTTTACCCCTGTATTTAGGTATGAAAATGTACAAAAAGGAAGACTTAGACAGCATCATCAATTTGGAGTTGAAGCCTTTGGAGTATCAGGAGCATCCTTGGATGCTGAAATTATAAGTATTGCTATGAATGCTTATGAGAACTTTGGGATAAAAGGGTTAAAGCTGAAGATAAATAGTATAGGATGCCCAGTTTGTAGGGAAAGGTATAATGAAGTATTAAAAGAATTCTTAAAAGAAAACTTAGAAGAACTATGTGATACCTGTAAGACTCGTTATAGCAGGAATCCTATGAGAATTCTAGATTGCAAAGAAGAAAGCTGCAAGGTAATAACAAAGAATGCTCCTGTTATATTAGAATATATTTGTGATGAATGTAAGATACATTTTGAGGACCTAAAACTTCACTTAGAGGCTGTAGGTATAAAGTATCAAATAGATCATTATATAGTAAGAGGGCTTGATTATTATAGTAAAACAGTATTTGAAATTGTAAATGATAATATTACTGTATGTGGTGGAGGACGTTATGATTATTTGATAGAACAAATTAATGGTCCTAAGATGCCAGCAGTAGGTTTTGGAATGGGTATGGAAAGACTACTTATGACATTAGATGAAGAGGGCATAGAAATACCAAAACCTGTGATTATTAATATGTATGTAGGATCTATTGGGGAAGAGTCAAATTTAGAATCATATAAAATAACCTATAAATTAAGGCAACAAGGCATTAAAGCCGAATGTGATCATCTAAAAAGAAGCGTTAAAGCTCAGATGAGATATGCTAATAAAATGGGTGCTGAGTATACAATGATACTTGGGGAAAATGAACTTAAAGAAAATAAGGTTAAGATTAAAAGAATGAGTGATGGTGAACAGTTTAATGTAGAATTAAACAATATAGATGCAATTATTGACACAATGAAAAATAACTTACAGTAGGAGGAAATATAATGAGCGAGGCTTTAAATGGACTTAAACGCACAAAAATGTGTGGAGAGTTAAGAGAAGAAAATATAGGTGAAACTATTACTATTATGGGATGGGTTCAAAGAAAGAGAAATCTAGGTGGACTACTTTTTATGGACCTAAGAGATAGAACAGGCATGCTTCAGGTGGTTTTCAAAGAAGATGTAGCTGAGGAAGTAGCTATAAAAGGAGATGTCATAAGACCAGAATATTGTATTGCAGTAACAGGAGTAGTTGTAAAAAGAGAATCAATAAATGCTAACATGCCTACAGGAATGGTGGAACTTAATGTAGAAAATATAAAGATATTATCTGAATCAGAAACACCACCTATATATATAAAAGAAAATTTAGATGCTGCAGAATCTATAAGATTAAAGTATAGATACTTAGATCTTAGAAGACCTGATATGCAGAGTATATTTTATATAAGACATAAAGCATCTAAAGCTATAAGAGACTTTTTAGATAAAGAAGGATTTTTAGAGATAGAGACTCCAATGCTTACTAAAAGCACTCCAGAAGGTGCAAGAGACTACCTAGTACCTAGTAGAAACTATGAAGGCATGTTTTATGCATTACCTCAATCGCCACAGTTATTTAAGCAATTATTAATGGTGTCAGGTTTTGATAGATATTTCCAAATAGTTAAGTGTTTTAGAGATGAAGATTTAAGATCTAACAGGCAACCTGAATTCACCCAAGTAGACCTTGAGATGTCATTTGTTGAAGTAGATGATATTATGACACTAAATGAAAGATTAATATCAAAAGTTTTTAAGGAAGTTTTAGATGTAGATGTAGAAATACCTTTTAAAAGACTTACATACAAGGATGCTATGGAAAGGTACGGATCAGATAAACCAGATTTAAGATTTGGTATGGAGATAAAAGACATAAGTTCAGTAGTAAAAGATTCAGAGTTTAAAGTGTTTAAAGATGCTTTTGAAATAAAAGGTTCAGTAAGAGCACTTTGTGTAAAAGGCGGATCTTCTATGGGAAGAAAAGATATAGATAGATTAGGAGAGTTTGTAAAGACTTATAAGGCAAAAGGACTTGCATGGATATCGTTAAAGGATGAAGAAATAAAATCTCAAATATCTAAATTTTTAAGTGAAGATGAATTAAATGGAATAATACAATCTGTAGAAGGAAAACCTGGAGATTTAATATTAATTGTAGCAGATAAAAATTCTGTGGTATTTCAAGCTTTAGGAGCTTTAAGATTAGAAATTGCTAAAAAACTTGAAATATTAAAAGATAATAAAGAATTTAACTTTTCATGGGTTACAGAGTTCCCACTTGTGGAATATAACGAAGAAGAAAATAGATTTCAGGCAGCACACCACCCATTCACATCTCCAATGGATGAGGATATAAAGTATCTAGAATCAGATCCTGGTAGAGTTAGAGCTAAAGCTTATGATATGGTTCTTAATGGGGAAGAATTAGGTGGAGGAAGTATAAGAATACATGATTCTAAGCTTCAAGAAAGAATGTTTAATGTTTTAGGATTTACTAGCGAAAGCGCATGGGAAAGATTTGGATTCTTATTAGAAGCCTTTAAATTTGGACCACCGCCTCATGGTGGATTAGCTTTTGGTCTTGATAGAATAGTTATGTTTATGGCAGGAACAGATAATATAAAAGATGTTATTGCTTTTCCTAAAAATCAAAATGCATTCTGTCCACTTACAGAAGCACCAAATGTGGTGGATTTAAAGCAACTTAATGAACTTGGAATAACATTAATTAAATAAATATTTTTAAACTAATACCCTATTTTGCAACATTAATTATATGTGGAATAGGGTTTATTTTTTGTTGTTGATATAGTGTAAAACCTATGTTATAATAATTTGACTATACCTGGTATAGGTATGCGTAAGGAGTGATTTCATGGAAGATAGAAGTGATGATTTAAAAAAAGATATATATGTACGATTAAGAAGAATTGAAGGTCAAGTAAAAGGAATACAGAATATGGTGGAGAAGGAAGCCTGTTGCAAGGATATGTTAGTGCAAATTGCTGCTGTTAGAGCGGCTATAAATAAGGTAGGTGGGCTCATGCTGGAGAACTATGCAATAAACTGTATGGACTTAGAAAAAAATAAGGAAAATAATGATAAGATTGAAAATTTAGTCAGTACACTTTTAATGTTTTTGAAATAGTCAAGAATATATAAGTATACTTTTTAGAATTAATACCAGTGGTTATTATATTTATACAATTATAAGGTGGATGAATATCCGCCTTATAATTGTATAAATAATTTTATGTGAATAAGTTTAATAGTAGGTAGAGGTAGAGGTAGTAATAATTAAAAATACATAAGTATTAAAAATTCTTTTTAGTTTTTGAATGTGTAAAGTTTTTTGTGCGTATAAATTTTGAGATGGAAGAAACAAAAACAATCCCAATTGCTAATGCTCCAGCTTTATATAATGTATCAATACCAATATTTAAAGATTGTTCTACATTTCCTTGTATAGACTCTAACATAGTATAGTACATACCACCTCCAGGAACTAAGGGAATTAATGCGCAAATTGTAAAAGTAGTTACTGGAGTTTTTAAAATTCTAGCTAAAATTTCTGCATATATACTAAAAATAATAGTACTAAAAAATAAAGAAGATAAATCTGAAAAATTAAACTTCAAAAACAGTAGATAAAAAAATAAACTTATGGATCCGCCAATAGATGCAAATATCAACTTTTTACCTTTTATGTTGAATAATATTCCAAAGCCTAAAGTTGTTATAAAAGAATAAACTATTTTTAATATCATATAAAAAGACCTCCACCATATAAAAACCAAAAACTTAGAATAATACCTGATCCAACTGCTATGCCAACTGCAATTAACATGGCTTCAGCGGATCTTGCAAGGCCTGCAACTAAGTCGCCAGCTATAGTGTCACGAATCGCATTAGTTATTGCTATTCCCGGCACTAAAAGCATTATAGAACCTATAATTATCTTATCTATACTAGATGAGATACCTATTATAACAAATAATATGGCTAATGTTGAGGATACCATACCACCTATGATATTTACAAAAAAGCTGTTTATGTCTAGTTTAGAAGCGTAAATGGTTATAGATTGAATAATGCCACCAATAAAGAATGACGCTAAAAAGTCTCCATGGCTTCCACCAAATATAAGGGTGAAAAAGGCTGCAATAAAGGCTGAGGCAAGTATAGTGATTTTGTATCCATATCTAGGCTGATTTTCTATGATTTTAAGTTGTTCTAAAAATTCATCAGCAGTAATACCTTTAGATTTAATATTTCTTGATAAATCATTTACTGAGGAAATCTTTTCTAAGTCAATGTTTCTATTTCTTATTCTTTTTATTATAGAAACATTATTACCGTATATATCAGTAGCTGATACCATTATACCTGTAGGAGTTACATAACTGTCTGAATTTTTTATAAGGTAAGCTTCACATATTCTAGAAATAGTTTCCTCAACTCTATAGGTTTCTCCACCATTTTGAAGCATCACACGTCCAGCTTCAGTAGCGATAGAAATAATTTTGTTAACGTCCATATATATCACCACTTTCTATGTGACTTTTCACATGTTTTATTAAATTTAATTATATCATAAAAAGAAATGTCTAAGAGTTTGTTTTGAATATTAAAATTATTTTGAGTTTGTTGTAAATTATAGTTGAAAAATATCCTGTTAAAACCTATAATGGGGTAAGAAAGATATTTTTCATTTATAATAACAATTTAAAGGGGTGTATGATATGGAATTTTCATATTTAGAAAAAACTGATGGGAAAATATTAGATATTATAAAAGAGGAAATGGAGAGACAAGAATATAATATAGAACTAATAGCTTCAGAAAACTTTACTAGTAGAGCTGTAATGGAGGCTGTAGGATCACCTTTAACAAATAAATACGCAGAAGGATACCCTCACAAAAGATATTATGGCGGTTGTGAAGTTGTTGATAAAGCAGAAGATTTAGCTAGAGATAGAATGAAAGAATTATTTAATGCAGAGCATGCTAATGTACAACCACATTCTGGATCACAAGCTAATATGGGAGTATATTTTGCAGTATTAAAACCAGGAGATACTGTACTTGGGATGGATTTAACTCATGGTGGACATTTAACTCATGGTAGCCCAGTAAACTTTTCAGGTAAATTATTTAATTTCATATCCTATGGTGTAGAAAAAGATAATGAGCAAATTGATTATGAAAAGGTTAGAGAAATGGCTATAGAACATAAGCCTAAAATGATAGTTGCAGGAGCTAGTGCATATCCAAGAGTTATTGACTTTGCTAAATTTAGAGAAATAGCTGATGAAGTAGGAGCATATTTCATGGTGGATATGGCTCATATAGCAGGACTAGTTGCAGCAGGAATTCATCCATCACCAGTTCCTTATGCAGACTTTGTAACTACTACAACACATAAAACTTTAAGGGGACCTAGAGGCGGGGCGATATTATGTAAAGAAAAGTTTGCAAAAGAAATAGATAAGAGCATATTCCCTGGAATGCAAGGTGGACCTTTGATGCATGTTGTAGCTGGAAAGGCTGTTTGCTTTGAAGAGGCTTTAAAAGATTCATTTAAAGATTATATGAATCAGGTGGTTAAAAATGCAAAGGTTTTATCAGAAGAACTAATAAGATATGGATTTAGATTAGTGTCTAATGGCACTGACAACCACTTAATATTGCTAGACTTAAGCAATAAGAATATTACAGGAAAAGATGCAGAAAAGTTATTGGATACGGTTGGCATAACTGTAAATAAGAACACTATACCTTTTGAGACTTTAAGTCCTTTTGTAACTAGTGGAATAAGAATAGGAACACCTGCAGTTACTACTAGAGGATTTAAAGAAGAAGATATGAAGGTCATAGCAAAACTTATAAATGAAGTTATAGAAAATAGAGATAAAGATATTTCAAGCGTTAGACAAGAGGTAGTTGAACTTTGTAAGAGATTCCCTCTATATAACTAAACTTAATATAAAAGATTATTAATAAAAATGTGAAGGATTCCTTCACATTTTTATTTTTTAAAAGTATGTTATAATAGTGACATATAATACATAAGTAAGTAGGAGGAATTATAAATAATGGAAGGTTTAAAAAGTAATGATAAAGCCATGAAAAGTTTTCATAAACACGGAGGCTTCTTAACTTGTAAAAATGAAGAAAATTTAAATTCAATGACTATAAGTTGGGGTAACATAGGTGTTGCATTTGGAAAACCTATATTCATTATATATGTTAGAAAGTCAAGGTTTACCAATGAATTAATATATAAAAGTGGAGAGTTTACAATAAGCATACCTTTAAATATCTATATGAAAAAACAGTTAGGAACTTTCGGATCTACTTCTGGGAGAAGCGTAGATAAGTTTAAATTAACCGGAATAAAATCAAAGAGTTCAAAAAAGTTAAATACACCTATCATTGAAGATTGTGATGCATATTTTGAATGTAAGGTTATTTACAAGCATGATATAATACCTGAAATAATGGATGAAGAAATAAGCAAAAGTACTTATTTAGAAGGAGACTACCATACTGTATTTTATGGAGAAATAGTTGATTACTACGCAACAGAAGATTAAATCATTTTTGTTATATACATACAGTATCTGCATTAGGTAGAAATATATAAATATAAGAGAACTCTAAAAATAGAGTTCTCTTATATTTATATATTTCTTTTATTAAAGCAGCATATTACAACTTTTAAAAATCATCCAATCTTTAATTAAAAAAGATTGACAAATTGCAATAACAAATTGAACTAATTTCTATTTATGACTTAAATCGTTGAAATTACTTAGGCTGCATATATTATATCTAACTGTGCTTCAAATAGTTCCTCTGGAGTTTTGTATTTCAGTATCCTTCTAGGAAGGGTGTTCATCCAATCTTCTATGAATGCAATGTCATCAGCACTATAGTCTGACATACGTTTCCCCTTAGGGATAAAGCGACGTATCAGGCCATTATGACGTTCATTAGTTCCTTTTTCAAATGAGGAATATGGATGAGTGAAATACACTTTTGTATCAGAGTCAACTTCAATTGTGGATAAATCGGAAAATTCAGAACCGTTATCGCCTGTTATTGTTTTGAATACTTGGCTAAACTTATCGCCATATAAGTTACGGATGCTGCTAAGTTCATTCATAACTGCGTCAGCAGTCTTAGATACAATTCTACGCACAATGGCATTCCTGGTATTACGTTCAAGAATGGTTAAAAGTACACAGTCATTACCTGATTTTTCACCAATCACTGTATCAATCTCCCAGTGACCAAATTCTTCACGATTATTTATGTGACATGGACGTTCTTCAATACTTTTACCAAGCTTTTTCTTATGCTTTTTGATCATTGTTGACTTAGTATTCCAGCGTAGCTTTATTGGTAAGTCTGCATTTTTAACAAGTAGCAACCCAAGATCAATATAGTTATACAAGGTCTTGGTGCATACCATTTGAAAACGCTCAAACTTACCAGTTTTAAGCGCATTACCTACACAAGCATCAGGTGACCATGAATCATGCTGTATCTTAGTTACAACATAGTTAATGAAGTCAGAGCATTCTAAACGCTTAAATGTACGACATGAATTAAGACGATGTTTTTTATAAACGGCTTCGCCTGTATCTGCAAGGTAAATCTCAATACATTTTCCTTGTTTAATTTGAGTAGTAGTACCACGTCGTATTTCATTTAGAACAGTATTTATAGGACGATTAAGCTCTTTAGCTATCCTATATGCTGAAAACCCATCTTTAAGACGAAGTTGAATAGTCATGCGCTCTTCAAAATTCAAGTGTTTATTTTTACGTGATTTTATGTTACTATTTGGGTAGTCCATAGTGATTATCCTCCGTGTATATGTTTTTGTTTGACGATTAAATCATAACACAGAATAATCCACTATGGATTTTTTTATTAGTTCAATTTCATTCTACAACAAGTCATTAAAAAAGATTCAAAAGATTTTAAAACTATATATGCATATTTATACAGAAAACTAAGTTGAGTGAATATTAAGACGGAATTATACGGTAATACATAGTATATTATAAAAAACAACTTTAGTATTGGATAGCATAATAAAGTATATACTATATACTAAGATGTTAGTGAGAATAAATTGAATATTTTGAAAGCCATCATTTTATATGGACATTTAAGGAACAATTTTGATTTTAACTAAAGGTTTTTATAGCATATAATAATATATATAATGTAATAAGAATATGCCCTAATAAAATATATGGAGGTGTACAAGTTGTCTCAAAGTATAAACATAACTTCTGAAATAGGAAAATTAAAGAAAGTAATGTTGCACAGACCTGGAAGAGAAATAGAAAATCTTGTGCCAGAATACCTTGATAGATTACTTTTTGATGATATACCTTATCTTAAAGATGCACAAAAGGAACATGACGGCTTTGCTAACATTTTGAGAGAAAATGGTGTAGAAGTATATTATTTAGAAGAACTACTAGCGGATTCTTTAAAAAATCAAAAAGTAAAAGAAGAATTTTTATTAAAGTTTTTAAAAGAGAGTAATGTAAATTCAAATCAAATTAAAGAATCTCTACAAGAATACCTACTTTCTATGGATACAAAGGATATGGTAGATATCTTAATAGCTGGGGTTAGAAAAGATAAAATAAGGATTGCTAAACCCTCTTCTTTGTTGGAATTAGTAGATAATAAGTATCCTTTTTATTTAGATCCAATGCCAAATGCATATTTTACTAGAGATCCATCTACATCAATTGGCAGGGGTTTAAGTATTAATCATATGCATACACTAGCAAGGGGAAGAGAAAGTTTATTTTCAAAATACATTTATGAAAACCATGATTCAATTGAAAAAGAGGAGACTCCACTTTGGTATGATGAAGATATACCTTATAGTTTAGAAGGTGGAGATCAGCTTGTGTTATCAAAAAAGGTTCTTGCAATAGGCTGCAGTGAAAGAACATCACCAAAAGCTATAGAAATATTAGCTGATAACTTATTAAATGATAAGTCAGGTTTTGAAACAGTATTAGTTTTAGAAATACCTTCGTGTAGAGCCTTTATGCATTTAGATACTGTATTCACTATGGTAGATTATGATAAATTTACAATTCATCCTGAAATAGAAGGACCACTTAATATTTATGAAATAACAAAAGACAAGGATAGAAAGTTGTTATTTAAATCACATAAAGAAGATTTAAATATAGTTTTAAAAAGAGTTCTTAAATTACCCGCAGTAGATCTTATAAGATGTGGTGGAGGAGATATTATTGCAGCAGCTAGAGAGCAGTGGAATGATGGATCAAATACCTTAGCTATAGCTCCAGGAACAGTTATTACGTATGAGAGAAACTATGTGACAAACGAGTTACTTGATAAAAACAATATAAAAGTATTAACTATGAAAAGTTCTGAACTTTCAAGAGGTAGAGGCGGCCCAAGATGCATGAGTATGCCTATATGGAGAGAAAATTTATAATGTAAAATAAAGTATATGGAGGTATTAAAATGGCTGTTAATTTAAAAGGTAAAAGTTTTTTAACATTATTGGATTTCACACCACTAGAAATAAGGTATCTATTAGATCTGTCTAAGGATTTAAAGTCTAAAAAAAGAGCAGGTATTCATGGAAGATTATTAGATGGTAAAAATATAGTATTACTTTTTGATAAAACATCTACTAGAACTAGATGTGCTTTTGAAGTTGCTGCACTTGATGAAGGTGCTCATGTTACGTTTTTAAGTAATTCTCAAATGGGTAAAAAGGAGTCTATTGAAGATACGGCAAAGGTTCTTGGAAGGTTTTATGATGGTATGGAATTTAGAGGATATGAGCAAGAAACAGTGGAACTTTTAGCTAAACATTCAGGAATTCCTGTGTGGAATGGACTTACAGATGGTGATCATCCAACTCAAGTTTTAGCAGACCTTTTGACTATAGAAGAACATATAAGTAAACCTTTAAATAAGGTTAAGATGGTTTTTGTTGGTGATGCAAGAAATAATATGGGATATGCTTTAATGTATGGATGTGCAAAAATGGGAATGAAATATATGGCTTTAGCTCCAAAAGAATTATGGCCAGATGAGAGCATGGTTGAAAAGTGTAAATTAATTGGAGAAGCTACTGGTGCAAGCATAGAGCTTACAGATAATGTAAGTGATGTAAAAGGAGCGGATGTTATTTATACAGATATATGGGTATCCATGGGAGAAGAGAATAAGTTAGAGGAAAGGGTTAAGTTATTAACTCCATATAAAGTAGACATGGATATGTTAAAAACTACAGAAAATGATGATGTTATATTTATGCATTGTCTTCCTTCATTTCATGACTTTGAAACTAAGGTTGCAAAAGAAACTACAGAAAATAGTAACCTTGATATTAGAGAAGTTACAGACGAGGTATTTAGAAGTAAACACTCTGTAGTATTTGATGAGGCTGAAAATAGAATGCATACAATAAAGGCTGTTATGGTATCTACATTATAATTTTACAATAAAATTTAGTGTTTTAATTAAAAGGGCTTATTTAAAAGGTAGGCTCTTTTAATCATTATATAATAAAATTTAAGTATTGATAAAAGGAATGAGAATCAGAATCTGTATAGAAATTATATATAAGCAGATTATCATAGATACAAGTATTTTAAGTTAAATTATGATATAATTTTTAAGGGATATAAATTTTATATCCTAAAATTGTTATTATATAGGGGGGGATAATTATGAAAAGGAACAAAAAATATTTAATTTCTACATTATTAATGGTACTGACTTTAAGTATAGGTTTATTGGGATGCACAAAATCTAAAACAGAAGCAAATAAAGTGGAATCGAAAAAAGATTATAATTATTACACTGCAGAACAACTAAAAAAGAGTATAGAAACTAAAGAAGATATAATAATTTTAGATATTCAGGTTAAAGAAGAATATGATAAACATCATATCAAAGGAGCTATGCCAACTTATGCATATCCAGTAAAAAGTAACGAAGATAAAAAGAAACTCGAAAACGTATTAGAAAAGTTAGAAGGTAGTAAACCAATAGTTATTGTATGTCCAAAAGGTGGCGGAGGCGCTGAAAATACACAAAAATATCTAACAGAGAAAAAGATAAGTAAAGATAGACTTTATATATTAGAAAAAGGACAAGCTGCATGGCCATATGAAGAACTTTTAGAAAAATAAAACATAGAGTACAAATTAAAAAAGTAAAGAGAAAGTAACAATTAAAAACAAACTGTGCTTTTCTCTTTATTTTTATATTTTTTTATAAAATAAAAAAGGCGGGGGAATGTTTTGAATAAAAAAAAAGGATATATAATAAAAGTTCTAGTAGTATTAGCGATTCTATCTTTATATTTTTTAGTCCCTGACATTAAAAACACCATAGATGATATGGTAAGTGTATTATTGAAGCTTAATGTAGAGTCGGCAAAAGATTACATATTATCTTTTGGAATATGGGCTCCAATTATTTCGTTTTCATTAATGATACTTCAATCTATAGCAGCACCTTTACCAGCATTCATAATAACTTTTGCTAATGCAGGTCTATTTGGTTGGTGGCAAGGAGCAATATTATCCTTTGTTAGTGCTATGGTAGGCGCTATACTATGTTTTTATATTAGCAAATTGCTAGGAAGAAAAGCAGTAGAAAAGATGACTAGCAAATTTGCACTTGAAAGTGTAGATGATTTTTTTGAAAGGCATGGCAAGTATGCAGTATTGATAGCCAGACTTTTACCTTTTATTTCTTTTGATCTAGTAAGCTATGCAGCTGGGCTTACATCAATGGGGTTTTGGTCATTTTTTTGGGCTACAGGAATTGGACAATTACCAGCAACTATAATATATTCTTATGTTGGTGGTATGCTAGTTGGTGGAACTAAAAAACTTGTATTTGGATTACTTATTTTGTTTGCTCTGTCAGTTTTAATTTATCTAATTAAGAGAGTATGGAATGAAAAAAATAAGCTGCCTCAAAAAATATAATAGTTTAAAATATAACATATATTATTTTTTTGTTTTACGGAGGGGTTTTATGGGCCATATTTATTTATCAAAAGAGTTGCAAAAGGACATAGAAAAGAGTTTTCAAAATTGTACTGACTG
Organism: Clostridium putrefaciens; assembly: GCF_900461105.1. GTDB lineage: Bacteria > Bacillota > Clostridia > Clostridiales > Clostridiaceae > Clostridium_L > Clostridium_L putrefaciens. The sequence goes on along the minus strand of NZ_UFWZ01000001.1, from coordinate 1,878,313 downwards.
CAAAGCTTGTATGACTAACTGCCCTATGCTAAAAGCATTTTGTAGTTCACCTAAAGAACTCTTAGGTAAACTTAGTCAAAACAATGAAGTTGAAATTATAATGCCTTATTCTTGTGCAATGTGTGGGTGGTGTAGTAAGGTATGCCCTGAAAATATAAATTTTAAAGAGTTATTTTATGACATGAGAAAAGAGATACTGAAAGGCAATAAAAGACTAAGACCATCAGGATATAAAGTTGTAAAATATCATCAAAAAAGCAGTTTTTCTAAAATGTTTACAACATATAATAGATCCACAAAAGAGGTATTAACAAAGCAGAAGAAAAGAGTATTTTTACCCGGATGTAGTTTATCTTCATACAGTCCTAATCTTGTTGAAAAAACATACCAAAACTTAAAGGAGAACTTTAAAAACACAGATATAATCTTAAAGTGTTGTGGGAAACCTACTTATGATATGGGAGATACTGATGGATTTAAAAAATACTTTAATTCTTTAGATGAAGACTTAAGAGACATGGGTGCTGAGGAAGTAGTGGTTGCCTGTGAGAATTGTTTTATAACATTAAATAAGAACTTAACAAATATAAAAGTAAGCTCTCTTTGGAACATTATAGCAGAAATTGGAGTGCCGCAGCACCTTAAAGGAATATATAAAGGGATAGATGAGATATTTTATATTCATGACCCTTGTTCTATAAGAGAAGAAGAGGGTATACATAATTCTATAAGAAGCATATTGGATCAACTAGGGATTAAAAGTAAAGAATTTAAGTTTTCTAAAAGCAACACAGTATGTTGTGGGTTTGGAGGTATGATAGCAGTAACAAATAATCATGTTGCCTTAGAACAAATGAATAAGAGGGCAAAAGAAGCTAAAGGAGAATATATTGTATCTTACTGTCAAAGTTGTGTAGAAGCAATGAACATAGGTGGAGGAAGGTCTATTCACATATTAGATTTACTTTTTAATGAGGAGGTTATAAAAAATAAAAACTTTATACAGGTTAATAAGGGTTCTATAACTAAATGGAAGAATAGATATGAATTGAAGAAGATAATAAATAAAATGAAGTAAAAGGTGGTTTTATGAAAAAATATTATATTAAGGTTTTAAAATATATTTTAAGTGTAATCTTAATTGTAGTAGCTGTTTATTTTTTATATAATTTAAATAGGTTTAAAACTTTTTCATCTATGGATTTAAAAACATACTTATTGAACTACGGTAATATGGCACCTATACTATACATAATTATGTTCACATTTGTACCACTTACTTTATTTCCAGACTCAATATTAGCTATAGGTGGAGGTTTAGCATTTGGACTAATTAGAGGCAGTATTTACACTCTTATTGGTGCAGTGATGGGAGCTTCCCTATCCTTTTATCTAGCTAGGTTTTTAGGAAGAGACTTTATAAGAAAGATTACAAAACATAAGTTAGCTCACTTTGAAGATTCGTTAGAAAAAAATGGATTTATTCTAATTTTAATTTTGAGGATGATACCATTATTCCCATTTGATGTAATAAGCTATAGTGCAGGGATTTCTAAAATTAAATTTAAAGATTTTATCTTGGCAAGTCTAATAGGAATTATACCTGGAATATTAGTTTATACTAATTTAGGAGATAAATCTGAAACAATAGGATCAAAATCATTTTACGCATCAATTTGTTTTTTAATATTGCTTTTTGCCATTTCATTTATATTAAAGGACAAATTATTTCTAAAAAAATTAAAACAAGTTACGAAAGAATAATATTAAAATGATATTTAAAGTGTAAAAATACAAGTAATTAAAATAATGAAATATGGGTAGATTTAAATAAGGAGAGAATAAAATATGTTTAAAAAATTAGGAGTAGGTATACTAATAGTGATTCTATCATTAGTACTAATTTCCTGTGGAGGAAATAGAAATAAAGATGCAAATAATAATGACTTAAAAGAGTCTAGCTGGGAGAGTATCTTAACTGATAGTAAGGGCAAAAAGGTTAATATATATATGTGGGGAGGAAGTGAAAGCACAAATAAGTATATGGATTTATGGGTTAAGCCGCAATTAAAGGATAAATTTGATATTGACTTAAATAGGGTACCAATTAATGATGCAAAGGATATGACAAATAAACTTATGACAGAAAAGGATGTTAATAAGAATTCTGGGACAATGGATATATGCTGGCTTAATGGAGAAAACTTTAAAATGGTTAAAGATAATTCACTGCTTTTAGGAAGCTTTGTAGATAAACTTCCTAATTACAATAAGTATGTAGATAAAGATGCAAAAGACATTACTACCGACTTTGGTGAGGATACTGAAGGATTAGAGGCTCCTTTTGGAAAAGCACAATTTGTATTTATATATGATACTGAGAAGGTTAAGAATCCACCAAGATCTATGGAGGAATTCAAGCTTTGGGTTAAAGAGAACCCTGGAAAGTTTACTTATCCTGCACCACCAGATTTTACTGGAAGCGCTTTTGTACGCCAAACACTTTTAGAAACTAGTGGAGGGTATGAAGCTTTTTCTCCCAAACTAAACGAAGAGAAATTTTCTAAGGATTCAGAGTCTTTATGGAATTATTTAAATGAAATAAAGCCTTATTTATGGAGAGAAGGTAATACCTATCCAGAAAGCTCTTCAAAGCTTGATCAATTATATTCTAATGGAGAGATATGGATGACTATGTCATATAATCCAATACATGCAGCTAATAAAATAAAAGAAGGTGCATTTCCTAAAAGCACCAGAAGCTTTGTGCTAGATAAGGGGACGCTTTCCAATACCCACTATTTAACAATACCTTTTAATGCACCAAATAAAGATGCGGCTATGGTGGTTATAGACTTTATGATTTCAAAAGAGGCTCAATTTAAAAAGATGAGTCCTGATATATGGGGAGATGGAACAATTATAAGTTCAGATAAGCTATCTACAGAAGAAAAGAAAGAATTAAATGATATAGATAGAGGAGAAGGGACCCTTTCTTCAGAAGAACTAGAAAAACATAGGGTATCTGAAATATCATCTTCCTATATAGATATAATAGAAAAGTATTGGATGGAAAATGTGGCAAAAAACTAAACCTTATATATTAGTATTGCCATCTTTTATATTAGTAGCTGCATTAATGGTAGGAGGTATATTTCAAGGTATATTTCAAAGTATTTTTATTTTAAACACTAATGGAAATAAAGGTATTTCATTTTCAGTATATAAAAAGCTATTTAAGTCAGAATCCTTTTGGGATTCTTTTATTGCTACTATTAAAATTTCAGTTGTAAGTACAATAATATCTGCAATTTTAGGTATTCTTATAACTTTACTATTATTTTTATTAATAAGTGAAAAAAAGAGAAAACAATCTATATTATTATGGAGACTTTTGCAAATACCTATGTTGTTTTCTTATTTAACTTGTGCTTATGCTATGTTTTTATTCTTAACTCAGAGCGGATGGGTATCTATATTATGCTATAATCTTGGACTTATAGGTGATATGTCTGAATTCCCAATATTAGTTAACGATAAAAATTCAATTGGAATAATAATCGCATATGTTTGGAAGACGACGCCTTTTATAGTACTTATGCTTTATCCTGTACTTTTAAAAGTACAGGATAATTGGATACAAGTGGCAAGGGTATTTGGAGCAAATATCTTTAAGACTTTTAGTGAAGTAGTTTGGCCTATGCTAATAGAGCCACTTAGAACTTCAACATTTATAGTATTTACCTTTATTTTTTCAGCTTTTGAAGTTCCCTATTTATTAGGAATGACATATCCTAAAACATTAGGGATTTATTCCTATGAATTGTATATGAAGGGAGACTTTTCTGACAGACCTATAGCTTTAGGTGTAAATATAATAATATTTATATTTATAATGTTTATTAGTGCTCTTTATTACTTTTTTAATAAAAAGCACAAAAGTAAGGTGGATAATAATTAGTTATGAAAAAAAAGATTTTTAATATTTTAGTGTTATTTATTATTTTATCAATTATATTAATAGCCATTATGCCGATAGTATTGCTTTTTATAGTAAGTTTCTCATCTTTTTGGAGGTGGCCAGATTTATGGCCAGTAGAGTTTAATATAAGACCGTGGAAATATGTATTTTCAGGATACTCAGGAACTATAATAGCTATAAAAAACAGTTTTGTTATAGCTATTATAGTAAATATTATAAACATTATTATCGGAATACCAGCAGCAGACGCATTGGCTAGATATGAATTTAAGGTTAAAAAACTGATGAAATTTATACTTATAGTGCCTATAATAATTCCTCCATTAACTATACTTATGGGAATTCATAAAACATTTATAGGGTTCGGACTTACTGAAAATACAGTAGGAGTAATATTAGTTCATATTATGTCAACCTTGCCATATATGATTATGGCATTGGAGATTAGTTATAAAAACCTAGGTTTTAAATGGGAGGATGCAGCCAAGGTTATTGGTGCAAGCCCATTTAAAAGATTTTTGAATGTAACACTTCCATTTATATTACCAGGAATTATAGCTGGTTCTAGTTTGACTTTACTTATATCTTTAAATCAATATATAACAACTTTGTTTATAGGTGGTGGAGAGATATTGACACTTCCTATATTTATGTTTCCATTTATAAGTGGGGGTGATAAGTCTATTGGTGCTGCATATTCTATATTATTTGCATTGTTATCATTTATTTCACTTTGGATTTTAGATTCATTTATAAAAAGGCATTATAGATAACAATAAAACAAATAGGATTGGAGGAATTTTATTAAGAATTAGTTATATAATTCGTAATAAAAAGTATTATGAACAATGTAAAGATAATAAATATACAAAAAACATATTTGAGTAATAAAACTTCAAACGCAAGATCATTTAATCTAAATATACCTAGGTTAGAGATTAATGAAGGAGAATTTTTTGGATTACTTGGACCGTCAGGTTGTGGTAAAAGTACTATGCTAAATCTTATAGCAGGACTTTTAGAATTAAATAGTGGAGATATATATATTGGGGAAGAAAACATAGTAAGTACTCCTACGGAAAAAAGAAATCTTGCCATGGTTTTTCAGGAATCCCTACTTTTTCCACATATGACCTTGGAGGAAAATGTGGGATTTGGATTAAAGATGAGAAAGGTTCCTAAAGAACATAGGAGGATTAAAATTAGAGAGATATTGAATATAGTAAACCTAGATGGTATGGAAAAAAGATATCCAGATCAATTAAGTGGAGGACAAAAACAAAGAGGTGCTATAGCAAGGGCGCTTGTATGTAGCCCAAAGCTTCTTCTGATGGATGAACCTTTTAGTGCACTAGATCCAAAGCTTAGAGAAGATATGAGAGAATTCACTAAAAGGTTACATAGTAAACATAAGATAACTACTATATTTGTAACACACGATAAAGAAGAGGCGTTTTTTCTGTTTGATAAAATGGCTATAATGAATGAAGGCAAAATAATTCAAATAGGAAGTCCTAAAGATTTATATGAAAATCCTAAGAGTTCATTTGTAGCAGAGTTTTTAGGAATTAATAATATATTTTATGGTGATATAAAAGATAATCTGTTTTATGGTAAAGATTTTATATTAGGTTTAGGTGAAGTTAAATCTAAAATAGAAAAGGATTATGAGAGTAATACTCCTATGGGAAATGGGGATATTAATTATAAAGGAATATACTTAGCTATAAAACCAGAAGGGTGTGTGGTATATAAATGCTTTCCACAAGATCTATTGTTAAAAAAAGATTATGGATGGATTAAAGGTAAGATAGAAAATGTATCGTATATACAAGGATTCTTAAAATTAAGTATAAAAATTTCTAAAGATTGTAGTGTTATGGTATTACAAAATTATAATAAAGATGTGATATTTTTAGTTGGTGAAAAAGCTATATTAGGATATAATTTTAATAAAATAAATATTATTAATTAGGAGGAAAACATGCTTGATACATATGGAAGGAAATATGTGAATCCATTAATAAATTTAGTAGCTAAGTTTTTATTAAATATAAACTTAACTCCTAATAATATAACTTTAATAGCTTTTGGTATTGGAATAGCTTCGTCTGTATTTATATATTTTGATTTGCCTATAGTAGCTCTTTTTGCATTATGGCTTTCGGGATTCTTGGATGCAGTAGATGGTGCTATGGCAAGAAAGAAAGGAACCACAACATCAATTGGAACCCTAATGGATATAACTTTTGATAGGATGGTTGAAATGGGTATAATTTTAACCCTTGCTATAAAATTTCCTAAAGATATAATACATCTTTTAATTCTTACTATATGTATTTTGATTTCTATGACTTTATTTTTAACTGTTGCAGCATTAACAGAGAAAAAAGGCATGAAGTCCTTTTATTATCAAGCAGGCTTTGCAGAAAGAACTGAAGGCTTTATTATGTTTTCACTTATGATAATTTTCTCTCATAACTTAGTACTTATAACGGATATATTTTCATTATCAGTAATTATTACAGCATTTCAACGATTTTTAGAAGCAAAGATCATATTGAAGTAAATACTAAAGTTTTATAGAATTATTGCAAATTTATGTATATATTATAATAAAGATGATATAATTATTATGTGTAAAATAAGACTGTAAGGAGAGATGGATAAATGAGTAAGATAGTTATTGCTTTAGGAGGAAATGCTCTTCAAGCAAATCCAAAGGATACTTCTGCAAATAGTCAATTGAATACAGCAAAGGATACAGCAAAATATTTGGTAGATTTAGTAGAGGAAGGTCATGATATTATAATAGCGCATGGAAATGGACCACAGGTTGGTCAAATAGTTTCCACATATGAATCTTCAAGTAAAAATGTAATTATGCCCTTTCCTGAATGTGGTGCTATGAGTCAAGGATACATAGGATACCATCTTCAACAAGCGATAAAGATTGAATTAATGAAAAGAAATATAAATAAAGATGTAGTTACACTAATTACGGAAGTGGTAGTTGATGAAAATGATGAAAATTTTAATAATCCATCTAAACCAATAGGTTCATTTTTTACAAACGAAGAGGCAAAAAAGATTAGCGATGAAAAGGGCTATGTATTTAAAGAAGATGCTGGCAGGGGGTGGAGAAGAGTTGTGGCATCACCTTTGCCTATTAGAATAGTGGAAGAAAGCTCTATAAAAACGCTAGTGGAGGCAGGTCATATAGTAATTACTGTAGGCGGAGGAGGAATACCTGTAATTGAAAAGGATGGATATCTTAAAGGCGTAGATGCTGTAATAGATAAAGATTTTGCATCAGAAAAGTTAGCTGAAATATTGGATGCAGATAAACTTCTTATTTTAACAGCGGTAGAAAAGGTTTATATAAATTACGGAAAGCTAGAAGAAAAGTCTTTAGACAAAGTAACTGTGGAATTAATGAATAAATATATGGAGGAAGGTCACTTTGCCCCAGGTTCTATGTTGCCAAAAGTTAGGGCAGCTATAAAGTTCGCTGCATCTAAAGAGCATAGAGAAACCGTAATAACTTCATTAAATAAAGTAAAAGAAGGATTAAAAGGTGTTACAGGAACCTCTATTAGTTTATAATTAATTGAACTGCTTTAAATAAAGATATGATTAAGATATAGTAACATTTTAAAAAACAGATAAAAGGATATCCTAGATATGTAGGATATCCTTTTATCTTTATGGTAAAATAAATATAAAAGAATATGAATTATTATATTGAGAGAGTGATTAATATGAGGAAACCTTTAGCGGATAAATTAAGACCTAATGAATTAAATGAAGTGGTAGGTCAAAAACATATATTGGGAAATGGTAAGATATTAGATAGGATTTTAAAGAGTGGACGTATTACTAATATGATATTTTATGGACCACCAGGGGTAGGTAAGACTACGGTTGCTAATATAATTGCTGAAAAGAGTAATAAAAAGTTTTATAAACTTAATGCAACAAATTCTAATTTGAAGGATATTCAACAAATTGTAAGTACTCTAGATACTTTTGAAGGTATAAATGGAATACTTCTTTATTTAGATGAGATACAAAACTTTAATAAAAAACAGCAACAATCCTTACTTGAATTTATAGAAGATGGGAGAATTACACTTATATCTAGTACCACAGAAAACCCTTATCATTATATATTTAAAGCTATTTTAAGCAGATCTACCATATTTGAATTTAAGCCTGTAGAAAAAGAAGATGTAGAGATAGCTATAGATAGGGTCGTAAAAATAATAAATAAAGAAGAGGAAAATATAAGTATAGAGTTAAAACAAAAGGCAAAAGAATATATTGTAAGTGCTTCTAATGGAGATGTGAGAAAAGCTATAAATGCTTTGGAAATTGCAATATATTCAACACCACCAAATGAAAATTATAGTGTAATTATAGATTTAGATATAGCAAAAGATAGTACTCAGACTAAGGTTATAGCCTATGATATGTTAGGAGATAGCCATTATGATATTTTAAGTGCCTTTCAAAAATCTATAAGAGGAAGTGATGTAGATGCGTCACTTCACTACTTAGCAAGACTAATTAAAGCTGGTGATTTAATATCTATATGTAGAAGAATATTGGTTATAGCAAGCGAGGATATAGGCCTTGCGTACCCTAATGCAATTACCATGGTTAAAAGCTGTGTGGATTCATCTATGATGTTAGGATTTCCAGAGGCAAGGATACCCTTAGCAGAAGCTGTTGTGTTATTAGCTACTTCTCCTAAATCTAATTCTATAGTAATTGCTATAGATAGAGCACTTGATGATTTAGAAAAAAAAGAAGTTGGAGATATTCCAATTCATATAAAAGATGCCCACTATAGTGGCGCTAAAAACTTAAATAGGGGAGTGGGATATAAATATCCACATAATTATAAAAATAATTATGTTGAGCAACAATATCTACCAAAGAATATTAAAGGTAGTGTTTATTACGAATATGGTAATAATAAAATGGAGAGGGCATCTAAAGAATATTGGCATAAAATCAAAGTTGACAATTCTAGTCTGATTTGATAAAATTATTATGAAAACCAAGTGGAACACTCAACATTAATAGGAGTGATTAATATGAAATTATCTACTAAAGGCAGATATGGTGTAAAGGCAATGCTTGATTTAGCTATAAATTGCGATGAAACACCTATCTCAATTAAAAGTATATCAGAAAGACAAAATATATCAGAGTATTATCTTGAACAGTTATTCTCTCCTCTTAGAAAAGCTAATATAATAAAAAGCGTAAGAGGGGCAAAGGGAGGATACATTTTAAATAGAAAACCAGAAGATATAACTGTTGCAGATATTATAGAAGTTTTAGAAGGACCAATAGAAATTTCAGATTGTGTTGAAGGTACTCATTGTAATAACATGGATTGCTGTGCTACAAGACTTCTTTGGGCTAAAGTAAAAAATAGCATAGACAGTGTTATGCAATCTGTTACTTTAAAAGATATGGTGGATGACTATATGAGAATGCAGTCTTCAAGCCAAAAAGTTAAAATTCAAAAGTAAGGAGCTGATAATATGCAAAAGGTAGTATATATGGATTATGCTGCAACTACATATACAAAAAAAGAGGTGTTAGATGAGATGATACCCTATTTTAGTGAACATTACGGTAATCCCTCATCAGTATACTCAATATCAAGAGATACGAGAAAGGTAATAGATGCCAGTAGGGATAAGGTGGCCAAGGCTATAAATGCTGAAAGGAATGAAATATTCTTTACGGGTGGGGGGACTGAGGCAGATAATTTTGCTATAAAAGGGTTTGCGTTTGCAAACTTTAACAAAGGTAACCATATAATAACAAGTAAGATAGAACATCATGCTGTACTTCACTCTTGTGCATATTTAGAAAAACACGGTTTCGAAGTTACATATTTGGATGTGGATCAAGAAGGATTTATAAACTTAGAACAGTTAAAATCGGCTATAAAGGATAGTACCATATTAGTTTCAATAATGTTCGCTAATAATGAAATTGGTACAATACAGCCCATAAAAGAAATAGGACAAATTTGTAGAGAAAAAAATGTTGTATTTCATACGGACGCAGTTCAAGCTGTAGGGCATATACCAGTAGATGTTAAAGAAATGAATATAGATATGTTATCTCTTGCAGCCCATAAATTTTATGGACCTAAAGGCGTAGGAGCTTTGTATATTAGAAAAGGAATAAAAATTGATAATTTAATTCATGGTGGGGCTCAAGAAAGAGGTAAAAGAGCAGGAACAGAAAATATAGCAGGTATAGTAGGACTTAGTAAGGCTTTGGAGATGGCAGTAAATGAAATGGATAAAAGCAGTAGACGACTTATAATGTTACGAGATAAGCTTATAACTGGACTTATGGAGATCCCCCATACTAAATTAAATGGACCTGTAAGTGAAAATAGGTTACCAGGTAACGTTAATGTATGTTTTAGATTTATAGAGGGTGAAGGTATATTATTATCATTAGATGATATGAATGTTTGTGCATCTAGCGGAAGTGCCTGTACCTCGGGGGCACTTGATCCATCGCATGTCCTCCTAGCTATAGGGCTTAATCATGAAAGAGCACATGGCTCATTGAGGTTATCTATAGGTGATGGTAACACAGAAGAAGAAGTAGATTACTTATTATCTGTGGTACCTAAAATAATAAATAGACTTAGAAATATGTCACCTTTATGGCATGACTTTATTAAGAAGGGGGAAATTTAATATGTATAGCGATATGGTAATGGATCATTTTAGAAATCCAAGAAATGTAGGGGAAATAACAGATGCAAATGGTATTGGTGAAGTTGGAAATGCTAAATGTGGAGATATCATGAAGATATATATGAAGGTTGAAGATAATATAATAGTAGATGTTAAGTTTATGACTTTTGGATGTGGATCAGCTATAGCATCATCAAGTATGGCAACTGAACTTATAAAAGGTAAGTCTTTAGAAGATGCATGGGAATTAACTAATAAAGCTGTTGCAGAAGCCTTAGATGGTCTGCCAGCTATTAAAATGCACTGTTCAGTTTTGGCAGAAGAAGCAATTCATAAAGCTATAAACAATTATAGAGAATCTATTGGGCTTAAACCATGGGATTACAAAGAACATAACCATGATGAATTACATAGTGAAGTTCATGGAGAATAGATATTAAATATATGATATACAAAGATAATACCCAATCATGGGTATTATTTTTGCGTTATTAGGCAACATATATATATAAGCATAATTAAGTTTAATAAGAGAAGTTATTTAAAAGATAGGGATGATTTATAGTATGTGGAGATATAAAGATATAATTTTTAAAAAGGTTATAGATAAAGATGGTAAGAGTATGGGGACGGTTAAGGATATTTTAATTAATTTTTCAAAAGCTAAAGTTACAGGGTTTAAAATATCGTCTCAATCTCTAATAGCAAAGGATATAAACATTTCTATTAAGGATATAATATACATAAATGAAAGAATAATAGCGAAAGGTAAATGTAATAATAGCTTCTTAGAGTTTAATAGTATAAGACACTTAGAAGTTATAGATAAGGAGGGTAATATAATAGGTTTTTTGGAAGATATAATAATAGACCCTGAAGATTACACTATAAAAGCAGTGGTAATATGTGAAGGTTTTTTATATAAGTTATTTAGTAACAAAAAGATAATATCACCAAGAAATCTTATATTGGGTGATGATAATATAATTATTTGTAAAAAGGAAGGAATAGAATTTGTGAACTTACCAATTAAAAGGTTATGGTAAGCTCTATTATAGAGGTAAGAATATGAAGGTTTTAAATAAAAAGATAAAATGCTTAGTTATATTTATAGGCTTATTATTAATAGTATATATATTATTTTCTATTGACATAGTTAGGAAATTAGGGAGTATAGCTATACTTTCATTTATACTAGCCTATAGCTTAAAACCAGTTCACAAAAAGGTTATGCAACTTGGAATAAATAAAAAGATTTCAGCAATATTTATTATAAGCTTTTTTTTAGTGTTATTTATATTTTCATTTATTACAATAATACCTATAATAATTAGAGAAAGTAAAAACTTATATCCTAGGTTAGAGTATATAGAAAGCTTTATAAGCAATATATATGAAAGGTTAAGGTTATCTAATAATAAAACCCTAATGGTATTAGAAGAATTAATAGGGGAAAAAGTAAATAGATATATAGTTGATATTTCAAATAGTACTGTAGAGACTATAATAGAAATTGGAGAAAATTCTTTAGGCTATGCGGTAGTTCCTGTTTTATCTTATTATTTTTTAATAGATGAAAAGGTTATTTCAGAGAAGTTTCTTATGATCTTTCCAGTTAAAAATAGAAGGGTTGTAACTAACATTGCTAAAGATATAGATGAGATATTAGGACGATATATAATAAGTCAATTTATACTTTCCTTTGTGATTTGGATTTTTACATTTGTATCACTAGTAGTTTTTAAAATAGAATTCCCTTTATTGTTATCCTTGATAAATGGACTCTTTAACATAATACCTTACTTTGGACCTTTGTTTGGAGCAGTTCCTATTATAATTATGGCTTTATTTAAGTCTACAGAAAAGGCATTATGGATTACACTGTTTTTATATATAATTCAACAAATAGAAGGAGATGTTGTATCCCCTAAGATCATAGGTTACAGCACATCCATGCATCCTATGATAATTATCTTATTGATATTAATAGGAGGCAAACTAGGTGGGCTATTAGGGCTTATTGTTGCGGTTCCTATAGGTGTTATTATAAAGGTTGTTTATGAGGATATAAACTACTACTTATTTTAAAAATATTTCTTAAAATATTGACATAAATATAAGTATAATCTATAATCTTCATATAAATAAATATTTTAGCTGTGAAGAGAAAGAGTAGTCCTATTAGATTTATATAGAGAGGAAGTGTGCGGTGAAAACTTCTTAAATTAAGGGATGAAAGCTATCTCAGAGCTAAATATTAAAGAGATGCATTTAATATGCATAATTAGGGTGGTACCGCGGAAGTATAGCTTTCGTCCCTGTTTGGGATGAGAGTTTTTTTTGTTTCAATTTTATAAAAATTATATTAGGGGGCATATGTATATGAAATACATGAGTTTGAATGAATTAAGAGAAACATATTTGAAATTTTTCGAGGCTAAAAATCATTTGGTAATAGAAAGTTTTCCGTTAGTTCCAAAAGAAGATAAAAGCTTACTACTTATAAATGCAGGTATGGCACCATTAAAGCCTTATTTTACAGGGCTTAAAACGCCACCAAGTAAAAGGGTGACCACATGCCAAAAATGCATCAGAACAGGAGACATAGATAATGTAGGTAAGACTTCAAGGCATGCTACCTTTTTTGAAATGTTAGGTAACTTTTCATTTGGAGACTACTTTAAAGATGAAATAATACCATGGTCTTGGGAGTTTGTTACTAAGGTTTTAGATATACCAAAAGATAAGTTATATGTAACTATTTATTTAGAAGATGATGAAGCTTTTGATATATGGGTAAATAAAACAGATATAGATCCAAATATGATATTTAGATTAGGAAAAGAAGATAACTTCTGGGAGATAGGTCAAGGACCTTGTGGACCATGCTCAGAAATACACTTTGATAGAGGTGAAGGTGAAATAAAAACTAAGGAAGATTTCATTGAAGCTTCAGAAAATGATAGAATAGTGGAATTTTGGAACCTGGTATTTACTCAATTTAATAAGGATGAAAATGGAGTATATAATAAGTTAGACCATCCTAATATTGATACAGGTATGGGGCTTGAAAGAATTGCTACAATTATGCAAGGAACAGAAAATATATTTGAAATTGATAGTATAAAGGATATACTATTACAAGTAGCAACCATATCAAAGGTTACTTATGGAAAAGAAAAAAATGTTGATGTGTCTTTAAGGATAATAGCAGATCATGCTAAAAGTGTGGCTTTTTTAATAGCCGATGGAGTTTTACCTTCTAATGAAGGAAGAGGTTATGTATTAAGAAGACTTCTTAGAAGAGCTGCAAGACATGGAAGGCTTTTAGGAATAAAAAGAACATTTATTAATGACATAGTTGAAAAGGTAATAGAAAATTATGGTGGCGCATATAAAGAGTTAATAGATAAAAAAGAGTATATAAATAAAGTTATACTACTAGAAGAAGAAAGGTTTAATGAAACTATTGATGCAGGCATAGACATATTAAAAGAATATATACAAGAATTCCAAAAGGAAGGTAAAACCTCTTTAGAAGGAATTAAGGCTTTTAAACTTTACGATACCTTTGGATTCCCTTTAGAGTTAACTGAAGAAATATTGAATGAAAAAGGGTTAACTGTAGATGTAGAAGGATTTAATAAAGAAATGGAACTTCAAAGAAAAAGAGCAAGAGGTGCTAGGAATGAAACAAACTATATGGGAAGTAATAGCGGCATATTGGAAGGCATAGATAAAGATTTAAATTCTAACTTTGTAGGGTATAAAAGATTTAAAGATACTTCGAAAGTATTGCTTTTAATAAAGGGAGAAGAAAACGTATCTACTTTAAAAGCTGGAGAAAGTGGAATTATATTAGTAGAAAGTACACCGTTTTATGCAGAAATGGGTGGGCAAGTAGGAGACCAAGGAATCATAGAAAATGACTTCTTTAAAGCTGATGTTTATGATTGTAAGAAGAATATCTCAGGAAAGATAATGCATTTTGTTAATGTTATTAATGGAGAAGTATCTATTAATGATGTGGTTAACTTAGAGTTAAATCATAAGCGAAGAAAAGCTATTTGTAGAAACCACACAGCTACTCATTTATTACATGAAGCTTTAAAAAGAGTTTTAGGAAATCATATTGCACAGTCGGGGTCTTACGTAGATGAGGATAAGTTAAGATTTGACTTTACGCATTTTGAAGGAGTTACATGGACGCAAATAAAAGAAGTAGAGATGCTTGTTAATGAAAAAATAATGGAAGCATTTAAAGTAACTACAGAAGAAATGACTATAAAGGAGGCTAAAGATACTGGTGCTATAGCTCTATTTGAGGATAAATACAAAGAAAATGTAAGGGTTGTATCTATAGAATCTTTTAGTAAAGAACTTTGTGGAGGAACCCATGTTAATAATTCTGGAGAGATAGGATTGTTTAAGATTTTATCTGAATCAGGGGTAGCTTCAGGGATAAGAAGAGTAGAGGCTATAACTGGATTTAAGTCTATAGATTATCTTGAAAACAAGGAAATGCGACTAAAAGAGAGTTCTTCAATTTTAAAATGTTCGGAAAAGGACCTTATAGTTAAAATTAATAGTAATATTGAAGAGTTAAAGGATAAAGAAAAAGAAATTTATCAGTTGAAATCTGAACTTGCAAAAGGATTAGAAGATGAAATGTTAAATGATGTAAAAGATGTGTTTGGATTTAAAATAATAACATCTGAACTTCAAAATATGGATTCAAATGAGTTGAGAGAGATTGCAGATAAATTAAGGAATAAGATTCAAAATAGTTTAATAGTTCTTGCTAGTAGCAAAGAAAATAAGGTTAATCTAGTCGCTATGGCATCAAAGGATGCGGTATCTAAAGGCGTACATTGCGGCAAGATAATAAAGAAAGCTGCAACTATAGCTGGCGGAGGCGGAGGCGGAAGACCTGATATGGCAGAAGCTGGTGGGAAGAATATTGAGAAGATTAAAGAAGCTTTAGAAAGCGTAGAAGAAACACTTAAAGAATTAATAAAGTAAAAATCTTTTCAATTATAAATAGGTATAATTTCTTCCTAATTTTTTTTATTCTAAACTCATAATTTATGTAGTGTACAATTTGGATGTTTTGATTTATAATATAAATATGAACATCGAGGATTTGAATAAGTGTAGATGTAAAGATAAACAATATATATTGAAATATCATTCTTACATTTAATTCATAATGTGTAAGGGGGTGAAGCTGCTTTAAACTTTTAGTTTTTTTGCAGCAAAAATATGAGTAATAATGAAAATACTATGCAGTTTGATTTTGATAGGGATAAACAAGCTTTAACTAAAAAGATACTTACAGAGGTTTTTGATTCTTTGCAGGAAAAGGGATATAATCCTGTAAATCAATTAGTAGGCTATTTAATTTCTGGAGATCCAACTTATATAACAAATTATAATGGTGCGAGGGCTTTAGTAAGAAAGCTTGAAAGAGATGAAATACTTGAAGAAGTTTTAAAATCTTATTTAGGTATAAAATAATAAGTGCCCTTTGGGGCACTTATTATTTTAATATTTTAAAAGGGGACAATTTATGCGGATATTAGGACTTGATATGGGAACTAAAACTATTGGGGTAGCTATAAGTGACCCTCTAGGTTATACAGCTCAAGGGATCACAACTATTAGAAGAAAAAATAAAAAAAGCGACTTAGACGAGCTTAGGACAATATGTGAAGAATATGGGGTAGAGACTATTGTAGTTGGTCTACCTAAAAATATGAATGGAAGCATAGGGCCTCAAGGAGAAAGTATATTAAGCTTTACAGAACATATAAAAAAAGCTTTAAATTTACCTATACAAATGTGGGATGAAAGACTTACAACAGTTGCTGCTGAAAGGGCAATGTTAGAAGCAGACCTTTCAAGAGCAAAGAGAAAGAAAATAATAGATAAGGTTGCAGCTACATATATACTTCAAGGTTACTTAGATAGAATCTCTAAGTAACATTTAGTGAAAATGGATGTAACTTTCAAAATGATATTAATAAGGGAGAGAATAAATTGGAAGAAAACGTAGATACAGTAGTTCTTGAAGACGAAGAGGGAAATGAAATTGAATTTGAAATAATTACAAAGTTTGATATAGAAGGAAATGAATACTTAATAGTATCTTCTATGCAGGAAAGTGAAACCGATGCAATTGCTTTAAAGATATTAAAAGATCATGAAGGAAATGATGTTTTAGTTACTGTAGACAATGATGAAGAATTTGAAATGGTAGCTGAAGCCTATGGTGCAATTTTCTCAGAGGATCAGCTTAATTAATTGGTGAAATGGGGTATTTATGATGTCAATTTTAACATCAGCACAAATTAATAAATTAAAAGAAGATCTAAAAGAAAGAGGATATAAGCTAACTCCTCAAAGAAGGGCTATAGTAGATACTATAATCGATAATGAGGGAAGTCATTTAACCGTTGAAGAAATTTATGATCAGGTTAAAAAAACATGCCCTGAAATTGGTTTAGCTACAGTATATAGAACTATAGTTTTACTTGAGGAGCTTGGCATAATATATAAATTAGATTTAAATGATGGGTGTAGTAGATATGAATTAGTTCATGAAGATGAAACTCATAGACATCATCATTTAATATGTAATAACTGTGGAAAAGTAATAGAGGTTCAAGGGGATCTTTTAGAATCGTTAGAAGAAAAAATTGAAAAAGGCTACAAATTCAAAATCAAAGATCACAGTGTAAAGTTTTTTGGTATTTGCGAAGAATGTTATAAAAAGGATAATAAAGACTAGCTGTGGTTTTTAACATAAAAGGAGGAAAGTTGATTTGAAAAAGGAAAAGGAAAAAGTAAAGATAATTCCTCTTGGCGGAGTCAATGAAATCGGTAAAAATTTGACCGTCATAGAATATAAAGAGGACATTATTGTAATTGACTGCGGGCTAAAGTTCCCTGATGAGGATATGTTTGGTATAGATATAGTAATACCAGATGTAACATATCTTATAAAGAACAAGGATAAGGTAAGGGGAATATTCTTAACTCATGGACACGAAGATCATATAGGTGCACTGCCTTATGTTCTTAAACAGCTAAATGTGCCTATTTACGGAACTAAGCTTACACTTGGAATAGTAGAAACAAAACTTAAGGAACATGGACTTTTAAGCACCACAGAATTAATAAGGGTAAGTCCTAAAGATATAATTAAATTGCAAAGTGTATCTGTAGAATTTATAAAAACTAATCATAGCATAGCTGATTCTGTAGCTATAGCTATCCATACTCCATTAGGAGCTATACTCCATACTGGAGATTTTAAGATAGACTATACACCGATAGATGGAGATGTAGCTGATTTATCTAGATTTGCTGATCTTGGAAGAAAAGGTGTATTACTTATGCTAGCAGATAGTACAAATGTTGAAAGATCAGGATACACAATGTCAGAAAGTACGGTTGGAGAAACTTTTAAAAATATATTTTCCACAGCTAAAGGAAGAATTATTGTTGCTACTTTCGCATCAAATATTCATAGAATTCAGCAGATAATAACAGCAGCTTCAAAATATAATAGAAAAGTAGCTGTTTCTGGTAGAAGTATGGAAAATATAGTTGGCGTAGCTACAGAACTTGGATATCTTAATTTCGAAAAGGACATACTTATAAATATAGACGCTATAAATAAGTATCCAAATGATAAGTTAGTTATTATAACTACAGGAAGCCAGGGAGAGCCAATGTCAGCATTAACTAGAATGGCTGCCTCTGAACATAGAAAAGTAAATATTATAGAAGGGGACATGGTAATTATATCAGCAACACCTATCCCTGGAAATGAAAAACTAGTGTCTAAAGTTATAAATCAATTATTTAAAAAAGGTGCAGATGTTATATATGAGGCTTTAGCTGATGTTCATGTTTCAGGGCATGCATGTCAAGAAGAATTAAAGCTTATGCATACATTAGTTAAACCTAAATTTTTTATGCCTGTGCATGGTGAATATCGTCATTTAAAGCAACACTTTGAACTAGCACTAAAGCTTGGTACACCAGAAGAAAAGATGTTGATTATGGATATTGGAGATGTAGTAGAAGTTAGCAGAGATGCCATAAAGAAAAATGGAACTGTACCTTCAGGCCAGGTATTTGTAGATGGTCTTGGTGTAGGAGATGTTGGTAATATAGTGTTGAGAGATAGAAAGCACCTATCCCAAGATGGAATTTTAACAGTAGTTATCACTATTGAAAAAGAAACAGGTAATGTTATCGCAGGTCCTGATATAATTTCAAGGGGGTTTGTGTATGTAAGAGAATCTGAAGAACTTATGGAAGAAGCTAGAGAAGTAGTGAAGAAATCTTTAAAAGTATGTGAAGAAAAACATTCAACAGATTGGGTTACTATGAAATCTACAATAAAAGAAGGTTTAAGAGTTTTTTTATATGAAAAAACAAAAAGAAGACCTATGATACTTCCTATAATAATGGAGATATAGTTAAATTAAACAAAAAAAAGTTATTTTATAAAAAAAAATATTTCGAATTAAAATGTATAAGCATTTAATGTAAAACTAAGCATATAAGCCATTTAAGAGGGATAAAATAAAATGCTTAGATGAAATACGTAAATAGAAATTTATCCTATATATTAATTATTATTAATTACTAAGTTGACATTTCAATAACATAATATTAGAATTAATATGGTTAAGAACAAAATTGGGTACTTTGGCGTATCCAATTTTGTTTTGTGTATAAGAATCAAATCTTAAATTTTGGAGGCTAAAACATGAGTTTATTTATAAGAAGCGATATTAGAAACGTGGCGATTATTGCCCACGTAGATCACGGCAAGACTACACTTGTAGATGCTATGCTAAAACAAAGTCATAATTATAGAGCAAATGAAAGAGTAGAAGAGAGGGTTATGGACTCTAATGATCTAGAAAAAGAGAGAGGAATAACTATCTTATCTAAAAATACAACTGTAACTTATAATGGAGTTAAAATAAATATAGTAGATACACCAGGTCATGCTGATTTTGGTGGAGAAGTGGAAAGAGTTCTTAAAATGGTAGATAGTGTTCTACTAGTAGTTGACTCATATGAAGGACCTATGCCTCAAACTAAGTTTGTTCTAAAAAAGGCATTAGAACTTGGACTAAATCCAATAGTTGTAGTAAACAAAATAGATAAGCCTAATGCAAGACCGGTAGAAGTTATCGATGAAGTTTTTGAACTATTTATTGAACTTGGCGCTACTGATGAACAATTAGACTTCCCTATAGTTTATGCTTCAGCTAAAGGAAATTATGCTAGATTAGATCCTGAAGATGGAAATATGGATATGGTACCTTTGCTTGATATGGTAATTAAAAGAGTAAAAGCACCAGAAGGATATATAGATCAACCACTTCAATTACTTATAACAACTATAGATTCTAATGAATATGTAGGTAGAATTGCTATAGGAAAGGTCCAAAGAGGAGTTATAAAGAAAAACGAAAGTGTTATTTTAATGTCTAGGACTGGAGAAAATAAGAATGCAAAAATATCTAACCTTTATGTATATAATGGAACTGCAAGAGAAGATGTACAAGAAGCTAAACTTGGAGATATAGTTGCATTAAGTGGGATAGAAGGAGTTAATATAGGTGATACTATAGCAGATGCTAGTGCACCAGAAGCTCTTCCATTCGTTGATATTGATGAGCCAACTTTAAGTATGAACTTTATGGTTAATGACTCACCTTTTGCCGGTAAAGATGGAGATTATGTTACATCAAGACACTTAAGAGACAGATTCATGAAAGAACTTGAAACTAATGTAAGTATGAGAATAGAAGAACTTTCTCCAGATTGCTTTAAGATCAATGGAAGAGGAGAACTTCATTTATCTATATTAATTGAAACTATGAGAAGAGAAGGATATGAGTTCCAAGTATCAAAACCTTCCGTTATATATAGAGAAGAAAATGGTAGAAAGTACGAACCGATAGAAAGATTAACTATAGATGTACCAGAAGAATTCATGGGAGTAATCATGGAAAAGCTAGGACCTAGAAAAGCTGAAATGGTTAATATGACTTCAGCTATAAACAGTTATGCAAGATTAGAGTTCTTAATTCCAGCAAGAGGACTTATTGGATTTAGAAATGAATTCATGACAGATACTAAAGGAAATGGAATAATGAACCACATATTTGAAGCATACGAGCCTTATAAGGGTGATATCCCTGAGAGAAAAAGAGGATCATTAGTAGTATTTGAAGATGGAGTAGCTATAACTTATGGTTTATATAATGCTCAAGAAAGAGGAAGCTTATTTATATCAGCAGGTACAGATGTTTATCATGGAATGATAGCTGGAGAATGTTCAAGAGGGGAAGATATTGAAGTAAATGTATGCAAGAAAAAACATTTATCAAATACTAGATCTTCAGGAGCAGATGACTCTTTAAAACTAACACCTATAAGCCCAATGTCACTTGAACAGTGTCTAGAGTTTATAACTAGTGATGAGTTAGTAGAAGTAACACCAAAAACTATTAGAATGAGAAAAAGAATTTTAGATGCTAACGAAAGAAAAAGAAAAAGCAGAGCTTAAATAATTCATTTAGGAGGATAAAATGGGTGGCGTAACTTTTGACTACATGGAAAAGTATTTAAGAGGACTAATACCTGACCACCAGGGCATGCTAAAAGAATTAGAAGAATATTCAATAGATAACAAAGTTCCAATAGTTCAAAAGGAAACAGGAAGGTTTTTAGAACTAATGGTAGATCTAAAAAAGCCTATGAGAATATTAGAACTTGGTACAGCTATTGGATATTCATCTATTTTAATGAGTATTGCTTCAAAAAGAAGTAGTAAGATTATTACTATTGAAAGAGATAAAGAAATGGTGGAAAAGGCTACAGTAAACATACATAAATATGGATTCGAAGATGATATAGAAATATTAGAAGGCGACTGCCTAGAAATAATTGAATCTATAGAAGATAAGTTTGATATTATATTTATGGATGCTGGAAAAGGTCATTATAATCACTTTTTGCCACACTGCTTAAGGCTTCTTAATAAGGATGGAATAATAATAGCAGATAATGTGCTTTTTAGGGGAATGGTTCCATCTGATGATTTAGTGAAGAGAAGAAAAATAACTATAGTAAAAAGAATGAGAACCTATCTTGAATTAGTTTCAAAGGATAAGGAACTTATTACATCTGTAATACCTATGGGTGATGGAATAGCAGTTACAAAAAGGAGGGGAATATGATGAGAAAACCAGAAATATTGGCTCCAGCAGGAAGTCTTGAAAAATTGATTACGGCAATTGATTTTGGTGCAGATGCAGTTTATTTAGGCGGTAGCAAATTAAATCTTAGGGCTTTTGCGGATAATTTTACTACAGAGGAAATAGAGCTTGGAGTTAAGTATGCTCATGATAGAGGAAAGAAGGTATATGTTACCTTGAATGTTTTTCCCCATAATGATGATATTATTGGTCTTGAAAACTATCTCAAAGAACTAGAATCTTTAAGAGTTGATGCATTAATAGTGTCAGACCCTGGAATTATAATGACTGCTAAAGAAGTAGTACCTAACTTAGAACTTCACCTCAGTACTCAGGCTAATAATGTGAATTGGAAGTCCGCCATGTTTTGGCATGGTGTAGGAGTAAAAAGAATTGTACTTGCAAGAGAATTATCATTAGTTGAAATTGAGGGAATTAGAAAAAATGTCCCATCTAGTTGTGAACTTGAAGCATTTGTACATGGATCAATGTGCATGTCTTATTCTGGAAGATGTCTCTTATCTAATTATATGACAGGAAGAGATGCTAATAGAGGAGCGTGTGCTCAGCCATGTAGATATAAGTACTACCTTATGGAAGAAAAAAGACCAGGAGAGTATTTCCAGGTTATAGAAGATGATAAGGGAAGTTACATAATGAATTCTAAGGATTTATGTATGATAGAACATATACCAGAGCTTGTTAAAAGCGGTATTTACTCCTTTAAAATTGAAGGAAGAATGAAAAGTTCATATTATGTTGCAGCTGTAGTAAAGGCTTATAGACAAGCAGTAGATACTTATTTCGAAGATCCTGAAAATTATACATTTGATCAAAGCTTAATTGAAATATTAATGAAAGTTAGTCATAGAGATTACCATACAGGATTTTATTTTGATGAACCTAATAAGCAAATATATGATACATCTTCTTATATAAGAGATTATGATATAGTTGGCGTAGTAAAGCATTATGATCCATTAACTAATATCGTTACTGTTGAACAGCGCAATAAGGTTTTAAATGGCGATAATTTAGAAGTACTAAGTCCTAATGGAAATGATGTTTCGGTATGCGTAAACAATATGACAGATGAATCAAATAATGATATAGATTCTGCTCCAAGGGCTCAAATGATATTTAAATTTTATACAGTTAATCCATTGAAACCCAAAGATATGCTCATTAAGAGCAAGGGGGCGAAATAATGAATAATCCTGTATTAATAGGTATTGCTGGTGGAACTGGATCTGGAAAAAGCACTATATCAAAAGAAATATATAGTGCTTTTGATGAAAGTTGCATAGCTATGATAGAACAAGATTCATACTATAAAGATCAAAGTTTTATGGATATAAATGAAAGAATTAAAACTAATTATGATCATCCTAAAGCTTTTGATACAGATTTACTTATTCAGCATTTAAAAGCTTTATTAAATAGAGAAACTGTTCAAAAACCAATGTATAACTTTGAAGAGCACACTAGACGTAAAGAGACTGTTAAAGTTGAATCTAGGGACATAATAATATTAGAAGGTATTCTTATATTAGAAGACCCTCGGATTAGGGAGTTATTAGACATAAAGCTTTATGTAGATACAGATGCAGATGTTAGAATTATAAGAAGGTTACTTAGAGATATGAATGAAAGAGGAAGAACTGTAGACTCAGTGATTACTCAATATTTAAATGTAGTAAGACCTATGCATTTACAATTTGTAGAACCTACAAAAAGGTATGCAGACATAATAATTCCAGAAGGTGGCCACAATAAAGTAGCTATAGATATAATAGTTGCCAACATAAAACATATATTGCAAAGTTAATAAAATTTGCTAAAAATGAATAAAACACCTCTCTACTGTCAACAATTTTAGATAGTGAGGTGTTTTTATGCTAAAAAGAATTAGAACTATAAAAATTATTTTAACATTACTGTTTATTATTTTAGTAGCAAGGATATTACAGATACAATATTTTAAGGGTGATGAACTTGAAGTAATTGCAAATTCTCAATATAGATATACAGAAAAGATAAATGAATTAAATTTTAATGTGTTAGATTCAAAAGGTAATGAATTAATGGAGTATGAAAGAAAATATATGTTAGCAGTAGACCTAATTACATTCAAAAGAAACAATAACTCTACAAGTGTGAGTAGTATATATGCATTTAGTTACATATTAAAAAATTATAACCAAGATTATGATCTTTCAAAAATGTTAATTTCAACTAATAGTTCTAAGATATATTTGAAATTAGATAAAGATACCTATGATAAACTAAAATTATTAAAGGATGTAAAAGGGATCTATATGTATGTTTATGATGAAGTAAATCGAAATGAAGCATGGAAAATTGAAAATATGATTACTAATTTAAAAGTTAATAAAGATGAAATAAAAAAAGTGAATTCTTTAGAATATAATATATATGAAAATACAAAAGGTAACAAAACCCCTACAGTAACCTTTGAAAAAAGGTTAGATGGAAGCATGCAGGATGGAAATTATAGTATAGATGATGAAAGAATAAATGTAAGATTAACCTTAGATAAAGATATGCAAGATTCAGTTAGAACAATACTAAATCAAGATAAATACAAACACTATGATCAAATAGGTGTAACTCTTGTAGAAGCTGATACAGGTAAGATAAAGGTAATGGCTCAAAGGGATGAAGAAAAACCTAATATCAATTTAGCCTCTACTACAGAAAATGGATATGTACCAGGTTCAATATTTAAGTTGTTAATAGAAGAAATAGCTATTGATAAGGGTGTGTTTTCAACAAAAAGCAAATTTAACTGTGAGTTTAATGAATATTCTATATGTAAAAGAGCGCATGGAAAATTAACATTAGAAGAAGCGCTTTTGATTTCTTGCAATAATATTTTTGCACAAGTAGGAAAGAAATTAGGTTGGGATACTATAGAAGAGTATGCAAAAAAACAAGGTATATTTGAAAAGGTTATCAATTTTAGCGGCAATTCCGAGGTAACAGGAGACTTTGCATTGCCTAAAGTATATGAAGATGGTCCACGTTTTTTGGCTATAGGACAAAATATGAGGATAACACCTATTCAAGCTACAAATATTATAAGCACAATAATAAATGATGGCATATATATAAAACCAAATATATTAGAAGGGTACATAGATAATTACAATAATATTATAAATCAGATACCTATAGAGCAAAAGCAAGTAATAAAAAAAGAAACAGCTAAAATTATGAAAGATCAAATGATGAAAGTTGTAAGAGAAGAAAAAGGAACTGGTAAAAATGCTTTAGTAAAAGGAGTAGAAACTGGAGGAAAAACAGGTACAACTACTAGAATGGAACCTGTTAAATCAAAGAATGAAGGTAAGGACTTTATGGAAAAACACTCTGATGGGTGGTTTGCTGGATATTATAAGTATAAAGGAAAATATTATTCCTTAGTAGTATTTGTAAAGGATATAAATGAGGAGAATCAAACAGGTGGTGGCGATGCGGGACCTATATTTAAAGAAATTGTTGAGAATTTTACAAAGTAAAATAAGAAAGCTAAACAGGAAACATTATATCGGTATCTGAATAGTATATTAATAAGCACTATTAGGAGGAGCACCTTTGTTATTAATTAATTATCTGTTAGATATGTTTGGCGGAATTACTGTACTTGCAGGATATGTTACTAGTGGGAATTCGTTTCCAAAGCCATTAGATGAAAAAGAGGAAGCTTATTATTTAGAGAGACTTAAAGAAGGGGATACTGAAGCAAAGGGGATTCTTGTAGAAAGAAATTTAAGGCTTGTAGCTCATATTGTAAAAAAATACTCTTATCCAGGTAAGGATATTGATGATCTCATTTCTATTGGAACAGTGGGACTGATAAAGGCTATAGATTCTTTCGATAATACCAAAGGAACTCGACTTGCAACTTATGCAGCACGGTGTATAGAAAATGAAATTCTTATGCTTATTAGAAATAATAAAAAGATTAAAAGTGAGGTATATCTACAGGACCCCATAGGGGTTGATAAGGAAGGCAATGAAATATCACTAATGGATGTTTTAAGTAGTGATGAAAATTCAGTAGTAGATTTAGTGGAGCAGAAAATAGAAATAACTAAGTTATATAGTAAGATTAGTACATCGTTACAGCCTAGGGAAAAAGTCATAATTGAAATGCGGTATGGATTAAGAGATGGTAGATACAGAACCCAAAGAGAAATAGCAAAACTTTTGGGTATATCTAGGTCTTATGTCTCAAGAATAGAAAAAAGAGCTTTAAAAAAGCTTTTAAAGGAGATGGAGTGTAAAAATAAAATATAAAAAATGTATGCTAAAATCCCTTTAATCTATTATGTATAAAAGGGATTTAGCATGTTTTGTAGAACTAGTATATCGGAGGTTTATTATAATGAAAATATGCGGATTAATAGGTAAAGACATACACCACTCTATATCTCCTAAAATTCACAATGAATATTATAAACAAAATCATATTAACTTTAAATATAAGTTATTTAATATGAATAAAAATGAATTAATTGAATTTTTAAAAGTGATAAACGAAAAGGAATATGGGGGATTTAATGTTACGATACCTTATAAGGAATATATAATAAATTATTTAGATGAGTTAACATATCCAGCAAGTTTAATAAGAGCAGTAAATACGATTTCAATTAGAAATGGTATTCTTATAGGTCATAATACAGATTACTTTGGGTTCATTTATAGCTTAGAGCATTGGAAAATAAAAGTGGAAGGTAAGGATGTATTAATATTAGGGAGTGGAGGGGCTGCTAAAGCAGTTTATTATGCATTAAAAGATTTAAAAGTAAAAGATATAGATATTGCAGGAAGGAATGTAGATCGAATAAGTAAGACTTTTCCTGTTGTTAGAAGTATAATTAATATAAATAATATAAAAAGCTTATACAAGTATGATATCATAATTAACTGTACACCATTAGGGAACATAAACAATGAAGTTATGCCAATAACACTAAAAGATTTTAAAGATGATTTAATAATTTATGATCTGAATTATATACCAGAAAAGACAAAACTACTACTAGATGCAGAAGATAAAGGGTTAAAAGCTATTAATGGAAGCATTATGCTAGAACAGCAAGCATATGAGTCTATAAATATATGGAACTTAAATACGTAAATATAGGAGGAATTATTTTGTTAGACTTAAATAAGTTATTAGAAATTACAACAAAAATGCAAGCATCAGATCTTCATCTTACTGTGGGTGTATCACCAACTGTAAGAATTAATGGAAGATTAAAGTCTATAGATGAGGATAAATTATCACAATACGAAACTGAAAAATATGCAAAGGATATATTAGGAGAATTATATGAAGAATACTTAAAAAAGGGTGAACTAGATATTTCTTATTCTGTAGCAGGACTTGGAAGGTTTAGAGCTAATGTATTTAAGCAAAGAGGAAGCAGTGCTCTTGCAATAAGAACTATATCATTAAAAGTTCCAACACTAAAGGAACTTGCACACCCACCTATAATAAAAGAACTGATAAATAAAAAAAGAGGACTTATACTCGTTACCGGTCCGACAGGTAGTGGTAAAAGTACTACTCTTGCAGCGATGATCAATGAAATAAACAATTCAAGAGAGGCTCATATAATTACTTTAGAAGATCCTATAGAATATTTACATAAACATAATAAATCTATAATAAATCAAAGGGAAATAGGAAAAGATAGTATTAGTTATAAAAATGCTTTAAGAGCAATATTAAGAGAAGATCCTGATGTTATACTAGTAGGTGAGATGAGAGATTTAGAAACTATATCTATAGCTATAACTGCAGCAGAAACAGGACATTTAGTATTATCAACATTACATACTATTGGAGCTACTAAAACTATAGATAGAATAGTAGACGTTTTTCCACCACACCAACAACAACAAATAAAAATACAATTAGCATCAGTACTTCAAGGTATTATATCTCAACAACTAATTGAAAAGTCAGACAAACAAGGAAGGGTTGCAGTACTTGAAACTATGGTGGTTACGGCAGCTGTACAAAATATGATTAGAGAAGGTAAAACTCATCAAATAGAATCATCCATACAAACTGGGAGTAAGTATGGTATGAAGAGTATGGATATGGCTTTAGCCGAGCTATATAAAAAAGGTATTATAACAAATGAAGTGGCTCTTAATTATTGTATAGATAAAGAGCTTTTAACTAGAATGTTATTACTTTAGCATTTATATATTAAAAAGGGCATTTTTAACTATAAGGTAAATGTAGTAATTGAGCCCACTAATTTGTTAGATTTATATTGAAAAACTATAAAAAATGTATAAAATTATTAAAAGGTTGTATTTAAAATTAACTTTTTATCCAAAAACCCTAATTGCATATAGTATTTAATTCGTATTTGTGCTAAAATAACTTTGAACTAGGGGGGATATGAATGGATATTTTAAATTCCTTTATTCAAATTTTATCCGCAACTTTTACAAATCTAGTATTTATAATATCAACATACTATTTATTACTTTCATTTTTTGGAATAATAAGATTTAAAAGTAAGAGGCAATTTGAGCCAAAGAAAAGTTTTGCTTTAATTGTAGCGGCATATAATGAAGAAAATGTTATCCAGAATATTATACATAGCTTAAATATGATGGATTACCCAAAGGAACTATATGATATAATTGTAATTGCAGATAACTGCACTGATAGCACAGCAAAGAAGGCTAGAAGGTCTGGTGCTAATGTGTTCGAAAGAAATATGAAGGATAAAAAAGGTAAAGGGTATGCATTAGAGTGGATATTTGATAAAATGTTCAAAATGGACAAAAATTATGATGCAGTTGTAGTTTTTGATGCAGACAATCTAGTAGATAAGAACTTTCTTAAAGAAATGAATAATAAATTATGTGATGGACACAAAGTTATTCAAGGATATTTAGATAGCAAGAATCCTAATGATACATGGATAACAGGCGGATATTCTATAGCTTTTTGGACTTCTAATAGAATGTTCCAACTTTCTAGAAGCAATCTTAGGTTATCTAACCAACTTGGAGGAACGGGGTTTTGTATAGATACGAGTATATTGAAAGAATTAGGGTGGGGAGCAACTTGCCTTACTGAGGATTTAGAATTTACTTGTAAACTTGTTTTAAATGGGCACAAGGTAGGTTGGGCCCATGATGCAATAATATATGATGAAAAGCCACTTACATTAGCGCAATCTTGGGCACAAAGAAGAAGATGGATGCAAGGATTTGCTGATGTATCTAGTAGATATTTCTTTAAACTTATAAAGAAAACCATAAAGGAATTTGATTTTGTGGCACTAGATTGTGCTCTTTACACAATACAACCAGTAATTATAATACTAGCTGGTATAGCTATGATTATGAATTTATTTCATACATTTGTAGCAGCACCACAACTTATAGCAACAACAATTGAAATAATAAAGACTGCTAATTTTACTATGATTAAGTTTGCAAGTATATTAGCAATGATAATGCAGTTTGTATACACACCATTTATATTAATTTTAGAAAAAAAGTTAAGCCTTAAAATATTCTTATATTATCTTATATATCCGATATATGCGGCTACGTGGATACCTATATCGGTGCAAGGTATAATTCATAAGGATAATAAAGAGTGGGCTCATACATTGCATACTAGGAATATAAACATACATGAACTTGAAAAGGCAAATTAATTAATATATTACGAAGACTAAGAGAACTCAAAGCTTTTTAAGAACTAGGGTTCTTTTAGTTTTTCAAAATATACAGATTAATATAAATAATATTTTTGGCATTATAAAGGAGATTTTCAAGAAATGTTGAATATATAAATATATGTGGCATTACTGAGGAAGGAGGTATTAGGGAGATATGGATAAACAATATATAGTAGGAGTAGATCTTGGTTCCTTTAAAGTTAGTGCAACATTAGGTATAATAGATGATTATGGTGAACTTAAAGTACTAGATAGTACTGTTTTAGAAAGTCAAGGAATCGAAAATGGAGAAATTATTGATATTAACTCAGTAGCAAGTGTTGTTAGAAGGTGCATAAACAATTTAGAATTGATAGTAAATGATCAAATAAAAGAAGTTTATTTAGGAATTCCAGCAGGAATGTGTAATATATTAGAGGGGAAAGGTGAGATAACCTTACAAAAAGAAGCGGATAAGATTGAAGAATATCATCTAGAAGAAGTTTTGACACTTTCAAAAGTTGATCTACCACTTACAGATGAAGAAATAATAGATATAATACCTTATAGATATACTGTTGATAATGATATAGAAATAAAAAATCCTATTGGTCTTAGTGCTAATAGGTTAGAGGCAAATACAAAGCTTGTAGTTGCAAAGAAGTCTATGATTATATCAAGGATAAAAGTCTTTCAGAGTATTGATATTGAGATAAAAGCCTTACTTATTCAATCAGAGCCCTCAAAGGATATGTATAAAGAAACTACCTATTTTAAAGAAAATGCCATGATAATAGATACAGGCTCTGATGGGAGTGATGTAGCTTATTATGAAAAAGGAATATTAGTAGATACCTTTTCCATTCCCTTAGGAGGTAGCATTATAACGAAAGATATTGCTTTTTGTAATAATATTAATAATAAGTCGGCAGAGAGCTTAAAAAAGAAAGATATTGATTTAAATGAAATTCTTATAGACACAAAGAAAGAAGAACATTTAATGCAATCTAATATAGTTGAACAGATTATTTTAGCTAGAGTTGAAGAAATACTATCTCTTATCGAAACAAAAAGTAGAGAAAGAGAATATGAGATAGATAGCATTGTATTATTAGGTGGCGGAATAAGTCTATTTAAAGGGATAGGGGATCTTGCTAATGGAATTATGAATAAACCTGTATACATATTAAATCCAAAAGAAACATCAAATAAACCTTTAGCAATTAATTCATTGGGTATTGTTAAAAATGTATATAATGAGTTAAATTTAAATAATAATTCAAGTGAAATTCAAGAGGATAAACAAACAAAAAATATTGATAAAGAAGATTTAGAATTAAAAAATTCAAGAATAAGAAAAAGAAATAATAAAAGCTTTATAAGTAAGATAAAAAAGGCTTTAGATGGATTTTTCTAAAGAGGAGGAATTATTTTGTTAGATTTTGATTTAGATGTTCAACAATTTGCACAAATAAAGGTAGTTGGATGTGGTGGCGGAGGAAATAACGCTGTTAATAGAATGATAATTGAAGGGCTTAAAAATGTAGAGTTTATTGCCATTAATACAGATAAACAAGCTTTGATGTTATCTAACGCTACACAAAAGATACAAATTGGTGATAAATTGACGAAAGGACTAGGAGCTGGGGCAAATCCTGAAATAGGAGAGAAAGCCGCTGAAGAAAGTAAAGAAGAAATATCCCAAGCCATAAAAGGTGCAGACATGGTTTTTATAACTGCAGGAATGGGCGGTGGAACCGGTACAGGAGCAGCTCCAGTAGTGGCTGAAATTGCAAAAGCTATGGGTATTCTAACTGTAGGAGTTGTAACAAAGCCTTTCCCTTTTGAAGGTAGAAAGAGAATGTTACATGCAGATATGGGAATAAATAATCTAAAGGAAAGTGTTGATACGTTGGTAACTATACCTAATGAAAAGCTTCTTTCTTTAGTAGATAAAAAAACTTCTCTTATGGAAGCTTTTAAAAAGGCAGATGACGTATTAAGGCAAGGTGTACAAGGTATATCTGATCTTATTACTATACCAGGTCTTGTTAATTTAGACTTTGCGGATGTAAGAACTGTAATGCTAGATAAAGGTCTTGCGCATATGGGAGTAGGTAAAGGAAATGGAGAAAACAGGGCTCAAGATGCGGCAAAACAAGCTATATCTAGTCCTTTACTAGAAACATCCATTGTCGGAGCTACAGGAGTACTACTAAATGTTACGGGAGGTTCAGATCTTGGTTTACTTGAAATAAACGAAGCAGCTGAAATAGTTCAAGGAGCTGCAGATCCAGATGCAAATATAATATTTGGTGCTGTAATAGATGAAAATCTAAAAGATGAGATAAGAATCACTGTTATTGCTACTGGATTTGAAGAAGAAACTTCTAAGAAACCTAAAAAGGATATGCAAAATGTAGTAAGTGATAAAAGCAACAAAGAGCCTATAGAAGAAGCTGCTGCCACTTCGGATACTTACGAAGATAGCCAGTTAGAAATACCGGCATTTTTAAGAAAACAGAGAAGATAAATATAGAAATAAAAAAACTTGATGAAATTGCATCAAGTTTTTTTTATTTTAATTTTTAATACTTATTAGAAGTTTAAAGTGTTTTTTGTAAAAAGATAATTTAAAAATAAATATATAACCTATATGAAATGACAAAATTTTGAATAATGTAGATATATAATGTTACTAAGGGAGTGGTGAAATTGATAGTTTATTTAGATGTACTGCTAATTGAAAATTTCATAGTAAATTTATTCTTAATATGTATAACCTCAGATACTATGAAGATAAAGCTCAAAGTTACAAATGCTATATTATCTGCAGTTTTTGCTACATCATATGTAATGGTTATATTGATACCAAAGTTAAATATCTTTAATGCAATTTATATAAAGATACCTTTAGTTATGGGTTTTATGATTATTGCATTTAAGAAGTTAAATGTAGGATTTATATTAAAATCTTCTGCAATTTACATTATATATTCGATGTTGTTAAGTGGATTATGTTTTTTTATGGGTATAAATAATATAAATATAATGGATCAAAATAAGACTTTGGAGAGCTTTTCTTATAAATATATATTAATGTCTATGATGATATTATATATATTCATAAATCGAATAATAAATTTTATAAAAGATAGATATATTGTTGATAATTTAATATATAGTGTAGAAATATTTTACAAAGGTAAAGTAAAATCTTTTAAAGGTTTTTTGGATACTGGAAATGAACTCAGGGAGCCTGCTACTGACTTGCCTGTTATTATTGTTGAAAGGGGGGCTTTAGGTGATATAACATTAGAAGAGAAAGAAAGATATATGATACCCTACCAAGTTGTAAATGGCTCTAAGGGAAGGTTACAGGGGTTTAAACCAGAATATATTACACTATCTTATAAGAAAGATGAAAAGGTATCCATTAAGCCAATAGAAGCCATTATATGTATATGTGACAATTCATTAAGCAAAGGTGGAGAGTATTCTGCTTTATTATCAAGAGGAATATTATAAAGGGGGTAAGAAGATGAATATTAAAGTACTTATTAATAGGATAATATCAAAGTTTGAATTATTTTTTAAGAAAATTTATTATATAGGAGGTAACGATGCACTACCTCCACCTTTAACAAGAGAAGAGGAAGAAGATTTAGTACTAAGGCTTATGAAGGGGGAAGAAACTGTAAGGAGTGTTTTAATAGAAAGAAATTTAAGATTAGTTGTTTATATAGCAAGAAAGTTTGAAAATACAGGTATAGCTATAGAAGATTTAATTTCTGTTGGAACTATAGGACTTATTAAAGCTGTAAATACCTTTAATCCGGAAAAAAAGATTAAGCTTGCAACCTATGGATCTAGATGTATAGAAAATGAAATACTAATGTACTTAAGGCGTAATAGTAAAATAAAAGCTGAAATATCATTTTATGAACCTTTAAATATAGACTGGGATGGAAATGAACTTTTATTATCTGATATATTAGGAACAGAAAGCGATATGGTATATAACATTATAGAAGATGAGGTGGATAAAGAATTATTATTTCTAGCCATGGAAAAGCTTAATGATAGAGAAAAAGAAATAGTTAAATTAAGGTTTGGATTAGTTGGGAAAAACGAAAAGACTCAAAAGGAAGTAGCTGATATGCTTGGTATATCACAATCTTATATTTCTAGATTAGAAAAAAGAATAATTAAAAGATTAAAAAAGGAAATAAATAAAATGTTATAGTTTGTCTCTAGTATAAAAGTTATTTCTTCAGGGAATAATTAAAATGCAATTACTCTGAAGGGACTGATTTTTATGATGATCAATAAGGTTGAAATTTGCGGAGTTAATACATCTAAGTTACCGGTTTTAAAAGATAAAGAAATGAAAAAGATGTTACTTGAGATTCAAAATGGGGATGATAGCTCAAGAGATGACTTTATTAAAGGTAATCTTAGATTGGTTTTAAGTGTGATTCAAAGATTTAATAATAGAGGAGAAAATGCAGATGACCTTTTTCAAGTAGGATGTATAGGTCTTATGAAAGCTATAGATAACTTTGATTTAAGTCAAAATGTTCGATTTTCAACCTATGCTGTTCCTATGATAATAGGAGAAATAAGACGATACCTAAGAGATAACAATTCTATAAGAGTTAGTAGATCTTTAAGGGATATAGCATATAAAGCTTTAATGGCAAGAGATAAATTAGTAAATGAAAACAATAAAGAACCTACTATATCTCAAATTGCAAAGGAACTAAATATCCCACGGGAAGAGGTTGTGTTTGCTTTAGATGCCATACAAGATCCAGTATCTTTATTTGAACCTATATATCATGACGGAGGAGATGCTATATATGTAATGGATCAAATAAAAGATACTAAAAATATTGATGACAGTTGGCTACAAGATATATCAATAAAAGAAGCCATGAAAAAGTTAAACAATAGAGAAAAACTTATATTAAATCTACGCTTTTTTGATGGGAGGACCCAAATGGAGGTAGCAGAAGAAATAGGTATATCACAGGCTCAAGTATCTAGGTTAGAAAAAACAGCATTAAAACATATGAAAAAGTACATATAAATATTATTAATGCATAAATTTATTCTAAGGTTCATATAGAAAATATTTACTAGGAGGTAAATCTAAATATGAACCTTAGAAATTTTTATAAAGGTCATAGAATTCATTATATACAATATTAATGTATTATGGGAATAAATATAAAGACGTATTTATATATTGAAAAACATCTTAAATGATAATTAAGTCAAATTAATAGGGGGGATTTTCATGGAAATGGATATGCATTCTATAAATAATATAAAGGTTATGGAAGTTATAGATATAAACACAGGAGTGAAACTCGGATATATAAAAGATGTAAAGGTTGATTGTGAAAATTACAAAATAGTTTCTGTAATAGTACCAGTTCAAAAGAATTCTTGGTTTAGTAAAATAGATGTTATAGAAATACCTTGGGAAAAGATTCTTAAAATAGGTGTAGATGTTATACTAGTTGATAATTATATAATTAGAGAAGATGCATAGTATGTAGAAATTACATAGAAAAGTGTGTATAATTAAATAAAATCAATAATTATGAAGAAAGGTGGGAATGCTTTGAAATGTCCATACTGCGCTTACGAAGAAAGTAGGGTTGTAGATTCTAGAGCTACAGAAGACAAGCTAGCGATTAGGAGGAGACGAGAATGTGTATCTTGTAGTAAAAGATATACAACCTATGAAAAAGTTGAAGACATTCCTATATTAGTCATAAAGAAAGATCTTGCAAGAGAATACTTTGATAAAAACAAGATAATAAATGGATTAATAAAAGCTTGTCAAAAAAGACCTATATCAAGGTCACAAATAGAGAGTTTAGCAAGTGATATAGAAAAAGAATTAAGTAATAGCATGACTACAGAAATAAAATCAGAGGATATAGGCGAAATGATTATGGACAGGTTAAAGGAAGTAGACGAAATATCTTATGTTAGATTTGCATCAGTATATAGACAATTTAAGGATATAAACTCCTTTATGGAAGAAATTAAAAGTATAATGAGTAAATAATATTTTAGCCAAGCTCTAGTAGTTTGGCTAAAATGTTATAAAGTTACTATGTATATTTAAAATACGTGATAACTATATTAAAATATATAAAGTTAAAATATGGTTTTGTTGATGGAGGAATTTAGTGAAAGATATATTGATAGATAAAAGGTTTCAGTTTATTCATGAAGTTATTGGTGGAGCTAATTTTTATTTTTCCACATCTTATAATGAAGTAAGTTTTAAAATAGACGAGAATGATGGAATCTTAAATATAAATAAATTAAAAGATATTATGAACTTAAAGGAAATTAAATATTTA
The DNA here is from genome assembly GCF_900461105.1 of Clostridium putrefaciens. GTDB lineage: Bacteria > Bacillota > Clostridia > Clostridiales > Clostridiaceae > Clostridium_L > Clostridium_L putrefaciens. The sequence goes on along the minus strand of NZ_UFWZ01000001.1, from coordinate 1,842,175 downwards.
AAACAATTGCATAGTGACATTATAAAGGTTAATCCAAAAGGTGAAGAAATAGGTGATGCAATCATCTGTAAAAAGAGGGATATAGCTATTGGGGTTTTTACAGCAGACTGTGCACCTATACTTATTTTTGACAAAGACACAAAAGCTATGGCAGCTGTTCATAGTGGATGGAGAGGAACTTATAAATTGATTTTGCTTAAGACATTACAGAAAATGAAGGAGGAGTATGGAACTAAGGCAGAGAATATTGTAGCTTATATAGGTCCACATAATGGGGTATGTTGCTATGAAGTAGGTGAGGGAGTTAAGGAAGAATTTAAAAAGGAAGAATTTTATAATAATAAAAGTATATTTGAAGGAAATAATTTAAATATAACGGCCTGTCTTAAGTATCAACTAAATTCATTCGGAGTCTTAGAACAGAATATATTTGATGATAATTTATGTACATATTGTGCAAAAGATTATAAATTACACTCTTATAGAAAAACAGGAGTTAATTCAGGTAGGTTATTTTCTTTTTTATATTATAGTTAAGTGAATGAAGTATCTAACATTTTAAGCGTGTTTATCAAAGTAGATTAAGATCTACTAAAAGTAAAAAGATACGGAGGGCTAATTATGTCTAAAGAAAAGATATTAATAGTAGATGATGAAGAACATATAATAGAGCTACTAAAATTTAATATAGAAAAATCAGGATATGAAGTAGTGGTGGCTATGGATGGTAATAATGCTATAAGTAAAGCTAAAAGTGAAATACCTAAACTTATATTGCTAGATTTAATGCTTCCAGGCATGGATGGATATGATGTATGTAAAGAAATAAGAAAAGATAACTTAATAGCTCATATTCCTATAATAATGTTAACAGCAAAAGGTGAGGAGTTAGATAAGATAATAGGATTAGAGTTAGGGGCAGATGATTATATAACTAAGCCTTTTTCTGTTAGAGAATTAACAGCAAGAGTTAAGGCTGTTTTAAGGAGGGTAAATACAAAACCTTTAGATGTAAGATATAACTTTTCTAATATAACTATAGATTTTGAAAAACATGAAGTTATAAAGGATACTAAAAAGATAGATTTAACTCTTAAAGAATTTGAACTTTTAGAAGTTTTAATTAAAAATAAGGGAAAGGTTTTAACAAGAGAAATGCTTTTAGATAAGATATGGGGATATGAATACATAGGAGAAACGAGAACAGTAGATGTTCATATAAGGCATCTAAGACAAAAGATAGAGGATGATGACAAAAGCCCTAAATACATAGAGACTATAAGGGGTATTGGGTATAGGTTTAATAATGAGTATAGGAGAGACTAGCTATGAAGAAAAAAATTATGTTCTTTGTGCTAGGTATAATAACGTTTAGTCTTATACTTGTGAGCTCAATATTTGTTATCATATGGAATTATCAATATTTAGAGCAAACAAAAAGTAATATTAGTATAGATAATAAGTTGATAGCAAATAGTATAAAAGATAAGACACGTGAAGAAACATTAATATGGCTAAACGAAAGTATTGATGAGTCGCATATTAGAGTTACATACATTGATGAAAAAGGTGAAGTCATAATTGATACACTAAAAGATGAAGAAGATATGGATAACCATAATTTAAGGAAAGAAGTTTCGGATGCTATAAGAAATGGCGAAGGGGAAAGTGTTAGATATAGCAATACCCTAGAGAAAGATATGGTATATAATGCTTTGCTATTAGAAGATGGATCTATACTAAGGATGTCAATGGGTATTGATAGTATGAAAAGTGTTCAACAAAGATATTTAAAGTATTATATTTTAACTTTGATTTTAGTAATAGCGGTGTCGGTTTTATTATCCTCTAAATTTAGTCATTTTATAGTAAAACCTATAGAGGAACTTCAATTACTTACATCAAAGGTTGCAAGTGGAGATTTACATAGAAGGGTAAATATATTAACAAATGATGAGATAGGAAAGCTTGGAAGAACTTTTAATGATATGGCAGATAAACTTGAGAGTACCATAAAAGAAGCTGTGGACAGGCAAGATAAGTTAGAGGCTATACTTAAAAGTATGGATAGTGGTGTTATTGCAGTAGATGAAAACTACAATGTTATTATAATTAACCCATATGCAAAAAAAATATTTGGTATAGGAAAGAATATTATTGGTGAAAATCTTATGGAGCATATAAGAGATTTTGAATTAGAAAACGTATTTAAAGAAAGAAAGGATGAGTATAAGGAAATAAATATACTTTGGCCTTCACAAAAAGAATTAAGGGTAAAAACAGGAGATATAATAAGTGATGGAAAGCTTATAGGTACTGTAGCCGTGGTACAAGATATAACAGATCTTAAAAAGTTAGAAAATATGAGAACACAATTTGTAGCAAATGTATCTCATGAATTAAAGACACCATTAACTTCTATTAGGGGGTTTGCAGAAACATTAAGATATGTAGATGATGATGAGAAAAAGGACAGATTCTTAAATATAATAAATGAAGAGGCTGAAAGACTTACAAGGCTTATTGAAGATATATTAACTCTTTCTGATATAGAACAACGTAAGGACGAAAAGAGTTTTGATATTAATGTTGAATATAAAATTAATGATATTTATTATTTAATGAAAAGTGTAGCAGCTAATAAAGATATAAGCATTACACTAAATCTTGAAACTGATATTATTTTATATGGAAATGAAGATAGATTTACACAAATGATGATAAATCTTATAGATAACGCTATAAAATATTCAGATAATGGATCTAGCATTTATATAAGTTCTAAAACACATAAAAAAGACTGTATAATAATAGTAGAAGATACAGGGGTTGGTATTCAACAAGAACATATATATAGACTCTTTGAAAGGTTTTATAGAGTTGATAAAGCTAGGTCTAGGGCTAATGGGGGAACAGGACTTGGACTTGCTATAGTAAAGCATATAGTATTAGGATTTGGTGGGAATATAGATGTTAAAAGTGAAGTTTCTAAAGGAAGTAAATTTATAATTACATTACCTTTAAAAAAAGGGCTCTAAAAGAGTCCTTTTTTTGAATAAAGAATAAAGTATCTTAGTGAAGAGAATGATATATATAACATATAGATCTAGGGTTAAATATCAATTAAATTGTAAGATATAAAAACATATACAAAGCATGTATGTTAATTTTAATTAACACTGGAATAATACGCTATTAACTTTAAAGTATTATTATGAAATTGTAGTAAATAAGTTAGATATTAAAAATGGAGGTAGAAACATGAATAAAAATATATCAAAGTTTATTAAAACTGGCTTATCAATAGTACTTATTGGAGGAATTTTAGCAGGGTGCTCAACTAAATCAGAAAATAAAGAAAGTGAAAATAAAATAGAAGGAAGTATAACAGTTACAGGATCTACAGCGCTTCAACCATTAGCACAGCAAATTGCTAAAATGTTTAATGAAAAGAATCCAAATGCAATTATAAGTGTCCAAGGAGGCGGAAGCGGTACAGGGCTTAAAGATGTGGCCGCAGGAAATGTTGATATCGGTAACTCAGATGTTTTTGCAGAAGAAAAGTTGGATCAAGATAAAGCTAAAGAACTTATAGATAATAAAGTTTGTGTAGTTGGATTTGCAGCTGTTGCTAACTCAAAAGTAAATCTAAATAGCTTAACTAAAGATCAACTTATAGATATATTTACAGGTAAAATAGTTAACTTTAAAGAACTTGGTGGAGATGATATAAAGATAACTATAATAAGTAGACCAGATTCTTCAGGGACTAAAGCAACTTTCAAAAAATATGCTTTAGATGGAGCTAAAGAAGCAACAGGAGAAGCGTTGAAAGAAGATTCAAGTGGTGCTGTGGCTAAAGCAGTTAAAGAAACAGAAGGATCGATATCCTATCTAGCATCATCCTATTTATCAAACGAAAAAAACTTAGACGGAATTAAAGTTTTAAAGTATGAGGATGTAGAGATGTCAAAAGAAAATATAACTACAGGTAAATATCCTATATGGTCTTATGAACACATGTACACAAAAGGTGAAGCAGTTGGGTTAACAAAGGCATATATAGAGTTTTTTGCTACAGATGAATCTAAAAGGGCTATGGAGAAATTAGGATATTATCCAACTAGTGACATGAAAGTTACAAGAGATAAATAATATTATTTTTATACATTCTAAGAATTAGAATAGCGGGGTTGTGATGATATGAAAAGAGATCTTAAAAATAAGATTAAAAATGAATATTTAGGTAGAGCATATGCTACCTTTTGCGGTATGCTTATTATTATTTTGACTATATCTATAATATATTTTATTGCATCAAAGGGTATGAAATTGTTTATACTAAACAACCAATCTATTTCAGAATTCTTGTTTTCTAAAGTTTGGGATCCAGAAGAGAGGAAGTATGGTGCTTTAATATATATATTAGGATCATCAGCCGTTTCACTTGGAGCAGTTATAATAAGTACTCCGCTTGCAATAGCTCTTGCTATCTTTATTAATATGATATCTCCAAAACTTGGAGAAAAGGTAATGCAACCTGCTATGGAACTATTTGTTGGTATACCATCTGTAGTTTATGGATGGATTGGTATAAGCGTTTTAGTACCAATTATAAAGAATTATTTAGGCGGTGTTGGATTTAGTCTTTTAGCAGGAATACTAGTTTTAAGCGTAATGATTCTTCCAACAATAACAAGCATAGCCACTGTAATATTATATATAATTTCAGGATTTGTTATATTACTTTACAGCAAGAATATTAGGTAAAAAGTTACATGAATCTTACACTGGAAAGATATAGGGGGGAATTGTAATGAGCATAATTCAAACAAAAGATCTTGACTTATACTATGGAAATTCACAGGCTTTAAAAAAGATAAATTTAAATATAGACAAAAATACAGTTACAGCCCTTATTGGCCCCTCAGGTTGTGGAAAGTCAACATTTTTAAGAACTATAAATAGAATGAATGACTTAATTGCTTCAGTAAAGATAAAAGGGCAGGTTTTATTTGAAGGTGAAAATATATACGATGACTATGATGTAATTGAACTTAGAAAGAGAATAGGAATAGTATTTCAAAAGCCAAATCCATTTGTTATGTCTGTTTATGACAATGTAGCTTACGGGCCTAGAATACACGGAATAAAAAATAAGGCAAAGCTTGATGAAATAGTAGAAAATAGTTTAAAAGAATCTGTGCTTTGGGAAGAGGTAAAAGATAGATTAAAAAGGAATGCCATGGGACTTTCAGGGGGACAACAACAAAGGCTTTGTATAGCAAGAACCTTAGCTGTAGAGCCAGAAATAATTCTTATGGATGAACCCACATCTGCATTAGACCCAATATCTACGCTAAAGATAGAAGAATTAATGGATACATTAAAAAAGGAATATACAGTAATTATAGTTACACATAATATGCAACAAGCAGGGAGGATATCAGATAACACTGCATTTTTTCTTACAGGAGAAGTTATTGAATATGGAAAAACAGAAGAAATATTTCACAGACCTTTAGATAAAAGAACAGAAGATTATATAACAGGTAGATTTGGCTAAATTTAAAATGAGGTGATATCATGACAAGAACATCTTTTGATACGGATTTAAAAAACCTTCACAGGGAAGTCTTAAGAATGGGTAGCATTGTAGAAAAACAGATACACTTGTCTATAAAGGCTCTTGAAGAACAAGATGAAAGCCTTTCTCTTCAGGTTATAAAACAAGATGATTTAGTAGATGATCTTGAAAGAGAAATAGAGGATAAGTGTATAAAACTTATAGCAATGCAACAACCTTTAGCTAAAGACCTTAGAAATGTATTCACCACTATAAAAATAGTAACAGATTTAGAACGTATGGCTGACCACGCTGTAGATATTGCAAAAATAGTTATAAGATTAAAAGATGAGAAATATATAAGAGAACTAACAGATATACCAAGGATGTCTTTAATTATTCAAGAAATGATAAGAGATTCTTTAGATGCATATATAAACGCTGATTCATCTAAAGCTTATGCTGTATGTAAGATGGATGATGAAATAGATGATATTTACGAGTGTTCATTTACAGAGCTTTTAGATTATATGATAGAAGATAAAAGCAATGCAAAACAAGCTACTCAGTTTTTATTTGTATTTAAATTTCTAGAAAGAATAGCAGATCATGTAACTAATATATGTGAATGGACCATCTATTTAGTTACAGGTGAAACTGTAGATTTAAATGATTAATAAATACTAAAAAATAATATGTAGATAAAAGTCACAATAAGTTGTATAATGTATAATGGAATATTAATTTAGATTTATATTTAAGAGAGTAAATTAAAGAAATTTATATTTTAAGAGAAGATGTAAAAATGTTTTTTCATCTTCTCTTATTTTATTGACTATAAAGGCCAATTAATGTAATATAACTAATTGATAGCAATAAATATGGGAGTGGGAAGATGAATACAAAAATATGCAAAATATTTAAAGATAGTATAGCAGAAGAGTTGGGTATAGAAATTGGAGATAAAATAATTAGTATCAACGGAAATCAAATAAAAGATATAATAGATTATAGATTTCTGATGGCAGATGAGTATGTAGAGGTGGAGATAGAAAAGTCCGATAAGGAACTGTGGATTCTAGAGATAGAAAAGGACTATGATGAAAAACTTGGAATAGAATTTGAAGATGCCATAATGGATGATGCTAGAAGCTGTAGTAATAAGTGCATATTTTGTTTTATAGATCAACTTCCAAAAGGGATGCGTAAATCACTGTATTTCAAAGATGATGATTCAAGACTTTCTTTTTTACAAGGAAATTTTGTAACCCTAACTAATATGAAAGATGATGATATAGATAGAATTATAAGATATAGAATTAGTCCTATTAATATATCTGTACATACTACTAATGGAGAGTTAAGAAAAAAGATGCTCAACAATAGGTTTGCAGGAGATATATATGATAACCTAAGAAAGCTAGCTTCGGCGGGAATACAAATGAACTGTCAAATAGTTAGTTGTCCTGGCGTTAATAATGGAGAAGAATTAGTAAATACTATTGGAGATCTTTATAAACTTCATCCTTATATTGAAAATGTGGCTGTAGTACCAGTTGGAGTTACTATGCATAGAGAAGGATTATTTCCGTTAAAGTTGTATAATAAACAATTGGCTACAGAAGAGATAAAAAACGTTAGGAAACTTCAAGATATATATGAAGGTGAAATTAATGAACCCTTTGTAAGATTATCTGATGAATTTTATATAACATCAGGTATGGAAATTCCAGAAGATGATTTTTATAGGGGATTTAAACAACTAGAAGATGGTATTGGAATGATAAGATTTTTTAGAGATACAATAAAAAAAGATTTAGACAAGTTGAATAAATATAGCACTGGTAGTTTTACTATGGTTACAGGGGTATCTGCTTATGAAGAGATATTAATGGCATCAAAAAGCATTATGGGAAGTAACCCCAATATTCATATAAGCGTGGAAAAGACTATCAATAAAGTTTTTGGGGAAACTATAACAGTAGCAGGACTACTAACAGGAAAAGATATAATAGATAATTTAAGAGAAAAACAATTAGGTGAGTTCATAATTATACCTAAAAATATGTTAAGAAGTGGCGAAAAAGTATTTTTAGATGATATAACATTAGATAAAATGGAAAGTGAACTTGGCAAGGAAGTATTAGTTTGTGATTATACAGGCGAAGACTTGATAGATATAATAAATAGTAATTGTAAGGAGGAACAAATATGGCAAAACCAGTAGTTGCAATAGTAGGTAGACCAAATGTAGGTAAATCCACTTTGTTTAACAAATTAGCAGGTAAAAGAATTTCAATAGTAGAAGACACTCCAGGGGTAACAAGAGATAGAATATACGCAGAGGCTGAATGGTTAAGGTATAACTTCACAATGATAGATACAGGTGGTATAGAGCCACAAAATGATGACATTATAATTGCTCAAATGAGAAGGCAAGCACAAATTGCTATTGAAACCGCTACTGTAATAGTATTTATAGTAGATGGTAAAGAAGGGCTTACACCAGCAGACCATGAAGTTGCACATATGCTTAGAACTAGCAAAAAGCCTGTAGTACTTGTAGTAAATAAGGTAGATTCACTTAAAGATGAAAATAATGCCTTTGAATTTTATAATTTAGGAATAGGGGACCCTATAACTATATCAGCAACTCAAGGACTAGGTCTTGGAGATATGCTTGATACTATAGTAGAACACTTTAAAGATAGTGATTATCAAGAAAATGATGATGAATACATTAGAATAGCTATGGTAGGTAAACCCAATGTAGGTAAGTCATCATTAATTAATAAACTTTTAGGTGAAGATAGGGTTATTGTAAGTGATATACCTGGAACAACTAGAGATTCTATAGATAGTCACTTAGAAACTGAACTAGGTAAATTTATATTAGTAGATACAGCAGGCCTTAGAAGAAAGAGTAAAGTTAAAAAGGAAATTGAAAGATATAGTGTTATAAGAACTCTAACATCTATAGAAAGATCTGATGTGTGTATACTTATGATAGATGCACAAGATGGTGTTACTGATCAAGATGAAAAGATTATTGGATATGCTCATGAACTTAATAAGGCTGTAATGATAGTAGTTAACAAATGGGACTTAATAGAAAAAGATGATAAAACTATGGAGAAGTTTAAAAAAGAAATAGCTATAAAATTATCATTTTTAAGTTATGCACCATATCTATTTATTTCAGCACTTACAGGACAAAGAACACATAAGATTTTAGCTATGGCAAAGGATTGCTATAATAATTATTCTAGAAGAATAACTACTGGATTATTAAATGAAGTTGTAAATAGAGCAATACTTATGAAAGAGCCACCTGTAGTAGCACTTAAGAGATTAAAAGTATACTATGTTACTCAAACTGGTGTAAAACCGCCTACATTTGTATTTTTCGTAAATAGTAAAACTACATTACATTTTTCTTATGAAAGATACTTAATGAATCAGTTAAGAGCTGGATTTAATTTTGAAGGTACTGGAATTAAATTAGAATTTAGAGAGAAAAAAGAGTAATATGAGTAAGATAACCTTTCTTGGCGGAGGAAGTTTTGGGAGTGCCTTAAGTGTACTTTTAGCTAAAAAGGGCAATGTTATTACCCTTTGGGATAGGAAGAAGTCTGTTATAGATGATATAAATAATAATAGAAGTAATAATAAATATCTAAAAGATGTAAGGTTTCCTGAAAATGTATTTGCAACAGAAGATATTACATTAGCTTTAAAAGATTCAGAATTTGTAATCCTTGCAGTTCCATCTCATGCTATAAGAGAGATATCAAAAGTTATAAAGCCATATATCTCAAAAGAAGCTATTGTTATAAGCATTGCAAAGGGCATAGAGGAAGGAAGCTATAAAAGATTATCGCAGGTTATAGAAGAAGAGTTAGAAAATCCAATTGTAGTATTTTCAGGTCCTAGTCATGCAGAGGAAGTTTCTTTAGACATACCTACAACAGTAGTTGTAAGCTCAAAGGATATGGATAAAGCAAAGGTTGTTCAAGAACTGTTTTTTACACAAAGTCTTAGAGTTTACACTAATGACGATTTAATTGGTGTAGAAATAGGCGGAGCTGTTAAAAACATAATAGCTTTGGCAGCTGGTATATCTGATGGTATAGGGTATGGTGATAATGCAAAAGCTGCTTTAATGACTAGAGGTATGAATGAGATAATTAAGGTTGGTGAATGTCTTGGAGGAAAGAAAGAAACATTTTTCGGACTTACAGGCATGGGTGACTTAATAGTAACCTGTACTTCTTTTCATAGTAGAAACAGGAGGGCAGGTATACTAATAGGTGAAGGAAAGACTATGGATGAAGCTATTGAAGGTGTAGGTATGGTAGTAGAGGGTATAAAAAGCTGTAAGGCTTTTTACGAATTAAAAGAAAAACTAAATGTATCTATGCCAATAACTGATACTTTATATAAGGTTCTTTTTCAAAACAAAGACCCTAAAAAGGGTGTTAAAGAATTAATGCAAAGAGACAAAAAAAGTGAAATTTATTAAGAAGACTAAAATTAGTCTTCTTTTTTTTGTTAGAAGTAATAAAGTCAACAAAGTATCAATATATATATAATGTTAACATATAGTTTAGGAGGGTAGAAATTGAATAATTTTAACATATACAAGGATATATCAGAACGAACCCAAGGGGATATATATGTAGGAGTTGTAGGTCCTGTTAGAACAGGTAAATCAACATTTATTAAACGGTTCAT